>DASZQK010000052.1:0-26558 GCA_035549695.1 Caulobacterales bacterium | reverse complement strand
TGCGCTGTCTCAACGCGATAGCCCCAATCGCCCTCGTGCGGCGCGTCGAGCCCGTTGCCCAAATTGACGCTGCGGCGGATCGGGAACGGCTTCAGAGCCGCCGGCTCCGCGCCCGCCGCACTGCGGTCACAAGCGGCAAGCAACGCCGCGCCCGCCAGCGCCTGTCTGCGATTCATGTTTTCGTCCTCCCCAATCCTTGTCGCCCGGGTGACGCGCGCTGAAAAGCCCGCTATGCGGTCGCTGGGCTCTGGAGCGCGGAATGTTCGAGAAAATCTTGATCGCCAATCGCGGCGAAATCGCTGTCCGCGTCATCCGGACGGCGCGCCGGCTGGGGATCAAGACGGTGATGGTCTATTCCGACGCCGACCGCGACAGCCTCGCCGTCGAAATGGCCGATGAGAGCGTTCACATCGGCCCGCCGCCCGCCGCGCAATCTTACCTTGTGATCGACAAGGTCGTCGCCGCGGCGAAGCAAACGGGCGCGCAAGCGATTCATCCCGGCTTCGGCTTCTTGAGCGAGAAGGCCGAGTTCGCCGACCGTCTGGCGGCGGAGAAGATCGTCTTCATCGGCCCCAATCCGCACGCCATTCGCGCCATGGGCGACAAGATCGAGTCGAAAAAGACCGCCGCCGGCGCCGGCGTTTCCTGCGTGCCCGGCTATATCGGCGAGATCGCCGACGTCGCCCATGCCGTGAAAATCTCCGAGGAGATCGGCTATCCGGTGATGATCAAGGCGAGCGCGGGCGGCGGCGGCAAAGGCATCCGCGTCGCCAGCAATCGCAAGGAAGTCGAGGAAGGCTTTCCCGCCGTGCGCGCCGAAGCCAAGGGCGCGTTCGGCGACGACCGCATCTTCATCGAGAAATTCGTGCTGGCGCCCCGGCACATCGAAATCCAGATCCTCGGCGATAAGCACGGCAACATCGTTCACTTGAACGAACGCGAATGCTCGATCCAGCGCCGCAATCAGAAAGTCATCGAGGAAGCGCCGTCCTCGCTGCTCGATGAGAAGACCCGCGCCGCCATGGGCGAGCAGGCCGTCGCCCTCGCGCGCGCCGTGAACTACGACAGCGCCGGCACGGTCGAGTTCGTCGCTTCGGGCGCGGACAAGAGCTTCTACTTTCTGGAAATGAACACGCGCCTGCAGGTCGAGCACCCGGTCACGGAAATGATCACCGGGCTCGATCTGGTCGAGCAGATGATCCGCGTCGCGAGCGGCGAGAAGCTCGCGTTCAAGCAGAAGGATGTGAAGATCAAAGGCTGGGCCGTCGAGAGCCGCATCTATGCCGAAGATCCCGCGCGCAACTTCCTCCCCTCGATCGGGCGCCTGCGCGTCTATCGCCCGCCCGCCGAAAGCGAGACCGTGCGCAACGACACCGGCGTGCGCGAGGGCGACGAAATCTCCATTTATTACGATCCCATGATCGCCAAGCTCGTGACGCACGGGCCAACCCGCATCGCCGCCATCGACGCGCAGGCGCGCGCTCTCGATGAATTCGTCATCGAGGGCTTCGAGAACAACATCTCCTTCCTCGGCGCGGTGATGGAGGAGAAGAAATTCCGCAAAGGCGATTTCACCACCGCCTACATCAAGGAAAACTTCCCCAACGGCTTCGCCGGCGCCGCGCCGTCGCCGGCGCAGTTGCGTCTGCTCATCGCCGCCGCCGCTTTCGCGCAGGCTTTTGACGTGCGCCGCGCCTCCGGCAACGGACGCCGCGACTGGGTGGTGATCCTCGATCAGGCGCATCACCTCACACACGTCGATCTCGATGACGCGGGCGCCGGCGTGCTGATCGACGGCAAGACCTCGCGCCTCGAAACCGCATGGCGCCCCGGTCAGCGCGTGATGCGTGGCGTGTTCGACGGCGCGCCATTCGCGCTCAAGCTCAAGAAAGTGCCGGAAGGCTTTACGCTCAAACTGCGCGGAGTCGCCGCGCGCGCCACCGTCGCCAGCCCGCGCGGCGCCGAGCTTCACAAGAAGATTCCGGAAAAGCCCAAGGCCGACACCTCAAAGCTCGTTCTCTCGCCCATGCCCGGCCTCGTCGTGTCGATCTCCGCCGTCGCGGGCCAGGAGGTGAAAGCCGGCGAGGGCGTCGCCGTCGTCGAAGCCATGAAGATGCAAAACATCATCCGCGCCGAACGCGACGGCGTCGTCGCCAAAGTGAACGCCGCCCCCGGCGCCAGCGTCGCGGCGGACGAGGTGCTGTTGGAATTGGCTTAATAATGCCCTTCTCCCGCATCGGCGGGAGAAGGTGGCGCGAAGCGCCGGATGAGGGTGGGAGTTTCAGAACGAAGCTCCGCGCTTAATTCTGCGCGCCGCCCCCTCACCGGATTGCTTCGCAATCCTGCCTCTCCCCCTCGCGGGGTAGAGGCGATGGAGGATCAATCTTCCCGCTTCGGCGCCTTCGCGCTCGCGCGCAGGCGTGCACGGAAATATTCCTGCGTCGCTTCGGGCTGCGCTGTCATGAGTTCGTCGAGGTAGAAGTCGCGCTCGTGCGGTTCGTGCGCCGGCGCAGGTTTCTTGTCATCGCCAGATGCAGGTTTCATCCCGCCAACTCCGGCCCGCCCAGAGACTCAGGCTGCGCGTCCATTGCGGCGGGATCGTGGGGAGGTTCAGCCAACGCCGTCGGGCCGAACACGTCCTCAAATGCAGCCCGCAACGCCGCATCCGCATCGGCCATGGTCACGGGCAGGCCGAGGTCGACGAGGCTGGTCACGCCATGCGCGCTGATCCCGCAGGGCACAATGCCGGAGAAGTGCTCGAGGTTCGGCTTCACGTTGAAGGCAATGCCGTGAAACGAAACCCATTTTCGCAATCGCACGCCAATCGCCGCGATCTTGTCCTCGCGCGACCAGCCGGCGCCTTTGCGCTCGACCCAGACGCCCACGCGCCCCTTGCGCGTCCCGGCCTCGACGTTGAACCGCGCCAGCGCCCCGATCAGCCAGGTTTCGAGGTTTCCCACGAACCGGCTCACATCGCGCCCACGCGCCCTCAGATCGAGCATCACATAGGCCACGCGCTGTCCGGGCCCGTGATAGGTGAATTGCCCGCCACGGCCCGTCCAATGCACGGGAAAGCGGTCCGGGGCGAGCAGGTCGTCTTGCCTGGCCGAAACGCCCGCCGTGTAGAGCGGGGGATGTTCCACCAGCCAAACGATTTCGCCCGCTTCGCCCGCCGCGATCGCCGCCGCCCGCGCCTCCATGGCGCGCACCGCGCCTTCATAGGGCGTCAGCCCGGGCGAGACGGCCCAGCCAATCGGGGCGGTGGGATTCACCAGCTCTCAATCCTTTCGGCGTCGACTAGAGAATCTCTAGGTGGGAAGCACTCGTGTCGGATCAAACCCAAGTCCACGCCGTCCAGATCGAACTCAGCGTCGTTTTGGGGCGTTGCAACATGCCGATGCAGCAGCTCTTGCGCATGGGGCGGGGCGCTGTCATCCCGCTCGACACCAAAGAGAGCGACGAATTGTGGATTCTCGCCGGCAATCACCCGGTGGCCCGCGGGGAGATCACCATCCAGGGCGATCGCCTGTGCATTACGGTCACGGCCCCGGCCGACGTTCACGAATTTAACGCAGCCGCCTAGAGCTTGGCCGGCGCCCGTCCGCGGGTCCGGGCGCGATCGCGCGAAAATGCACTCGGGCGGGTCTGGACGAAGTCTTATCGATTTGTTCATGTGCGCTTCAGGGCGAGCTTGCCAAGCTTTGCCTTGTCGCGTCGAGGTCCGCCGCGATGCAACCCTGGGGGTTCAGTTCATGTCCATCAAAAAATTTGCGGCGGCTTCGGCTGTCATTCTCGCCGCGACCCTTGGCCTGAGTGGGGCGTCCGCACAGGATTGGCGTCAAAATCCCACCTTCGGCACCGTCAATCTGCGGACGGGCTTCGAGCCTGATCCGCACCTCGTCACGCTCCAATCCGGGGGCAGCATCGACGCTTCGCAGACGATCGGGAATGGCTGCGCAGGCTTCATCGCCAACGCCCCGGATGTGGACCTCAACTTCACCGCCGGAAGCGGCGCCAACCAGCTTCCGCTGGTGATCTCCGTCAACTCGAATGCGGACACCACGCTGGTGGTCAACGGTCCGGACGGAAAATGGTATTGCGACGATGACAGCGGCAATGGCGCGCTCAATCCGAGCCTGACCTTCACCCATCCCCAATCGGGCCTCTACGACATCTACGTCGGCACCTATGGCGGCTCGAGCCTGCAGCCGGCGACGCTTTCGATCTCGGAAGTGTCCAGCCAATAGGGCGGATTGCTCTGGCGAATTTACGGGGCCGGGACCGCGAGGTTCCGGCCCTTGTTTCTCCGGGGCCGTTCTGATACCCCGCCCGCTCTTGCGCTCGTGGCGGAACTGGTAGACGCGCCAGCTTGAGGTGCTGGTGAGTAACATCGTGGAGGTTCGAGTCCTCTCGAGCGCACCAGCCTTCGTGGACGCCAGCGAAGGCTGCCTCGCCGGAGCTTTGGAGAAGACGCGGCCCGGCGTGTGGGCTCGCGGGCGGACGCGCATCGCACCGCCGTATTGAAAGCGGCCGCCGGCTGATCCCGCGGCCTCTTGATCGTCGGGCGGCGACAAGGACCTATCTGCGCATTTTTTCCGTCTTGGCGTCGCAAGCGCCGCATCGCGGCTTGACGCGGGCGCCGACGCAGCCTTTTGGGGCTTGAGCGGGACGCGCCGCGGAGACGGCCCATGAACACAGACGACGACATCGCTTCTGTCGAAGAAGAAAACCGCACGGCGCCGTCGGAAGATCCGGCGTTCCTGGCGCGTGTCGTCGGCGCCGCCGGCGACCGGGACGGGCCGCTGCTTCGGCGCCTGCTGCAAGGGCTCGATCCGGCCGACCTCGCCGACGTGATCGAACATCTGCCGGGCGAGGCGATGCGCCATGCGCTGAAGCTGATCGGACGCGAACTGCCGGCCGAATTCCTCGCCAACCTCTCCTGGGAGCGGCGCGAGGAGGTGCTTGAAGTCCTTCCTTCCGACTATCTCGGACGGGCCCTGGGGGAGCTCGATACCGACGACGCCGCCGCGGTCGCCGCCGATGTCGACGAGAAGAAACTGGGCGCCGTCCTCGCCGCCGCGCCCGATGACGTGCGCCACGCAGTCGAGGAGGCGCTCTCGTTCGAGGAAGAGACGGCCGGCCGTCTCATGCAGCGCGAGTTCGTCGCCGCGCCCGAGGGCGGCACGGTCGGCATGGTCATCGATCGCATGCGCGCGGACGCCGCCGAGTTGCCGGACGAGTTTTTTGAGATTTACGTCGTGGATGCCGCGATGCGCCCTGTCGGCGCAGTACGCGTTTCGCAATTGCTGCGCAGCGGGCGCGCGACCGCGCTCAACACGATCATGCGCTCTCCTCTCATCCTCATCCGGCCCGAAATGGACCAGGAAGAGGTGGCGCAGACGTTTCAGAAATATCATCTCGCTTCCGCGCCCGTCGTGGACGAAGCGGGTCGGCTGACCGGGATGGTGACGGTCGACGACATTGTCGACGTCATCCAGGAAGAGAGCCAGGAAGACTTGCTGAAGCTCTCCGGCGTGAGCGACGCCAGTCAGACCGACACGATCTACCGTAGCATGCGGGCGCGCACGCCGTGGCTCTTCCTCAATCTGTTCACGGAACTCACGGCTTCGAGCGTGATCGCCTTCTTCCAACATTCCATCGATACGGTGGTGGCGCTGGCCGTGCTCATGCCGATCGTCGCTTCTCTGGGCGGCAACGCCGGCACCCAGGCGCTGGCCGTCTCGGTGCGCGCGCTCGCTTCGCGCGACATCACTGCCGCCAACGCCGCGCGTTTCGTCGTGCGCGAAGCCATGACGGGTGTGTTCAATGGCGTGATCATTGCGCTCGCGCTTGCGCTCGTCGCCGGCGTCTGGTTCCACAATTCGGGGATCGCCATCGCCGGTGCGCTCGCCGTGATCGTCAATCTCACTTGCGCGGGATTGGCGGGAAGCCTGGTGCCGCTCGGCTTGAAGCGCTTGGGGCTCGATCCCGCCGTCGCGTCATCCGTGTTCGTCACCTGGCTGACGGACACGCTGGGCTTTCTCGCCTTTCTCGGAATCGCGACGGCGATCCTGCTGCACTGAGACGATCAGCGGCGCCTTGGCGCCGGCGCCGGTTCGCCGTACGGGGCGCCTTCAAGCTCGGGAGCGGCCTCCGGCGCGGCTTGATCGAGCCCGGCCATGGCGTCCTCGATGGCTTGCTGAGCGATGCTCATGGCGTGCGCCGCGATTTCCTGTGCATGGCGTTCGATTTCGGCCTGGCGCTCCTGGCGCTCTTCCGTGCTCATGCGCGCGCGGTCGGCGTGCATTCGCCGCGCCTGCTCACGCAATTGCTCCGCCTGCGCGCGCAATTCGGCTTGCGTCTGTGCGTCGATGTCGGGCCGTTGCCGTTCCACCTCGGCGCGGACGTGCGCGTCGATCACCGGGCGCTGGCGGTCAAGTTCGGCGCGAGCGGCCTGCATGGCGGCCCGGGCCTCAACGAGGGCCGAGCGGCGAATGTTCTCGGCGTTCGCGCGCATGTCGCGGTCGAGCTGCGCGCGTTCCTCCACCGACATGGCTTGTCCACCCCGCATGCTCGCGTCGGCGGAGATGAGCGCCTGATGTGCAAGACGCATCGCGCTGGCCGTCAGCTCACTGATCTCGGACTCAAGTTCCGCCGAGCTGACGTCCGTGTCCTCGCTGGGATCGGCTAACTGAGACTCGTCCAAGCGCGGATCGTCCTGCGCAACGCGCAGAGCGTCTGCCGCGTGGGGCGCATTCGTTTCCGCGCGCACGGCGACGATCTTGGCGGGCTGCGCCGTCCAGGCCGTCGCGCAGACGCCGAATGTCGCAACCGCGACGACGGCGGCGCCGAGCATCAGATGCGCGCGGCTAGGCGGATTGCGTTTCAACATGGCGATGCGCTCCTTCAAGGGGTTGAGGCTGGGCGCGGGCCATGCGCAAACCAGCGGCCCCAGCGGCGCCGCATGCGCTTTCAACATCGCTTCCGCATAGATGCGCTTGGCCTGGCCGGCTTCAGCCATCACCGCCGCGTCGCAAGCCAATTCCTGGTCCACGCGCAGCGCCCGCACGCCGACGTGCACGAGCGGATTGAACCAGTTCACGCATTGCGTCAGCGCCGCGAGCGCGTTGATCAGCGGGTCCTGCTGGCGCATGTGGGCGCGCTCATGCGCGAGCACGATCTCGCGCTCCTCGGCGCTGTAGCGGTGCTCGAAATCGGCGGGCGTGACGATCTTGGGCCACAACGCGCCGATCACGGCGGGGCCGGTCTGCGATTGCGCCCCGAACACGCCCCCGCCTCGGCGCACGAGCTGGCCCAGCGAGCGCATGAACCGATGCTGGCGCAGCGCCAGCACGGCGAGCAGAAGCAGCGCGCCGCCGATCCACACGCCGAGCACGATAGGACTTAGATCGAAGACATTGACCACGGGCGCGTGTGGTTGGGTTGTCAACGGAGACTGCGCGGGCAGGTGAACGACGTGCAGGCGCCGTGGCGCGAAGCACATCGCCGCCGCCAGCGGCGGCATGGCCCAGAGCGCATAGGCCACGCGCGCGCCGAACAACCGGCGCACCGGCGCGCGGAGCGCCAGCACCAGCGCGATCGCGGCGCCGAGCACGAGGTTAAGGCGCAAGCCGAGTTCGATCAGGTCAGACGCCACCGTCGAGCTCCTTGATAAGGCGCACGATCATCACCAGCCCGGCGAGAGTGACCAGCATGATCCCGCACGTGATCAAATCCTTGAGGTGCTCAGCGGCCATCGTCGAGTTCCTCGATCAGCTTCTTGAGTTCGGCGATGTCCTCGGGGCTCAGCTGCTTGGCCTCGGCAAAATGCGATACAAGGGGAGCGAGGCGACCGTCGAACAGCCGGTCGATCAACCCTTGGCTCTCTTCCCGCACATAGTCGGCGCGGGCAATCTGCGGGGCATAGAGGTAGCGCCGGCCGATCCGTTCGGCGGAAACCGCCTTCTTGGTCAACAAGCGGTTAAGCAGCGTCTTGACGGTGGCGACCGTCCAGCTTTGGTCGGGCCCCACGGCCGCCGCGACGTCCTCCGCCGTCTGCGGTCCGTCCCGCCACAGCACTTCCATCACCAGGCTTTCGGCCGCACTGATCCGCATGAGCGATTACATCCGTAATTTGATCGGACGATTACGCCTGTAAACGTCGGCGTCAAGCGGCTTTTTCAAGGCAATCGCCTGCGCCTCGCCCCAATCGCGCGAAAGCGGCGCCTGACTTGCGTCTGAGGCGAGGGAAAGCCGCTGACGCGTCTCAAAACGGGAAAGCGGCGCCGGAATTACACCGCTTTGGAGCAGCACTCATGTCGTCCCACGCGATTTCAGCCGACGGACTGGCCCTCATCCAGCAGTTCGAGGGCTTCCGCGCCGAACCGGTGCAATTGCCGGACGGCAATTGGGTCGTCGGCCACGGGCACGTGCGCATCGGCGATGCCGGCGCCGCTGTCGAGCGCGCGGAGGCGCGTTCGCTGCTGGCGCTCGATCTCGCACCGGTTGAGATCGCGGTGAACAAGCTGGTGAAGGTGGAGATCACGCCGCAGCAATTCGACGCGTTGGTTTCGTTCGCCTTCTCCATCGGCGCGGAGACGTTCGAGAAGAGCGACGTGCTGCGCAAGGTGAATGCCGGCCATTTGGTCGCCGCCGCCTGTGCGATGGACGCGTGGCGCAAGAGCGATATCAACGGCGAACTCGAAGTTATCGATTCTCTGGTGCGGCGCCGCGCGGCGGAGAAGGCGCTGTTTCTGGCCGATGCGCCCGTGAACACGTCCCCGTCCGTTTTCATGCGCGCCAAGCTGGATCACGCCGCCTCCATTCTCGGCGCGCCGATCGCGCTGGCGCCGGCGCCTGAAGTCGGCTCGATCCGCGTTGCCTCGCCGAAGGGCGAACCCGCTCAGGTGATCACCGAGATTCTGAAATCCGAACCCGCGACCGAAACGCTGCTGCTGACCCAGATCGCGAGCGACGAGCAGATCGCCGCGGAAGAAGAGATTGTCACAGCGCATGCGAAGCCCGTCGCGCGCCGCGTTGTCACGCCGGCGAAATCCGAGAAAACGCAGATCGATCGCCGCATTCGCAACGCGCGTGCTCGTGCGGTGCAAGCCGAGCGCACCAAGCATCGCATTCACACGACCGTCGAGTCGGTGGGCTTGATTGCACTCTTCGTGTTCGGCGCGGCGCTCATCGTGCTGGGCGCGGTTACGCTGTTCGGCGGGCGCGCCGACGCGGTCGACATCATGGGCGGGGCGGCGCTCGGCGCGCCGGGCGCCGCAGCCGCGGGCTTGGCGCTTTACGGCCTTTGGAAGACGCCGTTCCGTCAGCCGGCCGGCGCTTGATTCTCACTTTTTTGGTGCAGCGTTAGGATCTTGGGGCGGGAGCGATCCCGCCCTTTTTTTTGTTAGAGACAAAAGGGCCGCGCGGTTTCCCGAGCGGCCCTCCATTGTCTGTCCCTTGCGGGGCGAACTCGCGTTAGGCGGCGACCCTCAGAGAGCAAAAGCTCAAGGTGGTCCAGCCTGGAGTATCCCCTAACGGGTGACAATGAGACATGGATCACCTCCTTTCTACGAAAGCCCGGCGCCAGCCGCCGGAGCGCACAAGGTAGGAAGCGCGGCGCGTCTTGAAAAGCGGAATGCCTAATGCGCGCTGCAGTTCATGGATGTTCGGGCGTGCGGCTGCCGAGCAGCGCGGCGGCGTGCGCGGCCGTATCCACGGCGACGCACGCATTGCTCTCGCCGCCATCCGGATAGCAATAGAGCGCTTGCCGCGCCGCGCGGGCGCGCTCGTAAGCGCTGCGCGCGACAGCGGGCTGGAAATGAGGCGGCCGTTCCGCGTCGGCCGGCCATTCGGGCAGCGCCGAAGCGTCCGCGCCCGGCGCCTGGTTCTCGATCCACAGATTGAGGTCGTCGTTCAGGACGCTCTGATCAGCGGTTGGATTGAACGACAACGTGATCTCGGAGGTGCGGTAAGTCTTGCTGAACAGGACCCCGTCATCTGGCGCGCGCAGCACGAGCGTGACTTGCGCCGCCCCGCATGTGGGCCCGTGCGCCGAGGCGTCAACGCGGTAGGTCTGTTGGCCGATCGCCCAATTGCGCGTCGCGAAAGCGGTGCAAGCGTCGCCGCGTTGCGACGCGGCGGCGCTTGATGTGCGCGCGTGTTGGGGCTGTTGCCCGCACCCGGCGAGAACAAGCAGCAGCGCGAGCGCGATATAGCCCTTCATGACTCAAGCTCCAAAATTGACGATCAGACTCGGCGCGTGCGAGGCCGGGTCCATGATGATGCATTGCGAGGATTCGGGCCCGACGGCGAAGCAGAGATCCCTCAGGTTCTGCCGCCGGAAGCGTTCGTAGCTGTCGCGGTCGAATGGCGTGGCGTAGGACATGCCCTGAACGCTCTCCGCCAATGTCGCGGCTTCGGCGCGCCATTCCGGCAGGTCGCCCGTCGTCTTGATGGTGACATCGGCCCAACTCATCAGGAATTCGTCCAGGCGGTCGATCGCGGCGGGCGCCAAGCGCGACGCCGCCTCGCCGCCCTGCATGACGGCGTAGGTCTCCGCGAACACCCAAAGCGGATCGCCGTTGGCCGCGCGGATGGTGAGCGTAACGACAGCCTGCGCGCAACTCGGTCCCTCGGCGCGCGCAGTGATCGTGTCAGGCGCCGAGACGTCGGAAAACGCGACACGGTGCATGTATTCACGAGTGCAGCCGACGCCCGGCGCGGCGATGTGCGGTGCGGGCGCGGGACGGCCGCAGGCCGCCAGCGCCAACGCGGCGGCAACGCATAAGAAGCGCATGGTTTCTCCCGGCTTTCGCCGTCGAAGCATAAAACGCGACAGATGCGAGACCAATCCTATTCGGCGGCTTCGAGCGTACGCCCGTCCGCGGCGCGGCCGCCGGGCGCGTCCGATGGCGGCGCCTGGAATAGCCCATGCGGACGCTGCAGCGCCGCCACAGTCGCTTCGTAGCCGGCCGTCACGGCGTCGTCGAATCTCTTCCAGTCGCGCAAATCGACGTCGGGCATGTCGGGAACGATGAGCAGGTCGGCGCTGGAGCGCCCCTCCCAGGGATCGATGGCGAGCGTCGCGGCGCGAATGAGCAGCGAAGCAATTGGCGGCGGTTCCTGCAGTCCGTGATGCGCGATCCAACCCAGAAAGCCGGGCGGGTGGCGGAAGTCGGCTGGATTGATGCCTTCCTGCTGGGCGACATCGACGCCGATGATCGGCCCGCGGTGCAATTCCTTGAGCACGTCGACGGGAAAATTCTTCAGCACCGCGCCGTCCACCAGAATGCTTTCACCTTCCACCACGGGAGGCAGGATGCCCGGCAACGAGATCGAGGCGCGCAGCGCCTCGCGCAGAATGCCCGAGCGGTGCACGCGTATGGCGCCGGCGGCGAGATTGGTGGAAACCGCGAAGAAGGGCACTTCGAGGTCTTCGATCAGCACCTCGCCGAAATGTTCGCGCAGGCGTTCTTCAACGCGTTTGCCGCTCGACAGGGAGACGACGGGAAGCACGTAGTCCCCCAACGGATTGCTTTCGACGAACGCCTTGCGGATGCGCACCTCGATTTCGTCGTCATTCCATCCCATGGCGGCGCAGGCGGCGATGATGGCGCCCATCGACGTGCCGCCGGCGACGTCGAATGGAAGGCCCGCTTCGCGCAGGGCGCGCACGACGCCGATATGCGCATAGGCGCGCGCGCCCCCGCCGGAAAGCACGAGGCCGATCGAGCGTCTCGCGACCACGCGCGCAAGGCGCGCTGCGTCGGCGTCCTCCAGGCCGCGCCAGTGGAACAGGCGCGCCGCGTCCGCGGCGATGCGCCATTCATCGGTGGTGGCGGCTTTTCGATCCGAGCCATGGTGCAGCAGGATCACGTCCACCAGGCGGAAGCCGCGCGCCGGCGAGGGCTCTTCCGCGGGAAACAGCGGCACGGACGGGCGCGCGTCGGCGCGGGCGAGCACCCAGATGCGGTCAGCCTGGCGAAGGCAGGTGCGAAACCATGGCGTGTCGGCGATCGGCGAGATCAGAAACACGGCGTCGTTCTGACGTTCGAGCGCATCGAACCATGCGCTTTCCATGTCCTGGCCTTCCTCGCCGACGACCGCGACGCGTTTGCCGAGGCGCTTCAGCGCCGTTTGCAGCGTACGCGCGCGCAGCTTGAGGTCGATGGTTGGCGAGGTGGAGATAAGCGCGTAAATCTTCGGGTCGGCGCGGGCGTTGTCGCGCGAATGCATGCGGGCGCGGGACAGCATCAGCCGCGCGATCTGCTCCATGAACCGTGGATGGCCGCGCACCAGGCGCTCGAACGCGCTGGGCGAGAGGCGCAGCAGCTCGCTGTCGCGCATGGCGAACACGCTCGAAGAGTGCGGCTCGCGCGCGATCATGGCCATTTCGCCAACCGGCTCGCCGGGGCGGATGTAGCCCAAGAGTTTGTGGCCGCCCAGGTCAACCGGGCGGAACGCCGCCAGCGACCCGCTGACCAGGAACATGACGCCGTCCGCCGGCTCCCCCGCGCGCATCACCGACCACCCGGCCGGGACGGAAAACCACTCCGCGTCGTCCTCGATCGAGGCCAGCACGTCGGGCGCCGCGCCGGCGAGGAAGGAGATGTCTGAGAGGCGCGGTTTCATTGCGACTGCGAAGGCTCCGGGGGCAGGTTGCCTAAGCTTAAGGATAGGAGCCGCGAGTTAAGGCGCAATGACGGCGGCTGCGGGAGTTGCGCCCATTTCCAGCCGCGGGCCCCGTGCTAAACCGTGGCCGCATGACCGTCTTTATCGCTTTCGCCGAGGCCGATCGTGGGGCAGCGGAAACGCTTGAGACGTTTCTGGAGCGGCGGGGGCATTTCGTCGAACTCGACAATGGAGAGGCGGCCCTGAGGCCGGTCGAAGACAGCGATGTCGTCGTGATGCTGACATCGCAGGACTTCGCGCGTGGATCTGCGCGCTTGCGGCTGGAGCAGCGCGCTTTGGACGCATGGGCGGACGGCAACCTCGTTCTGGTCAAGCTCGACCAGGCGGATGCGCCTGTCGGCCTGCGTGACCTGCCCTTTATCGACGCGATTCACCCGCCCCATCGCGAAGACGCGTGGGGCGACGTGCATGCGGCGATCGAGGAGGAGCGCCGGCCGCCCACGGCCAAGTACGCCGACCGCGAGACGGCGCGCGCCAGCGCCGGCGCCCCGAGCCACGATCGCCTGCCCGCCGGACCGGCGCATGCGCGGCGCAAGCGCGGCGGGGCGCTGAATGTGCTTTTGGCCGCGCTGCTTTTGCCGGGCGCACTGGCCATGGCTTCTGGCGGGGCGATTTGGCTCGCCAATCGAATCGGTCCGCGACCCGGCACGGCTGAGGACTTGCTGCGCGACATCGATAAGCTCGGCACGCGGCTGGGCGCGCCGCCCGGCGTCATGGTCTGGCTCTTCGCGCTGGCTCTGTTTGTCTTCGCCGTCAGCTTGGTGCTGCTCATTGCGCGTCTGGCGCGGCCAAGCGGAACTCGCGGCGGGCGAAACACGGCCGGCGCCGCCGCGCCCGCGCCGGTCGCGGCGCCTGCCAAACCGGCCCCGGTATTCGTCTCCTACGCCCGCGCCAATGCGCCGCTCGTCCTGCCGGTTATCGACGCGGCGCAAAAGTCCGGACGGCGATTTTGGCTGGATCAATCCAACATCGAGGCCGGCGAGGGATGGGCGGGCGAGATCGTGCGCGCCATCCGCGGCGCCGGCGGCGTGCTCGTGATGTGCTCAAGCGCCGCATTCGAAAGCGATCACGTGAAGCGCGAAGTCTATCTCGCCGACCGCTACAAGAAGCGGTTGGTGCCTGTTTTTATAGAGGATGCGGCGCCGCCTGAGGATTTCGAGTATTTCTTCGCCGGGGTACAGTGGCTCAAATTGTTCGAGACCCCCGAGCCCGAGCGGCCCGCCGCCGTTCTTCGTTTGTTGGAGGCCGCCTGATGTCGCTCGCGCCCGATCCGGTCCTGCTGGACGTCTCCCCCGAGGGGCTCGCGGTTGTGCGCATCAACCGCCACGCTAAGCGCAATACGATCGACGAGCTGACGGTCGCCGCTCTCGCCGATGCATTCGAGACGCTGAAAGGCGCCGATCACGTGCGCGTCGTATTCCTGCGCGGCGTCGGGGACGTCTTCAGCGAGGGCGCCGACCACGAATGGCTGCGTCGTCAGGCCGAGCGCAATCGCGACGACAACGAGATCGATGCGCTTGCCGTGGCGCGCATGTTGAAGCATCTGCACGACCTGCCGCAATTCACCGTCGCGCTGATTGAGGGCGCGGCCTATGGCGAAGCGGTGGGACTGGCGGCGGCGTGCGACTGGGGGGTCGCGACCAGCGGCGCGCGGTTCCGCCTGCCGCATGTGCGGCACGGCGCCAACCCGGCTGTGCTCGCGCCCTTCCTGGTCGATGCGATGGGACCGCGCGCGGCGCGCGCTCTCATGGCCTCAGCACTGCCTTTCGACGCCGAAGCGGCGTTGCGTTATCGCTTGATTGATGAAATCGTCCCCGGCGTGGAGGAACTGGACGCGGCAATGAAACGCCTTGCTGGCCTTGCGCTTGAGAATGCGCCGGATGCGGCCGCGCAGGCGAAGGCGTTCGCCCTTTATGCCAGCCAGCATGAACTCGACGACAGATTGCTGAAGGAGGCCGCCAAGCGCACGGGCGCCAGCGCGGCCTCCGGCGAAGCACGTGAAGGCGTCGCCGCTTTGCTGGATCGGCGCGCCCCGGAGTGGAAATCGTGAGATTGGCGCGCGGACCGAGCCGGTTCTGGGCTGCGCTGTATCGCGCCAAGCTGCTGCGCCCGACGATGCCGTTTTGGCGGGTCGTGGTGGAGGCCAAGCTCAATCGCCGGGCGCGAGCCTGGCCGCGCAATCTCGATGGAGCTGTGACCGCAGTTTTCGTATGGGCGCGCACGATCGAGGAGGCGGAAGGGTTGGCCGCTCTGGCGCTTGACGAGGAAGGGCTGGACGCGGCCACGGCGGATGCCGTGAAGACCACGCCGGCCGCGCGTCCGCGGCGTTCGCCGGCGGCGGTGGCGCGCACGGAATTGGGCTTCATCACGCGCGTGCGTGATTACGAGCGCAGCACGCCCCCGCCTCAGCCCGGCGCGCGGGCTTGATCCAGGTCCCGGCGCGCGTCAGCATTGGCGCAAAAGGCGGGCTTGCATGAGCGGTGAGATCGAGGCGGTCGGCGGCGCCGCCACGGCGGGGTTGGCGGCGGCGGTCGTCGAGGGCGGCGAGGCGCGTCACGCCGCCGAAGGTCCGTGCGCCAATTGCGGCGCCGAGCTGAGCGGCCGCTATTGCCATGCATGCGGCCAGGCCGCGCACGTCCATCGCTCGCTTCTGCACATGGGCGAAGAGGTGCTGCATGGCATTTTCCATTTCGACACCAAGACGTGGCGTACGCTTCCGCGTCTCGCGTTTCGGCCCGGCACGCTCACGCGCGACTATATCGAGGGCAAACGCGCGCGCTACGTTTCCCCGTTGGCGCTGTTTCTGTTTACGATCTTTTTGGTGTTCGGCGTGATTGCGATGGTGGGCAATGTGTCGCTCAACGACATCGCCAACGTTCAGGTCAACGGCCGCGACATGCGCGATCCTCAGGCCCGCGCAACGACGCTGGCGGAATTGCAGCAGCAGCGCGCGCAAGCCGTTGCCGACCACCATGATGAAGAGGTCGCGTCGCTCGACAACACAATTGCGCTCGTCAACGCCGCCGGACAGAAGGGCGGCGTTCTCAATCAGACGCTGACGCAGATCGAAGTGAACACTGGCGACGCCATCCGCGATGCAAAGATCACCGACCGCTTGCGCCATCCCGACCTGCTGATGCGCCAAATCGAGGAGGCGGCGTACAAGTTCGCGTTTCTGCTAATTCCGATTTCGCTGCCGTTCATCGCCCTGCTGTTTTTCTGGAAGCGCGGCGTGACGCTATTCGATCACGCGGTGTTTTCACTCTATTCGCTTTCGTTCATGAGCCTGTTTTTTCTCATCATGGGGCTCGTCTCGCCGTATGCGATGTCCTGGATGCCGACACGCGTCCTTCGCGGCATTTTGGTTCTCGGCGTGCCGCCAGCGCACATGTTTTTCCAGCTGGGCGGCGCTTATAAGCTCGGCGTGTTTTCGGCGCTTTGGCGCACGGCGGCGCTGCTGACGATTTGCGGCGTGGCGTTCCTGGTCTTCATCGCCTTCATCGTTGCGGTCGGCTTGCTGGGCTGAGACGATGGGCGTGCCGGTGCTCTACCAAGTAGGCGGATCGGCGGCGGTGATCGCGGTCATGGTGGCCGCCGCGGCGCTAATGGGTTTCCGCACCGCGGCGCGTATCGATGCGGACGCTCTGGAGCGTCTCGTTGCGGAAACCGAACCGGATGCGCGCGTCGTCGACATGTTTGTCGCCGCAAACGGCGCGGCGGGCTTGGCGCGACTTGGCGACGGGCGCATCCTTGCCGCGCGCGTGATGGGGGGCGACATCAGCACCCGCTTGGTCCAGGCCAAGGCGCTGCGCCTGCGCCTGACGCGGGATCGCCTGAGCGTAACGTTTGGCGATATCGGCTATCCGCCCTTACATTTCGCCCTGAAAGCCGCAGCGCCGCCCGACTGGATCATCCGATTGGCCGGCGAGGGAGCCTCCCCTTGATCGTATCCGAAGCGCCGCCCGCGCCGTTTGAAATTCCTCCCATCGTGACTTACGCGATCCCGGCCTTCGTGCTGCTGATCCTCGCGGAGATGATCTATATCCGGGCGACGGGCCGCGGCCGCTACGAAGCGCGCGACAGCGCCGGCAGCCTGCTGATGGGCTTCGGCAATCAGATCATGGGGCTCTTGCTCGGCGGCGTCGCCGTGGCCGGATATTATCTCGTCTATCATTTTCGCCTCGCCACGATTCCATGGGCTTGGTGGTCGCTCACGCTGTGCTTTTTCGGGGAAGACCTCGCCTATTATTGGTTTCATCGCATCGCTCATGAGCGGCGGTGGTTTTGGGCCAGTCACGTCATTCATCACACCTCGCAGCACTACAATCTGACGACCGCGCTCAGACAGACATGGACCGGCGTCCTCAGCCTTTCCTGGATATTCTGGCTGCCGCTGGTGTGGATCGGCTTCCCGCCGGAGATGGTGCTGATGTTTTCGGCGATCAGTCTCGTCTATCAATTCTGGATTCACACCGAGACGATCGGGCGGATGGGCCCGTTCGAATGGGTGTTCAACACGCCCTCGCACCACCGCGTGCACCACGCCACCAATCCTAAATACCTTGATGCGAACTACGCCGGCGTGCTGATCATCTGGGATCGTCTTTTCGGAACGTTCGTTGCCGAAGATGCGAACGACAAACCGCGCTACGGCGTCATCTCAAATCTGGGCACGTTTAATCCGTTCCGCGTCGCGACCCACGAATGGATCGGCATCGCGCGCGATGTGGCGGGCGCGAGATCGCTTCGTGAGGCGCTTGGCTACATGTTCGGGCCCCCGGGGTGGAGCCCCGACGGCTCGCGCAAAACCAGCGCCTCGATCAAGGCCGCCTGGGCGGCGCGTCAAGCCGCGCCGGTCGCCGCCGAATAATGGCTATCCACATCGTCAAGCTCTGTGTCGGCGCGGACAGCGTGGAGGATCTGGCCGAGTGGCAGATCGGCCAGGTGCGACGCGCACGCAAAGCGAAAGCCGGCGCGGTGCATGCGCTCCAGAAAAAGCAGCCCGTCTGCGGCACGCGCATGTGGCCGAAGCGGATTGATGACGTGATCGCCGGTGGTTCGCTCTATTGGGTGATCAAGGGCGTCATCAGCGTGCGCCAAAGTATTCTCGCCATCGATCACGTGATCGACGATCACGGCGAACGCTGCGGCCTCTATCTCGACCCGCACCTGCGGCGGACCACGCCGCAGCCGCGCCGCGCCTTCCAGGGCTGGCGCTACCTCGAACCCAAAGACGCACCCGCCGATCTCGGCGAAACCCAAGGCGGCGCGGATTTGCCGGAAGAGCTGCGCCGCAAGCTGGTGGAGCTGGGGGCGTGGTGAACTAAGCGAGAACCTGCCGCGTCTTTTCGCACAGCGCCGCGATATCTTCCGCGTCCGTATAGAGCCCGAGCCCGATCCGCAGCACGTCATCGCGCGCGTCGACGATGACATCCGCCGCCATCAGCTTGGCTTTCCATTCCGTCGCCCGCTTGTCGCGGAGCGCGATGAAGCGCTGTTGCACCGGGGCGCGTGTCGGAGCAATCAATTCGGCCTCGGCGAGCAACCCGGCTTCGCCGTCGCGAATGCGTCGGACGAGGCTCGATCGCAGCGCAGCGATTCGCGAGGTGATGTTGGCGGTCGCCAAATTTTCCGTGCGCAGCATCGCCCGCGCGGCGTTGAAACGATAGAGGCCGCTCGGATCGTAAGTGGCGCCCATGAAGCGCATGCCGCCAGGCGCATAACCCACGCCGCCGGGCTTGCTTTCGAGCGCGCCGAATTCGGCGAACCACCCCGTGTTCGCGGGGCGAGGCGCAAAGCCGGGCGGCGCATGCAAGTAAGCCGCGCCTTCGCCGGCCATGGCGTATTTGTAGCCTCCGCCGAGGAAGAAGATGCGATCCGCCACGCCCGAGAGATCGACCGACATCGCCATGAAGGAATGATAGCCGTCGATCACCACCCACGGTCCGTCCGGCTTCGCGCACGCCGCCAATTCGGCGACGCCGTCGAATACGAGGCCGGTCTTGAACATGACATGGCTCACGAAGGCGATGTCGGGATGGGTTTCGCCCATCGCCGCCAGGAAGCGCTGCGCGAACGTATCCATCGGCGCCACGGGCACGATGTTGAGCACAATGGAATTGGCCTCGACCCAGCGCGCCGCTTGCCGGCGAAACGAGTGAAACTCTCCGTCGCTGCAGAGCACTTTGAGCCGCGTTCCGCCTCTCGCGGAAAAGATTCGCGTCAGCAATTCGTGCGTGCTGGGCGCAAAGCCAATCGTGTTCGGGTCGGGAAGATTCAGCTCCTGGGCGATGTTGCGCTGCGCTTCCGGGATGACTTCGCCGAACACCTTGTCCCACTTCTTGTCGGCGAGCCGGGCGGCGTCTTCCCACGCCGCGAGATGAGCGTGGTAGCTGGCGTCGGGCCAGAGGTGATGGCTGTGCGCGGCGAAATGCAGCCGCCGCGGCGCAGCGGCGAGCGCACGTGAGAACAATCGCTTGTAAGACGCGCCGCTCACAGCTTGGTCCGCAACGACCAGAGCTCCGGGAAGCAGCGCCGCGTCATCGTGCTTTGCAGGTACTTGACGCCTTCGGTGCCGCCGGTGCCGCGCTTGCCGCCGATAATGCGCTCCACGGTCAGCGCGTGCTTGTGCCGCCAACTCAGAAGCGCGTCATCGAGATCGAGCAATTTTTCCGCAAGCTGGTAGAGCGCCCAATACTTTTCCGGTTCGCGATAGACGCCGAGCCAAGCCGCTTCCACGGCCTCGCTGGGCTCATGCGCCTGCGTTACATCGCGATTGAGAACGGCCGCCGGTATCGTGAACCCGCCGGCGGCAAGCTGGGCGATCGCGTCGTCATAGAGACTGGGCGCGTTCAGCGCGCCTTCAAGCATCGCGCGTTCATCGGAACCTTCCGGCTGATGCGCCAGGAACGCGGCGTCCTTGAGGCCCAGGCGATATTCCAGCGCGCGGAATTGCGCGGACTGAAATCCCGAACTCTTCCCCAGCAGATTGCGGAAGCTCAAATAATCGGCCGCGGTCATGGTGGCCAGCACGTCCCAAGCCTGCGTCATGAGCGATTGGATGCGCGAGACGCGCGCCAGATACTTGTAAGCCGGCACAAGGTCGCCCGCGCGGATCACGCCTTGCGCGGCGACGATTTCGTGGATGATCTGCTTGATCCAGAGCTCCATGGTCTGGTGCAGGATCACGAACAGCATTTCGTCGTGGCGATCGCTCAGCGGCTGCTGCGCGCCGAGAAGCTCGCGCAACCGCAAATAGCCGCCGTAGGTGATGCCGGAACTCATCAGGGGTGTCGCCTTCAAGCCACGCTTATCGCGGGCCGCGGGCCCCGAAAAGCCTCACGCTAGGGGCGGAGGGGTTTGGCCTGCGGGGTGAACCTGCTAAAACGCCGCCCGGGCCAGGGGAGTGCCGCGGAGGGAAATCATGGGGGCTATAGGAAAATACGCAGCCATCGCCGTGGGCGTGCTCGCGGTGACTGGTATCGGAGGCTATGTGGCGCTGCCGAGCGCGGCGTCGAAAAGCCAGTCCATTTCTGTTCCGCGTCCTTCGGCCGCCGTGTTCGCGCGCCTGTCGTCGACGCCGGCGAACACGCAAGTCGCTCCGGGCGTGACGGTGAAGCGCGTGGTTTCGGCGGAGAACAACGTTGTCGTCGAGGAAATCTCGTTCGCCGACGGCGGTTCGGGACGCGCCACCTACACGGTGCGTCCGGATGGCGACGAAGCGACCCATGTCGACGTGAAAATCGAGCGCAATCTCGGCGCCAATCCGGTGGACCGCGTACAGGGCTTGAGCGGGGCGCCGGTGGCTTCGGCGGCGGCGGTCTTCTTTCCAGCCGTCACCACGGATCTCAACGCTTTGCCCAACGCGAGCTTCGCCGGCCTTGCTTACCAGGTTGTGCAGGCGCCGCCGCAGCCTTTCTTCTATGTGCAGAAGTGCACGACGACGGAGCCCGACTCCATCATCGCGATCATTGGCGAAGCGCAGGCCAGTCTGCCGGGCGCGATGCGGCAACAGCACCTCCAGCCGATCGGGCATCTCATCGCCGTGGAGCCGCGCGTCGTGCCGAACCAATATTGCTTCCAGGTCGGCTTCCCGTTCAGCGGTCCGACGCCGCGCGCGACGCTGTATGAGGTGGGGCAAACTCCCTCGGGAACGTTGCTTCACATGCACTACACGGGCACGGAACAAGACGTGGTGCCGCAAGTATATGACCGCATGGATGCGCTGCTCGCCGCAGCGCACCTCGACGATCCGACGACGCCCGCGGACGATTGGGCGACGTTCGAGACGTACAATGATGATCCGACGCAACCGGGCGGATCGAGGGACCGTGAAATCTATTATGTCACGAAGGGCGATATTTCGCGCCTCGCCGCCATAGCGCCGCCGCAAACGGTTGCGCCGCCGGCCGCGCCGGCCGCTGCGGTGACGACAACGACGACCGAGGAGCCTGCGACGACGGTTCCCGCGGCAACGACAACGGAGACCACGACCACGCCGTAAATGCGTGGATCAGTTGAGTGCCTTAAACGCCGCGGCGCAGGCCGCGGCGTTTTTTTGTTGGATCCGGGAATTGCGCGCGCTACCCGCGCGTAAACAGAATGGCGGGCGCATCCTTGTAGTGCGTGCGTCTCTGCGCCACGAAACCGAGCTTATCGGCCACGCGCAGCGAGGCGTCGTTGTCGGGGTCGATGATGCAGACGACCTGGCGCGCGCCCCATTGGCGTTCGCCCCAGTTCAAGGCGGCGCTTCCTGCTTCGGTGGCGTAGCCACGGCCGTGCGCGTCAGGCGCGAGCACCCAGCCCATCTCCGGAAAGCCTTGGATCGAGGGTTCCATGTCGCGCTTGAAATCGGCGAAGCCGACATCGCCGACGAATCGGCCGCTGGCCCTTTCCTCCACGGCCCAATAGCCGAAACCCAGCATGGGCCAGAGTGCGATGTTGCGGAGGAAGCGGCCCCAGCTCTCCTCTTCGGTAAAGCCGCGTCCGCTGATGTAGCGCACGGTCCGCTCATCGGCCCAGGCGGCGACATAGTCGGGAAAATCCTCATTGCGATAAGCGCGCAGAACGAGGCGCTCCGTTTCCAGGCGGGGCGCCAAGGCCGGCATCACACGGCCATGTTGTCAATGAGGCGCGTCTTGCCGAGCCAGGCCGCCGCGAGAATGCGCACGGGACGATCCAGCGCCTCGACAGGCTCCAGCGTGTCGGCGTCGCGCACGGCGACATAGTCGATGCACTCGAAGCCCGCTTCGTGCAGCTGCAGTGCGCCCGCGCGTTCAACCGCGACGATATCCACGCCATGCTTCAGCGCTTCGATGCAGTCCCTGAGGATCACATTCAGTTTCGCAGCGACCGATCGCTCGCGTGGCGAGAGGTAGGCGTTGCGGGAAGACATGGCGAGCCCGTCAGGTTCGCGCACCGTGGGGCATCCGACGATCTCCACCGGGATATCGAGGTCCCGCACCAGGCGTTTCACGACCTGCAGCTGCTGATAGTCCTTCTCTCCGAAGAAGGCTGCGTCAGGAAGACATTGCAGGAACAGCTTGGTGACCACTGTCGCCACGCCCGCGAAGAAATGCGGCCGCATCTCGCCCTCGAGCGGGGTCGCGACACGCGAGACGATGACGCGGCTGGAGAAGCCTTCGGGGTACATGATCGCGGGGGCAGGAGCGTAGATGAGATCGCAGCCGCCTTCCGCGAGTTTCGAGGCGTCGCCGGCCTCGTCGCGCGGGTAGCGTTCGAAATCTTCGTGCGGCGCGAATTGTTTCGGGTTGACGAAGATGCTCGTCACCACTTTGTCGAGGCGCGATTTGGCCGCGCGAACCAGCGAGACGTGTCCCGCGTGCAGCGCGCCCATGGTCGGCACAAAGCCAATGCTCAGTCCTTGGGCGCGCCAGCCGCGCGTGGCCTCGCGCAGGGCGGCCACGTCGCGCGCCACGGGCAGGGAATCGCTCATCACGCATCGCATCCGCCTGCGCCGCGCGCGCGTCAAGCGGCTTAAGCGCTCTTTAACCGCGATCAACGAGCTTTTGCGCTATGGTCGGCGCGGCGCTTGTCCTCATGATGGCGGCTGCCATCCGCACGGATGGCGTCGTTCGCGTGCGCGCATGACGGCCCAGACCGCCGCCTCCGTTTTGCAACCTGCGGCGATGGCGTCGCCGCGGCGGGCCCATATCGTCGTCGTCGGCAATCAGAAGGGCGGTGCCGGCAAATCGACCGTCGCCATGCATCTGATCGTCGCGCTCATGCGCATGGGCAAACGCACCGGCGCGCTCGACCTGGACGTCCGTCAGCGTTCGCTGACCCGCTACGTCGAGAACCGCGCCCGCTGGATCGCGTCGCATGGCGCCAAGCTCGCCACGCCGCAGACGCTTGCGCTCAATGAAAGCCGCCAGAGACTGCTCGACAACGCCGAGGCCGAGGACGAATCCGGCTTCCGGGCGGCGCTTCGGCGGCTCTCGGAAACGTGCGATTTCATCGTCATCGATAGCCCGGGCGGCGACAGCCATCTCTCCCGGCTCGCGCATGCCGCCGCCGACACGCTGATCACTCCGCTCAACGACAGCTTCGTGGATTTCGATCTTCTAGGGGATATCGACGCCGGCAATCCGGACATCGTTCGCCCGTCGATCTACAGCGAAATGGTGTGGGAAAGCCGCAAGCGAAAAGCGCAGGCCGAGCGCACCCCGATTGACTGGGTCGTGATGCGGAACCGCACCTCCGCCAGCCGCATCGAGGCCAAGAACAAGCAGCGCGTCGGGGATGCGCTGAAGACATTGTCGAGCCGTATCGGCTTCCGCCTTGCGCCCGGACTGTCCGAGCGCGTGATCTTCCGCGAGTTGTTCCCGCAAGGACTGACGTTGCTCGATCTGGACGCCGAGGGCGCGGACGGCGAGATGCGCATGAGCCACTTGGCGGCGCGCCAGGAGATCCGCGACCTGTTCATCACGCTGAAACTGCCCGGCCTTGAGGGCGAGCCCCTCAAGTTCTAGCTGATCCAGCGTGATCTACGGCGTCCTCATCGCTCTCGTCATCGCCTTCCTTGTGCTGGCGCCGGTGCGTGTCGCCGGCGCGCGGCGGGTGAAGCTGATGCGTTTCCTGAAGCGCTACGGCGCCGCGGCGGCGCTGGCGGCGATCGCGCTTGTGCTAGTGCTGCGTGGCCTGGAATGGCCGGGCCTGCTCATGGGCGTGCTGGCGTTCGTGGTGTGGCGCTGGCCGCTGGACGAGGAGAGCGATCGGCTTCGCCATGCAAGACCGAACATGGCGGACGCCGAAGCCCGCGCCGTCCTGGGTGTGGGCCCTGAAGCGACGGCGGCGGACATTCGCGCCGCGTTTAGGTCCAAGATGCGCACCGCCCATCCGGATCGCGGCGGCGGGCACGACGCGGCCGCTCAGCTAGTGAGCGCCCGCGACCGCCTGCTGCGCCGAACCTGAGTCTTCGTCCTCGGAGGCTGCGCCTTGGGCGGGCGGCAGCACGCCCAGCGGCCCATGCGCGCCCGAGAGCGTCTGGACGACCACGCCCTGCGGGGCGGCCCCGGGTGCGAACGTGGTGGTGGCCTGCACTTGAATGCCGCCATTGGCGCCGGGAACCAGGGCGGCGTCGAGGCGCTGCGTCGGCAGGCTGGCGTACGTGACGTCGTTCGTGGACCGCGCGGCCCATTGTTCGAACGCGCCATCGAGCAGGTAGGCGACCTGGGAGTCGCGCGCGGCGGCGCTTTCCCCGCCCATCACCACGACGATGAAGCGTTGTCCGTTCCGTTCGGCGGAGGACACCAGGTTGTAGCCCGAGGCCCGGGTGTAGCCGGTCTTGATGCCGTCCACGCCCTCGACTCGGCCCAGCAGGTGATTGTGATTGGTGCCGTGCGACCGCCGCCAGCTGTTGGACGGGGTCTGGAAATAGGCGTAGCGGGCCGGAAAATCGCGCCAGAGGTGCTGGCCGAGCAGGGCCATGTCCCGCGCCGTCGTGTGCTGTTGCGGGTCGGGGAGGCCGCTGGCGTTCTCGAAATGGGTGTCGGTCAGACCCATTTCGCGGGCGCGAGACGTCATCATCGAAGCGAACCGGGATTCCGAACCGCCCAGCCGCTCGCCGACCATCACGGCGACATCATTGGCCGATTGGACAACCAGCGCGCGAATCGCCTGCTCAACCGTGATCGAGTCGCCGCGGCGCAGGCCAAGCCGGGAAGGCGGCATCGAGGCGGCGTGGCGGGACGCGGTGAGCCGCGTATTAAGCGTCAGATCGCCCCGGTCCAGCGCCTCGAACAGCATGTAAAGCGTCATCATTTTGGTCAGCGAGGCGGGGTACCGCTCCTCGTCAGCCATGTCTTGCTGCAGGACTTCGCCCGTGCGGGCATCCATGACGATGGCGGAATACCGTCCATCGGCGGCCGCCATGGTCGCAGTCCCCAAAGTCGCCAGTAGAGCTCCCGCGCCGAGAGCGTACCGAACCGAAACCCTGCCAAGTCGCGTCATGTTCGTCCGATCCCGCATAAGTGCGGACTTTTTCAGGCAAATCACGTGCCGTGCAGCTTACAGATTCATTAGATGAGGTTAAGCGACCGTTGCTGCTTAACGCAGTCAACTGTTTTCGGCTGCTCCGCCCGTTTCTCAGGCGCCCAGTTTCTTGTCGCGCGCTTCTATGCTGCACTGCAACAAAACGGCCTTGACTTCGCAGGTGCAGCATGAAATATGAGGGCTCAGCTCGCTGCGGGATTCGGCGGGCGCCGAACTCGAATCTGAACCTCAACGGGCGCCTCCCCACGCCCACGGAGCAAGAACAAATGGCCACTCCCAAGTCCGCGACGGCGCGCAAGACCGCTACCGAGGCTTTCGAACAAGTCACCACGGCGTCGAGCGAAGCAATGCGCGAAAACATCGATCGGTCGATGGCCGCTCTCTCCGAGGCCAGCGCCTTCGGCAAGGAAAACCTCGAGGCGTGGATGGCCTCCGCTGCGGCCACCCAGAAGGGCATCGAAACGCTGTCGGCGCGCGCCGTGGCGTTCTCCAAGACGGCGCTTGAGAATCACATGGCGGCGACCAAGTCGCTGATGACCTCGAAGAGCGTCCAGGAATTCGTCGAAAAGCAGAGCGAATACGCCCGCTCCTCGTTCGATGCTTACGTCGCCGAACTGACCTCGCTCTCGGACCTCGTGTCTGGCGTGACCAAGGAAGCGATCAAACCGATCAATGACCGCATGACGGCGGTCGGCCACCTCATGCAAAACGGCGCCGCGCGCTGATTTTGAGACGAAAAGCCAGACCGGGAAGGTTTGGCGGGGCAAAGACGGGATGGGCCCGGCGGCAACGCCGGGCCCATTGTTTTTGTGCGCTGCATTCCCAAATGACACGCCGATTGGGCGCCTCTCGCCGAGGCGACGCGGCGTGAACTGCGCAACCGACGGCAGCAAGCTCTTCCATCGCGCCCCCGAGTCCATAGATTATCACTCACGTGGGGAACGGCGCGCGGTCGGCGCTCCCCGTCCCGGAAGGCGCGGACGTCCATGAGCGACGAATGGGATGATGCGGACGGACAGGATGCGAACGGCGGCTCTCAGACCGGCGTCGGCACGAAAACCCGCACCCGAACCAAGAAGCCCGCGCTCTACCGGGTGCTGCTGCTGAACGACGATTACACGCCCATGGAATTTGTCGTTTACGTACTGGAACGGTTCTTCAACAAAACGCGCGAGGAAGCGACCACGATCATGCTCCACGTGCATCAGAATGGCGTCGGCGTGTGCGGCGTCTTCACCTACGAGGTGGCCGAGACCAAGGTCGCCCAAGTCCTGGATCTCGCCCGGCGGAATGAACACCCGCTGCAATGCACGATGGAAAAGGAATAAGATGGCGACTTTCTCCCGCACGCT
>DASZQK010000051.1:0-24718 GCA_035549695.1 Caulobacterales bacterium | reverse complement strand
ACGGCCGGGTTCTGCACCGAGACGCCGACCTCGATCAGCGCCGCGCAATGGATCACGGCGTCGGGCTTGTGCGCGGCGAACGCGGCGGCGAGGCGCGCCTTGTCGCGAATGTCGCCTTGCTCGAACGGCCCCCATTTGACGAAGGCGGCGTGGCCATTGCTCAGATTGTCATAGGCCACGACGCGGTGGCCGGCGCGCGACAAAGCCAGACAGCAGTGCGATCCGACATAGCCCGCGCCGCCCGTCACCAGTACCGTCGCCATCGCAGCCTTTCCAAAAATCGTCCCTGACCCAAGTTGCCCTTAGGGTGGGGCTCCTGTTAGAGGCTAGCCTTCATGGACGCCACTGAAATCACACTTCGCGACACCGCCAACGCCCGCCTGCAAGCTGAAGCGGCGAGGTTGTCAAAAATCAGACTGATCGATCTGTTCGGCGCCGATCCCGCGCGCCTGGAGAAGCTGACGCGATCCGCGCCGCACCTGAGCGCGGATTTCTCCAAGCAGCGGGTCGACGACGGCGCGCTCGCTGCGCTGGCGCAACTCGCGGGTGCGGCGAATTGGGAAGCGTGGCGCGCGCGCATGTTCGCGGGCGAGATCGTCAACTCGACGGAGCAGCGCGCGGTGATGCACTGGGCGCTCAGGGACCCGAACGGGCCGCCCGAGGTGCTCGAGGTGCGCGACCGCATGCATGATTTCGGCCACGAGATCGGCGAAGGCGGCGAGATCAACGCCGTCGTGCATCTGGGCATTGGCGGCTCGGACCTCGGCCCGCGCCTGCTGATGGATGCGATGCGCGCGCATCGGCGCAAGCACATCGAGGTGCGTTTCGCGGCCAACGTCGATGGCGCGGATGTGGCGGATGCGATCGACGGGCTCGATCCCAAGCGCACTTTGCTGATCGTCGTCTCCAAGACGTTCACGACGCAGGAGACGCTGGCGAACGCGGCCTATGTGCGCAATTGGGGCCCGGCCATCATCACGGCGGCGACGGCGGCGCCGGAGAAGGCCGTCGCGTGGGGCGTGAAGCCGGAGCATGTGTTCCCGTTCTGGGATTGGGTCGGCGGGCGCTATTCGCTGTGGTCTTCGGTGAGCCTCGTCTGTGAGATCGCGCTGCAGCATGGCGTGTTCAACGATCTGCTCGACGGCGCGGCGGAGATGGACGCGCATTTCCGCACCGCGCCGTTCGCGGACAATCTTCCCGCGATTGCGGCGGCGATCCAGCATTGGAACCGGCAAGCGCTCGGGCGCGCGTCGTATGCGATGATCCCCTACTCCGAGCGATTGCGCCTGTTGCCGGCCTATCTGCAGCAGCTCGAAATGGAATCGAACGGCAAGGGCGTGACGCGCGAAGGCAAGCCGATGACGCAATCGTCCGCAGTGGTGACCTGGGGCGCCGCGGGCACCAACGCACAGCACTCGTTCTTCCAATTGCTGCACCAGGGCGTCGACGAAATCCCGGTCGAGTTCGTGCTGAACGAGGGCGATCACGAAGGCCCCGCCGATCACCGCGCCAAGCTGCTCGCCAACGCGCTGGCGCAGACGCGCGCGCTGATGGTGGGGAAATCGAGCGAGGCCGTGGTCGAGGAAATGATCAAGAAGGGCGCGAGCGCCGAGGAAGCCGCGCGCCTTGCGCCGCATCGCACCTTCCGCGGCGACCGCGCCTCAACCATGATTGGCATGGATGCGCTGACGCCGGAAGCCTTAGGCGCGCTGATCGCCTTCTACGAACACCGCACGTTCACCCAAGGCGTGCTCGCCGGCATCAATTCGTTCGACCAATGGGGCGTCGAACTCGGCAAGGAAATGGCCAACCAACTCGCGCCCGCGCTGGAAAGCGGGACCGTGCCCGCCGGCATGGATGCGAGCACGGCGGCGTGGATCAGGAAGCTGGCGCGGTAGAAACCGCCGCCGCGCGGATTTCATGCAACGGCCTTGAACAACATGTAGAGCGCCACAATAAACACGACGAAGGCGAACACGCGCTGTAGCGCGCCTTTTTGTGTCGACAATCTTGCTCCCAGGCGCGCTCCGAACAGGCCCCCCCAACAAACCGCCTGCAATGAAGAGCAAGGCCACACGCCAATCGATCAATCCGTCCATCGCGTAAGAGGTGGCTGTCGTCGCCCCAAAAGCGGAGATGGCAAACAGCGATGAGCCCACGGCGTTGAGCATCGGCATCCCGCTCGCGACCATAAGCCCCGGTACGATCAGGAAGCCGCCGCCGATGCCAAAGAAGCCGGACACGCCTCCGACAATGAAACCGACGCCCGCCAGTTTCGGCGCGTTGTCGAGCGAAAGACGAACATTCGGATCGCCGTCGCCGCCGCCGGCGCGCAGCATGCGAACGCCGATGACGATCATCAACACCGCAAAAAGCGGCAGCAACACATGGGAATCGGTGATCTTGCCCAGCGCGGCGCCGGCCGCGGCGCCCACGACGCCGGCCGCCGCGAACGTGATTGCACACTGCCATTTTACGCTGCCGCGGCGTGCATGATTGAGGAAGTTGGCAAACGCGTTCACAGACACCGCCAATGCGCTTGTGCCTATGGCGACATGTGCGTCGGCGACGCCGACAACATATAGAAGCGCCGGCGTCGCCAAAATTGAGCCGCCGCCGCCGATCAGGCCAAGCATGAGCCCGACCGCGCCGCCGCTCAGCACCGACAGGATGTCGGCCAAGCTCATTTCGTCAATTGCGGCCGGTTCCACGGCATCTGCTTCAGCAGCACGGCCATGCCACACCATCCGCTAACGCCGGCGAAGAGCAGTCCGGCGCCTATGAACGCGGAAAGCCCAAAGAATGCTGGGTGCGCCGTGAAGCCCAGCCCGACGCCGGTCAGGACCAGCGCGCCCGCGGCGATCTGCACCTGCCGCATGATCTCCAGCGGCGCCTTGGCATTGGTGTGAACCGGCAGCCCCGCCGCCTTCCAAGCCTCAAGCCCGCCTTCCAGACTTCGGGCCTCCGCGAAGCCTTTGGTCAAAAGGCGCGCCGCATTGCTTTGCGTGCGCATGCCGGACCGGCAGTAAAACACGGCGATCTTGTCGTGATCGCGGTCGAAATCGTGTGCGTCGATCGCCGAGAGCGGCGCCAGGCGCGCGCCGAGGATGTGCGCGCGCGCATGCTCGTCGCTCTCGCGAATGTCGATCAGGATCGCTTCACCGCAATCAAGGCGGCGCTTCAATTCGAGCGGGGAAATCGGATCAAGACTCATTTGCGTTTCTTGGGTTTGGTTGGGGGGCAATAGATCGTGGCCAGCGTCACCAGGATGCGTGCGGCTTTGGGATCGGCGAGCCTGTAATAGATGGTCTGCGCCTCGCGGCGCGTGGCGACGAGCCCCTCCTCGCGCAGCTTGGCCAGATGTTGTGAGAGCGCCGATTGCGAGAGGCCCGAACCCCTCTGCAGCGCACCGGCGGAACGCTCGCCTTCAGTGAGCTGGCAAAGCACCATCAGCCGGGCTTCGTGCGCCAACGCCTTCAGCAGAGCAGCCGCCTCGCCAGCCTTGGCCGCGAACAGATCCGGGGAGAGATCAAGCGCCGTCATGAACCGTTACATATGAGTTGAAACTAATTTAGTCAAGCCTAATATAAAGGATACAAAGGAGCCCCCATGACCCTTCCCGTCCAAGTCCAATCCTTCTTTCACGAGCCCACGTTCACCGTGAGCCATTTGGTTTGGGATGAAACGACCGCGCGCGGCGCGATCATCGACAGCGTGCTCGATTTCGATTCGAAGTCGGGCCGCACCGGCACACATTCCGCGCAAGCAATTCTCGACGCCGCAAAAAAGAAAGGGCTCACGATCGATTGGATCCTGGAGACCCACGCTCACGCCGATCACCTGTCTGCGGCGCCCTATATCAAGAAGGCGACGGGCGCGCCCATCGTGATCGGAGAGAACATCAAGGCCGTGCAGGGCGTATTCAAGAACGTCTTCAATCTGTATGACATAACCCCGGATGGCCGGCCTTTCGATCGCTTGGTGCGAGACGGCGAACGTCTGGCTTTGGGCCGGCTTGAGATTGAAGTCTTGCACACGCCCGGACACACGCCCGCGTGCGTAAGCTATCGGATCGGCGACGCAGTCTTCGTGGGCGATACCTTGTTCATGCCCGATTTTGGCACCGCCCGGGCCGATTTCCCCGGCGGCGACGCGCGCACGCTCTATCGCTCGATCCGCAAACTATTGGCCCTGCCGGATGAAACGCGCCTCTTCATGTGCCACGACTACAAAGCGCCGGAACGCGAGGCGTTCTCCTGGGAAACGACGGTCGCCGAGGAGCGCAAGGCCAATATCCATGTCCATGACGGCGTGACCGAGGACGAGTTCGTGGCCCTGCGCGAGGCGCGCGACAACACACTCGAGATGCCCGTGCTGATCCTGCCGTCAATTCAGGTCAATATTCGCGCGGGCGAGTTGCCGGCTCCGGAAGCGAATGGCGTCCGTTATCTGAAGCTGCGGCTCGATGCGCTTTAGATGAGGCGGCGAAACCCCAGGGTTGAACTCGACGCCAAACGTAGAGGCGGTCTCAGTGCTCGGCGAACTGGGCAGACCGCGCTAGCCCGGGCGATACTCGAACGGGCTGTGCGGCGTGAGGCCGAAAGAGCCTTTCGGATTGTTGTAATCGCCCAGCAGCAATTCGTAGTGCAGGTGGATCGGGATCGGATAGCCGGCCGTGTTGCCCATGAGGCCGATCTGATCGCCCGCATGCACCTGCGCGCCAACCGCGAGCCCTTGCTGGAACGCCGAGAGGTGCGCGTAGCGCGTATAGACGCCGTGGCCGTGATCGATCAGCAGCATGTTGCCGTAATCGTCGCGGTACTTCATTTCGACGATCGTGCCGTCCGCCGCCGCCGAGATCGGTCCGCCCGCTTCGTTGTGATAATCGACGCCCTTGTGCAGGCGTCCACTGCGCGCGCCAAAGCCTGACGACAAGCACGCGCCGTGCGTCGGATTCACCGCCAATTGCACGCCCTGCACGTTGACCACCGGGGAGAAGTGCGCGACGTGGCCCGCGCCGTCATTCGGCGGCGAATTGGTGATGGTCATGCGCGGGCAGAGCGAAAGCGCGGACTCGAATGCGCGCGTCGCGGCAGCGCCTGAGCTGGCCGGCGTCCCAGGACGCGGCGGCGTCGCTCCCCCGCCAGCCGCCGGCATCGAAATCGGCGTCATTTCCGCCTCGACGCTGTCCGCATCGGTTTCGTGCTCCACAGTGATCAGCCGCCCCGCCGCGGCGGCGACGCGCGAGACTTCCCCGCTCAGCCGATTGTATTGATCTTCGGAGATAAGCCCGCGCAAACGCTCAAGGTCGACGTTCTGCAATTGAGCGCGCGCGCGCTCCTGCAGCGCCGAGGGATTGATGCGCGCGAGGACTTCCGGCGGCGCGGGATAGAGCGAGCCGACAAGCCAGCCGCCAACGCCGATGACGACAAGTACGAGCAAGCGCAACAAAACTGACATGTCCCCACTCCCACGCCTTTGAGCTTGGAGCGAAGTTATCCCCAGGCGGAAGCCGAGTCACTGCAATTGCGCTAGGCACGCGAAATCAGGCGGCTTTCGCCGCCGCGCGCACGGCGTCGCGGATGCCGCCGACGACTTCGCGGACCAGCGCTTCATCGTCGCCTTCGGCCATGATGCGCACGAGCGGCTCGGTGCCGGATTTGCGGATGAGCAGGCGGCCATTGGCGCCGAGGCGCGTCTCGGCTGCCTTGATCACCTCTTTGACTTTCGCGTCGGCCAACGGATCGCCCTCTTCAATGCGCACGTTTTCGAGGATTTGCGGCGCGGGATCGAACAGGCGGCAGATTTCCGAAACGGGTTTCCCGGACTGCACGCAGACGGCAAGCACTTGCAGCGCGGCCAGAAGGCCATCGCCGGTCGTCGAGAAATTCGAGAGAACGATGTGCCCGGATTGTTCGCCGCCAACATTGTATCCTTGCGCACGCATCGCCTCGACCACGTAGCGGTCGCCGACTTGCGTACGGATCAGCTTCAGCGACATGCGCTTCAGATAGCGTTCCAACCCGAGATTCGACATCACCGTGGCGACGATGCCCGGCTTGGTGAGCGCGCCCGCTTCCTTCCAACTCGACGCGATCAGCGCCATCATCTGATCGCCATCGATCTGGTGGCCCTTCTCGTCGATGATGATGACGCGGTCAGCGTCGCCATCGAGGGCGATGCCGATGTCGGCGCGATACTTGAGCACCGTTTCTTTCAACACGCGCGTATCGGTGGAGCCGACTTCCTCGTTGATGTTGAAGCCGTTGGGCTCGACGCCGATCGGGATCACCTCGGCGCCCAATTCGTAGAGCGCCGCCGGCGCCACTTTGTAGCCCGCGCCGTTGGCGGCATCGATGACGATGCGAAGGCCGCTGAGGCGCAGGCCGCGCGGGAACGTCGCCTTGGCGATCTCGATATAGCGCGATTGCGCATCGTCGATGCGGCGCGCGCGGCCGAGCGCGCTCGGCGCGGCCAAATGCTGATTGAGTGGGCTGTCCATCAGCCGCTCGATTTCGATCTCGGCTTCGTCGGAGAGCTTGTAGCCGTCCGGCCCGAACAGCTTGATGCCATTGTCGGCGTATTTGTTGTGGCTGGCGGAGATCATCACGCCAAGGTCCGCGCGCAGCGAACGGGTCAGCATGGCGACGGCGGGCGTCGGCAGTGGGCCGAACAGCACGACGTCCATGCCCGCGGCAGTGAAGCCCGCCGTCAGCGCCGGCTCCAGCATGTAGCCCGAGAGGCGCGTATCCTTGCCGATCACGACGAGGTGACGCCGGTCGTCCGCGCTCATGAAGCGCTTGCCGGCGGCGAGACCGACCCGCATGGCGATTTCCGGCGTCATCGGGTGTCGGTTGGCCGTGCCCCGGATGCCGTCCGTGCCGAAATACGCCCTTGCCATGAAGAAGCTCCAAGTTTGTCGGATGTTGAAAGACTAATTGAGATGCAAATCAACAGCCGCTAGCGCATGAGACGCATCGAGCCACGGGGCCGCCGGGGGGCGCGAGGTTAAGCATGTGCGGAATCATCGGAATTCTCGGCGGCGAGCCGGCCGCGCCTTCTATGGTGGAGGCGTTAAAGCGGCTTGAATACCGGGGCTACGATTCCGCGGGCGTGGCCACTTTGGAGGGCGGCAAGATCGTCCGCCGCCGCGCCGCCGGCAAAATCCGCAACCTCGAAGCTGAGCTGACCAAGGCCCCGCTGGCCGGGATCAGCGGCATCGGCCACACGCGCTGGGCCACGCACGGCGCGCCCACCGAAAGCAACGCCCACCCTCACGCGACCGAGAAGGTCGCCATCGTCCATAACGGCATCATCGAGAATTTCCGCGCGCTGCGCGCCGAACTCGCCGCCAAGGGGCACAGCTTCGAGTCGGAAACCGATTCCGAGACCATCGCGGTTCTGATCGACGACTTCCTGAAGCAGGGGCTGTCCCCGGCTGATGCGGTCGCGAGGACAGTGGCGAAGCTCGACGGCGCGTTCGCGATCGCCTGCCTGTTCGCGGGCCAGGAGGATGTGCTGGTCGGCGCGCGCAAGGGCAGCCCGCTGGTGGTCGGCGTGGGCGACGGGGAAATGTATCTGGGTTCGGACGCCATCGCGGTTTCGCCCTTCACCAATCGCGTGATCTATCTGGAGGAAGGCGACCTCGCGGCGCTGACACGCAAGAGCGTCGAAATCCGCGACCGCGACGGGCGGCGCGTGGAGCGCCCCGTCGTGATGCTCTCCGGCGGCGCGGCGGCGGTGGAGAAAGGCAATTATCGCCACTTCATGCAGAAGGAGATTTATGAGCAGCCGGAAACCACTGGCCGCACCATCTCCCGCTATGTCGACGCGTACGCGGAAAAGGTGACGATGCCCGATCTCGACGGCGTCGATCTCGCCGCCGAGAGCGCCATCCTAATTGGCTGCGGCACGGCGCACTACGCCACGCGCGTCGCGGAATATTGGCTGGAGCAGATCGGCGGCATCGCCGTCGAATGCGACATCGCCTCGGAATTCCGCTACCGTAAGCCGGCCTATCCGAAGAAAAGCATCGCCGTGTTCGTGTCGCAGTCCGGCGAGACGGCGGATACGCTCGCGGCGCTGCGCTTCTGCAAGGAAAACAGCGTCAAGACGCTCGCGGTCGTCAACGTGCCGCAATCGACCATCTGGCGCGAAGCCGATGCGCGCCTGCCGACGTTAGCCGGGCCGGAAATCGGCGTGGCGTCCACCAAAGCCTTCACCGCGCAACTCTCCGCGCTCGCCGCGCTTTCGATCGCCGTCGGCCGCGCGCGCGGCGCGCTGTCGAGTCAGGAGGAAGGCCGCCTGGTGCATGCGCTCATGGAAGCGCCGCGTCTGATCGCCGAAGCGCTGGCGTCCGAGCCCTTGATCGAAGCCATCGCGCAGGATCTCAGCCACGCGCGCGACGTGCTGTACCTCGGGCGCGGCGTGCATTACCCGCTGGCGCTCGAAGGCGCGCTCAAGCTCAAGGAAATTTCCTACATCCACGCCGAAGGTTATGCGGCGGGCGAACTGAAACATGGGCCGATTGCACTGATTGACGAGAACACGCCAGTCGTCGTGGTCGCGCCGCATGACGCGCTGTTCGAGAAGACGCTTTCCAACATGCAGGAAGTGGCCGCGCGCGGCGGCAAACTGATCGTCATCACCGATGCGGCGGGCGCGGAAGCTGTCGGGCCGATCGCCAGCCGCATCGTGCATGTGCCGGCGTGCGATCCGTTCGTGGCGCCGCTCGTCTATTCCGTGCCGATCCAGTTGCTCGCGTACGCGACGGCGGTTCACAAAGGCACGGACGTCGACCAGCCGCGCAACCTCGCCAAATCCGTGACCGTGGAATGAGCATGCTGAAAGCTGGAGTCATCGGCGCGGGCGTGTTCGGCGGCCACCATGCGCGCAAATACCAGGCCGATGGGCGCGTGACGCTCGTCGGCATCCACGATCTCGACAGCGAGCGCATGGGCGTGCTGAGCGAAGACCTCGGCGTGCGCGCGTTCGACCGGCTGGAAGATTTGCTCGACGCCGTCGACATCATCACCATCGCCTCCCCGCCGGCTACGCATGCCGCGGCCGGCGTCGCCGCGCTCGACAGCGCCAAGCACGTGTTTGTCGAAAAGCCGATCGCCACGTCGCTGATGGAAGCCGAAGCGATGATCGCGCTGGCGAACTTGCACAGCCGCGTGCTCGCCTGCGGGCACCAGGAGCGGCTGGTGTTCGAGGCCATGGGGCTCTTTGCAGCGCCGGAAGAGCCGCTGCTGATCGAAAGCACGCGCGAAGGGCCGTGGACCGGGCGGAGCGCGGACGTGTCCGTCACGCTCGATCTTATGGTGCACGATTTCGATCTCGCCTCGCAGCTGATTCACGCCGAGCCCAGCCGCATCGGGGCGGTCGGCAAGGCGCATCACGGCCCGTCCGCAGACAAGATCGATGCACGTCTCTACTTTGCCGAAGCGGAGGCGAGCTTCACTTCGAGCCGCATCGCCGCCGACCGCAAGCGCACCATGCGCATCGTCTATCCGAGCGGCGAAGTGCGGGTCGATTTCCTGGCGCGCACGTTCGAGAACTCAACGAAGTTCGCGCTCAATGCTGATTTCGCCGAGACAGCGCTCGGGCGCGATCCGCTTGGGCAAAATGTTTCGCGCTTCATCGACGCCGTGCTCGGCAAAGCCGCGCGCCCGGGCGTCACAGGCGAAGAAGCCAAGCACGCTTTGGGCTTGGCGCTCGCGGTCGACCGCGCCGCTGGCTTCCCCTCGCATTCCAACTGAGAGACGACATGATCCCGTTCATTGACCTGCAGACCCAGCGCGCGCGCATTGCCGAGCGCGTCGACGCCGCCATCGCCCGCGTGCTGAAGCATGGCCAATACATATTCGGTCCCGAGGTGAAGGAGTTTGAAGCCAAGCTCGCAGCGTTCTGCGGCGCCAAACACGGCATCGGCAACGCCAACGGCACGGACGCGCTCGTTTTGCCGCTCTGGGCGTGGGGCGTGGGCGAAGGCGACGCGGTGTTTTGCCCCTCCTTCACTTTCGCGGCGACGGCGGAGATCGTGCCCTGGGTGAACGCAACGCCGGTGTTCGTCGATGTGCTGCCCGACACCTACAACATGAACCCGGCTAGCCTCGAAGCCGCCATTGAAGGCGTGCAGCGTGAAGGCAAGCTCACGCCGCGCGTGGTGATCGCGGTCGATCTGTTCGGCCAGCCTGCGGATTATCCGAAGATCGCCGCCATCGCGAAGAAACACGGCCTCAAGCTGATCGCCGACAGCGCGCAAGGCTTTGGCTGCACGCTTGATGGCAAGCACCCGATGCACTGGGCCGATGCGACGACGACGAGCTTTTTCCCGGCGAAGCCGCTGGGCTGCTACGGCGACGGCGGCGCAACGCTCACCAACGACGACGCGGACAACGTGATGATGCGCTCCATCGCTTTCCATGGCGCCAGCGGCGACGATAAATACAATTGCGCCCGCATCGGCATGAACTCGCGCCTCGATACGATCCAGGCGGCGATCCTCTTGGAAAAGCTCGCCATCTTCGAAGACGAAATCCGCGCCCGCAACGACGTCGCAGCGCGCTACAACGCGCTCCTCGCGGGCCTCGTGAAGACGCCGCACGTGATCGCGGGCGGCGTGTCGAGCTGGGCGCAATACACGATCGAGACGGAGAACCCGGACGGCCTCGCTGCGCATCTGCGCGCCGCGGAAATCCCGACCGCGCGGTATTATCCAAAACCCCTGCACGTGCAGTCGGCCTACCGCGAATTCCCGCTGGGCGCGGGCGGCATGAAGGTGAGCGAGGACATCGCCAAGCGCGTCATCAGCCTGCCCATGCACCCCTATCTCGAAGCCGCCGCGCAGGAACGCATCGCCGGCGCGGTGCGGGATTTTGTTAAGGCGGGCGGCTGAGCCTTCTCCCACGAGGCGAGAAGGACGGGGTGCGGTTGTTTCTTCTGTTCGCGCTCGCAGCGCGCCGCTAGTTTTCGCGCCGGCATGAGCGGCGACGTTTACGATATCGAGTGCGTGGTGATCGGCGCGGGCGTCGTGGGGCTCGCGTGCGCCAAGGCGCTGGCCGAGAGCGGGCGCGAAGTGATCGTGCTCGAAGGCGCGGCGGGCGTCGGCACGGGCATTTCCTCGCGCAACAGCGAAGTGATCCACGCCGGCATTTACTATCCGACCGGCAGCTTGAAGCACCTGATGTGCCTCGAAGGCCGGCGGTTGCTTTACCCCTATCTCGCCGCGCGCGGCGTCGCGCACAAGAAATGCGGCAAGCTGATCGTCGCGGTCGATGCGGCGGAAGAACCGAAGATCGGCGGGCTGCACAAGCGCGCGCTGGAGAACGACGTCGAAAACGTCACGCTGATTTCCGGCGCCGAAGCGAAAGCGCTGGAGCCGAACCTTAACGCCGTCGCGGCGATGGTGTCGCCCGAGACGGGCATCGTCGATAGCCATGGCCTTATGCTCGCGCTCGTCGGCGACATCGAAAGCGCCGGCGGCGCGCTGGCGTTCAACACGCCGATGCACGGCGGCGAAGTGCTGGCGGACGGACGTTTTCTTGTGCGCGCAGGAGAGGACGTTCTGCGCTGCCGGGTGCTGGTGAACGCGGCGGGCCTCGATGCGACGCGTATCGCGAACTCGATTGAGGGCTTGGCGCCCCGCGCGGTGCCGAAGCTGACTTTGGCCAAGGGCAATTATTTTGGCTGCGCGGGCAAGCCGGCGTTCTCGCGTTTGATTTATCCCGCGCCTGTCGATGGCGGACTGGGCGTGCATTTGACCGTCGATCTCGCGGGCCGCATGCGCTTTGGGCCGGACGTCGAGTGGCTCGCGGAAAACGATCCGGCGAAGGTGAACTATGAAGTGAACCCCGCGCGCGCCGAAAGTTTCTACGCCGCGATCCGCCGTTATTGGCCCGCGCTCGCGGACAACGCGCTGACGCCCGATTATTCAGGCTGCCGACCGAAGCTTTCGGCGGCGGGCGAAGGCGCGGCGGATTTCCGCATTGATGGGCCGGAAGCGCACGGGCTCGAAGGGCTGGTGAACCTGTTCGGCATTGAGTCGCCCGGCCTCACCTCTTCGCTCGCCATCGCCGAAGCAGTGACGCGGAAACTGATGCCGCGCGCGGCGCGGAGCGTCGCTTAAAGCGCGGCGGCCAGGCGCGCGAGGCCGTCGCGCAGCGTGGTTTGTGGGCGCAGCTCATCTGGCAACGGCGTTTGCGCCACTGCGACACGATCCTGCTCCACACGCGCGATCTGAGCGGCGTCGAGCGGGAAGCGCGCGCCCATCAGGCTGGCGCCGAGGCGCAGCGCCCAGGCCGGCGCGGGCACGATCAGCGGACGCGCGCCAACGGCGCTCGCCGCCCGCTCAAACAAGGCGCGCATGCTCAAGACGTCCGGCCCGCCCAGGGCGAACGTCGCGCCCGCATGCGCGTCGGATTGCGCCAGAGCCGCGGCGATGCGGCCGAGGTCTTCGTGGAAGACGGGCTGCTGTAGCGCACGGCCCGACCCGGGCACCGGCAGCACCGCGCGCCGCTTGGCCCAGCGCATCACGCTCGGCAGCGTGGCGAGGCGCGGATCGCCATAGATCAAGGTGGGGCGGAGGATCACGCTCGTGGGTATCCGCCCGCGGAGCTCCTCCTCGGCGGCGGCGAGCGCGCGATAGACGGGTGATTGCGCATCGAGTGCGACGTTGTTGCTGGAGAAGGCGATCACGCGCTTGCCCGCCAAAGCTGGAGCGGCGCCGATGGAGAGGCTGAGCGGCGGCGTCAGCACGACCGCGTCCATGTCGGCGATCAGCGGGGCGATATTGTCGGTTGTGAGATCGAACGTTGCGAGATCGACGCCCGCTTGCTTCAGACGCGGCCGCTCCGCCTGCGGATTGCGCGAGGTCGCGCGCACGCGCCAGCCAGCGGCGCGCAAGGCCAACGCCGCGCCTTCGCCGACAGCGCCCGCGCCGACGACAAGCGCGCCGCCGCTCACGGAATCAGAGCCGGCGAGTCAGCCGACGGCGGGCTCGGCGCGCCCGAGGCGCGCATCGAGGAAGGCGAACACGCGCTGGCGCACCACGGCGTCGTCAAGCGTGCGGGCGATGTTTTCGAGCTGCGCGACATCGGCGGAGCTGACATACGCGTCCGGCGAGGTCGGCGTCACGCGGAAGACGTGCGGCAAACTCGACTCCGCCACGCTTTCATACGCGTCGAACAATTGCTCCCTGAGCTTTTCCCCGGCGCGAAGGCCGGTGAAGACGACGTCGATCTTGCGGCCGGAACGGGCGATCATGTCGCGCCCGAGTTGAAGGATGGAGATCGGGTCGCCCATTTCCATGAAATACGCGCCGGCCTTGCCCGCCGCGGGATCTTCCAGCGCGGCGACGCCGAGCACCAGGCCCACGGCCTCCTCCGACGACATGAAGAAGCGCTGCATCTCCGGATGCGTCACTTCGAGCGGACCGCCGGCGGCGATCTGCGCGGCGAAGCGCGGCGTCACCGACCCCTGCGAGCCCAGCACATTGCCGAAGCGCACCGAGCGGAGGCGGATGGCCTCCCCGCGCTCACGGTGAAAGCCGAGCAGGAAGAGTTCGGCGAGGCGCTTGGTGGCGCCCATCACGCACACGGGCGCGGCGGCCTTGTCCGACGACACCAGCACGAATTCGCGCGCGCCGACGGCGGCGGCGGCGGCCAGAGTGTTGCGCGTGCCGACGAGATTGGTGAGCACGCATTCCACGGGGTGACGCTCGCCCAGATGGACGTGTTTCAGCGCGGCGGCGTGCAATACGACATCAGGGCGCGTGCGCGACATCCACACGTCGAGCCGGCCGCGATCGCGAATGTCGCAAAGCGCCTCGGACGCGATCAGGTCGGGCGCGATGCGGCGCACGCATTCGCCGACGTCCAAAAGACCGTGGTCGAACTGGTCCAGCATGGTCAGATGGGCGCAGCCCAGGCGCGCCAATTCCGCGCACAAGGCGCCGCCGACACTTCCCGCCGCGCCCGTCACCAGCACGCGCTTGTCAGCGAAATAGCGGCGCAGCGCGCTGCGATTGGCCTCGGCCGAACCTGAGTCAGGATCGTTGTTCACGTCCCCTCCCGTTCCGCGCCGCCCCAGCCTCGCTCGGCATAGCGCGTTCCATGCGCCGCCGCCAAGGGCGCGCGCGGCGGCCCGCCATCGGCGCGCGTTCAGTGTGCTCTCAGTGCTTCACCTGTGTCAGATTGCGTCAAACCGGCAGGAAAGTCTTGAGCGCGCCCTGCATGAGCCCCGCGATGAAGCGCTCGAGCGGCGAGTGCGCGAATTTCCGCACATAATGGGCAAGGCCGCGCAATTTGTGCCGCGTGATCCAGGCGGCGGGCGCATCACTGGTGGAACGCATGTGCGTACCGATCGCGCCGGGCTGAAACATGACGGCGCCCTTCGCCTCTTCGACCCTGCGGCACAAGTCCACGTCTTCGAAATGAAGGAAATAATCTTCGTCAAATCCGCCCAGAGCCATGAAATCGGCGCGCCGCATCATCAGCAGCGCACCGCTCACCGCGCCGACGGCGATCGCGTCGGCCGGCAGCGGCTCATGATGGCGATGCAGGTCGCGGCAGAGGGCAATCGATCCAGCAAAGCGCGAAACGCCGGAATAGCTGACCACGGCGCGCCACAACGTCACGCGATCGCGGCGCGAGCCGCGGTCCGGTCCGCCTTCAGCCGTGCGCAGATCGCCGCCGACGATCGCCGGTGACGGCAAACCATCGAGCGCCGCGCGCATGCCGCGCGCCGCGCCACGCTCGACAATCACGTCGGGATTGACAAACAGCAGCGTCTCGCCATGCGCAGTGCGCGCGCCATGATTGCAGGCGCGGGCGAACCCGACATTGCCGTGCCCGCGCAGCACGCGCAGCTTGGCCTCGCGAAGACGCAGCGCGTCCAGCCGGAGTTCGAGTTCCGTCGGATTGCCGTTATCGACAACGACCACTTCTTCGATGTCCTCATCCGCAAGCAGTGCGCCGAGGCAATCGAACAGGATCGGGCCCGTCCTATAGGTGACGATTACAGCGCTGAGCTGCAATGTTCCCTCCCCCGCGTTCACCGATCGCGCGCGACAATAGTCCCCCCGCCGACCGCACGCCACCGTCTTTGCCGGTGAATCCGGATTTTACCCCAACCCAGTGATGCGCCGATCGGGCTCCGTGACGGGTCGTTGGATGCCGCGCAGGTAAGCCGGGATTACGGTGTCGGGATCGCCCATCATCACCACCTGGCCGCGATCCATCCAGCAGATCAGGTTGCAGAAGCGCCGAATGATCTCAAGCGAATGGCTGGAGAGCACGACGATCCCCGTCGTCTCCATGATCTCGTCCATGCGCGCGGCGGCCTTGTCCACGAAATCGGCGTCGCCGGCGCTCAGCCATTCGTCCATCACCAGAATGTCGCCGCGCACGGCGGTGCAGATGCCGAACAGGAGGCGTGCGCGCATGCCGTCCGAATACGTGCGCACCGGCAGATGGATGAAGTCGCCGAGGCCGCTCCATTCCGGAATATCGCGCTTGGCGTCGCGGATTTCCTTCTCCTTGGCGCCCAGGAGGCGCATCGGCAGCTCGATGTTCTGGAACCCGCTAAGCTCGGGGTGAATGCCGAGGCCGCGCGTGATGAGCGGAGTGACGCGCCCGCGGATGAGACGCCCCCCCTGGCGCGGGTGAATGAGGCCGGCAAGCATGCGCAGCAGCGTCGACTTGCCGGCCCCGTTGCGGCCGATCAGGCCCAGCCGATCGCCGTCGTGCAGCTCGAACGACACTTGCGACAGCGCGTTCACCTCGACGAGGCCCGCGCTGTCCGAGCGCTGCCCGCCGAACTGGCGCATCACCGACACTTTGAGCGAGCGTCCGGTGATGTCGTACACCGGATACCAGAAGCTCACTTCTTCCAGACGAATGTGCGCCATCGCGGATCAGCCTCAGAGCCAAAGAGCGACGCGCTTGCGCGTCAGAGACACGGAGATCAAAGCAAGCACCGCCATTCCGGCGCAGACCACCAGGGAGACCGTCCAGTTCAGCTCCGATGGGAAATGGCCAAGCATCGGCGCGCGCACGAGTTCGATCAGGTGATAGAGTGGATTGGAGTCGGTCAGCGCTGGCCGCGCCGCCTGGTGCGGCATCCATATGATCGGCGTGACGAAGAAGAGAATTTGCATCATCGACGTGACCACTTGCGGAATATCGCGGAAGCGGGCGCAAGCGGGGCCGATGGCGAGCGTCAGGCAAAAGCCGAAGAACAGCACCAGCGCCGCGCCGGGAACGACCATCACGACGGTCCAGTAAAGCTTCGCGCCCATCAGCACCATCACAATGGCGACGGCGACGAAATTGTGGAGGAAGACCACGCCGTTGCGGATCGCGACGCGGAGCGCGATGACGCTGAGTGGCATGGGCACGTTCTGCAGATACGGACCATGCTCGACCAAAGCGCCGCACGCCTCGCCGACCATGGTCTGCAGCAGCGTCCACACCACGAGTCCGGAACTCAACCAGGTCGTGTAGACCAGGAATTCCTGCTTGAAGATCGAACTGAACAGGTAGGAGAGCGCCAGGATCGAGGCGACCAGGCTGGCGCTGATCCAGAACGGCCCCAGCAGCGAGCGTTTATAGCGCAGCTCGATGTCGCGCACGCCCATCGCGTAGCTGGTGCGCCAGTGCTGCACGCCGCGAGCCAGATCGATGATCGCGTCCACATCGCCCCCACATCGCGCCGGCCCGTCCCGATCAGCACGGCGCGTCGAGTCCATTATGGCGGTCCCGGCGCCGCAACGCAAAGTCTGTGTGCACGCGCCGCCCGGCTGTCCTTCGCCGCCGCTTGAGCAGGCAATTGCCTGAAAGACTTGCGCAGCGGGCCGTCAATGCGCATCAGAAACAATGGCAGAGAAAAACTGCGCCGGTTCAGCTGAAATCTTTCAGCGGGGGACGGACGAAATGTTTGGCTTTGGGCACATCATGAGCGGAACCGCTGCGGGACTGGTTGACGGCAAAGCTACGCTCGCGTTTGACGCGCAGTCCCTTGACGGGGAAGAGGCAGCCGTGGAGCAGGGAATGGGGGCCGTCTTTCCATGGCTGACGTCTTGAAACTAAGCATCGCCACTCCGCCCAGGCCCCGGCGCGCGCACGGGAACCATCCTGCGCGAGGCGGTCACCCCATGCCGCATGGGCGCGTCCATGGCTAAGCGTCCCGCAAAGTCCAAGCGCGCGGCGCCGCGCAAGCAGGCGCCGGCGGTGACCGAGGCGCCCCGGGTCCCGCGCCGCGGCGAGCTTGTCTTCGTTTCGGGCATGCACCGCAGCGGCACCTCCGCGCTCACGCGGACGTTGGCCCTGTGCGGCATGGATTTGCCCCGCTCGCCCGTCGGCACGCGCGCGGACAATCCGGACGGGTTCTGGGAATCCGCGGCCGTCGTGCATTGCAACGACCAAATCCTGGCCGAGCGCCGGTCGCGCTGGGACGATGTCTGGGCCTCGCATCCGGCGCGGATCGGGCAATTCAGCCGCGACGAGATCGCGGCGGCGAAGGCGGCGCTCGAACACGAGTTTTCGTTCACGCGGATGGCCGTGCTGAAGGATCCGCGCATCTCGGTGCTGTTCCCGCTGTGGCGCGCCGCCGCCGCTGAGCTTGATCTCGATACGCGCCTCGTGATCGCCGTGCGCAATCCGCTCGAGGTGACGAACTCGCTGCTGCGCCGCGACGCCTTCCCACCGCTGAAGGGCGCATTGCTTTGGCTCTCTCATGTCATCGCGCTCGAACGCGCGAGCCGGGGCGTGCCGCGTGTATTCGTGGCGTACGACGATTTGCTGCGCGATTGGCGGCGCAGCATCGCCCGCATCGAGCGCGTGCTCGGCATTTCCATGCCGCTGCGCACGGCGGCGGGCGATCTCGACATCGACAAATTCCTATCGCGCGACAAGCGTCATCACGAGCATTCCCTGGCGGATGTGGCGGCGCGCACGGATCTTCCGGCATGGATCGCCAAGGCCTACGATTGGCTGCACGCGGCTGCTCAAGGCGCGAGCGAACCGAGCGCCGCGCCACTGGACGTCATTGGGCGCGAATTCTACGCCGTGGGAGATGTCTGCGCGCCGCTCATGGCGAGCGAGGTGCAAACCGCGCCCACGACGGAAACGCCGCCGCCGCCGCCGACCAACGAATTCCAACTCGGCCTCTACAGCTCCACCGCGCAATCGCCTTTCAGCGAGGAAACGTGCGCCCGCGCCGACGTGGCTCTGGGCGAATCGCCAACGTGGATTCAGCTCGCAACCCCGGACTATCAGGGCGCGACGCTGACAGGCCTCAGGCTCGACCCGGCCGCTCATCCAGGCGCCTTCTTCCTCAAAGACCTGACCATCACCGATGAGAACGGGATCGTCATCTGGCAGTGGGACGGCTCGGACTGGTTCTTCAATACGGGCACCGGCGTCGTCGCGATCCCCTCGCTCGAACGCGGCGGCGTGCTGCTGGAATTCCTCAACAAAGACCCGCAGATTCACCTCAGCCACATCGAAGCGCTGATCGGGCGCGGCCGCGTCGCAGTCAACCTGCTGGCGGCGGCCGCCACCCCGCTCGACGTCGAGCGGATGCGTCTCGTCAACGCGCGCGAGCCCGATATCGGCCGGCGCCTCGCCTCCGCCATGGCCGATTTCGACGAGCGCCTGGTCGAGCAATCGAACAATGTCGGCGCCCGCCTCGACGTGCACGACGCAACGACACGAACCGAACTCAATCAGCTGCGCGACGGCGTCGCCACGCTCGCGGGCAGCTTCGATGCCCGGCTCATCGAGCAGTCCAACAATGTCGGGGCCCGCCTCGACGCGCACGACGCGGCGGTGCGGCAGGAACTGGAGCAGCTGCGCCAGAACATCGCCGCGGTCGCCGAGCAAGGCGTCCAGCAAAGCGCCGCGCTCGAAGGGTTCGCCCGGGCGCTCGAACAGAACCTCGCGCGCGCCGTCGAGGCGGCCCAATCGGGCGCTGCGCAGATGGCGCAGGCGCTTAACGAGAAGCTGGACTCGTTCATGGCGCGGGAAGAGGCGCAGGCGGAGGGGCTGGCGCGCCGCCTTGCGGCGCTCGAGGAAGCGACGCAGGCGGCGCTTGCGGCGCAAGACCAGTCCTTGGCTGCGAGCCTGCGCGCCGAGCAGGAGGCCGCCGGCCTGCGCGAGCAGATCGCGCAACTCATCGCGCGTGCACGCGCGCAAGATCAGGAATTCAAAGACTACGTCGAAAGCACGGGCCGTTTGACGGGACTGCAGAACGCCGCCGCGATGGACGGACTGCGCGAAGATATCGCGCGCGCGCTCGACACGCAGCGCCTCGATCAGGCCGCGGCCATCGAGCGTTTGAGCGTCGTCTTGTCGGAATCGCTTGAAATCCAGCATCAGGCTGTCGAGGACCTGCGCCGCGGGGCGGCCGAGGCGCCGGAGCGAACCCGAGCCGCCTTGGACGATCTGCAAGCCACTCTCTATGAAGCGACGCGGGTCTCGATCGAAAGACACTTGCTTGAAACGCAGGCGCTGAAGGCGGCGATCGAGGCGCGCCTCGAGGGCGTCGCCGGCAAAGTGGATTCAGCGGCCGCGCGCTCGGACCACGATCAGCAAGTCGCGGCCCGGCGCATGGAAGCGATCGAAACCAGGATCGAGCGCCTCAACCAGGATCTCGCCCGCCAGGCGCAGCGCGACGACCTGCACGCGGCGATGCGCCAGATCGAAACGCTCCAACAGCAAATCGAGCAGCTTTGCGAAGAGGTCGCCGTTCAGGGAGAACGCGCGGCGGTCAATGAAGACCTGAGCGAGCGCGTCGCCGATCTCATGCGCCAGCGCGACCACCTTCTGAACGATGTCGCCGAGTTGCGGAAAGAAACCCACGGCCTGCGCAACAGCACATCGTGGCGCATCACCGCGCCGATACGCGCGCTGAAAGATCCGCGGCATTTGCTGGGCGGGGCATTCCGGCGCGATCAGCGCGCGCGGGCCCCGTCGCCGCCCCCGCAGCGCAATGCGCTCGCGCCGCCGCCAGAAGACAAGGTGCGAGGCGACGGCGAGGAGGCGCCGAGGTCAGCCGCATTGCCGGCCGCCGCCGTCAAAATCGCGCCGGCGCCGCCCGCTCCGCCCAAGGAAGCGCCTCCCCCTCAACCAGCCGCCTTCAAGCCGCGCCCGGCGGCGCAATCGGCGTCGCCCGATTATGTGCCGATTACGGAAGAGCCGATGCCCGTGGCGGCGCCCGCGCGCATCATCGCGTTCTATCTGCCGCAATTCCATCCGATCCCGGAAAACGACGAATGGTGGGGCGAGGGGTTCACCGAATGGACCAACGTGCTCAAGGCGACGCCGCAATTCGTCGGCCACTATCAGCCGCGCCTGCCGGACGAACTGGGCTTCTACGATCTGCGCGATCCCGGCGTCCAAGCGCGCCAGGCGGAGCTCGCCAAGCTCTATGGCGTGCACGGCTTCTGTTTCTATTTCTACTGGTTCGCGGGCAAGCGCTTGCTGGAGAGGCCCACCGAGGCGTGGCTCCATAACAAGCAGATCGACTTCCCGTATTGCCTGTGTTGGGCCAACGAGAATTGGAGCCGGCGCTGGGACGGGTATGACGCCGAGGTTCTGATCGCGCAGGATCACAGCCCGGACGACGATCTCGCCTTCATCGCCCACATCGCCCAATACCTGCGCGATCCGCGCTACATCCGCATCGATGGCAGGCCGCTGCTGCTCGTGTACCGGCCTGGCCTGTTTCCCGCGCCCAAGGATACCGCGGCGCGTTGGCGCGCCTGGTGCCGCGACAACGGCGTCGGCGAAATCTATCTCGCCTACACGCAATCGTTCGAGTCGGTCGATCCGGCCGAGTACGGTTTCGACGCCGCGATCGAGTTTCCGCCGAACAACTCAAGCCCCCGCGACATCACGGACACGGTTCAGCGCATCAATCCCGATTGGTCGGGCACGGCCTACGATTACAAGACGTTCGTCGAGCGCAGCTGGGACTACCAGCGGCGGCCCTATCCATTCTATCGCGGCGTCTATCCGACGTGGGACAACGAAGCGCGCCGCATCGGCCGCGGCGTCACCTTCGTCGGATCGACGCCCGCCCTCTTCCGCGACTGGACGCGCAACGCCGTGCGCGACGCCGTGCTCAACAACGCCGATCCAGACAAGCGCATCGTCTTTTGCAACGCATGGAACGAATGGGCCGAAGGCGCCTATCTCGAGCCGGACCGCCGCTACGGCTACGCGTGGCTGCAGAGCGCGCGCGACGCCCTCATCGAAGTCGCCGCCGAAGTGCGCCAGAGCAAGCTCGTGCTGGTCGTGCATGACGGCTATCTGCACGGCGCGCAATTCCTTGCGCTCAATCTGGCGCGCGAGTTCCACGACACGCTGCATCGCCAGCTCGAGATCGTCATTCTCGGAGACGGGCCGCTCAAACCCGAATTTGCCCGCTACGGCCGGGTGCACGATCTCGCCGGCGTCGATCCCGAGGGCGCCGAAGCGCAGGCGCTGGCTCAGCATTTCTTCGACAGCGGCGCCGTCAGCGCCATCTGCAACACGAGCGTCTCTGGCCTTTTCCTGGGCACGCTGGCGCGCGCGGGGCTGCGCTGCGTGTCATTAGTGCACGAACTGCCCGGCGTGCTGCGCCAGTACGATTTGACCCGCCATGTCGCGGCCATCCGCGACCACGCCGCGCTCACAGTGTTTCCGGCCGAGCTGGTGCGCGCGGCGTTTCCCGACAGCGCGCGCTGCGCCAGCGCGCTGCTGCCGCAAGGGCTCTACAAGCGCAATCCCGCGCGCACCGCGGAGCATCGGCAAGGCGCGCGCGAGCGCCTGCGCCAACATTTCGGACTCGCGCCGGACGCGCATGTGGTGCTTTGCGTCGGGTTCGGCGACCGCCGCAAGGGCATCGATCTGTTCGTCGAGATCGGCGCGCGCGTGCTGGCGCGGGATCCGACGGCCGCCTTCGTCTGGGTGGGCGACATCGAGGGCCCGCTGCGCGCCGAGATCGAAAGCCTGGTGGAGCAATCGGGCGCGGCCGGCCAATTCATCTTCCCCGGGTTCCAAAAGGACACCGGCGACTTCTATGCCGGCGCCGACGTCTATGCGCTGACCTCGCGCGAGGATCCGTTCCCGACCGTGGTGATGGAATCGCTCGACGTCGGCGTGCCGGTCGTCGCCTTCGAGGGGGCCGGCGGATTTGTCGACCTCGTGCGCGAACACGGCGTGGTCGCGCCGGCCTTCGACACCGCCGCCTTCGCTGGGCGCGTCCTCGATCTTCTGGGCGACCGGAACCGCCGGCAGGCGCTGGGCGAAGCGGGCATCGCGCGCATCGCCCGCGATTTCTCCTTCCGCCGCTACGCGTTCGATCTCGCCGCCGCCGCCGATCCCTCGTTCAAGCGCGTTTCGGTCGTCGTGCCGAACTACAATTACGCCAAGCACATGGCCGATAGACTGGGCAGCATCCGCAACCAATCGACGCCGATCTACGAGATCGTCGTGCTCGACGATTGCTCGAACGACGACAGCGTCCCAGTGCTCACGCAATTGCTGCGCGACATGCCGATCGACCACGAGCTGATCGTCAACGAGCGCAATTCTGGCTCGGCCTGCCGGCAATGGCTGAAGGGCGTCGAGCGGACGCGCGGCGACATCGTCTGGATCGCCGAGGCCGACGATCTCTGCGATTCCAATTTCCTCAAAGAGACGCTGGCGGCGTTCGACGATGGCGAAGTGATCATGAGCTATTGCCAGTCGCAGCAGATGAGCGGCGACGGGCGCATCCTCTGCCCGCACTATCTCGACTACGTGGCCGATATCGACGGCGACAAATGGCGCGGCGCCCATGTCGCGGACGGTCTTGACGAAATTCGATCCGTCATGGGCGTCAAGAACACCGTGCCCAATGTGAGCGCCTGTCTGTTCCGACGCGAGGCGTTGCTCGCGGCCATGGCCGAAAACATCGACGAGATCGCGCGCTACCGCGTCGCCGGCGACTGGGCGACCTATGTGCGCGTGCTGGAGCGGGGCAAGATCGCCTTCACCCCCAACCCGCTCAATCACCACCGCCGACACGAACGCAGCGTCACCATCGGCTCGTTCAATGCGGGGCTGCTGCGCGAAATCCTGTCCATGCAGCGCCACGTGCGCGAACACTACGGGCTGACGCCGCGCGCCGCACAGGTCGCGCGCGCCTACGCGCAGCAATTGTATGTGCAGTTCGGACTGAACACCGAGGCCGAGCCCAACGTCGCCGAGAGCGCCGATTTCGCCGCCTATTTCACCACGCACGCAGCGGAATGATCAGAGTGGGGTCGGCGTCGCGCGGCGCTGTTGGCCGCGTTTACGATACGGCATGGCGCCGCCATGGCCTGTCGAGCTCGCGGACCGAGTCGCGAAGGCGCGGGTCGCGGAACACGAACCCCGATCGGGTGCTTCATCTTGTCTCCCGATATTGACCATCGCGATTTTCGCCGTAACAGGATTAGCGCTATGGCACCGACACTTTTCTTACACATCGGCGCTCACAAGACCGGCACGACCTATATCCAAGAGGCGCTTTGCGCTCTGGAAGACTCGCTGCTCAGCGCTCACAACGTGCTCTATCTGCGATCCGGTCGCGTCGCTTGGGGACACCACGGTCTAGCGGCGAGCTGCCTGCACAACCGTGACGTGGAAGACCTCCGTCAAGCAATCGCCGCAGAAATTTCTGCTCACGAGGGCGACGTCCTGCTCTCAAGCGAAAACTTCGAGATGCTGAGCGATGAAGGCGTCGCAACGCTGCTGTCCTGCTTTCCCGGCTATCAGCCGCGGGTCTTTTTCATGTTCCGAAGTTGGGGAAGCCTGCTCTATTCGCTGTGGCAGGAAGCCGTAAAGCATGGCAGCGCGCGGACCTACTCGGCCTACTGCCTTCCACACATCGCGTTTCCTCATGAGAGCAGTTCGCTGAATTTTTCGCTGGTGCTGGATCGTTGGTTCAACGCGGTGGGGCGAGAGAATGTCGCGCTGGCTTCCTATGATGCCGCACGCGCGACGGGCGAAGACGTGTGCGCCCTATTGCTGCGATGGATGGGCGTCGTCGACATCGCGCCCAAGCCGACATTGCAAAACCAAGCGTTTGAACCGCGCATCGTCGAGACCCTTCGCGCGCTCAACTACCTAGCCAAATTCGACGGCCGCCCGGAGAGCATGGCGGTGCGCGCCGCGTTCTTCGAAATCGCCCACAGACATGCCGACGCAATTCGCGAGCTGCATGCGATCATGGGCGAGCACCTGATGGACACTGTCGATTTCAACGATATGGCGGCCGCCAAGGAATACTTCGCGGCCTTCCTGGCCGAACACGACGCGCTAATGATCGACGACAGGGAAGCGCGTTTGGCGCACGCCGTTGAACCGCAGACCCCGCCGAAAGTCGTCGATCTTGGCTACGCGTTTGAGCCGCAGGCCTCCAGCGTGCTGAGAGAACTTTCCGCGGCAGTCGCCGCGCATATCGACGCAGACGGATAGGCGGCGGAGCAAAGACTAGAACCAGCTCCAAATTCTGACGACGCCGCCCGCGCCCGCGCCTCCGTCGCCGCCATTGCCGCCGACGGCGCTTCCGCCGCCGCCGCCCGCGCCGCCATAGCCGCCGCCCGCTCCGCCAGCACCTCCAGCGCCCGCCGTGTTCGATCCGCCGCCGCCGCCGCCCTGCCCGATGGCGTTGCCGCCGCTCCCGCCCGTTGCGCCGGCGGCGCCCG
>DASZQK010000050.1:0-70417 GCA_035549695.1 Caulobacterales bacterium | reverse complement strand
CCGCCGACGGCGGCGCCCGCCGCGCTCCTCGCCTTGCGCGCGCGGCGATGGCGGCGCGGCCTCGGCCGCGACCTCTTCGTCGCCAGCTTCGGCCGGCGCTTCGCCGTCGCGGCGGCGCTTCCCTCCGCGGCGTCCGCGACGCCGACGGCGGCGGCTCTCGCCGCCCTCGGTGTCGCGCGCGGCTGGCGTTTCCTCTTCTTCCTCGGCTTCATCGACGACGTCGGCTTCGTCCTCGACCACCGGCTCCGGCTCGCGACGGGGCGCGCGGCGCGGCGCGTCCATTTCGGCTTCGGCGCCTTCCTCGTCCTCGCGTCCATCGGAAAGGACTTCGATCTCGAAATCCGTGGCGTGCAGCGCGGAGGAGCCGGCGACGCGCACCCGCACATGGCGGTTCGCTTCGAGGGCGGCGATGGCGTCCCGCTTTTCGTTCAGAATATAGAGCGCGACATCGGTGGCGGCGCGCGCTTCGACGGCGCCCCCCTTCTGCTTGGCGACGGCTTCGTCGAGGCCGCGCAGCAAGGCGAGTGCGGCCGATTGCACCGAGCGCACGCGCCCCGCGCCCTGGCAGACCGCGCAGACGTGCGTCGTGCCTTCGAGCACGCCGGTGCGGCGGCGCTGGCGCGACAGCTCCAGCAAGCCGAACGGCGAGATCTTGCCCATCTGCACGCGCGCGCGGTCGAAGCGAAGGTTGTCCTTCATCCGCTTTTCCACGGAGCGGTCGTTCTTCGATTCCTCCATGTCGATGAAATCGATGACGATGAGCCCGGCGAGGTCGCGCAGGCGCATCTGTCGCGCCGCTTCGTCGGCGGCCTCAAGATTGGTCTTGAGCGCCGTCTGCTCGATGCCGCGCTCACGCGTCGCGCGGCCCGAATTGACGTCGATCGCCACCAGGGCCTCGGCCTGGTTGATCACGATGTAGCCGCCCGATTTCAGCGTCACGACGGGCGAATAGATCGATTCAAGCTGCCGCTCGACGCCATGCTTGGCGAAGATGGGCGTCGCATCCTTCCAATTGTGGACGCGCTTGGCGTGCGAAGGCATCAGCATTCGCACAAAGTCCTTGGCTTCCTTGTACGCTTCTTCGCCTTCGACATGGATTTCATCCACGTCCTTGTCGTAGAGATCGCGAATGGCTCGCTTCACCAGCGAGCTTTCCTCATAAATCAGCGCCGGCGCGATGGATTTCAGCGTCTGGTCGCGGATCGTCTCCCAGGCGCGGATGAGATATTCGTAGTCGCGCTTGATTTCGGTCTTGGTGCGTTTGGCCCCCGCCGTGCGGATGATCAGGCCCATGCCCTGCGGCACTTCGAGGTCGTTGGCGATCTTCTTGAGACGTTTGCGGTCGGTGGCTTGCGTGATCTTGCGCGAAATGCCTCCGCCGCGGCCGGTGTTCGGCATGAGAACGCAATAGCGGCCGGCCAGAGAGAGATAGGTCGTGAGCGCCGCTCCCTTGTTGCCGCGCTCCTCCTTGACCACCTGAACCAGCATGATCTGCCGGCGCTTGATCACCTCCTGAATTTTGTAGCGGCGCGTCAGCACGCGGCGACGGCGCTCGTCGACGGCGTCTTCGTCTTCGTCCTCGCCCTCGGCTTCCGCTTCGGCGGCCGCCAATTCCGCCTTGATCTCTTCCTGATCGGCGTGCGGGATGGCGTAATAGTCGGGATGGATTTCGGGGAAGGCGAGGAAGCCGTGGCGATTGCCGCCGTACTCGACAAACGCCGCCTGGAGCGACGGCTCAACGCGCGTCACCTTCGCCAGGTAGATATTGCCTCTGAGTTGTTTTCTGTTGGCTGTCTCGAAATCGAAATCGTCAACGCGGTTTCCGTCGAGCACCGCGACCCGAGTTTCCTCGGGGTGGGCGGCGTCGATGAGCATTCTCTTGGCCATTGATACGGGCTCCGTCAGCGCCGGAAACGCGGGCCCGCAGGCGATCCGCGGCGACGAAGCGGTCGTCGTGCGGGCGCGGGGCGGCGGTCGGGCGCAAAGTCATGGAAAAAGGCGTGTCCGTGGTCGCGCCCGGGCCGACGGCGTTGCGCCGATCGGCTGGTGGGGCGGACGGACGGATCATGCACAGCTCCGGTTGACGCCGTCTGAAGGACGGCGCGCGGGGCTCCCCTTTGCGTGGGGCGCGTTTCAACGGTCCGAAAGCAAGCGCGAAAAACGCGCCGCGGGGCCCAAATTCGCGCCGATCCGCTGTGCGGGAGCGCGCCGCACGCGGGAGGCGGAATGCCCGGCTGCGCATGCGGCGATGGCCGGCACCATGCATGATTTCGAGGGCGAAGGAAAGCGGCTGAATACGCTGCGAAAGACGCCAAGTGCGAACTGCAATTAACCCCTTTCTTAAACCGGTCTGAAAACGGGCCGCGGCTAAGGTTGGGCTGGATGACGCTGGACCGCCGCCACTTCCTGCAATTCGCCGGACTGGCCGCCCTTGGGGCGGCCGCGCCCGCGCGCGCCTGGGCGGCTGCTCCGACCATCGTGCGGGGAGTGTCTCTGCAAGATATGGCTGGCGCCGTACGCGTGGCTGTCGCCGTCGACCGCACGGTTTTGGCTAGGACATCATTCCTAACCGGGCCCGATCGGTTCGTAATCGATATGGCTGATGCGGTGTGGGCGCCTGGGGCGCCCGCGCAGGGCGCGGGCGTTGGCGCGGTGGTGCGGTACCGCTGTGGCCAGCACCCAGGGGCCGCCCGCCTTGTGCTTGATTTAAACGCCCCGGGCAGTCTCATCAGCCAGGCGGTGGGCGGGCACCGTAATCCGGGCCTGAGCTTTGACCTGGCTTCAGCGGCGGCCCCGGTTGCGGCGGCGCCGGTTTTGGTGCGCCGCGACAATCCTGGGCTGCGCCGCACGGTCGTCCTCGACCCCGGCCACGGCGGACATGATCCCGGCGCCATCGGCGTCGCGGGAACGCGAGAGAAGGACGTGGTCCTCGACGCCGCGCTCAAGCTGAAAGCGGCCCTGGAAGCGCGCGGACAGTATAGGGTGGAGTTGACCCGCAGCGATGACCGCTTCGTGCCGCTGCCGGACCGGGTGGCGTTCGCGCGCGCCCAGAACGCTGAGTTGTTCATCTCCATGCATGCCGATTCCGCGCCCAATCGGGACGCGACCGGGGCCTCCGTCTACACGCTGTCCGAGCATGGAGCCGACCGGGCCCAGAACCTGATGGATTCGCAGAATTGGGATGTCGACCTCGGCTCCGCGCCGCGTCGGGGCATGGTCGGGGATATTCTGGTCGACTTGGCGCAACGAGAGACCACCAACAAGTCCGCGGAATTCGCGGAGACGCTGATTCGCGGGCTTGGCGGCGTTTCGCCGCTGGCGGCGAATACTCACCGCAGCGCCGGCTTTTTCGTCCTGCTCGCGCCGGACGTGCCGGCGGTGCTGATTGAGACCGGGTTTCTCAGCAATGCCGCCGACGAGCGCCGCCTGGGCGATCCCCGCACGCGCGAACGCATGGCCGAAGCCATGGCCGGGGCCGTCGACCTGTATTTCAACCGCGCCGCGCCGATTTACGTGGCCGGCGCCTGAGGGGGCTGTCTCTGCGTTCGCGCAAGTGTCGGCCTCAAACTCGCCCCATGGTCCGTTCATTGTCCCGCCCGAACTTCACGTGACAGCAAGAGCGGCTTGTCATAATCGCGCCTTAAAGCCTGGGGACCACCTCGGTCAGCGGAAGTGGACTGAATGTTTCGTAAAATCCTGATCGGCGTCGCCATCGCCGCTGGCGTGGTCGTGCTCGGTGTGACGGGCTTTCTGATCGCGGCCCTCCAGGGCTTGCCGAGTCTCGCCGACCTGCAGAACTACACCCCCCCGGTGACGAGCCGCGTGCACGCCGGCGACGGCGCGCTGGTGGCCGAATTCGCGCGCGAGCAACGCATGTTCGTGCCGATCGATCACATCCCCGACCGTGTGAAGAACGCATTCGTGGCGGTCGAGGACCGCCGCTTCTTCGAGCACTCGGGCGTCGACTATCAAGGCATCGCGCGAATCGCGGTCAGCAATATCGGCAACGTGTTGCGGGGCCGCCGGCTCGAGGGCGCGTCGACCATCACCCAGCAGGTGGCCGGCAATATGCTGACGGGCCGCGCCGCGAGCTGTGGGCGCGAATCCGGCCTCAAGCGCATCTGGTGCGCCGGCTATACCAAGGTGCGGGAGGCCATCGTCGCCCAGCGCATCGAGCAAGTGCTCGATAAGGACCGGATCCTCGAACTCTATCTGAACCAGATCTATCTCGGAAACCGCGCCTACGGCGTCGCCGCCGCCTCGCTCAATTATTTCGACAAGCCGCTGTCGCAGCTGACGATCGGCGAAGCGGCCTATCTCGCCGCGCTGCCGAAGGCGCCGAGCAATTACGACGCCGACGTCCACCACGACGCCGCGGTGGGCCGGCGCAATCTGGTCATCGATCGCATGCTCGAGCGCGGATACGTCACCGCGCAAGAGGCGAACGCGGCCAAGGCCGAGCCGTTGGTGACGCGCGACCGGCTCTCGGGACCGCAGTACGTGGCGGCGACGCATTTCGTCGAGGAAGTGCGCCGCCAGATCGTGGCGCAATATGGTGAGCAGGCGTTGTTGGATGGCGGCCTGTCCATCCGCTCCACGCTCGATACCCGTCTGCAACTCGTGGCGGCGCGCTCCCTGCGGGCGGGGCTTGAGGCTTATGATCGGCGCCACGCGTGGCGCGGGCCGATCGGCAGCGGCGATCCGCACGGAGACATACGCGCGCAATTGCGCGCCGCGCCGCGCGCGCCGACGCTTTCCGACTGGGTGCGCGTCATGGTGACGGGGACGTCGGGAGGCATCCGCGTTACGGACGAGAACGGCGCCACCGGCCGCTTGCTCGACGATGACGCGCGATGGGCGGCGCAAAACGCCACCGGCCGCAACCGTACGCGGGCGCTGGTGGCGGGCGCGATCGTATTCGCCCAACGCGGCGCCAACGCGCGCTACACATTGAAGCAGAAGCCCGAAGTGCAAGGCGCGCTCGTGGCGATGGATCCGCATACAGGGCGCGTACTGGCGATGGTGGGCGGCTATTCGTTCGACGAACCGGGCGGCCTCAATCGGGCGACGCAGGCCAATCGTCAGCCGGGGTCCTCGATCAAGCCGATCGTGTATGCCGCAGCGCTCGAATGGAACAATCCCGAAGGCGAGCCGATCACGCCGGCGACGCTCATCGACGACGGGCCGCTTTCAATTCAAGCCGGCGACGGCTCGACGTGGTCGCCGGAGAACTACGAGCACGAATTCCTTGGCCCCACGCCGTTGCGGCGCGGGCTCGAATTGTCTCTCAACGCCATGACGGCGCGCGTCGCCTACGAGATGGGACCCGAGCGCGTGCTGCAATACGGCCAACGGCTTGGGCTCTACGGACAGAACACCATTCCCGTGTTCGCCCTGGCGCTGGGTTCGGGCGAAACGACGCTCATTCGCATGACCACCGCCTATGGCATGTTCGTGAACGGCGGCAAGCAGATTACGCCGATCCTGATCGACCGCATCCAAGATCGCACCGGCCACACGATATTCCACGCCGACCAGCGCGACTGCGCGGCGTGTGTCGGCCCATGGCGCGGCCAAGCGCCGCCCGCGCTGCCGGATGCGCGCGCGCAGATTCTCGACCCGGTGACCGCCTATCAGATCGTCTCGATGGCGCAGGGCGTCGTCCAGCGCGGCACGGGCTCACAGCTCAATGCGCTCGGCTATCCGCTGGGCGGCAAAACCGGCACATCGAGCGATTACAAGGACGATTGGTGGATCGGCTTCTCGCCGGATCTCGTCGTCGGCGTCTGGGTCGGCTTCGATCGCCCACGCAGCATGGGAGAAGGCGAAACTGGCGCGCGCAACGCGGTGCCGATCTTTTCCAGCTTCATGCGGGAAGCCTTGAAGGATACGCCGCCCATGCCGTTCCGGATTCCCGCCGGCGTCCGCCTGGTGCGCATCGATCAGCGCACGGGCCTGCTGCCCGGGCCGATGACGACGGAAACGATCCTCGAAGCGTTCCGGCCTGGCACGGAGCCGACCGAGCAGGTGACGTCGTCGCCCTTCGTCTTCGGGGGCACGGCCCCGATCGATCCGCGCGTGCTCTCCGGCGTCGACAGCGCGCTCGGCACGACCGGCGAAATCGCCCAGGGCAACCAGCAGCAGCAACAGCAGCAGAACGATCTGGGCGGGCTCTACTAGTCTCGTGCGCTCAATGGACGAGAGGGCCGTGCAGTTCCGAAGGGCCAAGGGTCATCGGCGCACTCCCCATCGCGCCCGTGAACCGCTATCTATGCGCGGAATCGCTTTTTGGGATCATTAGCTATGCGCGCAGACATCCAAACCCTCGCCGACGGCGTCGCGCAGAGTGTCGCTTTGTTGCGGAGGCGTCTTTGACTGGGATCAGGCGAATGTGCGCCTCGATGAGCTGAACGCGCTCGTCGAGAATCCAAACTTCTGGGGCGATCCCGCCAAGGCGCAAAAGCTTATGCGCGAGCGCAACAAGCTCGCCTCGGCCATCGACAACATACGATCGCTTGAGCGCGACCTTGCCGATTCCACGGAACTCGCCGAGCTGGCCGAGGCCGAGGGCGACGAAGCGATGGTGGAGGACGCGCATCGCACGCTCGAGGAGGTTCATAAGCGCGCGGCCAAGGCGGAGTTGGAGGCGTTGCTGTCCGGCGAAGCGGACGGCAACGACTGCTACATCGAAATCAATTCCGGCGCCGGCGGCACCGAGAGCCAGGATTGGGCCGACATGCTCTTCCGCATGTACGCGCGCTGGGCCAATGCGCACGGTTATAAAGTCGAAGAGCTTGAATATCAGGCGGGCGACACCGCCGGCATCAAATCGGCGACGCTGCTGATCAAGGGCGAAAACGCCTATGGCTGGCTGAAGACGGAAGCCGGCGTGCACCGCCTGGTGCGCATCTCGCCGTTCGATTCAAACGCGCGCCGACACACCAGCTTCGCCAGCGTCTGGGTCTATCCGGTGATCGACGACACGATCGAGATCGACATCCTCGACAAGGACGTGCGCACCGACACCTACCGCGCCTCCGGCGCGGGCGGACAGCACATCAACAAAACCGATTCCGCGGTGCGCCTCACGCACATTCCCACCGGCATCGTCGTCTCATGCCAGTCCGAGCGGTCGCAGCATAAGAACCGCGCCACGGCGTGGGACATGTTGCGCGCGCGCCTGTACGAACGCGAATTGCAAAAACGCGAAGCCGAGGCGCAGGCGCTGGAATCAACGAAGACGGAGATCGGCTGGGGCCGGCAGATCCGCTCCTACGTGCTGCAGCCGTATCAAATGGTCAAAGACCTGCGCACGGGCGTTGAAACCAGCGACACGCAAGGCGTGCTCGACGGCGACCTCGACCAGTTCATGGCCGCCTCGCTCGCACAGCGCATTTCCGGCGGCGGAGAAAAGGTCGTCGAGGACATTGACTAGGACGTCTTCGCCCTCGGCAGCGTGAAGACGATCAGCGCGCCCAGCAGGGCAAAGGCCGCCAGCGCGAGAAAGGCGGCTTCGCTCGAACCGCCGCTCGCCGTGCGCACGCGGCCAATCAAGTCCGGTCCGAAATAGCCGCCGAGATTTCCCAGCGAATTGATCCAGGCGATGCCCGCCGCCGCCGCAGCTCCCGAGAGGAACGCCGTCGGAAGCGACCAGAAGACCACGACGTAGGACGAGATGCCGACTGTTACCAACGAGAGCGCGATCATGGCGATGATCGTCGAATGCGAGAAAAAGGCGAGCATCAGGAGGCCAACGAGCGCGAGCAAGAGGCCGGCGACCGCGTGCAGGCGGCGTTCGCCTGTTCGGTCGGAATGACGCGCCCAATAGATCTGCGCGACGACGGCAAGACTCCAGGGGATCGCCGCGAGCCCGCCGACGCGCAGGTAATCGTGCGAAGCGAAGCCGAATTCCTGGATGATGGTCGGCATCCAGAAGTTCACCGCGTAAATGCAGATGTTGTGGCTGAAATAGACGAGCGCCAGCGCCCATACGCGGAAGTCCTTGAACGCATCGAGCAGGTTGTGTCGGCCGCTCCGCGCCTGCTTCGTCATTTCCTCCGCATCGAGGCCTCGCCGCACCAGAGCCTTTTCGTCCGCGCTCAGCCAGCGCGCATCATGCGGGCCGTCGGGCAGCAGCACGAGCACGAGAACGCCGACTATCACGGATGGGACGGCCTCCAGCAGGAACAACCATTGCCAGCCGCGCAAGCCGCCGGTCCCGTCGCTGAACTGCATGATGGCGCCGGAGATCGGCGAACCGACGATGTTGGAGACGGCGATCGCGCACATGAACAGGGCGACCATCGTCGTGCGGCGCTCGGCCGGGTACCAAAACGTCAGATACAGGATGACGCCTGGAAAGAAGCCGGCTTCGGCGGCGCCGAGCAGGAAACGAAGAACGTAGAATGTGAACTCCGCGTCGCTTAGCCCCAGACCGCTGGCGAGCGGGCCCCAGCGCATGGCGCCGGTGAACATGAAGCACGCCGAGATCACGGCCCAGGTGATCATGATGCGCGCGATCCAGACGCGTGCGCCGACGCGCCGAAGGGCGATGTTGCTCGGCACTTCGAAGAGAAAATAGCCGACGAAGAAAATGCCTGCGCCGAACCCATAGACCGCATCGCTGAAGGCGAGATCGCCGGCCATCTGCAGCTTCGCGAATCCGACGTTCACACGGTCGAGGAAGGCGACGATGTAGCAGACGAACAGGATCGGAATGATGCGTTGCGTGATCTTCGCGAACACGGCGCTTTCGGGCTTCGGCGCGGCGGCGTCGGTCAAAGCTGTCCTCCCCGTGGCGTCTGTGGCGCGCCTTTGATCGTAGGTCGCAGTAGCGGCGCCGTGAGGTCAAGCCGTCCGCCCTGCTCGAAACAAAAAGGCCGGCGTTTCCGCCGGCCTCGAGTTCGTATTCCAACCCAGTAAATCAGAAAATCAGTTGCTGCCCGTGACAATCACGCCGGGCGCGAGCCGATCGTCGGTCTCGGTGTCGCCAAAGGCGCCGAACGAGGAGGGCGCTTCCGGGGCCGCCACAATCTGCGGCGCGGCTGGCGTGCCGGGGCCTGCTTGGCTCAGAGGATCCTGCAGATAGCGGCACTGGCCCTCGAACACCGCGCCCATCTCGACCGAAAGGCTTTGATGGACGATGTCGCCGAGCACATGCGCATTGCGCGCCAGCATGACTTTGCGCGCCCGCACCGAGCCTTCGATGCGGCCATGCACCGTCACACTTTCGGAGACGATGTCGCCTTTCACCATTCCGGTGTCGCCAACGGTGATGGCGCCGCCGCGGACATTGCCCTCGATCTCGCCGTCGACCTGCAATTCGGCGCCGTCGGCGACGATCGCACCGGTGATCTTAACGCCATTGGCGATAATCGAAGCAATCCCGGCCCGGCCTTGCGACTGGCGCCGCTGTGTCATCGGATCGGGAAGCGCCGGCATCGTCGATTCGACTGGCTTACCCTTGCTCGTGAACATGTCGTCCGGCCCTCAAGAAGTTGATGGGATCGATCGCCCGGCCGCGAAACCAGACTTCGTAGTGCAGGTGGGTCGCCGTGGAGCGGCCCGTCGATCCCATTGATCCAATGCGTTGCCCGATAGCGACGCGCTCGCCACGGGTCACCTGAATGTCGCGCAAATGTCCATACCGAGTCTTAAACCCGAAGCCGTGATCGATCTCGACACAATTGCCGTAGCCGCTGCGCGGGCCGGCATAGGAGACGACGCCCGGCGACGTGGCCACAACGGGCGCCCGTTCGAAGGCCGCCATGTCGAGGCCGGGATGGAAGGCGGGCCGGCCCGTAAACGGATCCGTGCGCGGACCAAAACCGGATGTTTCGCGGTAGTCGACGGCGAGCGGCTGGGCCAGGGGCGTCGAGCTGGCGATGGCTTCGAGCCGGCGGGATTCGGCTACGCGGGCCGCAACCTGGCTGACGCGGCGGGCGAACGCCGGGTTCAAGTCGCTGTCGCGCAGATAGGCGACGAGATCTTGCGGAACCAGCGGGCCGCCGGCGGCCTCCGCTTCCGGCCCCGTTAGCGCCGACATGGACACGCCGGTGAGGCGCATGACGCCGCGGACCTGTTCGCTGCGCTGCGCGACGCTGTCTTCGAGCTGCGACAGCGTCTGTTCCTGGTCCGATTCGAGCCGGTCGACCCGGGCGCGGAAGCCCACGGTCTGCACTTGATAGGGCTCGCTCGTCATCATCCGGGCTTGGCGAGGCTCGGCTTCGTCGATCGAGGCGGCCATCAACATGCGGGCGCCGTCGCGCTCGATCGGGCGCGCCGCGGCGGTGAGGCTGGTGCCGCCGGCGTACTCCAGCAAGCTGCGCAGCACTTCGTGGCGGGTCTCAAAATCGCGGGTGGCCTGGTCGAACGCGCGCGTGCGCTCTTCGAGCTGGGCTTGGCTGGCCGCGGCCTGGGCCCGGGCTTCGTTCAACCAGCGGTCATATTTCTGCTGCAGACGCTCGACTTCGGCGTTCGAGGCGGTCGCGCGGGGGCCTTCCAGCAGAGTGTTGGCGGTCGCGTAAACACACCAGCCGGCGACGCCCACGGCCCCGAGGGCCAAAAGCGCCTGCTTGGACGGCGAAAGCGAGACATAGCGGACGCTGCCGCCGCTGCGGTGATAGATTTGGCGCTCAGGGAATACGCGGTCGAAGAACGCCCGCGCCCGCGATCCGAACTGGCTCATTTGTCCGCCACCGCCCGCTAACTTAACAACAAATTACCGTTAGCCCCGCCAAAACCATCTGAACCTGAAACGGACCCGAATTGCAACAGCCGTACGCTCCCGTTTACAGGAATTTCAGCTTCTTGGTTCGCCTGAAGCGAATGCTGGGCCAATTTACCTTTGCAAGACGCGAAGACGAGGCCGTGAAGACTAGCGGCTGTTAAGCTCAGTTAACACCTCCTCGACATGGCCCGGCACTTTGACTTTGCGCCACATACGCTTGAGCCTGCCTTTTTCATCAATCAGGAAGGTCGCCCGTTCGACGCCCATATACTTGCGCCCGTACATGCTCTTCTCGACCCAAACGCCGTAGCGCGAGCACACGTCTCCGTCTTCGTCGGAGGCCAAAAGCACCTTGAGCCCATATTTGGCCGCGAACTTATCGTGTTTTCCTGTGGAATCCCGGGAGACGCCGACGACGACGGCGTTCGCTCTGGTGATTTGATTTGTCTTTTCAGTGAAGCTTAGGGCTTCTTGGGTACAAGCCGGCGTGTCGTCTTTAGGATAAAAATAAAGGATGACCCGCTTGCCCTTAAGGCCGGCGAGGCTGACGCGACCGCCCCCGGCCGTCGGCAAGTCAAATGCGGGGGCGGGGTCTCCAGGCTTGAGCGGTTTGGACATGTTTCGCCCCTTGTCGGCGTCGGGCGTGAAGGCGCGCCGCGCTGGCGCAGAGCTTTGCGCATTTCGGCAGGACAACGCTAGGGTTCCAGGCGGGGAGGCGGAAACGCGCCGATGATTCGCCGCTCCAGCCTGCTTGCTCTTGAAATCTTGCTGGGCCTGGTGGCGGCCGCCCTGATCGGCCTCGGCGTCGCCTGGTGGCGGCTCAGCCAGGGCCCGGTTGAACTGAACTCCATCCGCCAGCAGGTGCAGTACGAGTTGAGCCGCGCCCGCTCGGGCCGGCCCGTGGGCATCGAGAAGGTCGAACTGGCCTGGACCAAGGAGGGCAACGCCCTCGAGCTGCGGGCCGTGGGAGTGACCGTCGAGGACGGGCGCGGCCACATCCTCTCGCGTTCCAACGAAGCGCGCATTGAACTCAACGTTCTGCCCCTGCTCATGGGACGGATCTCGCTGGTGCGCGCCGAGTTCGACGGCGGCGATCTCACCGTCACGCACAAGGCGGACGGAGCGATCCATATCGCCTTCGGGCCTCCAGGCGCGCCGGCCGACATCATCATCCCGCCGTCGCAATTGCACGAGACCCTGGCGCAGCGGGTCAACCGTCTGCTGGACGGGATGGAGCTCGTGTTCCGGCCCGTGGGCGCGGGGGCGCAGCTGAAGGCGCTGAGCGTGCGCGGCGCGCACCTGGCCATCATCGACGATTCCACGGGCGGTCACTGGACCGCCGACTCCGCCATGCTCGAATTGGCCCGGCAGGGCGACGCGCTCGCATTCGTCGCCGACGCGCGTCTTGAAGGCGCGAACGGCCAGGCGCCTGCCAGCCTGCGGATCACGACGGACACTCAGTTCCAATCCGCGGTGATCGAATTCGGGGCGCGCAACGTGCGCCCGCGGGCTCTGCTCTCGCCGGCGGCTCTGGGTCCGTTCGCCGGCTTGGACGCGCCGCTGACCGCAACCGTCTCGCTTGGACTAGATCGCCATGCGGGCGTCAGCCGCCTTGAAGGCGATGCGACCCTGGGGCCTGGCGTCGCCGACATGGCGGGCGGGCGCTTCGACTTGTCCGGCGGACGCCTGCACGGCCGCTACGATATCGATAGCGATGAACTGATCATCGACCAGCTCACGCTCGCGGGACAGCGCACGCAGGTGCGGGGCGAAGTGCGCGTGCGGCAGGCCTCCGCCATTCTCCGCGCCGATCCCCATCAGCCCGCGCCGTTCGACATCGTGTTGCCGGCGGCGACCCTCGACATGCCGGGCATGCTGTCCGCGCCGGTCGATCTCTCGGACGTGCAGATCGCCGGCGCCATCGACAGCGGCAATCGCAGCATCAGCCTTACGCGCGCGCACGCCCGCACGGGTGAAGCGATCGTCGATGCGACGGGGCGGCTCTATTGGGACGAAGCGGGTGGGCGCACGTATCCCGGGCTCGAACTGGAAGGTGGGGCCGCCGGCGTCGTCAGCATGGACCAGGTGATGCATTTCTGGCCGGTGCAATTGGCCTCGGAGGCGCGCCGCTACCTGATCACTTCGCGCATCGCCGGACGCATCAGCAATTTGAAGGCCAAGCTCGACATCCGCCCCTCCGATCTCGCGGCGGGCGTACTGCGCAATGAAGCGATCAACGTCACCTTCGACGTGAACAATGCTGAGATGCACTATGTGCCGACGATGTCTCCGGTGCTGAACGCGCGCGGCGCGGGCGTGCTGCAAGGCAATCGCTTCGATCTCACGGTGCAGGAAGCCCGGCTCAACAACCTCACGCTGACGCGCGGTTCGCTCTCAGTGCCGCGTCTCAAGCCGAAAGGCGGTTCGGTGATCCTCTCGGCGCACGCCGAGGGCGAGGCCCGCAGCCTTGTTGAAATCCTGATGCAACAGCCGCTCGACCTGCACGAGCGCGTGCCGGTGGATCCGTCTTCGGTGACCGGACGCGGCGCGGTCAATCTGCGCCTGGAGCGTCCGCTTGGCGAACACATCGCGTTCGAGCAATGGCGCTTCGACATCGACGGGCAGCTCGACAATTTCGCCGGCAATATGTCGACGCGCCGCGTGGCGCTGGCGCAGGGCCGGCTGGACGTGCGCGGCGATCAGCGCGCGATCGTTGTTTCGGGCCCGCTGCGCGCGGGCTCGTCCGACGTCAACATCAGTTGGACCGAGCATCTCAATCGCCCGCCGGGGCGCGCGTCTTCGGAATACACGTTCAACGGCGATTTCGACGCCGACGACCTGGTGCGGCTCGGCTATCCCGTGGCGGGATACGCGCAAGGGCGCATCGGCGTGCAAGTCAGCGGACAGGGGCGCGGCTTCGACGTCGACAACGCCGATATTCAACTCGATCTGCGCAACGCGGCTGTGGATTCGCCCTTCAGTTTCTGGACCAAGCGCGCCGGGCAAATCGCCTCGATGCGATTCGATATCGCCCGCCAGCAGGATGCTTCCCTGGTGCTCGACAATTTTGACGCGCGCGGCGTCGGCATGCTGGCGCAGGGAAGGATCCAGATCACCAAGGACGGGCGCATCGTCGAAGCGGACCTGCCGCGCTTCGTGCTCGAAGGGCGCGCGGACGCGCACTTGCATGCGCAGCGCGCCCGCGACGGAGCGTTGGAAATCGACGTGCGCGGGCCCCTGTTCGACGGAGCGCCGTTCATGGACGCCGACGACGCCGCGGGCGCCGGCGGAGGGCGGGCGCCGCAAGCGGACGAGCCGCTCGTGCGCGCGGCGATCACCGTTGATCGACTGAAGCTGCGCGGAGGCGCGACGCTGACAAATGCGCGCGTCCAAATGGCGACGCGCCAGAACGCCCTCGACATGCTCATGGCCGACGGCCAAAGCTCGCAGGGAAAGAATTTCACGCTTGCGCTGGGCGTGCGTCCGGACGACCCCCAAGGCCGCATACGGATGGAAGCGGAGGACGCCGGCTTCGCCATGCGCGCCCTGACCGGCGCGGAGAACATCCAGGGCGGCATTGCGTCGGCGGACGGCGCCTGGCGCACCGGCCCGCCGAGCCGCGCGGATTTCGTCGTGCACCTGCGCGATTTCCAGATCGTGCGCCTGCCGGCGATGGCGCGGCTGTTGTCATCCGCGGGTTCGCTGACGGGCCTTGTCGAAATGCTCAATGGCGACGGGATCGGCTTTACCGCGCTTGATGCGCCGATGACGTTCGCCAACAACCGTCTGGTCATCGGCGAAGCGCGGGCGGCCGGTCCGTCGCTCGGCCTCACCGGTTCGGGTGCTTACGACATGCACGGCGACAATCTCAACATCGACGGGGTGGTGGTGCCTTCGTATGGCGTGAATTCGATGCTGGGCGCGCTGCCCCTGGTCGGAGACCTTCTCGTATCGCGTCGGGGGGAAGGCGTTGTCGGCATTACATATTCGATCGATGGGCCGGTGGCGGAGCCCCGTGTGGGCGTCAATCCGTTGTCCGCGCTGACGCCGGGCATTCTGCGGCGCATATTCGAGCCGGTGGCGCCGCGGACGCAGCAACAGCAGCGCAGCGCCCAACGCAGCGCGGCGCCGGCACAAGGCCAGGGCCACTAAAACTCCCGTCGGCGGCGCCTGCGCGACATCGTCTTTCATGCCGGTGAAGCTTCAGGCAGCGCGCCACGTCGCGCGGGGACGCTGTGTCATGGATGCTTCGTTGACCGCGTTGGGTCCCGAGCGCATGAGTCTGATGCGCAGTTCAGGGGAACGTATGGATATCGTCGCCGCATTCCGTAGCGTCGATCAGCATGCCAAGAGCAGTGTCGGCCCGGATCACATTTGGCGCTTTTCCGCCAAGCGCGCGATGATCGAGAATGCCGCCCTATCCCTCTGCATTGGCGGCGACGTCCTGCGCGCCGGGGTCGGGCTCGTGGACGACGGTGCATTTTCCTTTCAAAGTCCCGCGCCTGGCGACGACGTGAGCGTCGCCGTAAGACTCGATGCCCGCCTGCTGGCGACCATGGCGCGGGCGGCGCCGACATCGGCGCGCCTCTGGATAAGGTCGTCGCGCTCGCATTTTCCGCTCGCCTGGCTCGATTCTTCTGACATCCCCAACAATTTCATGACGCCCGAAAGGCTGGAGGCGATCCTCGCGCGCATGAGCCGTACCCCCTGGGATATCGAGGCTGTTTTCCCGAGCGCCGGCAAGCTGCACATGCTTGGTTGGGCGGCGCCTCCCAAAGGCGCGTTGCAGAGCCTTCCGAGCGTCATGGTCGACGGTCAACCGGCGCACGTGCTGTCGCATGCGGCGACGAATACCTCAGAACTGTATTGGCCCTTCACGGTCGAGCGCGAACTGGGCTTCTACGCTGTCGCTGACAACGCGGTGCGGGATGATTTCGTACGCATCGAATTGTCTTTCGCCGAGGACCGCCCGAATCCGGAGCATCGGCGTTTTCCGGTGTATCGATACCTCGGCAAGGTTGATCAATTGGGTTTGCCGCCGCTGGACAACATACGCAGGGTTTCGGGGCAAAGGGCGAACCAGGTTTCCTATTTCAACGGCGGGTTTTCGGATTTCAACCGCTTCAAGTCATTGATTTTGGAGCAGTCAGGGCGGCGTTCGCTGGCGGGTTTGCGTGTCCTTGATTGGGGTGTCGGCTGCGGCAGGCTGATCCGCTTCTTCATTGAAGCCGGCGCGCAGTGCACGGGCATCGACATCGACGCGGACAACATCGCCTGGTGCGGCGAGAACTTTTCCAACGCGAAATTTTACGCCGTGCCCTTGATGCCGCCGACGCAACTGCCGGGCGGCGAGTACGACGTGATCATTTCCAGCAGCGTGCTCTCGCACTTACAGAAGCCGGCGATGGAAGCTTGGCTGGGCGAGTTGGCTCGCCTGTTGGCGCCGAAGGGGACGGCGTTCCTATCCTTTAACGGCGACGGGACCTCCTACTTGCATGGATCGCGATCGATTGCTGCGCTCAACGCACTCGATACAGACGGCTATTTCGACGAATGGCGCTCGGCCGACCTCGATACGGTCATCGATGACAAGGAATATTATCGGCTCACGCTCATGACGGACCAGTATGCTCAAGACGCCTTCGCCCGCCATTTCATGGTCGACGCCATTGTTCGAAGCGTGACTTCCGGTCATCAGAACGTCGCGGTCGTGCGCAGGCGTTAGCTCACCCTCAGCAGTGCATGCTTTTTCTTGCCGAGCGAGAGTTTGATCGCGCCATCCGCGATGTCGGTGATTGAGAGCGCGGCGTTCTCGTCAGCAACGACGGCATCGTTGATGCGCAACGCCCCAGCAGCGATGTGCCGCTTGGCTTCGCCGTTCGACGCCACCAACCCGGCGCGCACGAAGGCCGCACTGATGCGCAAACCCGCCTCGATCTCGGCCCGCGTCACGGCGATGCTCGGCAGATCGTCCGAGCGCGCGCCTTGTTCGAAGGTTGCGCGGGCGGCGGCCTCGGCTTTCTCCGCTTCAGCGCGGCCGTGCAGCATGGCGGTCGCCTCCGTGGCCAGCTTCTTCTTGGCCTCATTGATTTCCGCGCCCTGCAGCGCTTCGAGACGGGCGATTTCGTCGAGTGGCAGATCGGTGAAAAGTTTGAGGAAGCGCCCGACGTCGGCGTCCTCGGTATTGCGCCAGTATTGCCAGTAGTCATAAGGCGAGAGCATATCAGCGTTGAGCCACACGGCGCCTTGCGCCGTCTTGCCCATCTTCGCGCCGGAAGCGGTGGTGATCAGCGGCTGGGTTAAGCCGAACAGCTCTGCGCCGTCCATGCGCCGGCCCAGCTCGACGCCGTTGACGATGTTGCCCCACTGGTCGCTGCCGCCCATTTGCAGGCGGCAGCCGCTGCGCCGGTTCAGCTCCACGAAGTCGTAGGCCTGCAGCACCATGTAGTTGAACTCGATGAACGAGAGCGGCTGCTCGCGCTCGAGGCGCATGCGCACTGAATCCATGGTCAGCATGCGATTGACGGAGAGGTGGCGCCCGACATCGCGCAGGAAGTCGATGTAGTTGAGCTTCAGGAGCCAGTCGGAATTGTCCGCCATGACGGCGTCGCTGGGGCCGTCGCCGAATTTGAGAAATTTGCCGAACACGGCTTTGATCGACGCCGTATTCTTGGCGATCTGCTCTTCGGAGAGCAGTTGGCGCGCCTCATCCTTGCCGGAGGGATCGCCAACGCGCGTGGTGCCTCCGCCCAGGAGCACGATCGGCTTGCCGCCCGCCTGCTGAAGCCGACGCAGCAGCATGATCTGCGTCAGCGAACCGACATGCAGCGAAGGGGCGGTGGCGTCGAAGCCGATATAGCCGGTGACGCCCTTGGCGGCGACGGCGTCGAGCGCCTCGAGATCGGTGCATTGGTGAAACTGCCCGCGCGCGATCACGCTCTGCAGGAAGTCAGACTTGGGGGCGGGGTTTGTCACGAACGTCTCCGAAGGAAGCCTTTAGAGGCCGGAGACCGTCTCTTGTGAAGAGCGCGCGCCGCCGGCCGGCGGCGCCAAAGCGCCGCGCGTCAGTTCAAGTCGTAATAATAGCGCGTGCTGTGCATGGGCTTGCTGCTAGGGGATCGCCGGGCGGCTCGTCAAGCGGACGCATCGTTTCGGGCGCCAAAGCTACGCGCCGTTAAAGGAGATCGGGTCTAAGCTCGCGCCCGTGTTGCATGAACTCATCCGCCATCCCGCTACGCCAAGCGGCGCCGTGGACGGCGTCACCGCCGCCGTGGCGCGGCCGCAGCCCGGCGTGTTGGCGTTGCGTTACACGGTGGCAGGGCGGATCGCCGATGTGCGCCTCGCGCCGCCGGCGGAGCCGCTGCGCGCGGACGGGCTTTGGCGCACCACCTGCTTCGAGGCGTTCGTGAAGACGGCGCCCGGTGCGGGGTATTACGAATTCAACTTCTCGCCGTCGACGCAATGGGCGGCGTACCATTTCGCCGGCTACCGGCAGGGCATGGCGCGAGCCGATCTCGCCCCGCCCGCGATCATCACCGGCGCCAACGCCACGCACGTCGATGTCGATGCGCTCGTCTATCTGCCGCCAAGCGATGAGGCTTGGCGGCTTGGGCTTTCGTGCGTGATCGAGGAAAACGACGGCGCGAAGTCGTATTGGGCGTTGGCGCATGCGCCCGGTAAACCCGACTTCCACCACGCCGACGCCTTCACCGTGGAGCTTTCATGAAATTCGGCATTGATCGCCTGCTCGCCGATCCGGAGCTGCGCGCGCCGCTTCACGGCAAGCGTGTGGCGTTGCTCGCCCATCCCGCTTCGGTGACCGCCGATCTCACCCATTCACTCGATGCGCTGGCCGCGCTCGGCGACATCCGTTTGAGCGCCGCGTTCGGCCCGCAGCACGGTATGCGCGGCGACAAGCAAGACAACATGATGGAGACGGCCGACTACAGCGATCCCGTGCACGGCATTCCGGTGTTCTCGCTCTATGGCGAGGTGCGCCGGCCAAGCGGGCAGATGATGTCGACGTTCGACGTCATTCTCGTCGATCTGCAGGATCTGGGCTGCCGCATCTACACCTTCATCACCACGTTGCTTTACGTGCTCGAAGCTTGCGCCAAGGAGGGCAAGGAGGTGTGGGTGCTCGATCGGCCCAATCCCGCGGGCCGTCCAATCGAGGGACTGGCGCTGCGCGCCGGCTGGGAAAGTTTCGTCGGTGCGGGCCCGATGCCGATGCGGCACGGTCTGACGCTCGGCGAGCTTGGCTTGTGGTTCATCGAGCACTTCAAACTGGACGTCGCATATCGCGTGATCGAGATGGACGGGTATCGGCTGGACGAAGGGCCGGGTTTTGGTTGGCCGCTGGGCGAACGCGCGTGGATCAATCCTTCGCCCAACGCGCCCAACCTCTGGATGGCGCGCGCCTATGCTGGAACGGTGATGCTGGAAGGCGCGACACTTTCAGAAGGGCGCGGCACCACGCGCCCGCTCGAATTGTTTGGCGCGCCCGATATCGAAGCGCGCGCCGTGATCGCGGAAATGCAGAAGCTCGCTCCGCATTGGCTCAACGGATGCCGCCTGCGCGAATGCTGGTTTGAACCAACGTTCCACAAGCATGCCAAGCAGCTTTGCAGCGGCGTGCAGATTCACACCGAGGATCCGGGCTACGATCACGACACTTTCCGTCCTTGGCGCTTGCAGGCGCTGGCGTTCAAGGCGATCCGCCGGCTCTATCCGGATTATCCGCTCTGGCGCGATTTTCCGTACGAGTATGAGTTGGACAAGCTTGCCATTGACGTGATCAACGGCTCGCCCTTGCTTCGCCTATGGGTTGATGACGCCGGCGCCGCGCCGGCCGATCTTGACGCGTTGACGACGCCTGACGAGACGGCCTGGGCGCACGCGCGGCAGGCGCATTTGCTCTATTGATCTTGTCCGGGCAAACGGTCGTGGCCGTTCAGGTCGAGCGCTGACACGTCCCAGTGATTCCGGTCGCGCAGAAAAATGGCGTCGGTCGGCTGGAAGCGCCCCGGCTCGTCAAGCGCGCCGACATAGAGCGTAACTTGATCGGGCGTGCTTTCGGGCAATCCAAAGAGCAGGCTGCCGCACACGGAGCAGAAATGGCGCCCGCCCGACTTTTCCGTCGCCGGCGGGTAGGCGGCGACCGGGCCGGTGCAGACAAAGCCGGCTTTGCCCACGACCATGACGGGCACATGGCCTGAGCCCGACGCGCGCTGACAGTCGCGGCAATAGCACAGGAGGCTGGCGATTGGCTCGCCTCGCGCCGTGTAGCGCACGGCTCCGCAAAGACACCCGCCTTCGATCATGGCTCTGCCTTACGGCGCGGTTTGCGCGGACTCAAGCGGCCGCGGTGCAAGACGCGGCGCTGCAAGCTGGGCGCCCAGCCGAATCATCGGCCTTTCGACAAAGCGATACATGAGTTCCGATGCGATCAGCGTGGAGACCGCGACGGATGGCGCGAGCAGCGCGAACGCCTGCACTTGAGTCAGCGCGTGCAGCGGCAACAGATAGAGGAGAATGTCCAACAGCGGCATGTGCAAGACGTAGACGGAATAGGAGCGCGCGCCCAATGTCCTCGGCAGCCACGAGGCGAAAAGCATTCCTGCAAATCCGGATGCGACGCGGTCGGCCAGGAATTCCTGTTTGGGCGGACGCGCCAGGAATGCGACGAACGCTATCCAGAACAGAACAGGCGCAATGCCGTTGGCGAACGGGATAAAGCCCGCCGCGGCGATAGCGATCGCGGAGAAGGGCGGCAGCATCGCCTTCAGCGCCGGCAAAGCAAGGCGGCTGGCGATGCCGATCACGAACAGCCACAATCCGCCGGCCAGGTTCGCGTAGTTGGAATAGACGCCGAACACCTGGTGCTTGAACAGGTAGGCCCCTGCGAATGCGATGAGCGTCGCCAGCGCCGCCCAACGCCGCGAACGCAAGAGCCAGATCAGCGCCGGCGCGATCAGGTAGAATTGCCATTCGAGCGAGAGGCTCCAGGCCGGACCGATGAAAGCGACGGACGACCACGGAAGTATGTTGTCGGGCGCGAGCCCCTGCAGCAGCGTCACATGCAGAAGCCAATACGGCCAGGGATTTTGCGCGACCTGCTCGACCTCGCCGCTGCGCGCGCCGTAGAACCACGAGGAGGCGTCGCTGCCCCACGCCGTCGTGGCGAGGCCGGCGACGGCCAAGTGAACCGCAAACGCGCCAATGGGCAGCGCCACGAGATAGGCCGGAAAAATGCGGAAGGCCCGGCGCAAGATATAGCGCGGCCACGTTTCCTGCTTGTCGATGACGAGCCCGGCGATGACAAAGCCGCTCACCATGATGAACACGGCGACGATGTTGCCGCCGTCGAGCAACTGCCCCACGCGCGGAAAATAGTTGAGCGATACGAAGCAGTGCGTGGCGACGACGCTCCAGGCCAGCCAGGCGCGCAATCCTTCGATTTCCGGAAATCTCGGCATCAGGCACTCCGTGGAGCGAAATCTAAGCCTTGAAACTCATCGGTTTGAGCACATTCTCCCGACAAGCGGCCTTGCGCTAACCCGGGCGCGATTGGGCGGCGCCAGAGAGCGGCGTCTCGACCGCCGCCGAACCGGCGGTCAATCGCGCACCAAGACGGATCATCGGCCGTTCCAGGAGGCGATAGAGCAGTTCGGAGAGCAACAGCACGCAAAGAATGGTGAACGGCCCCAGCACGAGCATGGTTTGGGCGCGCGTCAGCGTTTCCGTCGGAAGCAACGACAGAATGATCAGCATGATCGGCACATGGATGATGTAGACGGAATAGGATCGTGCGCCGAGCGCCGTGGCCAGCGGCGATTGAAGGACAACCCGCGCGCAGGCGGAGACCGCTGTTGCTTTGCTTTCGTCTCTCGCCATGAAGATGAGCAGCGCCGCCCAAATTCCAAGCGGCGCGGCGCCCGGCTGAACAAGTCCGAGGCCTATCGCGCTGATCGCCAGCGGCGTCGGCGGAAGGTCCATGCGTTTGATCGCCGGCAGGGCCAGCCGACTGGCTATGCCGATGAGGAAGAGCCAGAGGCCGCCCAGCAGGCTCGTGTAGCTCTCGTAGTCGCCGAATGCGCCGCGCTGGAAGAGAAGCGCCAGCCCAAACGCAAGCGCCGCAACGATCACGGCGCCGCGCGGTTTGCGGACGGCGGATACGATGGCCGGCGCCAGCAAATAGAATTGCCACTCAAGACTAAGACTCCACGCTGGAGCCACGAGCGTTTCCGACGACCAGGGCAGGATTCCGTTCGGAATTGCGCCCTGCAGCAGCGATAAATGCAGCAGCCAGTGCGCCCAGGGCCACCGTGCTAGGCTCTCTGTCTCACCCGAGAGCGCGACGTACCAGAACGATCCTTGATCCTGACCCCAGGGCGCGCGGCCAAGCGCCGCCAGTCCGGCCGGGACGGCAATTGCGCCGAGCGCAAGCGCGAACAGGTAGACCGGATAGAGGCGGAAGGCGCGTCGCATGATGAAGCGCGCCCAGCTCTCCTCGCGATCAAGCAGGAGGCCGGTGATGACGAAGCCGCTGATCAGCACGAACACTTCGACGGCGGCGGCGCCGGTGACATGCGCGCGGGCATCTGCGTCGAGGAAGGTGATGTGGAGCACTTCGACCAGATGGCCGAGAACGACCGTCCACGCGAGCCATGCCCGCAAGCCTTCAATCTCGGAAAATCTCGGCATCAGCACTTTTTGTTTGAAACAGGCACCCGCGCGAGCGGTTTCTCCAAACGCGGTCAGCGCTTCGCCTTGTTCACCGATCCGCCATTTACCTTAGCGTGGCGCTCGCTTGGCGAGGATGCGCTGTAGAGTGCGCCGGTGCATGTTGAGGCGGCGCGCGGTTTCGCTCACATTGTGCCCGCACAATTCATAGACACGCTGGATGTGCTCCCAGCGGATGCGGTCCGCCGACATCGGATTTTCCGGCGGTTCCGGCTTGTGGTCGGGGGCGGCGAGCAGCGCCTTGACGATGTCCTCGGGATCCGCCGGCTTGGCGAGATAGTCGACCGCGCCTGCTTTTACGGCCGCGACGGCGCTCGCAATAGCGCCATAGCCCGTCAACATGACGACGCGGCAATCGGGCCGGCTTTTCTTCAGCGCTTCAACCACGGACAGACCCGAGCCGTCGTCGAGCCGCAGATCCAGCACGGCGTAGGCGGGCGGCTCTTTCGCGGCGATGGCTGAGGCTTCCGCGACCGAAGCGGCGGAGCGGACCTCAAACCCGCGTTGTTCCAGGGCTCTCCCGAGACGCGTGCGGAACGCCGCGTCATCATCCAACAGAAGCAGCGATTTATCGCCTTCGATCGCTGGCGCGGCATCAGCCATGAAACACACAACTCCAAGTCTGGCGGCTATTTAAAGCATTTTTCCCAAGATCAAAGCGGCGGAGCTTCAATCGCTGCGCGGGGCCAGCGCGCGCGCACAACGGCGCCCTGCGCCGGGGCGGCGCGGTTCCTTACGAGAAGCTTGGCGCCAGTGCGCTCCAGCAGTGTCTTAGCGATGAAAAATCCGAGCCCCAGACCGCCGGCGGCGCCCGCCTCGCGCTCGGTGAGGTAGGGCTCGCCGAGCCGCGCGAGCACGCCCGGCGCGAACCCCGGACCGTCGTCAGCGACGGCGATTTCGACAGTGTCGGCCGTCCAGCGCGCCTCAATCTCGACGCGTGCATGCGCGAACCCAACGGCGTTTTCGACAATAGCGCCCAGGGCATGCACGATCTCCGGCAAGCGCTTCAATTCGAGGGCGCCTTCACCTTCGGTGGCGACGGCGATCTCGGCGCCGAGACCTTCGTGAGGCGCCGCGATCTCTTCAAGCAGCGACCGCGCCAGCGCACGGGCATGCATCGCATCGACCTCCTCGCGCCGCGTCGAGAGTTGCGCAAGGATCGCTCGGCAGCGCTCGCTTTGCGAGACCAGAAGCTGAGCGTCTTCGGCGTGCGGATCGTTCGACGGCAGTGCGCGCGCCATTTCCTTCGCGACCAGATGGATGGTGGCGAGCGGGGTGCCAAGTTCATGCGCCGCTGCCGCCGCCAGCGCGCCGAGGGCTGAAAGTTTCTGCTCGCGCGCCAACACCGCTTGCACCGCGGCGAGCGCGATGTTGAGCCGTTCTTCTTCCGCCGCCACGCGCCACGCATAGACGCTGGTGAACCCAAGCCCCACGAGCACGGCGGCCGCGACGCCAAGCTGATAGAGCGGGGGCAGCTCAAGGCCCGGCTCGCCAGGCCACGGCAGGGGCAGGCGCCACACCGAAATCGCCCCCACGCAAAGAAAGGTGAGCGCGGCCAGCATCGCCGTGACGGCGGGGCGCAACACCGTGGCGGACACGGCGACGGGCGCGACGAACAGGAACACGAACGGGTTTTGCAATCCGCCCGTCATGGCGAGGAGCACGGCGAGTTGCACGACGTCGAAGCCCAATTGGGCGACGGCTTCCCATTCGAGGGCGAGGCCCTGCAATGGCCGCGATCCCATCAACATCAGATTGAACGCGGCGCTGACGCCGATTGTCGCCATCACACCGACGACGGGAAAATCCACGTTGATCCCGAAGCGGACGAACAGAACGGCGATAGTCTGTCCGACGACGGCAAGCCAACGGAGCAGAATGAGCGTTCGTCGGCTGACGCGGCTGGATGTGGTCCAGAAGCTTGGCGCCAGCGGCGCAGGCGGGGCGACGTCAGTCATGGGCTTGTCATGGAGAAACGGAGAGCCGCGCTCAAGCGAAGAGGTGCGGCGTTGCGGCGGATTGAAAGCGCGCCTCTTCGCGGTCACGGCTAGGAGCGTGACCCCGACACCGGAAACACCGCGGCGCGGCCTCACCGGCGCCATCGTGCCGGCGCTCGCCGCCGCAGGGCTCGCGGGCCTGTTGACGCTGTCGATTGTGTGGCCGAAGGGCGAAGAGAACGCGCCGCCGATCGGCTGCATCACTCAGCACGTGGAGGATATTGGCGGTCCGATCAGCCTGCTCGACTCGCGCGGCCACGGCGTCACCGAAGCCGATCTTGCCGCGGCCGGTCCCGCAATCGTGTATTTCGGCTTCACGCACTGCCCGGACGCGTGCCCGACGGCAATGTATGCGCTCGCGCAGGCGCTCCAGAGCCCAGGCGGCTACGACATTCAACCCGTGCTGATCTCAATCGATCCCGAGCGCGACACACCCGCCGTCATGGACGAATATGTAAAGACGGGCGGATTTCCCCCGGGGCTGATCGGCCTGACGGGCACTCCGGAGCAAGTGCGCGCCGCCGCCGAGGCGTTCAGGGTGCAATATTCCAAGAGCCCGCTCGAGGGCGGGGACTACACCATGAACCACACCTCCCTGTTCTACGTGATGGACAAAAACTGGCGCACGACGGCGGTTATGCCGAGCCAGAACGCCACCCCGCAGGGGGTCGCCGCCTGCATCGCCGAGGGCTTGCGTCATTCCTGAGCGCCGGAGCGGTCAAAGATCGCCTGACGGGCTTCCGCGCTGCACAAAACCACCCCACAGCTGTTAACTTAGGTGTCCGGAAACCCAATCTCGGGCATTATCGTTCTTTAATGCTGCAATGCAGCAGAATCTGAGAGTGTTCGCTGATGCTCTATTCGCTCTACGAGCTCGGCCATTGGTCGGTCGCGCCGCTGCGGATCGCGGCGATGATGCAGTCCAGCATGCTGCGCTCGCCCCTCAACCCGGCCGCCGACAGCGAGCTGGCGCGCACAGCAGCGGCGGCGTCGGAGCTGTTTGAGAGCGTCACCCGCCGATACCGTAAGCCCGACTGGCATTTGCCGACGACGAGCGTCAACAGCGTCAAGGTTGGCATCACGCCCAAAAAGGTCTGGAGCACGCCTTGGTGCGACCTGGTTCATTTCGAGCGCGATCCGGAGGAATTGACGAAGGCGCGGGGCGAACGCACCGATCCGACGGTGCTGCTCGTGGCGCCGATGTCAGGGCACTACGCGACGTTGTTGCGCGGCACGGTCGAAGCGTTTCTTCCCGACCATGAAGTTTACATCACGGACTGGGCTGACGCGCGCATGGTGCCGGTGCTCGCCGGACGCTTCGATTTTCATGATTACATCGATCATGTGATCGACATGCTGAACTTTCTCGGTCCGGAATCGCATGTCGTGGCCGTGTGCCAGCCGGGGCCGCCGGTTCTCGCCGCGGTGGCGTTGATGGCCCAGGACAAAAATCCGTGCACGCCTTCGACGATGACGTTCATGGGCTCGCCGATCGACGCACGCAAATCGCCGACGGCGCCAAACAAGCTCGCTGAACAGCGCTCGATCGAGTGGTTTCAGAAGACGATGGTGCACACTGTGCCGCCGCCCTATCCGGGCGCGTTCCGGCGCGTGTACCCGGGGTTCCTGCAGCTCGCGAGCTTTATGGGCATGAACCTCGCGCGGCACGTCGACGCGCACTACGATTATTACCAGCACCTGGTCAAGGGCGATGGCGACAGCGCCCAGAAGCACCGAGATTTTTACGACGAATACCTCTCGGTGATGGATCTCTCGGAGGAATTTTATATCCAGACGCTGCGCGAGGTGTTTCAGGAATATTCGCTGGCGAAAGGCGTGCTGACGCACCGCGGGCGGCCCGTTGATTGCACGGCCATCCGGAACACGGCGCTGCTCACCGTCGAAGGCGAGAACGACGACATTTCCGGCATCGGCCAGACGCAGGCGGCGCACGATATCTGCGTCAACATTCCGGACTTCATGCGCCAGGATTATATCCAGATGGGCGTCGGCCATTATGGCGTGTTCAACGGCCGTCGTTTCCGCACGGAGATCGCGCCGCGCATGCGCGAGTTCTTCCGCAGTTTCCAGGCGCCGGACGCGCGCGCACAGAAGAAACTCGCCCGTACGCGCGTCTAGGACTCGACGCGCGGGCCAGGCCAATCAGGATTGAGCGCACTCTCCGTTAGCGTCATGTCCTTGCCGTCGGCGAGGCGGTGCGGAACGGCGTCGCGCTGAAAGCCGTCAAGGCAAAAGATGTTGACGCCAAAATGGTCGGGCATCGAGCGCTTACGGTGGAATGTGTAGATGCCGCAGGTCTTGCAGAAATAGTGGCGTGCGATTTTGGTGTTCCACTGATAGAGCGTGAGATTGTCCTCGCCACGGGCGATGGCGAGGGCGTCCGCCGGCACGGCGATCATCACGGCGTTCTTCTTGGCGCACAGAGAGCAATCGCAGCTCGTCGTCTCCTTGATGTCCGCCTCGATCGAGAAGCGAACTGCGCCGCAATGGCAGCTTCCGAAATAACGGGACATAGGCGGTCTCCGCAAAGGCCCTGGCGAACGGAGGCGATATCACGCGGACCGTCGATGTGAGGCAATGGCGATGTAGCGGCCAAGCCCGAACATGTCGGCGAGATCGGCGAGCGCTTCGCGTGAAGCACGGGTCGCGAGGCCGGCGGCGATGGCGGCGAACACTCCGCACCCGCCGATCAAGAGAACCTGTAGCGCGTCGGGAAGGCCGGCGGCGAACTCCAGCGCGGCCGCCACGGCCAAGAGCGCTCCCAGGGCGGGCGCGACGCCGGGCAGTCCGGCCATGAGCTGATCGCGCGCCGTTATGGGACCGTGGCGGCCGGTCACCCAAACACGCAGCGCGATCACAACGATCGTCGACGCCGTGAACCCGATGGCGGTCTCGACAATGCCGAACTGAGCGCCGATCACGATGGCGGTGACGCGGAGCGCCAGTTCGACGAGCCCCAAATTGCGCAGGCCCCTGGAGCGGTTTTGCGTGATGAAGACGTCGTCGACCGCATAGCCGACGCCCATTGCTGCAAACGCGGGGGCCAGGGCAGCAAGGATGTGGCCCGCGGTTTCCCACCGATCCCCAAGCAGAGTGCGCGTCAGCGGCGTTGCAACGCCCATCAGAACAATCGAAAGCGGCATGAGAAACACGCAGAGCCGTCGCACAAGCCCGAGATAGGCCGTCCGGTATTCGACCGGATCGGCGCGCAGTCGCGTCAGAAGCGGCGCAATGGACTGAGCGATCGGCTGAACCAGATTGGTGTTCGGAAGCTGAAATATCGCTTGCGCGCGATTGTATTGGCCGAGCAGGGCCGAGCCCAATGCGTAGCCCGCGATAAGCTGGGCGGCGCTGTTCGAGAGGAAAACGGAAATCGAATAGACTGAAGAATTGGCGCCGAATCTCAGCAAATCGGCGAAGCCCTCCGTGCGTCTGGGGAGGCCGGGCCGCCATCGGCCAAGCGAAATGGCGAGTGTGGCCGCGCACAGATTCTGCACCACGCTGCCGATGACGAGCGCCCAGACGTCATGGCGGATGAACGCCAGGGTCAGCGTTACGGCGAACCCCGCCGCCTGCGACGCGACGTCGATGACGGCGATGACGCCGAAGCGCAGTTCTCGATTGATCAGGGCCCGGTGCTGCAAAGCGAGGCCGCCAACCTGAAAGCCGACGATCGAAGCCAGCATGGTCCAGCCGATAATGGCTTCGCCATAGAAACTGCCGACAGCCGGCGCCATGAGAACGAGCAGTAGCGAAAGACCCGTCGTCATCGCCACGTTGAACCAGAAGATCATCGTGAGTTCGGATTGATCAATCACGGCCTTGCGCAGGACGGCGTTGGTCAAGCCGAAATCGCGAAAAATCTGCACGAACGAAAGCACCGCCGCCGATATCGCCGAGAGGCCGTAATCACGCGGAGACACCAGGCGCGCGACGGTGATTGTGGAAATGAAGGTAATCGCCAGCAGCACGGCGCGGCGCGCAAGCAAAAGCCTTGGGCCGGCGCGGGCGCGACGCTTGGCTTCTTCAATATCCAAAGCCGCTCCCCGACGCCATCAGAGTTGAGATCGCGCGATGCGTTCGGCTTCGGCGACTGCGTCAAGCATCTGGTTTAGCCGGCTGCCGAAGATGGCGTCGCTGCTGAGATATGGCGCGCGCGCCGCGGCGGCCCTCAGGGTTCGCACGGCCATGTCTTCGAACTTGGCGTCGGAAGGGCGTAACCTTTCTACGGCAGACCGAATCCTGCCCGGCCCCGTCCGCAACAACGCTTGCTGAGTTTCGGCGCTGAATCGCCGATCGAAATAGCGCCGCGCCTGTTCGCGCGACGGCGACCCCGCGAGGTTTTCGTGTCCGGAGACCCCGGCGCCGACAAGCACTTTGGCCATCCGCTCATTCCTGGCGTGGTCGGCCGGGTGACCGGCGGCGATATTGCTGGGCTCAAAGGGCAGGTTCACGGATTGGGTCCAGTCGCGCCATTTGAATTCGTCGACGGTCGGCGCAATCGTCAGCGGTATCCACGGGATTCGCAGCGTATCCGCGACAATGGCGCCATGCATGGCTTCGGCGAGGACGAGCTTGGCGCTGGAGAAGGCGGTCAATATGGCGTCCACGGGCTCACGAGGGGACACGAATTTGATTCCCGCGCGCGCCGCGATCTCTCTCCACCGCGAGCGACGGAGCGAGCGATGGTGCGGCATGAAGAGAACGTCCGTCTTCGTCGCCGCCGGAGGGAGAAGCTTGGGAGCCGCGGCCAACAATACGGCGCCGTCGGTTGCGGCCTTCTCAGGCAGGCCGATCAGATCTGCCGTGAGCGGCCCACGTACGGCGAGCACCGACCACGCGCCGATGGCGGCCGGAGGGTGACCGTAAGACGTGCCGGCGCCGAGGACGAGAATGCGCTTGTTCGAACCGGCGAAAGCGCCCAGCCAATGTTCGTTCAAAATGCTGCCGATGCCGACAACGACGACATCGGGGATGGCGAACATATCCTTGGAGAGGATGTGCGGCCAAAGCACCTGGTTCAAATCGTCGCCGAAATTTCCGTCGGGATCCTTGTAGTAGAAAACTTCCATGGCGCTCGAATCCCCAGCCCGGCTCCGGCGCCCCCGCGGGTGTCGCGGGAGGGCGCGGCTGCCGGAGGGGCGGCGGTCTAACGCGTAGCCTTGGCCATTTGCTCCCAGCACGGCGCCGCGGACTTGGGGGGAATCGCCGCTCGTGAGATTCTCCGTTCATGCGCGCCGATTCGCGGGGGAGCGCCGCTGCGCTCGTGACAGAAGTGGAAACAATCGACGGCCGCCGCCTGCCGGTGAAGCTGATCGTCAATCCGCGCGCACGACGCGTTTCGGTACGAATCGATCCCACGCGGCGCCTGGCCATCGCGACCGCGCCGTCCAGCCGGCAGCTAAAGCATGCCGCGCAATTCGCCGCCGAGCGCGCCGGTTGGATCGCGCATGAACTGGCGCGCCTCCCGGAGAGCGTCGACCTCAAACCAGGCGGACACGCGCCGCTTCGAGGCGTGATGCATGAGCTGGTGTTCGAGCGCGGCCGCTGCTTGCCGCGGGTGGAGCCGGGCGAGCCGGCGCGCCTAGTGGTGCAGGCGAGCGATCTGGCGCTGTTCGAGTCAAGGCTGATGCGCTTCTACAAGAACGAGGCGCGCAACGATCTGGTCGAGCGCGTCGCCGCCCATTGTACGACGCTGGGAGTGAGGCCCGCGCGCATCCAGGTGAAGGAACTTCGCTCGCGCTGGGGTTCGTGTTCGACCGACGGAGGGCTCTCATTTTCCTGGCGCGTCATCCTCGCGCCGCCCTACGTGCTCGACTATTTGGCCGCGCATGAAGTCGCGCATCTCCGCGAAATGAACCATTCGCGCCGCTTCTGGGCGCACGTAAAGCGCTGCCTGCCGGATTTCGAGCGCGGCCGCGAGTGGCTGCACCAGCACGGCGCCGTGCTGCACGCTGTTGGCGCGGCGCTCTAGCCTTCGGGTCCGAAGTCCAACGAGTGGTCGGCGTCGCTGGCGGGCGGCGGCGTTTCGGTAGGCGCGCCAAGCGGCGCGCCGATTACGGCGATCGTGCCGGGTTGCGGCTTCACTCCGCCGATGGCGTTGAATTCCTCGGGCGTCGGCATTTGCAGCGGGCGCATCGGCACATCGCGCAGCGCCACCGTCATGTACCGGCGCCAGATTTCGGCCGGAAGTGTGCCGCCGGTCACGCGCCGCATGGCGGAGAAATCATCGTTGCCCACCCAGACGCCGCCCGCGAAGCCAGGCACGAAGCCGATAAACCACGCGTCGCGATAGTCGTTGCCGGTGCCGGTTTTGGCGCCGATTTCCCGTCCCGCAATCTGCGCGCGCGTTCCGGTGCCGGCCTGCACGACACGGCTCATCATGAAATTCATGAGGTGCAGTTCACGGTCCTGGATGATGCGATTGCGCTGCTGCGGGCGAAAACTCCACATCACCTCATCGCTTTCCGCTCGCCGGATGCGGGCGACGCCGTGCGCCTCCACGCGATAGCCTTCGCTCGCCATGGCGGCGTAGGCCTGCGTCATTTCCAGCAGCGTGACTTCCTGCGCGCCGAGCGCGAGCGAGTTGTAGTTGTGAAGCGGCGTGCGGATGCCCAGCCGTTGCGCCACGTCGATGACATTCTGCTGGCCGATTTCATGCGCAACGCGGATCGCCACCATGTTGTAGGACATCGCGAACGCCTGCAGCAGCGGCACGCTGCCGTGGTACTGGTCCTCATAGTTTCCGGGCGTCCAGCCGTCGATTGAAACGGGGGAATCCTCGCGAATGCTCCAGGGCGTGAGCCCGTGCTCCATCGCCGCGAGATAGATAAAGAACTTGAACGACGAGCCGGGCTGGCGGCGCGCCTGGACGGCCCGGTTGAACTGGCTTTGGTCGTAGTCGCGTCCACCCACCATCGAACGCACGCCGCCTTCGTCGTCCATGGCAATGAGCGAAGCCTGGCTTGCGTTCATGCGCTGCCCTTGCTCGGAGAGCACGGCTTGGATCGACTCGGCGGCCGCCCGCTGCGAACTGATGTCGAGCGTTGTGTCGACGATGAAGGCGTCTCGCTGGGTGCCGATCACCTCGTTGAGCAGCGGATCGATCCAGTCGCGGTAATAGCTGAGCACGCCGGCCGGGTTCTTGGCGCTGACGACGAGCTGATCCTGGAGCGCGGCGCGTCTTTCGGCGTCGCTGATGAAGCCTTGCTCCACCATGTTCTGCAGCACGACTTCCGCGCGCGCCCGCGCAGCCGCCATGTCCTGGCGCGTGGGATTGAGGCGCGAGGGCGCCTTCACCAGTCCGGCGAGCATCGCCGATTGCAGCAGGGTGAGCTGGCGCGCGGGGCGATCGAAATAGCGCTCCGACGCGGCCTGAATGCCGTAGGCGCCCGCGCCGAAATAGACGCGGGAGAGGTAGAGGGCGAGGATCTCGTCCTTGGTGAATTTGGTCTCGAGCCAAATCGCCAGCGCCGCTTCCTGGGCCTTGCGGCGCCAGGAACGCTCGTTGGTGAGAAAGAGGTTCTTGGCGAGCTGCTGGGTCAGCGTCGAGCCGCCCTGGACGACATGGCCGGCGCGGAGATTCGTCGCGCCCGCCCGCAGAAGGCCGCCAAAATCGACGCCGAAATGGTGGTAAAAACGCCGGTCCTCGATAGCGATGAAGGCTTGAGGGACATAAGGGGGCAAACTCGCCAGGTCGACCGGAGGCGCGTTTTGAGCGCCTTCGCGAAGAATCGGCGCGCCGTTGCGGTCGAGGAAGGTGATGCTCTGGCCGCTGCGCGCATGCCAGAGATCGTCGGTCGAGGGCAGATCCCAGGTCACCCAAGCGAAGAAGCCCAGCACCACCGCCAGCACCGCGCCGGCGGCCCAGCCGCTCCATATGGCGAGTTCGCGCAGCGATTTTGGCGTGCGTACGCCGCGCGCGAGGCGCCAGACTTTGAGGCCGAAAGTGCGCGCGTCGCCGGTGAGCTTGTGGATGCGCGGGGCGGCGACGGCCTTGATCCGCGCATAGTGCTCAAGTCCACGCGCCTTGGCGCGGCCCCAAGAGCTCAGATCGGGTTCCGGCTCCGGATCAATCGGATCGCCGGCCGCCTTGAAGAAATTCGCCGGGAGGTCGCCCGTCGCTGCTGGCGCCGGACCGGCTGGCTCGCCGTCAGTCGCGCGCGCCAAATCCTCCGGGCGCTCGGGCGACGCCGGACCCGGCTCTCCCGCGCTCTGTTCGGGCGCGGGTTCGGGGAGCTTGTCGGGCCCCTCTGGATCGTTTGGTTCAGCCACCCCGGTTAAACCTCTCCCGGCCGTCTAGCGCGATTCGAGTGCGCGGGCCCGCCAAGCGGGCTGGGCGGTCTTCCCCTTACGCACAACGCGTTAGCGCACCGCGTGGAGAGGCCGCTTCCGCGAAATCTGTGCTCTGTGGGCCCCGAAACACAAGCGGGAAGCCCGGTTTTGCTTGCGGGGGCGTGGCGCCAAAGCCATATAAGGGCTCGCGCCGGCGGGGTTTCCCACCGGCAAGGAGGTCTATGATGAGCGATTGGAACAGCCAAGCTCGCGTCGCGGCCGCCGGCCAGGCCGATATGGCCATGGACGCCGGTCTGCGCGGCTTCATGCTTGGTGTTTTCAACAAAATGGCGCTGGGTTTGGCCCTATCGGCCGCCCTGGCCTACGTGGTGGGGTCCAACGAAGCGTTGGCGCTCACGCTATTGACCGGCCCTCTGGGGCTAGTCGTCCGCTTCGGTCCGCTGGCGATCCTGCTGATCAGCGCCTTCGCCATGCGCAATCCCTCGCCCGTCGGGGCGAACCTCGTTTACTGGAGCGTTACTGCGCTGATCGGCGTCAGCTTGGGCTCGATCGTCATGATTTACGGCCGCTCCATGGACGGCATGGTGATCGTGGCGAAAGCCTTCTTCATCACGGCGGCGTCGTTCGGGGCGCTTTCGCTCTGGGGTTACACTACGAAGCGTGATCTTACGGGCTTCGGCACGTTCCTGATCATGGGCCTGTTCGGGCTCATTATCGCTTCGCTTGTAAACTTGTTCTTGCACAGCTCTGCGTTGAGCTTCGCCATCTCGGTGATCGGCGTTCTTGTGTTCGCCGGCCTGACGGCATGGGATACGCAGCGGCTGAAGCACCTCTACTATCAGGTGGGCGGCGATGCCCGCGCCACGTCGGTGATGACGACGTACGGCGCGCTCAATCTCTATCTCGATTTCATCAACCTCTTCCTGTTTATCCTGCGGCTCCTGTCGCCGCGGAATTGAACGGATAGGTGCGATCCTGACGAACGCCCCGGCGCTCCAGCCGGGGCGTTTTCGTTATTCCACCAGCCGCATGCGCTTCGGCTCGATGGCGCGCAGCACTTGGAGAAGGTCGTTGCCGCGCTTGATGATCAGCCCGCCATGCGCGCGCACGCTGAATGCGCCTTGGCGCCGTGCGTTTTCCGGGCGCTTTTCGATCTGATAGAGCGGCGACTCACTGGCGCGGCGGAAGACGGAAAACAGCGCGCGGTCGGGCAGGGCGTCCATTGCATAGTCACGCCACTCGCCCTCGGCGACCATGCGCCCGTACATCGAGAGAATGTGATCCAGTTCGCGACGGTCGAAGAAGACACGCTTCTGTCCGGCTGTGAGCAATTCCATCAATGCTCCTTGGAAACGCGGCGCTATTTGCGGTTAATGCTGCACCGTTCCTCTTTGGCCTGACCAGAAAAAACCAAACCCGCCTTCCGCACAACACTGCTTTCATCAAGGACCTGTCGAGGAATTCACGGATTCATGCCTTGAAGTCGGCGCAAAGCGGGGCGAACCTACACGTGCGGTCGGCCGGAGAAAGGCACGGTCCCAGTATCCATCAGCCCCCCCAGCCCCCTGGGGCCGTTGCTCTGGTCGGCCGCACTTCGATTTAGAAACGCCCGCGCAACGCGCGGGCTTTTTTATTTCCCCGGCCGGACAGCTTGAATTTCGACGGTTTTTAGCGGCTCAAACCTCAATCCAAAACCCTCCGCAGCGGACGCTGGCGCGCGTGAGAGCTGTCTCGCGCGCGCGGTCGGACGCTGCCGGATCGCCGTTAACCGAAACTCAAATCGACGCGAATCGGCATGCCGGTGATTCGTCGCGCCGGCCCCCGGCGCGCACGGTCACGGCCTGCTGGCGCCGTCCATTTGGCCGCACTGGGGCAGGTATGGCGTTTTCGGGAGCGGCGCCGTAAGAGCGGCGCCTCACTCGGACGGGATTTCTCCAACATGCTGCTGCAGGTCGACGGCTTGCGCAAAAGCTTCGGACGCCGCGTCGCGGTGGATGGCGTCGGCTTCTCGCTCGATGTCGGCGAGATCGTCGGTTTTCTCGGGCCCAACGGGGCGGGCAAGACGACCACGATGCGGATGATTGCAGGCTATCTGGAGCCTGACGACGGGCTCGCGAAGGTCTTCAATATCGATGTCACCCAAGAGCGCCGCCGGGCGCAGGAGCGCGTCGGGTACCTGCCGGAGGGCGCCCCGCTCTACGGCGAAATGACGCCCTGGATGTTCTTGCGCTTTGTCGCTGAGGCGCGGGGGATGACCCGGGAGGGGGCCCGCCACGCCGTGCGGCGCGCCGCCCAGGACGCCCGGCTGGGCGACACCATCGATCAGCCGATCGACACGCTTTCCAAGGGGTATCGCCGGCGCGTGGGCCTCGCCGCCGCGCTTCTGCACGATCCGCTGCTGCTCATCCTCGACGAACCGACGGACGGACTCGATCCCAATCAGCGCGGCGCCGTGCGCGATTTGATCAAACGTCTAGGCGAGGAGCGCGGGCTCATCATCTCGACGCACAGCCTCGAAGAGGTGGAGGCGGTGTGCACGCGCGCGATCATTATCGATCGTGGGCGCATCGTCGCCGACGATGCTCCGAAAACGCTTGCTGAGAAGCATGGCGGGCTTGAGGCGGCGTTTCGCGCGCTGACGCGCGGCGAGGAACGTGTATGAACCTGAAGAAGCAGCCGGGCTTGAAAAGTATGCTCGCCATCTACCGGCGCGAGCTCTTGTCCTACGTCACGACGCCGACAGCTTATGTGTTTGTGGCCGTGTTCTTGTTCGCGATCGGCCTGTTCACTTTCCAAGTCGGCGGCTTTTTCGAACGTCGCCAGGCCGAACTTTCCTATTCCTTTTTCAGCTTCCATCCCTGGATCTTCATGGTTTTCCTTCCGGCGGTCGCCATGCGGCTCTGGGCCGAGGAGGCGCGCTCGGGCGCGATCGAACTATTGCTGACATTGCCAGCGCCCACATGGGCGCTGGTGCTCGGCAAATATTTGGCGGCGTGGACGGTGGCCGCGGCGGCGTTGGCGCTCACCTTCCCGCTTTGGATTACGGTCAATGTGCTGAGCGATTGGCATGCCGACAACGCCGCCATCTTCACGGCTTACATTGGCAGCCTGCTCATGGCGGGCGCGTATCTCGCCATCGGTTCGGCCATGTCGGCGCTGACGCCGGCGCAGATCGTGGCGTTCGTGCTGGCTGTGCTGGTCTCGTTTCTTCTGACGGCGCTCGGTCTCCCCTTTGTGTCGGATTTCTTTTCCGGATTCATTGGCGGCGCGGCGTCGGAAGCGGTGTCGCGCTTCTCCATCCTGTTCCATTTCGACGCCGCACAGCGCGGCGTCGTGGAATTCCGCTCGGTGTTCTATTTCATCTCGCTGATTGCAATGTGCCTGGGTTTCACGGCGCTCGCGGTCGATGCGCGGCGGGGAGGCTGAGCAATGACGGGGCGTCGTTTTGCGCTGCTCGCGGCACTGAGCTTCTTCGTCATGTTCGTGGCGGGAAACCTCAACGCGAATTCGTGGTTTCGTACCTGGCGGCTCGATCTCACTGAGAACCATCTCTATTCGCTCAGCTCCGGCACTCAGCATGTGCTCGATGGATTGAGCGAGCCCATCCAGCTTACGCTCTATTATTCGCGCGACTCGGTGAAAAGCTTGCCCCAATTGCAGGCGTACGGTTCGCGCGTGCGTGAAATGCTGCAGACCTTTCAGGCCCGGAGCCACGGCCGCGTGCGCTTCGCCGAAGTCAATGTAAAGCCCTTCACCGAGGAGGAGGATGCCGCTTCGGAGGCGGGCGTTGAGCCGCGGCAATTGTACGAGGGCGCGGACCCGCTCTATTTCGGTCTGGTCGGCGAGAACGCCATCAATGACAAGCGCGCCATCCCGTTCTTCGATCCGCAGAATGAGGCGTTCCTCGAGTATCAGGTGACGCGTCTTATCTATGAACTGGAGAATCCCGAGCAGAAGCGCGTGGCGCTTATCTCCTCGTTGCCCCTCGATCCGGCCGAAGCGCAGATGCGCATGCAGTTCGGCGGTCCGCCGAGTTCGACATTCGCCGCCGAACTCGGCCGCGCCATGCAAGTGGAAAAGTTGCCGGCGGATTTCACCGAGGTTCCGGGCGATGTCGACGTGCTCGCCATCATCCACCCGCCGGTGCTGACGGCGCAACAAAGCTACGCGATCGACCAGTTCATCATGCGCAAGGGCCGCGCCTTCATCGCGCTTGATCCCGCCTCGTTGGTCGCTCAGCAAAGCGGCTTCGACCCCAGCAATCCGATGGGCGGTTCGGCGCCGCCGAGCTCCTCGCTGGAGCCGCTGCTCTCGCGTTACGGCGTGCAGATGTCGCGCGATGTTGTGCTCGACCTTTATGGCGCCGCGCGCGTCAATACGCAGGATCAGAACGGACAGCCGACGGTCGCGCAGCAGCCGCTCTACATCCAGGTGCCGGCTCAACAACTCGACCAACACGACCTGATGACCGCGTGGCTGCAGCGCGGCATCATCTTCGGCGCGACCGGCTCGCTGAACACAAGTGAGCGCCCGGGGGTGACCTACACGCCGCTGGTGCGAACGTCGGGCAATACCATGCATGTGCCGGCCGAGGCGGCGGCTATGATTCAGCAAGCGCCGCTTGAGGCGCTGCGCGGTTGGACGCCGGGCGGGCGGATCGAGACGCTGGCGCTACGGGTGTCGGGCCGGCTGCAGAGCGCCTTCCCGAACGGTCCGCCGGAGGGCGCGGCGCCAGCCGGGGGGGCCGCGCCTCTGCGAGCCTCCGCGGGGCAGGTCGAATTGGTCGTTGTCGCCGACACCGATTTTCTGGCTGATCCGTTTTATATCCAGGGCCAGACCGCGGTTGCCGACAATGGCAGCTTCGCCCTTAACGCGATCGACGTGCTGAGCGGGTCGGACGCGCTTGTTTCGCTGCGCTCGCGCAGCCGCGCGGATCGACCGATGGAGCTGATTGCGCGGATGGAAAGCGATGCGCGGCGCCGCATCGAGCAAGAACAGCAACGTCTCGAGGGCGAACTCCAAGCCACAGAACAGCAACTCGCGGCGCTCCAAGCCCAGGGGCATGGCTCCGGCATCCTGACCGGCAATCTCGGCGCCGAACTCACGCCGCAGGAGCAGCAGGAAATCGAGCGTTTCCGCAAGCAAGCCACTGATACGCGCGCGAAGCTGCGCGGCGTGCAGCGTGATCTACGCAGCGATATCAATCGGCTCGAGGCGCTGGTGGTGTTCCTCGACATGTGGCTTGCGCCGCTGCTGATTGCCGCGGCGGGCATATTCCTGTTCTGGCGAAGGCAGCGGCGCGGCCGCGCGAGGGCGGCACGATGAGCACTGTATTGGCGGAGCGGCGGAAGGGACGCCTGTTCAGCTTGGCTGTGCTGGCCGCCGCCCTGACGGCCACGGCATTTGTCACGGTCGCGATAGATCTGCGCGCCTCGCAGCCGAATCTTGTCCAGGGCCCGGTCGTTCCCAATCTTGCCGACCGCATCGGCGACGCGCAGCGGATCATCGTCACATCGAGTGAGGCCAGCTATCGCATAGAACGCGCGTCGCGCGGCGATCAGAGCGTCTGGGTGATGCGCGACCGCGGGGACTATCCTGTTGAGGCCTCACGCCTCGGACAATTGACGCGCGGTCTTGAGAGTTTGCAGCTCACCCGCCGCATGACCAGCGATCCCTCGAAGTTCGCGCGCCTAGGTGTCGATGACCCTCATCAGGGCGGGCGGGGCGTGCAGCTGCAGATCGAGGATGGACGCGGGGCGTTCATCGTCAACCTCATCCTCGGTGTCGAGACCGGCGGCACCTACGTGCGCAAATCGCCTAATCTCGATCAGGTCTGGGCCGCGCGGGGGGACTTGCCGCCGTTGCGCGATGTCGCCTCGTGGCTCGATCTCCGTCCGATCGAATTGCAAGGCCAGGATATTGCGCGCGTCGAGATCGTCCCGGCGCAGGGCGGCCCCTACGTGCTCGCGCGCGAGAGCGCGGAAGAGGGGGATTTTGCAATCGTGGCCCCCGGGCGCCTCGCTGCGGCGTCGCCTGCGAATGTCACAGCAACGGCCGAGCGGATGACGCATCTCGCACCCATTGACGTGCAGACGGCGCCAGCCATTCAAGGCGCGCCGCGCGCGCGTGTGCGCATCGTCACGTTTTCGGGGCTCGCCATCGAGGCCGATTTGATTGAGAGCGAGGGCAAGACTTGGATCAAGCTTGTGGCGCATCCGCAGGCGGCTGCGCCGACGCCGGAGCAGCAACAATCCGCACTCGCCATCAACAACCGCGCCGCGGGATGGGCCTACGCCCTGAGTTCGGAGGAAGCGGATGCGCTGGCGCCCGCACTGAGCACGCTGCTGCCTCAACGCGACTCCACCTCGCAACGGCCCACGCCAACCACTGGCGGTCCTCCGCCGCCTTAAAGGGGAGCTACTAGCGTCCCTGGCGCCGCGTCATTGCGGCGCCGAGAATCTGGCCGCCATCCTGCTCCTGCACGATCACCACGCATTGCGGCTGGCAGCGATTGCGGTCGAAAGACGTCGCCGCGCCATTCCATTGACCGATGCGGGCGATCGTCTCCACCAGATTGTAGTGCAGCACCGTGCGGTTGGCGTTGTCGCCGCGCGTCACCCATACGACCAACGGGCCGGGGTCGTAGGTCAGAAACCAGATATCCGCCGGGGTTGCGCGAGGCGTTTCCCCAGAAATGCTGACATGGACGCGGCCATTCTGGCCGCGCGCGATGGTCACGCGCGGCTTGCCTTCGTGCGAGCGCGCCCGCACTTCGTTGATGGCGGCGCGCGCTTCATCCCAATCGTCCGCGCTCATTTGACGAACGCCGCCGATGACAAGCTGAGGCGTGAACGGTCCGCGCGTCTGCAAGGCGTGCTCGAAGTCGCGTTGGCGCGACGTGAATTGCGGCTGTGCGAAGGTGTCTTCCCAGCCGAGATAATCCCAGTAGCCGACCGGAAAGGTAAGCGCGACAATGTCCGGCTCGCGCATGAATTGCGCCACGAGGCGATTGGCCCTGGGACAAGCAGAGCACCCCTGGCTTGTGTAAAGCTCAAGCACGACGGGATGCGCGGCGCTCGCCAGGGGCGGCGTCTGCGCGCGCGTGTCGCCGAGGGTCGCCGCCGCGAACAGGGCGAGCGCGGCGGCGAGAACGAACCGTCTCATGCTGCGAACCATGCCGGCCTTTTGTCCGTAGGTTCGAATCAAAGGGTCGTGACGAGCCCCGCGCAAATGATCACGCCGCTTTTGCGAGTCCACGCAAGACGTAGTGGAGAATTCCCCCGTTACGGAAATATTCGACCTCGTTTTCGGTATCGATGCGGCACAGAACTTGGATTTCTTCCACCCGGCCGTCCGGGCGGCTGATTTCCAGGCCCAGCATGCGACGGGGGCTCAGCCGCGCCAAGCCCGCAATCGAGATCGTCTCCGCACCGGTGAGCCCCAGACCCTTCCAAGACTGCCCGTCCTGGAATTGCAGGGGCAGCACGCCCATGCCGATCAGGTTGGAACGGTGAATCCGCTCGAAGCTCTCCGCGATCACCGCCCGCACGCCGAGAAGCTTCGTGCCCTTGGCCGCCCAATCACGCGAGGACCCCGTGCCGTATTCCTTGCCGGCGAACACGACCAGTTCGCGCCCCTCCTTTTGGTAGCGCATCGCGGCGTCATAGATCGCCATGCGCTCTTTGGAGGGCTGGTGGATCGTGAAGCCGCCTTCGACGACATTGCCGCTCTCATCTGTCACCATCGCGTTCTTGATGCGGATATTGGCGAAGGTGCCGCGCATCATCACTTCGTGGTTGCCGCGCCGCGCGCCATACGAGTTGAAATCGGCCTGGCTGACTTGGTGCTCGTTCAGATAGACGCCCGCCGGCGAGGTCTTCTTGATCGAGCCGGCGGGGCTGATGTGATCGGTGGTGATGCTGTCGCCAAACAGCGCCAGCACGCGCGCGCCGGCAATATCCGTGATCGGGGCGGGCGTCATCGTCATGCCTTCGAAATAAGGCGGGTTCTGCACATAGGTTGAGCCCATGTCCCAATTGTATGTGCGTCCGCCCGAGACCTTGATGGAGCGCCAGTTCGTGTCGCCCTTGAACACGTCCCCGTAGCGCGATGCGAACATCTGGGGCGTCACGGAAGCGAGCACGACGTTGTCGATCTCCTCGTTGCTGGGCCAGATGTCGCGCAGATAAACGGGTTGGCCCCGGGCGTCCTCGCCAAGGGGGTCGGTTTCGAGATTGAGATAGACCGAGCCTGCGAGCGCATAGGCGACAACAAGCGGCGGCGAGGCCAGATAGTTGGCGCGCACGTCCTGGTTTACGCGGCCTTCGAAATTGCGATTGCCCGAGAGCACGGAGGCGACGACGAGATCTTCGTCGTAGACGGTTTTCGAGATGGCCGGCGGCAGCGGGCCGGAATTGCCGATGCACGTGGTGCAGCCATAGCCGACGAGATTGAAGCCGAGCGCGTCGAGATCGTCGTCGAGCCCGGCTTTTTTGAGATAGTCGGTCACCACTTGGCTGCCCGGCGCGAGCGAGGTCTTCACCCAGGGCTTCACTTTGAGGCCCTTGGCGCGTGCATTGCGCGCCACCAGTCCCGCCGCGATCATGACCGAAGGGTTCGAGGTGTTCGTGCAGCTGGTGATCGCGGCGATTACGACATCACCGTGACCGATGGCGAAGCTTTCACCTTCCACTGGCGCACGCTTCTTGAGTTCCGCGCTCTTGCGGAACTCGCTGTCCATGACCTTCGTGAAGCCCGTCGCGACATCGCCTAGAAGCACGCGGTCCTGCGGCCGCTTCGGCCCCGCGAGCGAAGGCTTCACATCGGCCAGGTCGAGCGCAAGCGTGTCGGTAAATGTTGGTTCGGCGTCGGTGCGCCAGAGCCCCTGCGCCTTGCAATAGGCCTCGACCAACGCGACACGCTGGGGATCGCGGCCGGTGGCGGCGAGGTATTGGATCGTCTTGGCGTCGACCGGGAAGAAGCCGCAGGTCGCGCCGTATTCCGGCGCCATGTTGGCGATGGTGGCGCGGTCGGCGACGGAGAGCATATCGAGCCCCGCGCCATAGAATTCGACGAACTTGCCGACGACGCCGCGCTTGCGCAGCATCTGCGTGACGGTGAGCACCAGGTCCGTCGCGGTGGAGCCTTCGGGCAGGCGGCCCGTGAGCTTGAAGCCGATCACTTCAGGGATCAGCATCGAGATGGATTGGCCGAGCATGGCCGCTTCCGCTTCGATGCCGCCGACGCCCCAGCCGAGCACGCCGATGCCGTTGATCATGGTGGTGTGACTGTCGGTGCCGACCACAGTGTCCGGATAAGCGAACGTCTCGCCTCCAATTTCACGCGTCCACACCGATTGGCCAAGATATTCGAGGTTCACCTGGTGGCAGATGCCCGTGCCGGGCGGCACCACGCGAAAATCCGCGAACGCGCTCTGGCCCCAGCGCAGGAAAGTGTAGCGCTCGCCGTTGCGCTCATATTCGAGTTCGACGTTTTTCTGGAACGAATCCGTGTGCGCGAAATAATCGACCATCACCGAGTGGTCGATCACGAGATCGACCGGCACCAGCGGATTGATCTTCTCCGCGTCGGCGCCGAGCTTCACGGCCGCATCGCGCATCGCCGCGAGATCGACCACGGCGGGCACGCCGGTGAAATCCTGCATCAGCACGCGCGCGGGGCTGAAGGCTATTTCGGCGTCGGTCTTGCCGAGGTTCTGAAACCACGACGCCATCGCCGCAATATCGGCCTTCTTCACCGCCACGCCGTCTTCGGTGCGGAGCAAATTCTCGAGCAGCACCTTGAGCGAGATCGGCAGCTTGGCGATGTCGCCCAGGCCGTTCTTGGCGGCGACGTTCAGATCGAAATACGTGTAGCTCTTGCCGCCGACATCGAGGGTCTTGCGGCAGTTGAAAGAATTTACGCTGGCCATGTAAAGGCGCCTCCTGGATCGCGTGAAAAACAGATCGCAGGCGCGGCGGGGAGCGCCCCATCCGGAATCAAACCGGCGCGCGGCGGGGTCTTTCTAGCAAGCCTGGATAAACGCGCAATCGGCGCGGCGTCACACTGTCAGCTTCTGCCTCAGGAATTGGCGGCGGGCGGCGGATCATCCGCCTTCCGCCGCTTGAAGAAGCGCCCGCCCATCCGCCGCCGGATGAACAGCAAGAGCCAGACGATCCCCCACGCCGCCAACGCCCAGGGCAGCAGGATGGCGAACGCCGTGATGATCGAGGCGACGCCGATGACCAGCCATCCAACGAAACCCGCCAGAGCGTCGCCCAGCGGCTTGAACGTGTCGCTGCGGATGGATTGGGCGGAAGACGCGTAATTGAGGTCAAGCACCGACATATCCACGCGCGCCCGCATCACGGCGAGATTGGATTCGGTGGAATCGATCTCGCCCTGGACGCGCGCCAATTCCCGCTCGATGTCGAGCAGGTCGGAGAGTTTGCCGGGGCGGCGTTGCAGCAGCTGCTGCAGGCGGTCGCGTAAGGTGTGTGCGGCCCGCAGGCGCGCTTCGGTGTCGACGATGTCGCGCGTCAGGTCTTCCGTCCGCACCGTCTGGCCGGTGACCCGTCCGCCTGCCGCGCTCACTTCGCCAGAGACGCCGTCCATGAACCGCTTGAGCCAAGCCGGCTCGCCGCGAATTTCGACAGCGCCATTGACTGCGCTTTGCGGATCGCCATTGCGCGACGAACTGACGAGTTGGCAGAGGCGCGGGCCTGCGGTCTGGCAAGCGCGCACATGCGCGTCCATCAGGCTCGCGACGCGCGCCGCTGGCAGCTCCACGGTGATGCCATAGGTGTAGGCGAGGTACGCCGCCTGTTGCGGATCACGCACCGGCTGCGTCCCCCCCGCGGCGTCACGCGTCACCGCCACGTCTCGAACGCGCTGGATCGATTCAGCGAGATTGCTGTCAGGGAATGCGCCAATGTCCTCGGCGGAGATGGCGTCCACCGCTGCAGGCTGCGGCGGCCTTTGCGCCTGGCCGCAAGCCAACAACAGCGCCGTCAGGGCCAAAACAGCGATCCGCCGCATGTTTTCCTCCACTCTCGCCAAGCCGTAGCACAGCCGGCGCTTGGCGGGCGAGACACGGCTGCTTAGAAGTCCCGCCCAGATGGGCGGCGATCATCACTTTCAGGCGAGCTTGAGCGTCGAGCGGCTGACGCTCGCACGCGGCCAACGCACGCTGTTCAGCAATCTGAGCTTCGAAGCCGCGCCCGGCGCGTTCGTCGAGCTGCGCGGGCCAAATGGGGTGGGCAAGACAACCCTGCTGCGCGCGATCGCGGGCTTTCTGCGCCCTGCATCGGGGCGTGTCGCGTTCGCGCACATCGAAGAGCCAGCGCTGGCGCTGCATTTCCTGGCGCATCGCGACGGCTTGAAAGCGCCGCTCGACGCGCGCGCGCACGTTCGCTTTTGGGCTGGTTTGTTGGGCGGACGTAGCGACGCGGCTGACACTGCGCTTGCACGCGTCGGCCTCCACGCCATCGCCGATCTGCCCGCGCGCGTGTTGAGCCAAGGGCAGGCGCGGCGTCTTTCGCTGGCGCGTTTGCTCGTGGCCGAGCGTCCGTTGTGGCTGCTCGACGAACCTGCTTCTGGCCTCGACACAGGCGGCAGAGCTTTGCTCGCCGCGCTCATCGATGAACATCGCGCACGCGGCGGTGTCGTCATCGCCGCCGTGCACGACGATCTCGGCCCCGGGCCGACGCGAGCGATCGAGCTGACGCCATGAGCGCGCTCTACGCCGTGTTTCGGCGCGAACTGGCTTTGGCTTGGAGCGCGGGCGGCGGCGCGATCGCGCCCGTCGGCTTCTTCCTCGGCGCGACGACGCTGCTGCCGCTGGCGATCGGCGCCGACCACGAGCTGTTGCGCAAAGCCGGGCCGCCGCTCGTCTGGGTCGCCGCCGCGCTCGCCGCCCTGATGACTTTGGAGCGGCTCTTCCAGGCCGATCTTGAAGACGGCTCGCTCGAGCAACTCTTCCTCTGCGCCGCGCCGCTTGAACTGATTGTGCTGGCCAAAGGCGCGGCGCTTTGGCTCGCGGTCGGCGTGCCGCTCGCGCTCGCGGGAGCGCCCGCCGCAATCGCGCTACAAGCGCCTACCGCGCTCATCCCGTTGACCGTCGCCAGCCTTGCCGTCGGCATGGCGGGCTTCATCGGCGTGGGGCTGGTGGGGGCGGCCGTCTCGGCTGGCGTGCGGCGAGGCGGCGTGTTGATTGCTTTGATTGTACTGCCATTTTTCGCACCGCTTCTGATCTTTGGCGCCGGCGTCGCCGACGAAGTGCAGGCGGGCGGCCCGTTCTTCCTGCTTTCCGGCTGTGCGCTGGGGGCGGTCGGGCTCGGCCCGATCCTTGCGGCCGCCGCGCTACGAATCCAAGCGGGATAGCTGTCAGATGCCAGGCGCCAGAATACATGGACGTGACCGGCTGACGCGTGGAATCGGACACCGGACACCTGATACCTGACGCCTTCGATGATTGCCTTCCTCGCCAACCCGCAGCGTTTCATGGCGCTGTCCGCCTGGGCGACGCCCCTACTTGGCGCGATCGCCGTGCTGTTGTTCGCGATCGGCGTGCCGTGGGCGCTGTTCGTGGCGCCGGCGGACTATCAGCAAGGCGAGAGCGCGCGGATCATGTTTGTGCATGTTCCGGCCTCGTGGTGGGCGCTGATGATTTACGCCTTCATGGGCGTGACCAGCCTCGTGGGCCTTGTGTGGCGCCATGCGCTGGCCGACGTGGCCGCGCGCGCGGCCGCGCCAATCGGCGCGACCCTCGCGGGGCTTTCTCTCGTCACCGGCTCGATCTGGGGCGCGCCCACTTGGGGAACATGGTGGGAATGGGACGGGCGCCTCACATCCATGCTGGTGCTGTTCATCGTCTATCTAGGCTACATCGCGCTCTGGGCGGCGATCGAAGACGAGACCAAAGCCGCGCGCCTTGCGGCGATCCTTTGCTTGGCGGGCCTCGTCAATTTGCCGATCGTCCATTTCTCCGTGACCTGGTGGAGCACGCTGCATCAGCCGGCGAGCGTGTTCCGCGCCGGCGGCCCCGCGATTGATCGCAGCATGCTGTGGCCGCTGTTCGTCATGGCGCTGGCGTATTTGGCGTTGTTCGGCGCGCTGCTTCTCTGCGGCATGCGCGCCATCATATACCGCCGACGCGCGCAGGCCGCCATTGCGCGCAGAGCGCGGAGCGCATGATGCGTCATGATGTCTGGTCTTATGTCATTGCGGCGTTCGCCGTCAGCGGGGCGGCGCTCTCGGTTTTGACAGTCGTGGTCTTCGCGCATCTGCGCCACTGGGCGCAAAGAGCGCGGGACGAAGAGGCGCGCTGATGCGATTCTGGGCCTTTCTCCCGGTAGCGGCGCTCGCAACGCTGGTCGCCTTGACCGCTTTCGTGTTGATCCGCGGCGGATCGCACGAAACGCTGACCGGGGGTCGGGTCGGACGCCCCGCGCCCGCGTTTGCCTTGCAGCGGATGAGCGGCGCTGAACTCGCGACCTCCGCACAATTCGCCGGCCAACCTTATGTCATCAACGTATTCGCATCCTGGTGCGTGCCCTGCCGTGCCGAACACTCGCTGCTCATGCAGATGAAGTCGCGCGGTGCGCGCATTCTCGGGGTCGCATTCAAGGATCGTCCTGAGGACACGAGGGCATATCTGAGCCAGCTTGGCGATCCATTCGACGTCGTCGCCCTTGATCCCGACGGCCGTTTTGCACTCGAACTCGGGGCCGCCGGTGTCCCGGAAACATTTGTGATCGGCGCCGATGGACGCGTTCGCGCGGTGTTTCGCGGGCCCCTGACGCCGGAATCCGTCACCGGCGTGATTGAGCCGGCGCTTGGGACCCCCTGACTAGCGCTCTGCGTTGGGGCTGACGCCTTCTTCTGTTGGGCCGCCTTTGGCTTTCCTGTCCGGACGCCTGCTGGTCGCAGTGCGCTTGCGTTTGCGCTTGTCCTTCTTGCCGCCCTCGGCCTGTGCGCGCAGCTTGGCTTCCTGACGCATGCGCCGCCTGTGCGCCTTGCGCTCGGCGCGCGCTTGCCGCTCCGCCAATTCGTCGGCTTTTCGGCTGATGCGATTGAGCGTGGAGATCAGCGCTTTCTGTTTTGCCGTCGACAGGAGATCGAGGATGGCGGCGTCAGCCGCCTTCGCGTGCGTCAGCGACGCCTGCAACGCGGTCGTTCCGGCTGGTGCGATGCGCACGGCGTTGGCCCGTCCGTCGTCATCGGCTTGTGAGCGGATGATGAGCCCGCGCCGCTCCATACGATGCATCATGTCCGCCAGCGTCGAGCGGTCGATGCTGGTGGCGCGAACAAGATCGGCCTGACTGAGGCCCGGCTGAGCCTGCACGGCCGCCAATACGACGAACTGACGAAGCGTGAGTCCGCTGGTTTTTGCGAGCAACGCGAACCGGTCATCGGCGAGCTGCAGCGCACGCAGCAGCATGTGCGCTGCGGAACTCGAAAGCGGGAATAGGGGATCAGGCCCGTCCGCCATCCTGCACGCCCCGCCTCCTATTCCAACGCCCCGATGCAAGTTTACGCCGTTACAGCATCCACGCAAAGTTTTTGCGTCAGTTTCGCGACGAAGCGAATGCTTAGCCTGAGCCTCAGGCGCCGAGTTCGGGTGTTTCGGGACGCGCTTGTGGTTCGGCCTCGTCGGTCTGCCCACCGAACTTCACGATCAGCGGAGCATTCACGACACCAAACAGGAGGATCAGGGGAAAAACGATCAGAAGCCGAGAATTGACCCAGAAATCCATGCTTTGCGTGCGCCGAATGACCTCGTTCAAGAGCGCCATGAAGGCGAAGAATCCGGCCCATCGCAGCGCAAGGACGTTCCAGATGCGTCCGGGCAGAATGAAAACGTGGCCGAACAGAAGCCGCCAGACATTTTGCCGGATCAGCACCGAAACGCCGATCGCGAGGGCGTAGAAGGCGTAGAGGAAAGTCGGCTTCAGCTGGATGAACGTCGGGTTGTGCAGCGCCAGCGTCAGCCCTCCGAAAATCGTCACCAGTACGCCTGTGACGACCAGCACCGGGGGAATTTTGCCGCGTGTGGCGCGGCAATACAGTACGGCGGCCAGCGTCGTGAGGATAAAAACGCCCGTTGCGATGTACACGGCGTCGTCGGGCCGGATCTTCTGAAGGAGATTGTAGACGACGACAAATACAGCCACCGGCCCCAGGTCGATCGCCAACTGGCTGAGATTTGCTTCGGGCGCTGCGGGCTTCTCGTTCATGGTGCTTGCTTACGCGAGCGACGGGCCAGGGCAAAGCGGCGCCTTCAGCCGCGCTCGCGCGCGGCCTGCGCCAAAATCCACGTGCGGAACGCCGCCGCGCCGGGCCGCAGCGCTCGCCGGACGGGCCACACCACCCAATAGGAGAATTCGTCGGTGACGCTCTTGTCGAAGGGGTGAACGAGCGTTCCTTTGCGGACTTCGTCGCCCGCCAGGCGCGTGCGAGCCAATGCGACCCCGTCGCCCCGCATGGCGGCTCGAAGCAGCAGGATCGCGTCGTCGAATGACGGGCCCGTGGAGGGCTCTGGCCAATCAAGGCCGACAGCCTTGAACCATTGCGCCCAGGGCGTCCAGGCGTTGCGCAACAGCACGGCCTTGGCGAGGTCGGCCGGCGTCTCAAGGCCGACGCGATCGCGATAGGCCTTCGTGCATACCGGACACAGGACTTCGTCGAAGAGTCTTTCGACGTTGAGATTGGGCCAGCCGCCAAGCCCCAGGCGCACGCCGAGATCGACGCCATCGCGCTGGAAATCGGCAAGCTCTTCAGAAACCCGCAAAGAGAGTTCGACGTCGGGATGGCTCTCGCGAAAATCGGCGAGGCGCTCGAAAAGCCAGGTTGAAGCGAGGCTCGGCACCGCGGAGACGACCACGGCGTTCGTCCCGCCGGCTTGGCGGCCGGGCGGCGTGAATGCTTGTTCGAGCAGGCTCAGGCCCTGGCGCACCTGCACGAGGAGCTCGGCCCCGGCGCTGGTCAGGACCATGGTGTTGCCGTCGCGGCGGAAGAGCGGTTTTCCAACGCGCTGTTCCAATTCGCGAATGCGATGGCTCACGGCGCTGTGGGTCAAGCCGAGCTCGGTGGCCGCCTTTGTGTAGCTCGCAAGTCGCCCGGCGGCCTCAAAGGCGCGCAGCGTCTGCAGGGACGGCAAATGGGCCATGGGCTGTGAAATTCCCTCACAACCAAGTCGTCAAACGCTCGTTCGGATTCAAGGGAAGGCGTTCTCATCTCCGGTCTGCGGCTGGTTCAGCCGCGGAAAGGAAAGACCGAAATGACCAACCATCCCGCCAATCTGTTCCTGACCGAACATGGCGTGCCCCTGGGCGTTCGCGCCGCTGCGCTGATCGTCTCGTTGCTCGCCGTCGTCGGCTTCTTCCTGCAAATCTTCGCCGCCGGCGCGCGGATCGTCGCCTGACTGGAGGAGCTTACCATGACCGACGATCACGTGCCATTGCATGGCGTCGCCTCCGACGCCTTCACTCGTTACGCGCGCTACGCGAGCGCCGCCCTCGCGGCCCTGGCTATCAGCGTATTTGTGATCGCACTGCTGGCGACGATCTTTTAGAGCCGCCGTCCGTCTCGCGCGCGCCGCCAAGTCATAGGCGGCGGCGCGAACGGCGGCGCGCGGCCGATCGTTCGGCAGTGAATCCCCATGGCCCCGCGCGACCGGATTTCCGACATGCCTTTTGGTATAGCAGCGTTGAGAAATTCTGGTTCGGATTCCAGCGGGCCGCTCACCATCTGGAAGGGAGAAGGGAACTCCCCCATGTCCGAAATCCGAGGGGCCGAGAAGCGGCCTATCCATCCTGTCGTCGACACGCTTGGCACGATTGCAGCCGGTGCGGCGGCGTTTGCGTTCATCGCCCAGCTTTACGTTTGGTTTGCCCCGTAATCTACGCCAAACCGACCAACGCGCGCGCGAAGCTCTTGGCATCGAACGGTTGCAGGTCTTCCGCCTTCTCCCCCACGCCGATAAAATGAATGGGAATGGCGTGCCGTTCGGCCACCGCCACCAGCACGCCGCCCTTGGCGGTCCCGTCAAGCTTTGTCATCACCAAGCCGGTGATGTCGGCGGCGGAGCGGAAGGCTTCGAGCTGGCTGAGCGCGTTCTGGCCAACGGTCGCGTCCAAGACGAGCAGAATGTCGTGCGGCGCGTCTTCATCGAGCTTGCGCATCACGCGGATGATTTTCACCAACTCCGCCATCAACTCGGTCTTGTTTTGGAGGCGCCCGGCGGTATCGATCAGCGCAACGTCGGCGCCGGTTTCCTGTGCGCGTTTCACCGTTTCGTAGGCCACGCCGGCGGCGTCGGCGCCGGGCGCGGACGAAACGAAGTCAGCGCCCGAACGCTTCGCCCATACCTCTAGCTGCTCGATCGCAGCGGCGCGGAACGTATCGGCCGCGCCGATCACGGTTTTGACGCGCGCGCCCTGCAGAAGCGCGCCCAATTTGCCGATCGTGGTGGTCTTGCCGGACCCGTTGACCCCGATCACGAGCACGATGCGCGGCTTGGGTCCGTCCCTGAGATCGAGACTCACTTCGCGAGGTTTGAGGATCGCGGCGACCTCGTCGGCCAACGCGCCGCGCAAGTCATAATCGCTGATCTCTTTGTCGAAGCGATCCTCAGCCAGCTTTTGCGCAATCCGCGCAGCGGCGCGCGCGCCCATATCGGACGCGATCAGCAACTCCTCCAACTGATCCAGTGTCGCCTGGTCCAGCTTCTTCTTGGTGAAAACGCCGGTCACGCCCTCCGTGAGCTTGGAGGACGATTTGCGCAGGCCCTCGAACAGGCGACCAAACGAGGCGCCGTCGCCGTCCCGCTTCTCGAATACGCGCCAGATCATGCGGGCGCGCCGAGAAGTCGCGCGCCGTCGTGGGAGGTGAAGCGAAGGCGCATGCGCTGACCCGGGCTCGCTTCCTCCGCCAGCGCCACGCTGGTGAAATCAGCCAGGCGCGCCGCGCCCTGGCGTTCGACCAACGCATCGGCTTCGCGGCCGACCCAGTCGCACAGATGACGCGCGCGGGCCGCGTCGGCCTTCTGCCGCAAGCGCGCCGCGCGCGCCTTTATCGTCGCGCGGTTCAATTGCGGCATCCGGGCTGCGGGCGTGCCTTCGCGCGGACTGAACGGAAAGGCGTGCACGTAGGCGAGAGCGCAAGCGTCGACGAGCGTGAGCAAGTTGTCGAACGCCGCTTCGCTTTCGGTCGGAAAGCCGGCAATGAGATCGGCGCCGAGGGCGATCTCCGGCCGCGCGGCCTTGAGGCGCGCGCAAAGATCGACCGCTTGGGCCCGCGTGTGCCGGCGCTTCATCCGCTTCAGGATCAGATCGTCGCCATGCTGCAGCGAAAGATGCAAGTGCGGTGCGACGCGCGGCTCGCCCACGACCAGATCAAACAGCGTTGGATCGATCTCGATGGCGTCGAGCGAAGAAAGGCGAAGCATCGGCAGGTCGGGCACGAGCTTCAGGATGCGCGCGACCAGATTGCCGAGCACGGGTGCGCCCGGAAGGTCGACGCCCCACGAAGTGAGATCAACGCCGGTGAGCACGATTTCCGGGCATCCGCTGTCCACGAGCCGTTTCACGCGCTCGACAACGTCGCCCGCCGGCGCCGAGCGTGAATTCCCGCGCCCGTAGGGGATGACGCAGAAGGTGCAGCGATGGTCGCAGCCGTTCTGCACTTGGACGTAGGCGCGCGTGCGTTCGCTGAATCCATCAATGGGCGGCGCCGCGCTTCCTCGCATTTGCGTGATGTCGGAGACTTGTACGCGCATCTCGTGCGCGGCGAGGGCGCGCGCGTCGAGTTTCTCCTTGTTGCCGAGGACGCGGTCGACCTCCGGCATCGCGGCGAAGGCGGCGGGATCGATTTGTGCAGCGCACCCGGTGACGATGATTTCCGCGCCGGGCCGCTCGCGCCGCGCGCGCCGGATCGCCTGCCGCGCCTGGCGCACGGCTTCGCCGGTGACCGCGCAGGTATTGATGATGACGGCGTCGGTGAGCGGGGCTTCGCGTGCAAGCGCGCGCATCGCCTCGGATTCGTACGCATTGAGCCGACACCCGAGCGAGACGACTTCGACGTCGCGTGCTTGCGTCCGGGCGCTGGGCTTGGTGGAGACCTTCATGGGCGGAGTTGAGGTGAGCGCGCCCGCCGCGCGCGTCAAGCGGCGAGGGATTATTCCGCCGCTTCGACTTCGGCGCCGACGAAGTCCTCTTCCCGGGCGCCGCCGGCGCGTTCGGCGATGCGGGCCGATTTGCCGCGGCGGCCGCGGAGATAATAGAGCTTCGCCCGGCGCACGGCGCCGCGGCGGACGACTTCGATCGAATCCACGGTCGGCGAGAACAACGGGAACACGCGCTCGACGCCCTCGCCGAAGCTGATTTTTCGGACCGTGAAGTTCGCATTGAGGCCGGAGCCCGAGCGGGCGATGCACACGCCTTCGTAGGCTTGCACCCGCTCACGGTCGCCTTCCTTGATCTTGACGTTCACGCGCAGCGTGTCGCCCGGATCAAAAGAGGGAACGGTCTTGCCAGCGGTGATGCGGGCGATTTCTTCTTTCTCGAGCGTTTCGATCAGGTTCATCGGCGTGACGCTTATACTAACACGGCGGAGGGCCGGGCGCTGACGCCGGCGCTTCCACCCAGGAAAACCAAGGGAAGCGGGGCGTATAGGTCAAACCCGCGGCCCTGTCGAGAGGTGGGAATATGGTGGGGCTGAGGGAAATCGGCGCGATCGCCGCGGCGGCGTTCATGTTGGCGTTGGGCGGCTGCGCCACCCAGGCGCGCCCGCTTAAGGAAATAGCCTTCACGTTCGACGACGCCCCACTCCCGGACGGTCCGTACTTTACCGGCCACGAGCGCGCCCGCCGGATCATCGCCGTCCTCCGCGCGGCGCGCGTCCAGGCCATGTTTTTCGTCAATCCAGGACGCCCCGAACGCGACCGCGACGCCCGCTACCATGCTTACGCCGCCGCTGGGCACATCATCGCCAACCACACCTGGGATCACCCCAATCTGGCCCAGACCTCCGTGGCCGACTACGTCGCCAACGTCGAGCGCGCTGACCGGGCGCTTCGCCCGCTGCTCGGTTTCGGACCCTGGTTTCGGTATCCCTACCTCTCCGAGGGCGAAACCGTCGCCAAACGCGACGCCGTGCGCATGGCGTTGATGCGGCTTGGCTATGCGCAGGGTTACGTCACTGCGGATGGTTACGACTGGTATCTCGACCAGCTCACGCGCAACGCCGTCGCAGGCGGGCAGCGGCTCGACCGCCGGGCGCTGCGCGACCTCTACGTTCAATCCGCGCTGGACGGCGCGAACTACATCGACCGGATGGCGCGCGCGACCCTTGACCGATCACCGCGTCAGGTCCTTCTGATGCATGAAAATGATCTTGAAGCGCTTTTCCTGCCTGATCTGATCCGGGCGCTTCGCAACGACGGATGGCGGATCATCTCTCCGGTTGAAGCCTATGCCGATCCGATAGCCGGGGAGCTCCCCGACACGCTGTCCCTGGGCCAGGGCCGCATCGCGGCGCTGGTCTACGCACATCACCTCGAGGGCCGCTTCAGCGAGCGCCGGGCCAACTTTACCGCTCTCGACGAGCCCTTTGCCGCGCGTGTCGTCAAAACGCGGCGCTAGCCCGTCTCTCGCCGCGCTTGGCATTCGGCGCATCGCCTCCTACGATTGCCCCCGCGAACGGACGTCAATCGAGGTGGAGGGGATATGAAGACGATTCTGATGGCCCTGGCCGTGGCGGTCTCCGCCGCGGCGCCCGCGGTCGCAAGCGATTTTGCGACCGGCGAAACGGCATGCGCCAGCGTGGCGCCGATCCTGGAGATCGTTGACCGTCCCTATGCCAATCCGCATCACCGGGATCCGGCGGAGGTGATCGAACTGGCGCTCAACCGGCGCCTTTATCACATCACGTCGCGCGCGCCCGGCACGATCGAAGCGTTCTATTCCGCGCGCAACGTCCGCGCCGACATCACCATCACGTATACGGACACGACGTACTCGATCCGCTACAAGAGCAGCGAAAATCTGCAGTACGGCCAAGGGCGGATCAACGCGCACTACAATCGCTGGGTCAACAATCTTGACCACGATCTGCAAGAGGAATTTGCGATTCCCGCGCCGACAGGTTCGCCGCCGCCGGGCTGAGCCGCGCGGTCTATTTGGGCGGGCGCCGGCGCGTCACGCGTTCACGCTCGGCGCGCCGCCAGGCTCTGATCTTGTTGTGATCGCCTGAGAGAAGCACGTCGGGGATGGCGCGGCCTTCCCAGTCGCGCGGACGCGTAAAGTGCGGCTGTTCGAGCAGGCCGTCCGAGAAACTCTCTTCGTCGAGCGATGCTTCGTTGCCAAGCACGCCCGGGATGAGACGCACGCACGCCTCAAGGAGCACCAGCGCCGCCGCTTCGCCACCCGCTAGAACCGCCTGACCGACGGCGATCTCGCGCATGCCCCGTGCTTCGATCACGCGTTCGTCCAGGCCCTCGAAGCGCCCGCAAAAGAGCACTAGACCCGGCCCTTGTGCCCATTCGCGGGCCATGGATTGCGAAAGTTGCTCGCCGCGCGGCGAGAGATAAATGAGGGGACGTTCGTCGCGCACGCTGTCGATCGCCGCCGCTGCGACATCGGCGCGGATCACCATGCCGGCGCCGCCTCCGGCGGGCGTGTCGTCCACGTTTTTGTGCGCGCCAAGTCCGAATGCGCGCAGATCGATCGTCTCCAGCGACCACACCTCGTCACGCAGCGCCTTGCCGATCAGCGATAACCCGAGCGTTCCGGGAAACGCTTCAGGAAACAGCGTAATAACGGATGCCGCGAACCGCGCGCCCATGCGCGCGGCTCACTTTCCCGTGGGTTCGGGCGCGGGCGGATCGAATACGACGCGGCGGCCGGCGAGATCCACCAATGGCACGTTCTGCTTGGTGAAGGAGATTCGCACGTTCTGCCCGCCATTCGGGGGCCGGAACTCGAGAATGTCGCCGGCGCCGAAATTCCATACAGCGACGATCTCGCCCAACGTCGCGCCGTCCAGCGATTCCGCACGGCACCCCAACAGGTCGACGATGTAGAATTCGTCTTCGGCGGTCTCGGGCAAATGCGCCCGCGGCACGTACAGGCGCTTGCCGCGCCAGCTCTCGGCTTGCTCGCGCGTCTTCACCTCCGGCGCGACGACAGCGACGCCATCCTTCAATTCCCGCCAGGACTTGGGACGGAGCAGAATTTTGCCGTCTTCGTCGTGAAGCGGCCCGTACGAGATCACGCCATCCTTCGCCGCCGTAAAAGCGCGCAGCCGCACTTCGCCCTTGACGCCGAACGCACCGCCGATGGCGCCGACCAGCACCAGGTTTTTAACGGCGCCGTTTACCGCTTTGCCCTTGAACGGCGGAACGGGCTTGGACTCGCCGACGAGTTCAGGCGCCGGCGCGGGCTTGGGCGCGCTCAGCGGGGCTGGCGCTTGCTTCGGCGCCAGCGGCTTAGGGGGAGTCAGTGGGCGCGGGGCGCCTGCCGCCACCGCCATAGGCCTCGTCACGGCCGCCGAAATCGGCGGAGGCTTGCCGGCGGCGACGGCCATGGGCTTGGACGGCGCCGCTGGCTTGAGCGCGGCTTTCGTCGCCGGCTGAAGCTTTGCGGGCTTCGTTGCGGGCGCGCTGGATTGCTCGGATTTTGACGTGGCCTTTGTCGTCGGCGTCTTGGCGAACGGGGGCGCCTTCTTCGGCTCGGGCGCCGGCTTGGCGTTGGGGGTTGGCTTGGCCGATTTGGTTATGCCGGGCTCGACCGCCTTGGCGGCCGGCTTGGCCTCCCTTGCTTTCGGCGCCGCCGTCGGGGCTTTGCCGGCGGGCGCTTTTGCCTTGGCCTTCGCCTTCGGCTCGGGCTTGGCCGGAAGCGCTTTGACCGGCTTGGCCTTTGCCGGCGCCGGCATGGGCTTGGCGGCTTTGGGAGGCGCCTTCGGCGCCGGCGCTACCTTTGCCACGGGCTTGGCTTTGGCTGGCGGTTTCGGAGCGGGCCTGGCGACTTTCGGCGCCGGCGCAGGCTTGGCCAGCGTCTTGACGGGCGACGCCTTCTTGGTCGCCGATTTGGCGGCCGTCGCCTTTGCGGGCGCGGGCGCCGGCGCATGCGCGGTCTTGCCCGGCTTCGCTTTTAGGCTCACCGCGGCCACCGCTTTAGCTTGATTTTTCACGCTTTTCTTCTCTGGCAAGGGCTAAACTCACGCCTCCGGGCTCCCAGCGCGCGCTGCGGCGCGTTCCTGCATTTTCTTGCCGGGTTGGGCTTTATTTGGGTTGTTGCGGGCCTCGCGTTTCTTCACGCCGGCCTGATCGAGAAACCGCGCCACGCGGTCGGTCGGTTGCGCGCCTTTCTTCATCCAGTCCTGAATACGGTCGAGCTTGAGGGCGATCCGGTTGGGATCGTCGCTCTTCAATATAGGATTATAGGTGCCAACTTTCTCGATGAATCTCCCGTCGCGCGGGTAGCGGCTGTCGGCGACAACGATGGAATAGAACGGCCGCTTTTTGGCGCCGCCGCGTGACAAACGGATTTTAAGGGACATTTTCTCTGCTTCTCCTTTGATCTTTTAGCTTTTTTTGTTGCTTCCGGGAAGACCCGGCAGGCCGGGGGGCGCAGTTTGGCCGGGGAGTCCCGGCAAACCGCCCTGTGGCGGACCGGCTGGTAGCCGGCCACCGCCCAAGTTCTTGAGCATTTCGGGATTGGGCATGCCGCCCCCGAACCCGCCGCCCATTCCGGGCAGTTTTCCCTTCCCCATGGCTTTGGCCATGTCCGCCATGCCCCGGTGCATCTTGATGAGCCGGTTGACCTCGGCGACCTCGACGCCCGCGCCCGCGGCGATGCGGCGGCGGCGCGAACCGTTGATCAGGTCGGGCTTGCGGCGCTCCGCCGCCGTCATCGAGCGGATGATGCCGACCTGACGGCGGATCTGCTTGTCGTCGAGCGCGGCCTCGTTGATCTGGCCTTTGATCTTCGCGACGCCGGGCAGCATGCCCATGATGCCCTTGAGGCCGCCGATCTGCATGACCTGTTCGAGCTGCTTGGCCATGTCGTCGAAATCGAGTTGGCCCTTGGCCAGCTTGTTGGCCATCTTCTCGGCGTCAGCGCGGTCAACATTCGCCGCGGCCTTCTCCACCAGCCCGACGATGTCGCCCTGACCAAGGATGCGCCCCGCGACACGCCGGGCGTCGAACACTTCGAGCCCGTCCGTCCGTTCGCTGACGCCGAGGAACTTGATCGGCAGGCCAGTGACCGCCCGCATCGACAGCGCCGCGCCGCCGCGCCCGTCGCCATCGGCGCGGGTGAGCACGAGGCCGGTCAGCGGCAGGCGCTCATGGAAGCGCCGCGCGGTTTCCACGGCGTCCTGGCCCGTGAGGCTGTCGGCGACGAGCAGGACTTCGCTCGGCTTGGCGAGGCGCGCGATTTCCGCGGCTTCCGCCATCATCTGCTCATCGATCGAGGTGCGGCCCGCGGTGTCGAGGATGACGACGTCGTGCCCGCCCAGCTTGGCCGCGTTCAGCGCCCGCTTGGTGATTTCCGCCGGCGGTTGGCCATCCACGATCGGCAGCACATCGACGCCGACGCTCTGACCCAGCGTCTTCAACTGCTCCATCGCGGCCGGTCGCCGCACGTCAAGCGAGGCCATCAGCACGCGCTTGCGGTCGGTCTTGGTCAGCCGCAGCGCGATCTTGGCGCTCGACGTGGTTTTGCCGGAGCCCTGCAAGCCCGCCATCATGATGACGTTGGGCGGCTCGCCGTCGACCCGCAGCGCTTCGGGCGGCTCGTCTCCGCCCAGCATGTTGATCAGCTGATCGTGGACGATCTTCACGACCATCTGGCCGGGCGTGATCGATTTGATGACGCTCTCGCCCACCGCCTCGATCTTCACCTTGGCGATAAAGTCCTTCACCACGGGCAGGGCGACGTCGGCCTCCAGCAGCGCCACGCGCACCTCGCGCAGCGCCGCTTCGACATCGGCTTCCGACAGCGCGCCGCGCCCGGTTAGCCGGTCGAACACGCCATTCAGCCGCTCGGTCAGGGCCTCGAACATCAATTCTCCTTACGCCAAAGCACAGAAGCCCCGCCGGACGATCACGTCGGGCGGGGGGCCTCGCCGGCCTCCGGCCCTCGATTTAGGGCGTGTGCCGGTCAAAGCGCACATCTTCGATGGCGCGTGGCGGCCTTTTAGCCGGCTCGCGGCTCAAGGTCAAAGCGGGGCGCGCGCTTTCCATTGGAGCAATCGGGTCTTACCGATAGCGCTAACAACAATGGGAGGCGAGGGTGACGGATCGAACCAGAAGCGGCTGGACAAAGCGGCGCCTGATGGCGACGGGCGCGGCAGCGCTAGGAACGTTGGCCGCGGGAGAAGTCGCGGCGCAGCCGCGCCGCCGCAGGTCCAATCCGGCGTCCTCGGCCGCGGGCGGCGCGCCAATTTACAAGGATCCCCATGCCGCGATCGAGGCTCGCGTGGCGGATTTGCTCGGCCGGATGACATTGGACGAGAAGATCGCCCAGATCACCACGGTCTGGCGGCAGAAGCCGCAAATCTTCGACGACGCGTTCAATTTCGATCCGGCGAAATTCGCGTCCGTCTATCCGGTCGGCATCGGACACATGGCGCGCCCGACCGACCGGCAGGGCTACAACAATCCCAATGTTCCCAATTCACGCACGCCGCGGGAAACCGTTGAGCTGGTCAACGCCGTCCAGCGCTATCACGTCGAACACACGCGACTAGGCGTCCCGGTGCTGTTCCACGAAGAGGCGCTGCATGGACACGCCGCGCGCGATGCCACCAGTTTCCCCCAAGCCATCGCACTCGCCAGCACCTGGGACCCGGCGCTGCACGAACGGATCTTCACCGTGGTGGCGCGCGAGGTGCGGGCGCGAGGCGTGCAGCTCGTTTTGGCGCCCGTGGTCGACATCTGCCGCGATCCGCGGTGGGGGCGCATCGAGGAAACGTACGGCGAGGACCCGTACCTTTGCGGCGAGATGGGCGTCGCGTGCGTAAAAGGATTCCAAGGCGAGACGCTGCCGCTCGCGCCGGATCGCGTTTTCGCCACGCTGAAGCACATGACTGGCCATGGCCAGCCGGAGAGCGGCACGAACGTCGGCCCCGCGCCGTATTCGGTGCGCTATCTGCGCGAGAACTTCTTTCCGCCGTTCGAGCAGGTTGTGAAGCGCACCAACATCCGCTCGGTCATGGCCTCCTACAATGAAATCGATGGCGTTCCCTCGCACGCCAATCACTGGCTGCTGCACGACGTTCTGCGCGGCGAGTTCGGTTTCAAAGGCGCCGTCATCAGCGACTATTTCGCCATCGAGGATCTGGCGCGGTTGCACCACATTGAGCCCGACTACGCTTCCGCCGCCATTCGCGCTCTGCGCGCCGGCGTCGATTGTGACGAGCCCAACGGAGACTGCTTCTTGACACTCGCCGATTCCGTGCGGGCGGGGCGCGTGCGCGAAGAGGAGATTGACGTTGCGGTGCGGCGCATGCTGGAAATCAAATTCCTTTCCGGCATGTTCGAGCAGCCCTATGCCGACGCCGACCACGCCGAGCTCATTACCGACAACGACGAGGCGCGCGCGCTCGCCGCTGAAGCGGCGCGCAAAGCGGTGGTGCTGCTCAAGAACGACAATGCGCTGCCGCTCAGCGCCGACCGCCTGCGCACGCTCGCAGTCATCGGCCCAAGCGCGGCGATCACGCGCATCGGCGGCTATTCCAATGTGCCTCGCCGCAAGATCTCCATTTTAGAGGGCGTGCGGGCGAAGGTCGGTTCGCGCGTGAATGTCGTGACGGCCGAAGGCGTGCGGCTGACCGAGGGCGATCCTGAAGGCGATTGGGGCCGCGACACGAATGTTCTCACGGATCCGGCCGTGAACCGCCGGCTGATCGCCGAAGCCGTGCGTGTTTCCCGGCGCGCGGATCAGATCGTGCTCTGCTTCGGCGGCTCCAGTTCGGAGAGCCGCGAAGGATGGTCGGACAATCATTTGGGCGACCGCGATTCTCTCGCGTTGCTCGGCCAGCAAGAAGGCTTGTTTGCGGCGCTCGCCGAACTCGGCAAGCCGATCATCGTCGTGCTCATCAACGGCCGGCCGCAGTCCTTGAGTCCATTCATCCTCGAGCGCGCCAATGCGATTGTCGAAGGGTGGTATCTCGGCCAGGAGACCGGGACGGCGATGGCTGACATCTTGTTCGGCGACGCTAATCCGGGCGGCAAACTGCCCGTCACGATCGCGCGAAATGTGGGCCAGCTGCCCGACTTTTATGATCACAAGCCAAGCGCCCGGCGTGGCTACCTGTTCGAGTCCGCCGCGCCGCTTTTTCCTTTCGGTTTTGGACTATCCTACACGACGTTTGAGATCGACGCGCCACGGCTCTCGCGTACGCAGATCGGCGTCGGGGAGTCCGTTGAAGTCAGCGTCAGCGTTCGCAACACAGGCGCGCGCGCCGGCGACGAGGTCGTGCAGCTTTACATTCACGATCTGGTCAGTTCAGTGACGCGCCCCGTGCTTGAGCTCAAGGGCTTCGAGCGGGTCACACTGCAGGCCGGCGAAACGAAGACGGTGCGGTTTGCGCTCACGCCGGAGCATCTCCGGTTTTGGAATATCGACATGCAGCGTGTCGTCGAGCCCGGAGAATTCGACGTCATGGCCGGCCCGAACTCAATCGATCTCAAGTCGACAAGATTGACAGTGGTGTGAGGCGCCCGCCCGCGCGCCCAGCGCTTAAGCTTGGCGCCAAAGCAGGTCGGCGACATGATCGCCGATCGCAAGCGAGCTGGTGAGGCCGGGGCTTTCGATTCCGAACAGCGCCACCAGGTTCGCGAGACCGTGCGCGCCTTCATCGGCGATGACGAAATCGCCTTGCGGCTCCCCAGGGCCGTGCAGCTTGGGCCGGATGCCGGCATAGTCCGGCGCGAGCGCGCCTTCGGGCAAGCCGGGCCAGAACCGGCGCACGTAAGCGTAAAATTCCGCGCTGCGCGCGGGATCGACACGATAGTCCTCGTGCGCCACGAATTCGAGATCGGGTCCAAAATGTGCGACCCCGCCAAGATCGCGGCGATAGTGGATGCCCAGCGCGCCCGGAATGGGCGGGGGATAGATGAGGCGGCGAAACGGCGCGCGCGCGCCGGTAAGCGTGAAATAGCTGCCTTTGCCCAGATGCAGCGAAGGAATGGCGGCGGCGGGAAAGCCCTCGATATTTGCAGCGGCGGCTTGCGCCCCCAGACCGGCTGCGACGACGAGACGGCCGGCCGTGAGGTCGAAGGGCGCGGCGCCGCCGACTGCAAGGGCGAACTCGGTTTCAGTACGACGAGCGGAAAGGAGCGGCGTCCGCAGCGCGATCGCGCCGTCCCGGGCTTCGATCTCACCTCGCAGCGCGAGCATGTAGCCGTGCGAATCGAACACGCCGCTTTGAGCTGAATGAAGGGCGGCTACGGCGCGCAAGCCGGGCTCAAGCGTGCATGCTTCTTCGCCGCTCAGCCAAGAAACGCCCTCCACACCGTTCGCCTCGCCTCGCCGCGCGAGTTCTTCGAGCGCCCCGATCTCTGCCGCCTCCGTCGCGACGACAAGCTTGCCGCACCGGTCGAACGCCACGTCATGAGCTTCAAGGAAGGGGTAGAGCGCGCGGCGTCCGGCCACGCAGAAGCGCGCCTTCAACGAACCCGGAGCATAGTGCAGTCCGGCATGGATGACTTCCGAGTTGCGCGAAGACACGCCGGCGCCGATGTGCGCTTCCCGCTCCAGCACGACGACGCTCGCGCCGCGCCGAGACAGCGCGTACGCGCACGCCAGCCCGACGGCGCCCGCGCCGATGATTGCGGCGTCGAAATCAGGTGCGCTCGGCATGCGCCGTTAAGATTTCGTGCACGAAATACCTACCGCGGTCCAAGGCTAAAGCCGGTGCGGTTAATCTGTACGAAATGGCGATGTTGTAAAAAAGACAAAACAATAGGGATGCGGAAATGCTCATCCAGGCGCTCAAGCTTAACGATCCGTCGATGATCGCCGCCGCCGAAGGGCGCGCGGAGAGCTGGAAGCTGCGCACGGCGCTGGCGCTGGTTTATGCGATCTCGGGCGCGCTGGCGACGAACGCATTCCTCTTCCCCGGCGTTTGGTTCATCGCGCTTAGTCTTTCGATGACCATCGACTACCAGCTGGGCGATTGGTACCTCGCGGCCAGGACTGACGCGCAACGCACGCATCGCGGCGCCTGGTTCATGGCGTTCGTAGCGCTGACACAGCTCGGCTTTGTCAGCATGACCGTTTGGGTCGGTGTCGAAGGCGGCGGGACGGGTCGGGCGGTCAGCATGCTGATGGCGGCCGGTTCGATCGCCACGTCGACGATTTTCCTGATGAACGCATCGTCCTTCATGTTGATCACGCTGGTGCCGACTGCGCTGTGGCTGCTGGTGTCTCCGTTCATCCCGATCGCCGACAAGCCGCTGCTCGAAGTGGAATCGATCTTCGCTCTCTCATTCGCCACACTCGGATTTTTCGCTTACACAGCCCGCTCCATCGTCAATAACGCCAGTCTGCTGAAGGGATTGCAGAGCGCGAACGAGAGAGCGCAGCAGCGCCAGGTTGAAGCCGAGGAAAAACAAGCCGAGGCGGAAGAGGCGAACCGCACCAAGTCCGAATTCCTGACGACGATGACGCACGAACTCCGCACGCCGCTCAACGCCGTCATCGGCTATTCCGAGATTATTGGCGAAGACATGGAGGCCGAGGGCTTCAAGGATCTCGCCAAGGACGCCAAGCGGATCACCGCCGCCGCACGACACCTGCTCGGCCTGATCGACCAGATTCTGCAATTGACGCACATCGACGCCGGCCGCTCCGCGCTCGAGCTTGACGAGATCGAGGTGCGCGGCTTGATCGAGGGCGCCGTGGCGTCGGTGACGGAGATGGCCCACACGAACCGCAACCGGCTCGCCACTCGCATCGCCTCGGACGTCGCGGTGGCGCAAACCGACGGTGAGAAGCTCGGCCTATGCGTGCGGCACTTGCTGTCGAACGCCGTGAAATTCACCAACAATGGATTGGTGGCGATCTCCGCGGAGCGCGAACAGGCCAATGGCCGGGAGTGGTTGCGTATTGCGGTGTCCGACACCGGCGTCGGCATGACGGCGGAAGAAATCAACAAGGCGTTCCAGCCGTTCACGCAGCTGGATGGCTCCAAAACGCGAGCGCAAGGGGGACTTGGACTGGGCCTCTCGATCACCGCGCGCACGGCGAAGGTGCTCGGCGGCGAAGTCTGGGCGTCCAGTGAGCCCGGCGCGGGCTCCACCTTCACACTGCGCGTGCCGATGCGTTTTGCGCAATCGGAGCGGCCCGGAGCGCCCGCGCCCCGCTTTGGCGCGGCGGCCTGAGGCTCGGCATGGTCAGGGCTGATCTCATCAGGCGCGCGGTCGGCGTGCTGCGCAGTCCCCAGCTGGAGCGGCGCGACGATCTGCTGGCGAACGCGCTGAACGAGGCGCGCATGGGCTGGCTGCGCATTCCGCTTTTGTTGGCGTGCGGCGTCGGCCTGGCTTCTGTTTTGCCGCTGACGACAGCGCTGACGTGGACGCTGACCGCCACCGCGTTCGAGGCGTTTCACCGGTTCGCGTGCTTCCGCGCCGTGAACGGCGCGGCGGGCGGCCGCGAACTTTTCTTCACGACATCGGTCATCGCATCGATCTTGTGGACCGGTTCAGGTGTTTTGCTATGGCTTCAAGGCAGCAATGAAGCGCAAGCCGCGTCTGTCGCCGCTTTCATGGCGATCGCGCTCTATACCGCGGCATTCTCGCATCAGTCGGCCACGCTGCTGGCGGCCGTCATGGCGCCGCCCTTATTGGCGCGGTTGCTGGCCGGCGCGGTTCTGGTGCAGTCGCGTCCGCCAGGGCCGGCGACGCTGCTTCTCAATATCATGCTCGCGTGCGGCGTGATCGTGCTGTTGGGCGCCGCGGTTGCGTGCCATCTCAACTACGCGAAGATGTGGGACGCGCGTGAGAAGCTGGCTGACGAGCGCGACGCGCTCGAGAAACGCGTCGCCGAACGGACTGAAGAACTGACACGCGCGCGCGCACGCGCGGAAGCGGCCAACATCGCCAAGTCGCAGTTTCTCGCCAACATGAGTCACGAGCTTCGAACCCCGCTCAACGCCGTGATCGGCTATGCGGAAATTCTTGACGAGGACCTGGAGGCGCAGGGCGGGCAAGAGGCCCTGCGCGCCGACGCTCAGCGCATCCGCAGCTCGGGTCGGCATCTGTTGAAACTCGTCAACGACGTCCTCGATATTTCGAAGATCGAGGCGAACCGGCTCGAGATCGACGCGGAGTTCCTCGACGTCGGCCGCGTGCTGCGCGACGTCGCCGACTCGCTTCGCCATTCCGCCGAGGAGCGCGGCAACCGGATCGATGTGAAGGTTTCGGCGGATCTGGGCCCGGTGTGGGCGGACTCGCTGAGGCTGCATCAATGCGTGCTGAACCTCGCTTCGAACGCGTGCAAGTTCACCAAGCAAGGCTTGGTCTCGATTTCCGCCGAGCGGTGCGACGACGAAAGAGGCGCATGGATCTGCATCCGCGTTCGTGACACCGGTATCGGCATCGACGCGGAGGCGATCACAAAATTGTTCAAACCATTCGTGCAAGCCGACGTGACCACGACTAGGCGCTTCGGCGGCACCGGTCTCGGGCTTTCGATCACACGCGAACTGGCGCGCCTGATGGGCGGCGACGTCGCGGTTGAAAGCGTTGTGGGCGCGGGCTCAACCTTCACGCTAATCCTGCCGCATCGCTCGGAGAGCGAGTCCGCAAAACCCGCATCGGGCACCCACGCCGCTTAGCCGGAACGCAGGCCCCGCCCTCCCTCCTAGGAGGGAGGGATCGCGCGCTCGGGCGGGGGAGGGTGAAAAGCGCGCCGAGGTTTCTGAGGTTTGCGGCGGTTGTTTCGTCAACGTTCCGTCGCGAGCCAGAAACGCGTGTCTGCTGCGGCTGTTCCGGCTGGCCTTGCCTTCGCGCGTCCCAAAATTGATATATCGGGGGCGTTAGGATAGAATTTGTCTATGGAAGACCGCCTCCCAGCCTCCGCCTTGCCGACACTGCGCCAGCTTCAATTTCTGACCGCCCTGCGGGCCGAGGGCAGCTTTGTAGGGGCCGCCGAAGCCGTCGGGGTGACGCAGCCCACGTTGTCCGCGGGCATCAAGGAATTGGAGGCGGCGCTGGGCGCGGTGCTGGTAGAGCGGGGGCGCGCCGGCGCGGTCTTGACCGCCGCCGGAGAAGAAGCAGCCACGCGCGCCGCGCAAGCTTTGAGCGAAGTCGAAGAGCTCGTGCGCACGGTGAAAGCCGCCGGCAAGCCGTTCGCGGGAAATTTCCGCCTCGGCGCGATCCCGACCATCGCGCCGTTCCTGCTTCCGCGCGCGCTGCCCTTGCTGAAGAGGCGCTTTCCCAGCGTGCGACTCCAACTTCGCGAGGACCTCACGTCGCGCCTCATCGAGGGCCTCAAGGCTCGCTCCCTCGATGCGGCGCTGATCGCTTTGCCGTACGCCTCGCACGGCATCGAAACCGCTGCGGTCGCCGAGGATGAATTCATGCTCGCCTGCCCCGAGGGGCATCGCCTCGCGGCGCGCAACGATCTCGCGCCTGAGCACCTGAAACAGGAAGATTTGCTGCTGCTGGAAGACGGCCATTGCCTACGTGAGCATGCGCTCAGCGTGTGCGGCGCGACGCCTGGGCGACGCTCCTCCGAGGTGAGCGCCACCAGTTTGCATACGTTGGTGCAGATGGTTGCCGGCGGCATGGGCGTGACGCTATTGCCGAAGATCGCAGCGGACGCGGGGGCGGCCGCGGGCGCGCATGTGGCCGTGCGTCCTTTCGCCGAGCCGGTGATCGGCCGCTCCATAGGCGTCGCCTGGCGCGAGGGCAGTCCGCGGGCGGAAGAGGCGCGCGCGCTGGCCAAGTTGCTGCGGGACGAATTGTTCAGTGCGCCGGCGCGCAATCCCTAGGATGCCGGCCAATCGGGCTTGGAAAGCTGTTTGGCGAGATGCGGCAGGCGGATCACCAACCAGAGCGCCGACCAGACGTTGCCGACAAGGAAGATGGGCGCGGCCCATAGCGCGGCGACGAACCACGATCGTTCGGTCAGAAACACGATGATCGAAAAAAACAGGAAGCCCATATAGAGGTCGGCCAAGGTGGCGACGCCCCAGGGCAGCGTGGTGATCACGTTGAACTGGTCGATGAAGGCCCCGTGCAGGTCGGTGAGCGCGAACGCGGCCCACAGCGCCACGCCCAACAGCGCCAAGCCGGCAATGCCGATCGCCGCACGCAACACGTTCATGCTTCTCATGCCTCCAGCGCCCCGCTTTACTCCGCGTCGCCGCGTAAGAGGTCAAGCGGGGAGACAGCTTTTGGCTTCCGCACTTCGCGTCGAGCGGCTAAGCGGAACCCATGAAGCGAAGAAACTTCACCCTGATCGTCCTTATCGCCATGGCGCTTGGCGTCGCGCTGGGCTGGTGGCTGCATGCCTACCGTCCCGGCGACGTGGAGGCGATCTCCCCCTATTTCTCCGCCGTCACCACGATCTTCCTGCGGCTGATCCAGATGGTGATCTCGCCTCTCGTGTTGACGACGCTCATCGTTGGGATCGCCCACATGGGCGGCGGCGGCGCGCTCGGACGCGTGGGCGCGCGCACCATCGGCTGGTTTGTCTTGGCCTCGATCACGTCTCTGCTGTTGGGCCTGGCCATCGTGCATGTCCTGCAGCCAGGCGTCGGCTCCAACCTTACGCTGCCGCCGGCGGATGCGAGTTCCGGAATCGAGGCCGGCAGCATCAACGTGCAGGATTTCATCACTCACCTCGTGCCCAGGTCGATCATCGACGCCATGGCCACCAATACGATCCTGCAGATCGTCGTGTTCGCCGGGTTCTTCGGCGCGGCGTTGGCGGCGATGGGCGACGAGGGCAAGCCGGTGGTCGATCTGGCCGAGCGCGTTTCGCACGTCATGCTGCGCGTTGTCGCCTATGTGATGTGGACGGCGCCATTCGCGGTGTTCGCCGCCATCGCCAAGACCGTGGCCGAAAGCGGTCCGGAGGTGCTGTGGACTTTCGGCAAGTTCATTCTGGGGTTCTATTTCGCCTTGCTCGTTCTGTGGGCTGTGCTGACGCTGCTCGGGTTTCTCATCGTCGGGCCGCGAATCCTTACACTGATCGGAATGGTGCGCGAGCCTACGTTGGTGGCGTTCTCCACGGCCAGCTCCGAGGCGGCGTACCCCCGCACGTTCGAGCAATTGCAGCACTTTGGCGTCTCACGGCGCATCGCCGGTTTCGTGCTGCCGCTCGGCTATTCGTTCAATCTCGACGGCTCGATGATGTATTGCACTTTCGCGACCATCTTCATCGCTCAAGTGTATGGGATTGAGCTTTCGATCGCGCAGCAGATCTCCATGCTGCTGCTGCTGATGATTACCAGCAAAGGCATGGCCGGCGTGCCTCGCGCTTCGCTTGTCGTCATCGCGGCGACGCTCACCGCCTTCGGCCTGCCCGCGCAGGGGCTCGTGTTGATTCTTGCCGTCGACCACTTTCTCGACATGGGACGCAGCGCCACCAATGTGGTCGGCAATTCTGTCGCCAGCGCTATTGTTGCGAAGTGGGAGAAGGAGCTGGGGCCGAAGCGGCCCGGCGCCGTGGCGCCGGTCACCGCCGGCGAAGCCGAGGGCGCCGCGGCGTTGGATCAATAGATCTCGCAATCCGATCGGCAACCGGCGGTCCCTGGGGCTCAATCCATCAGACGCTGCATCAGGTAGGTGTACTCAAGCGCCCTGCGCCGCGCGGCCTCGTTGAGATTCGCCGCCGCCGAGTGCCCGCCGTCGATGTTTTCGTAATAAAGGAACGGCATGCCCAATTCTTCCATGCGCGCCGCGAACTTGCGCGCGTGGCCCGGGTGAACGCGGTCGTCTTTGGTTGACGTCTCGATATAGATCAGCGGGAAATCGTCGCGCCTGCGCAAATTCTGGTAGGGCGAGATCGTTTCCAGGAACGCGCGCTCCTCCGGTACGTTGGGCGAGCCGTACTCATCCACCCACGACGCGCCCGCCAGCAATTGATCGTAGCGCAGCATGTCCAACAGCGGCACCTGCACGACCGCTGCGTGGATCATCTCGGGATGCTGCTCGATCATCACGCCCATCAACAGCCCGCCATTCGAGCCGCCCATGATGCCGAGGCGCCGCGGCGAGGTGATGCGCCGCGAAACCAAGTCCTGCTCCACTGCGTAGAAATCGTCATAGATGACTTGGCGATGCGTCTTGAGTCCGGCTTCATGCCACGCCGGACCGAACTCGCCGCCGCCGCGGATATTGGCGAGAACATAAGTTCCGCCGTTGTCGAGCCAGAGCTTGCCCACGTTGGGCGAATAAGCGGGCAGCATTGAAAGCTGGAAGCCGCCATAAGCATACAGCAAGGTCGGGTTCTCTCCATTGAGCGGCATGTCGCGCCGATGCACCACGAAATATGGCACGCGCGTGCCGTCGCGGCTCGTCGCTTCGAATTGTTCCGTCACATACGGCGAGGCGTCGAACATCGCCGGCAGCGACTTCACCGCGCGCGCCGTCGTCGCGCGGTTATCGAGCGCGTAGAGCGTGGACGGAGTGAGAAAATCCTCGAACACCGCGAATGCGAGACTTTCCGTCGGCGAAGCGCCGGCGAACCCGACCGCGCCGTTTGCCGGAAGCGCGACGTCGCTTCTGCTCCAGCCATGACCGTCGAACGCGAAGCGCAGCACGCGCCCGCGCACGTTCTGGTAGCCGGCGACGAGAACGGCGTCGTGCGTCACCTCGACGCTTTCGATGGATTCTCGCGGCCCTGGCGCAAAAAGCAGCGTCGTCGTCGGCGAAGCCGCCGCCGCTTGTTGAAGCGGCAGCGAGATTAGCGCCCCTTGCGGCTTGTCGCCCCACGCTTCGTCCAGCGAGATCAGCAATTGGCCCTTGAACAGACCCGCAATGTTGGCCTTGGCCGGAATGTTCACGCGCTGCGCGCTGGTGGGCGTCAGTAGAAATTGCTCGCTCTCGAAAAACGTCGTTGCGTTCGACGCAAATAGCGTGCGCGATCCGTCCACGTCCTGCACGGCGCCGACGCCGACGCCCACGTCCGTATGTTTGCCGCGCAGCACCTCAGTCGCGCTCGCGAGCGGCGTTCCGCGCCGCCAGCGTTTGACAATCATCGGGTAGCCGCTCTCGGTGACGGTTGGCGCACCGTTTTCGGCGCCCCAATCAGTCGCCACGAGCAGCGTGTCGACGTCCTCCCACTCAAGACTGGCCTTCGCTTCGGGGGTCGAAAAGCCGTTCGCCACGAAAGTCTTGGTTGCGATGTCGTACTCGCGCCACACGGCGGCGTCCTTGCCGCCATTGGAGAGCTCCACCATGCAGCGGGTCGAGCGCGGCAGGCAGTCGACGCCCTTGAACACCCAGTTGGCGTTCTCCGCGGTCGCCAGCGCGTCAACGTCGAGCAGGGTTTCCCAGCGTGGCGCGCCGCGGGCGTAGTCGGCCAGGGGCGAGCGGCGCCACAGGCCGCGCACGTGCGTCTCATCCTGCCAAAAATTGTACAGATGCCCTTCGCGGATCGATCCCAATGCGAGCCGGTCGTGGCTGTTGGCGATCGCCAGCGCATCCGCGTGCAGGCGCGCGAAGCGCGGGTCGTTTTGCAGGACGGGCAGCGAGCGGGCGTTCTGCGCGCGCACCCAATCGAGCGCGCGCTGACCGTCGACGTCTTCGAGCCAGAGATAGGGATCGGCGGCGGCGGGCGTCGCGGCGGCGGGCGTTTCGGCGTGGGTCATCTGGCTCGTCGTGCTGCAGGAACCAAGGGCGAAAGCCGCCAGTGCGGCGGCAAAAACGGTGAGGCGCATGGAAAGTCCCCCTTGAGGCTCTACCAAGCAGATCAGCGCCCGTGAGGAAAGAGCCGTTCGACCGCTGGCGCAGCGCCGTAACGGCATGTTAGGCACGTGGCCCCGAGACCCACGCCATGCACGACATTCGAGCCATCCGCGAAGACTTCGCCGCTTTCAAGAGCGCCTTGTCGCGGCGTTCCCTCAGCGAGGAGCAGCGCGCGCAGATCGACGCGATCCTCTCGTGGGACGAACGCTTCCGCGCGGCCACGACCGCCAAACAGGAAGCCGAGGCAGCCCGCAACGCCGCGTCAAAACAAATCGGCCAAGCCAAGGCGCAGAAGGACGACGCGCGCGCCGGTGCGCTGATGGCCGAAGTCGCGATGCTCAAAGCCAAAATCGAAGAAGCCAGCGCCGAAGAAGCGAAGGCGCAGAAAGAGCGCGACGACATTCTCGCCTCGCTGCCCAACATTCCCGCGCTCGATGTGCCCGAGGGCGTCGACGAACACGCCAACATCGAAAGCCGCCGCTGGTACAAGGGCCAGGGCGGCGACCCGCCGCCCGTTGAACTCAGCGCCGATCACGTCACGCTGGGCGAAGCGCTCGGCATGATGGATTTCGAAGCCGCCGCCCGCATGAGCGGCTCGCGCTTCGTCGCGCTGAAAAGCGGCCTCGCCCGCATGGAACGCGCGCTCGCGAGTTTCATGCTCGACCTGCACACGGGAACGAACGGCTACACGGAAGTGAGCCC
>DASZQK010000049.1:0-17598 GCA_035549695.1 Caulobacterales bacterium | reverse complement strand
CGCTGTCGCAAGAGCCTTCTCCGCGTCCTCTTTCAGCAGGCCGGTTTGAACGCCCTTGTCGAGTTCCTGTTCCGGCTCCGCTTCGAGGCCGCGGCCTTTTTTTGATTCCGCTTCAAGAATATTCGCCGCGCGCTTGTAGCCCGCGAGCAAGTTCGCGCCGTCTTCTGTTTTGAGAAACGCATCGAGCGCGGCCAACCTACGCAAATTTAGTGTGAGATCCCCGCCATCTTTGCGGAATACGGCATCAAGAAGGTCGTGCCGCTCTCCTCGATCACGCAGCGCCACTCGCATTCGATCATTAACGAACCTCACGAGGTCAATCTGAAAATCGTCCAATCGCGCGACGTCAAGAGCGGTCTCGCCGTACTGTCGACGGGCCATTCCCGTCAAATTCATCATGCTTGCGCGAAGAGCATTGTCGACAATCACGCGGATGATGCCTAGGCCCGCCCTTCGCAGCCCGTAAGCATCGCTCGATCCAGTGGGCTTTTCGTCGATCCGCCAGAACCCAACAAGCGTATCCAGTTTGTCCGCGAGCGCGAGCGTCACCGCGACGGGATCGGTCGGCACGCGATCGTTGGGCCCGAGCGGGCGGTAGTGATCTTCGATGGCTTGCGCGACGCTATAGCCCCCTCCCCCTGGTGGGGAGGGGGTTGGGGGTGAGGGGCGTGCAGCGGACGCAGCGCTTTGTGATGTTCGCCCCTCATCCGCCGCGCTTCCCGCGGCGCCCTCTCCACCAAGGAGGGGGCCGGTGCTGAGTTCTGCAAGATAGAGTTCGCGCCCGATCTGGCCTTGCAGCTCGGGAAATTCGCCAACCGTCTCCGTCACAAGATCGCATTTCATCAACGTCGCGGCGCGTTCGACCAGCTTCGGATCGGCCTTCGTCACCGCACAAAGCTCAACGGCGAGCGCCTTCACGCGCTCCACCTTATCCCACACACTGCCGAGCTTCTGGTGAAAGACGATCTGCTTCAGCTTCTCGATTCGCTCCGGCGCATCGAGCTTCTTCGGCTTCGTCTTCTCGATCGGATCGTAGAAGCGATCCACGTCCCAGAAATAGCGCGCATCGTTCAAACGCGCCGACAGGACGCGCGCATTGCCCGCCGCGATGGCGTCGCCGCCATCCTTCGCTTCGATGTTCGCCACGGTGATGAAGTACGGCGCGAGCTTGCCGTGATGCGATGGATCGCGCACGGCGAAATATTTCTGATGCGTGCGCATGGTGAGGCGGATCACTTCCGCCGGCAGATCGAGAAAGCTCTCGTCCATCCGCCCCATCAGCACGACCGGCCATTCCACCAGGCCCGTCACTTCTTCGAGCAGCCCCGCATCCTCTACCAACTTGAGCTTGCGCTCCGCGCACACCTTCTTGGCTTGCTCGAGGATGATGCCTTTGCGCTCCTCGCGATCGATCAGCACCTTGGCGTCGCGCAGCTTCGCGTAGTGCTCCGCCGCGCTCTTCACTTCAATCGCCTTCGGCGCATGGAAGCGATGCCCCCAGGTCACGGGCTCGCTGCCTACGCCCTCAATCTCGATCTTCACCGCCGCGCCGTCGAACACGCAGAGCACATTGTGCAGCGGCCGCACCCAGGTCAGATCGCCCGATTGCGATCGCATGCTTTTCGGCCACGGAAACGCGCGGATCACCTCCCGCACGATCTCGCGCAAAATCTCCGGCGTCGCGCGACCAGTGCGCGCGATGCGCGCCACGTAGAAATCGCCCTTCTTATCGTTGACGATCTGCGCTTGCTCGATCGACGAGAGTCCTGCGCTTTTCAGAAAGCCCGCGAGCGCTTGCTCCGGCGCGCCGACGCGTGGCCCTTTGCGCTCCTCGCTGACGTCCGCCGCCTTCGCCTCAAGCTCTTCAATGACCAGCCCCAAATGCCGCGGCGAAGAAAACGTCTTCACCGCCGCCGGTTTCAGGCCTTGCGCCTTCAGCTTCTCCAGCACCAGCTTCGCCAAATCCTCCTCCGCCCGCTTTTGCATGCGCGCGGGGATTTCCTCGGAAAACAATTCAAGCAGGAGCTGGGGCATTACGACTGGCTCTCCGCCCACGCGCTCGCGCAGCCCTTCGCCAGATCGCGCACGCGGGCGATGAAGCTTTGGCGCTCGGTGGGCGAGACCACGCCGCGCGCGTCGAGCAGATTGAACAGATGCGAGGCCTTCAGCGTATAGTCGAACGCCGGCAACACAGCGCCTTCGCTCAGCAAGCGCTTCGCCGTCGCTTCCGCATCTTCGAACCAGCGCAAGTTTTGCGCCGGATCGCTCAGCTCAAAATTGAAGCGCGATTGCTGGCGCTCGTTTTCGAGGAACACGTCGCCATAAGTGAGCGGGAACGGCGAGTCCGGATCGTTGAACGGCAGGTCGTACACGTTCTCGACGCCAAACACGTACATCGCCAGCCGCTCGAGCCCATAGGTAAGTTCGCCGCTCACCGGGCGCACGTCCAAGCCGCCGACTTGCTGGAAGTAAGTGTATTGCGACACCTCCATCCCGTCGCACCACACCTCCCAGCCCAAACCCCAGGCGCCGACGGTTGGGTTCTCCCAATCGTCTTCGACGAAGCGGATGTCGTGCATGAGCGCGTCGATGCCGATGCGCTCGAGCGAACGCAGATACAAATCCTGCAAGTCCGGCGGGTTCGGCTTCAGGATCACTTGGAACTGATAATAGTGCTGCAGCCGGTTGGGGTTCTCGCCATAGCGTCCATCCTTCGGGCGCCGCGAGGGTTGCACATAGGCCGCGCGCCAGGGCTTGGGGCCAAGCGCGCGCAGCGTGGTGGCGGGATGCAACGTGCCGGCGCCGACTTGCTCGTCATAGGGCTGCAGGATCGCGCAACCCTGCTCGGCCCAGTAATTCTGGAGCGTCAGGATCACGTCCTGGAAGCAGCGCGGCGCGGAATTTTTGGCCTTGACCATGGGGAGCGAGGCCTAGCGGCGCCCGCTTCGGCGATCAAGAGCGCTTCAAAGGTGGGGACGCTCGCAGGCCCGGCGACGAGGATCGCGACGCCAAGCACGCTCGGCATCGCCTTACGACTGGCGCTTCCACCAGATGACGCCGAAGACCATCGTCGCGAGAGCCTGCAACACCAGCAGCGCGGCGAAAGAAAGAAACATGGCGACGAGAATTGAGGTCCTGAGTTCCGAGCCCGCCGGCCCATGGGCGGCGAAGCTGCTCACCACTGTCGTCGCGAGATCCTGAGCCGGCGGCAAGAACATCAGGATGAGAAACGCGACCTGTCCTGCCGAGGCGCCCCATCTCACGGCGAAAGTCTGGCTCGTCTTCTGCACCTCATCCAGTTGGCGATACTGACTGACCTGAAAATATTCCGAATAGCCAATCAGCAGGATCACGAACGCCACGCCGACCGCGCCGGCCATAGGAACGCCAATCGTCGCCCTCAGCCAAGGCGCGGCGGCGGCGAAGGCGGCGATCCCAGCGGCGACGAGCACCAGCGTGCCCACAATGCGCCGCACCGCGCGGCGCTCCCGGTTGGCGAGGCGGTCTTCGCTAGCGCTCCGTTCGCGAGCGGTCATTGGCGGTCTCCTATTCCGCCGCCTTGGCGGCGGGGCTGTCTTCGTCAACGAAAATCTGTTCGATCGGCAGGGCGAACACGCGGGCGATCTTGAAGGCGAGCGGCAGCGAGGGATCGTATTTGCCTGTCTCGATCGCGTTCACGCTCTGGCGCGAAACGTCGAGGCGCTCGGCAAGATCGGCCTGGCTCCAATTGCGTTCGGCGCGCAGCACGCGCAGGCGGTTTTTCATTGGTAGCGCCGCACGACAAACACGAGCACCACGCGCCAAACCAGCATCAACACCGGAAAGACCAGAAACAACGCGTGGGGCAGCGCCGGCGCAACGCCGGTGATTTCAAGGAAACTGTACCCAAAGCACACGAAGCCCAGCACGCCCGCTGTGACGGCCAGCGCCTCGCACTGGATGCGCCGCTGCATCTCGTCCATGCCGGATAGCAGATGCACGAAAGCGCGCAGCATCAGCGCCGCGGGCGCCATCGCCGCCAGCACAACGAGAACCGACGCCCATTGCGGCAGGTGGAACATACGCAACACGAGCGCGGCCGCTGAAAGCGTGACGAGATAAAGCGTCATCGCCACGGAAAGTTCGCGCACGAACCTGCTGGACGCCGACGCCGACTTGCCCGGTGGCCAGAGTTCAACGGACATCAATTCCCTCCGCGCGGCGATCGATTTTGTCGGCGAGGTTCAGCGCGCAATGCGCGAGGCCATAGACGAGGATGAAGCCCGACGTGAGCACGAAGGGCTGCAACGGCGGCATTTTTCCGAGCCCCTGGAGAAAATCCGACGTGCTCGACACGGCGAGAAAGACCCCGACGGCGATGAGCAGCGCCTGCGTTACGCGATGGCGACGATATTCGTCGAGCCGCGAGAGATAACGGGCGAACACGAGGACAAAAGCGATGATCGGCGCGACCGGCGCGACGGCCAGGGCGATGAGCGCCGCCCCGCGCGGATCGATCGCGCCAATAGCCAGTTTGGCGCCGAGCGTGAGCGCCAGATACGCCCCGCCGCACAGCGCCGATCCAATGATGTAATTGCGCTCCACAACCGCCTGGGTGGCCCGCGCCGACGTCACCGACATGACAACGATCCTTAGCTGTTAGACAAGCGTCCTTTACGCGCTCCGCCTTGTGATGTCAAGTACGTTTGACATGGCGTGAAGGAATTTGCGTTGACATGCGACATTTGTCTCATTACGGGTCCCTCGTCTCTTTTAAGGAAACCGTCTCATGCCGAGGGCGCGGTCGATTGGACGCGAGAACCAAAGGCGGCGAACGCGAAAGGCGATCCTCGATGCGGCGGCCCGTCTCGTGAAGCAGGGCAAACGTCCCACGCTTGAGGACGTGGCGCAGGAAGCGCTGGTCTCGCGCGCGACCGCGTATCGCTATTTCCCCAACATCGAAGCGCTGTTGGTCGAAACCGCCGTCGACCTCGCCGTGCCGGATCCGCACGCGCTCTTCGCCGAGGACACGCGCACCGATCCCGTGACGCGCGTCACAGCGGCGGACGACGCGCTCGAACAGATGATGCGCGAGAATGAACACAGCCTACGCCTCATGTTGGCGCACTCGATCGCGCGCGCCGAAGAGCACGCGCCGGCGCGGCAGAACCGCCGCTCGCCGCTCATTGACGCAGCGCTTGCGCCGGCGCGCGACCGCTTTCGGCCGGGCGACTACAAGCGCCTCGCGCAAGCTCTCGCGCTCATCATCGGCAGCGAGAGCATGATCGTTTTCAAGGACGTGCTGCAGCTCGACGACGCAGAGGCGCGCAAGACCAAGCGCTGGGCCATCCGTGCGCTGATCGAGACGGCGGAAAAGAAGGAGCGCTGACGGATCACAATTTCGGGAGGCCGCGGCGCCGGCTGAAGCGCGCACCAAATAACTGCATCCAAACGCGGACGCCGCCGCATCATGGCGCGGCGCCAAGGAGGGACTTATGTCTGGACGACACGATTTTTACAGCCCGATTCACAAGGGACTGCGCCTGGGATCGGCGCGAATGCTCACCGCGCTCGGCAACGCCGATTGGCGCGACGCGGCGGCCGCGCGCGGCCTCCTGCAAACGCTCAAGACGCATCTGGCGCTCGCCAAGGAGCACCTCGAACACGAGGACGCGGAAATCATCCCCCCGCTTCGCGCCAAGGCGCCGGAGATGAGCAACGCGCTCGATCACGATCACGAAGATCACTATGCGACGTTCCGCGATCTCGACGAGGCGATCCGCGAGGTCGAAGCCGCGCCCAGCCCGGATCAGCGGGCAATGTGCGGCCAGTCGCTTTACATCCGTTTCTCGATCTATTTCGCCGATGATCTCGTGCACATGGCCCGCGAGGAGAACGAGGCGCTGCCGCTGTTCCATGCGCTCTTCACGGACGCCGAACTGCAAGAAATGGAGGGCCGCATCATCGCCTCCATCCCGCCGGCGCGGCTCACGCAATATTACGAGATCATGATCCCCGGCATGTCGCCAGCCGAGCGCGCGGCGTTCCTGCGCTACGTTCAAGCCGTGGCGCCGCCCGAGGCCTACCAGCACCTCTATGGCGTGGCGCAATCCGCCCTCGCCGGCGAGGCCGCCAGGCAACTCGACGCCGATCTCGCCATCGCGGCCTGATCGTGCGGCTTGCGCCGGCCCATGAATCCGGCTGACCTCCCTGGGTCATGGGGATTTGTGGGATCGACGAGGCCGGGCGCGGGCCATTGGCGGGGCCAGTCGTGGCCGCGGCGGTGATCCTGCCGCGGCGCGGCCGGCCCAAGGGGCTCGACGATTCCAAGCAGCTCACAGCCGAAGCGCGCGAGGAGCTGGCGCTGGCGATCCGCGAGATCGGCATTGTCGGCGTCGGCGTCGCGAGCGTGGAAGAGATCGACGCCATCAACATCCTGCGCGCCGCGCATCTTGCCATGAAGCGCGCGTTCGAGGCGCTGCCGCAGCTTCCCGTCGCCGCCATCGTCGACGGCAACATGGCGCCTGACCTGCCCTGCCCGGTCGAGTGCGTGGTCGATGGCGACGTGATCGTGCCGATCGTCTCCGCCGCTTCGATCATCGCCAAGGTGGAGCGCGACCGGATGATGATGGAACTCTGCGCGCAATTTCCCGGCTACGGCTTTTCCAAGCACAAAGGTTACGGCACGCCGGAACACCAGGAATCGCTCGCGCGGCTCGGCCCTTGCGCCATTCACCGCCGCAGCTTCAAGCGCGTGCAGGAAGCGCTCGAACAACAAGGACGGCTGCGCTTCGCCTAAGCGCGCGGCGCATGCGCTCTCGCCCGTTCTCGCAAACTAGGCCGCGGCCTCCGCCGGCTTCGGTCTCTTGCCCCCGACCACGCGCGCCAGCGCCATGATCGGCAGGATCAGCAGCCAGCATTGGCGCGACAAGGCGACGTCGCCGGAGCTCGCGAGATAGACGCCCGCGGCAAAGCCAATGCCCGGCCCAATCGATTGAATGAGCCGCCCCGCGCGCTCGCGCCCGCTCATCCCGCCGACGAATTTGCCGCGCCCGCGCGTCATCACGAACACCAAAAGCGTCATCGTCACCGAACATGCCGCATTCACGCCCCAATAAATCTCCCACGCCGCGGGGCTGCCGACGCCCTCGCCCAGCACGCTGGTGGCGAACGGCACGAGCGTCACCGTGAACAGGAACAGGAAATTGAAAATCGCCGTCGGCCAGTCGAACGACTTGAGCGTGCGCGTGACGCGCATATGCACGCTCCACCACACGCCGACGATGAGGAAGCTGACCACGAATGCGAAAAAGGTGCGCCCCATGTGCGCGAGGCCGTTCCAAAGCGCGGCGTCGGTATCGCTGTCGCTCAGCACCGGCGGGTGCAGCTCCAGCACCATGATGGTCAGCACGATGGCGAACACGGCGTCCGAGAAGAACACCATGCGGTCGACCATGCGCGCGTCCGGCCCCCGCGCGACGCTTTCGTGATGTGACACGTCATTCCCCATGTTTCGCCGCCAGAACGATGCCTGACGAGCTGGCAAATCTGCAACCCGTTTCGGGCGGCTATTGATTCTCTCTTAACCGTCAAGCTTGATGTTGCCGAAACGATCTCTGGCGCTGGGGACAACAGCGCCTGGCCGGGGACGACATGAAGCTCAAGGACCAGATCATCGAGGGCGATTGCGTCGCGGCGCTCAAGACGCTGCCGGACGGGTGCGCCGATCTCGTCTTCGCCGACCCCCCGTACAATCTCCAGCTTGGCGGCGGCCTCACCCGGCCGGACCAATCGGTCGTCGACGGCGTCGACGACGAGTGGGACAAGTTCGACGACTTCGCCGCCTATGACGCCTTCACGCGCGCCTGGATGGGCGAAGCGCGGCGCGTTCTCAAGGACGACGGCGCCATCTGGGTGATCGGCTCGTACCACAACATCTTCCGCGTCGGCGCCGTGCTGCAGGATCTGGGCTTCTGGGTGTTGAACGACATCGTCTGGCGCAAGACCAATCCGATGCCGAACTTCAAGGGCACCCGCTTCACCAATGCGCACGAGACTCTGATCTGGGCCGCGAAGTCGAAAGCGTCGAAATACACTTTCCACTATGACGCGCTGAAAATGCTCAACGACGATCTGCAGATGCGCTCCGATTGGACGCTGCCGCTCTGCACCGGCGCTGAGCGCATCAAGGACAAAGAAGGCCGCAAGGCGCACCCGACGCAAAAGCCCGAGGCGCTGCTGCACCGCATCGTGCTCGCCACCAGCCGCCCCGGCGATCTCGTGGTCGACCCGTTCTTCGGCACGGGAACCACCGGCGCCGCCGCCAAAAGGCTCGGCCGCCACTATCTCGGCATCGAGCGCGACGCGACCTACGCCGCCGCCGCGCGCGCGCGCTTGAAGAAAGTCACGCCCGCCGCCGCCGAGGACGTCATGGTCACCCGTTCCAAGAAAGAGGAGCCGCGCGTGCCGTTCGGACACATCATCGAAGCGGGCTTCATCAATCCGGGCGACATGCTGGTTTCGCCCGATGGCCGCCACACCGCCCGCGTCCGCGCCGACGGCTCGCTGGCCATCGGCGATCAGACCGGCTCAATCCACCGCATGGGCGCCTTCGTCGCCAACGCGCCAGCCTGCAACGGCTGGACCTTCTGGTCCAAGCTCACCAAGGCCGGCCCCGAAAGCATCGACCTCTACCGCCGCGAACTCCGCCGCCGCATGGCCATGCAGCCCGCGCGTTGAGGAAGAGCGGGCTTTCGCTTTTGGATGCAGCGCTCGTCGCGAAAAAGCGACCGCTCGTCGCAAAGTCGGCCCCTTAAACCACTGCAATAAAACGCTTTTTTTGCATCCGCCGGCGGCCAGACCGGCATCTCGCCAGCGTGCCCCAAAGGGCGCTTGGGAGATTTGGACCATGAAACTCGCTTATCTCATCGCCGCGTCGCTTTTGCTCGCCACGCCGATCAACGCCTTCGCCGACGAGCAGCCGCTGAGCGATGCGGGCTATCTCGCCGCCTCGCACTGCCTCGCCTACGCGGATCTGCCGGCGCTACGCACCGACACCATCAATGTCGGGGCGCTGCGCGACGCCGTGGCCAAGAGCACGGGCCACTCGCGCCTCATCAAGGACACCGCCGCCAACGATGCGCGCAGCGTGCGCATCAGCGCCGGCGCCATGCCGCGCACCGACGCCACCCGCGAACAATTGCGCGCCCAGCGCAGCCAGGCCTGCGGCCAGTTCGTCGCCAACGGTCTGGTGCAATTGGAAACCGCCACCCCTGCTTCCTAACCGGGCCGGGCTTGGCGGAGGGCGCGCGCCAAACGGGCCGGCGCGCGCCCGCTTCCAGCCTGTGGGGCGCGGGCGATTGACCGGCCAGAGCCGGAACGCCAAACCTAGCCCCCGTGAGGGCAGACGATCTCAAGAGCGTCGAGGCCGCGCTGGCGCGGGCCGAGATTTATTCGGAGTTTTCCGACGCCGCCCGCGCGCGTCTTGGCGCGGCGGGCGTGCTCGTGAACCTCGCCCCCGAGGCCCTCCTGTTCTCCAAGGGCGATCCAGGCGACAGCCTGTTCGTTCTGCTCGAGGGCGAAGTAGAGGTGCGCACCTCCACCGAAGCCGGCAAGGACGTGCGCCTGGCGTCGCTGAAGCCGCCCGCTCTGATCGGCGAAATGGCGGTTCTCGACGGCGGCGCGCGGTCCGCCGACATCGCCGCCATTCGCCGCTCGCGCCTGGTGCGCATTTCGCGCGACGCCGCCATCGATGCGCTGACCTCCGAGCCGAAGGCGCTGCTCAAACTCGTCGCCGTGCTTAGCCGGCGCCTTCGGCGCGCCAACGAGGAATTGGAAGACGCCGCCGTGCTCGATCTGGGCGGGCGCCTTGCGCAGCGCCTGCTCGAAGAGGCCGGTGATGGCGCGGTGGTGACGCTGACCCAAACCGAACTCGCCCGCCGCATCGGCGCCTCGCGCGAGAAGGTGAACCGCAAGCTCCACGAATGGTGCGATGAAGGCTGGATCACCCTCGGCCGCTCCGGCATCAAACTGACCAAGCGCGATCAGCTGCAGGCGCTGATCCGCGAAGCGCGCTCGGGCTGAAGAAGCTTATCCGCTGGTCACCATGAAAGGCATGGTGATGAACACGGCATGCGGCATGACGCAGCCTTCGCGCGCGTCGTCGGCGCGCTGGGCGACGCCGTCAGCCAGAAATCGCTTGGCGGCATCGTCAAACAGGTCCTCCGGCGCTGCGGCCGCGACATCGGTTTGTGTGATGCGGCCATCGTCGCCAAGCAGCACGCGGACGATGACGACGCCGCCAATACCCGCGATCAGCGCTCTTTGCGGGTAGTAACGGTAAGCTTCTTGAAGGTGCGGAAACTGCCAGTGAATCTTGCATTCGTTAGGAACCACCAGGTCGGCCGGCTCGGAGGCTGACTCGTCGCTTTGTCCCCGGCGAGGACGCGGCCTGGTTAGGGCGCTCCACGCCAGGGCCTGTGCGTAAAGCAAATCGGCCTGGGTCAGCGTCGGCTCCCCCATCTGCCGGCGCACATCCGGCCAAAGCGCGCTCAGCACGTCGCCCAACATCGCGTGCGATTGCGCGAGCACCTCTTCCCTGCGCGATCCCAGCACCATCGTCGCGGCCTCGCCGATGCGCGCCTGGGCGCGCGCAAACGCGACATCGCCCAAGGCCCCGCCCGCATAGCGCTGCGCTTCGCTCCAAGCCATGCGCGCCAGATCGTATTGCCGCAATTGAAGCGCCTTGTGCGCCAACCGCACCGCGGCGGGATATGCGTCGTCGTCGAGATCCGTGCGGGCTTCGGCGTCCTGCAGCGCCGCTAGCAGCATCGCGGGCGCGTTCTCGAGCCCAAGCGCCATCTCGCCCTGCCACAAGGCGAGGCGCGCGCGCAGCGGATCGACGCCGGAGGCAGCTCCGCGCGCCTGAGCGATGTCGTTGGCGCGCCGCGCCGGCGCCGCCGCTGCTTCCGCTTCATCGCGATTGAGGCGCACGAGTGCGAGATTGAGCGCCAACACGCCGGTGCGGCCGCCGTCGCCGTCTCGGGCCTCCGAAGCGCCATAAGCCGCCGCCGCTTCTCTCTCCGCGGCGGCCAGATCGCCGCGCTCAAGAGCGGCGGCATAGGCGCGGTAGTGTTCGAGTACGGAATTGGCCTGCTCGGCCGCCGCCGGCGCAAACGCCCCAGCCGCAAGCACTAGCCCCAGCACCATTCCCCGCATGACCGCCCCCGGGATTTTTGATGGACTATCGCCCGGGTTGAGCAAAAGGCAATGCTTCAGCCCTTGGCTGAAGCGGCGCGGCGGCGCTCCTGACTGTCGGCGGGCCATTCCTGGGCGATGTCGTAATACACATCGAATGCTCGCGCTTCGTCCGGCAGCCGCACCCACGGGACTTTCGAGCGGACAAAGATGTGCACGTCGGGCTTGATCGCGTCGGGATTGTCGAGCGTTGAAACTCGCACAAAGCGGAGATAAGGCCGCTTTCCGTAATCGCTCCACAACGCCACTTCGCATGTCTCACAACGATAAATGTCGTGCCCGCGACCGCTCGGGCTCGGCATCTCGATCGCCACGGGCGAAGCGCCCAGCATCTCGATGCGATCGGTCTCGATGAGCGCATTGATGGCGAAGGCGCCCCCGGTTTGCTTCTGGCAATCGCGGCAATGGCAGCAATGCGTGAACATCGGCCCGCTGGTGAGCCGATAGCGCACGGCGCCGCACGAACACCCGCCCTCGAACGTCTCGCTCATCGCTCATCCTCCAGCGTCGCCGCCTTGCGAAAAACCGTGGGCAGCGCGCGCAGATCGCTGCGTCCCGCCCACCAGCCCTCGCCATTCGCCTCGCCTTCCGCGCACCATACATCAAGCGTCAGCCCGAAATGCGTGAAGACGTGGCGCACTTCGCCAAGACGCTTCCATTTCGCTTCCGCGGGCGCGAGCGCCCGCGCCTCCGCATTACTCCACGCTTCTTCGCGCCAAGGCGTGGAGGGCAACGCCGCCATGCCGCCCAACAATCCAGCGTCCGGCCGGCGCACAAGCCACATCGTCCCTTCGCGCTCCAGACGAAACGCGACGCCCCGCCGCTCCGGCCGCTTCGCCTTCGCGGCGCGGCGCGGAAATGTCTCGGGCGCGCCTTGCGCATAAGCCGCGCAATCCTCGCGCAGCGGGCAGAGCGAACAGCGCGGGTTTTTCGGCGTGCAGATCGTGGCGCCCAGATCCATCAGCGCCTGGGCCCAATCCCCCGCGCGCGTCTCCGCGACGTATTCGCCCGCAAGCGCGCGCAACTCCGCCTTCGCTGCAGGCAACGGCGTTTCCACCGCGTGCAAGCGCGCCATCACGCGCTCGACATTGCCATCCACCACGTTCGCCGGCTGATCGTAGGCGATCGCCGCAATCGCCGCCGCCGTGTACGGTCCCACGCCCGGCAGCGCGCGCCAGCCTTCTTCGTCTTTCGGAAATCCGCGCACCGCGAGTTGCAACGCCGCCGCATGTAGATTGCGCGCGCGGCTGTAATAGCCAAGCCCAGCCCACGCCTCGAGCACCGTCTCGCGCGGCGCGGACGCCAGTGCGTCGATGGTTGGAAACAAATCCAGGAACTTCGCGAAATACGGCGCAACCGCCGTCGTCGTCGTCTGCTGCAGCATCACTTCGGAAAGCCACACGCGATACGGATCGGATTTCTCGTTGACAGCGCGCCACGGCAGCGCGCGCCGATGCGAATCGTACCACTTGAGCAACAGCATCCGCATGCGGGCGCGCCGTGCGGCGGGGTTCTCCACAAGTCTCTGTCGGCGCGGGGAAGACGCGGGCATGGACGGTTTTACGCTCTGTTCATGAATCTACGATTCGCTCGCCGGCTGATGTCGCTGCGCGACCGCCTCCATCGCAAATCCGCCGGCCTCCCGGAGACCGAACGCGTCGCGCCCGACGAGGGCCACGCCGCGCAGGCGCTCGCCGGGCGCCGCGGACGCGCCAGCATCGCCCCCGCGCCGCGCGCCGGCAAGGCCGCCGCGGCCTTGCTTCGCCCGATCATGCCGCAAGGCGGCATGGGGTTATCCGAACTCAAGCGCCGCTGGGCCGATATCGTGGGTGTGCAGTTCGCCGAACGCGCGCAGCCGGAAAAGTTCGCCGCCGGCGTGCTGACGCTGCGCGCGCCGAGCGCGATTGCGCCGTTTCTTCAGCAGCAGGCCCCGCTCATCATGGAGCGGCTGAAGCTCTCCGGCGCCCATGTGAAAAGCATTCGGATCGAGCAGCGGGCGCTCGCCCAAGCCCGCGCGCCCAATGTGCGGCGGATCAAAACCGCGCTGACGCCCCTGGAAGAGGACGCCATTCTGCGGCGTTTCGAGACCGTGGACGATCCGGGGCTCCGCTCCGCCCTGGCCCGGCTGGGACGTGCGGTCAAACGCCCCTGAACCGGCGCCCGCGCTTGGCGGGCGGGCCTCTTTACCGCTAAAGCTCGCCGCAACGGAGGGTTTCCATGTTCACGGTTCAGCGTCGGGGATTGCTGTTGGCGGGATCGGCCGCGCTGATTGTCGGCGCTAGCGCCGGCCTCAGCGGCTGCAACGGCTCGAAAAGTGGCGCGGGACCCAGCCCGGACGACATGTCCATCGGCGACCCCAATGCGCCGGCGAAGCTCATCGAGTACGCCTCGCTCACCTGCCCGCACTGCGCCGATTTCGAGCGCGAGGTCTTCGTCCAGATCAAGGCCAACTATATCGACACCGGCAAATGCTACTTCACCCTGCGCGAGTTTCCCGCTCCGGCCGCACTCGCGCCGATCGCGGTGGCGGAATTCCAGCTGGCGCGCTGCGGCGGCGCCGACGCCAACACCTATTTCACCCGCGTCAACGCCCTGTTCTCCCAGCGCGAGGCGATCCTCGCGACCGGGACGATGGAGGGCGTGCGCCAGAAGTTGATCGAGTTCGGCGCCAGCGCCAATTTGAGCGAGCAGCAGGTGATGGCCTGCATCACCGACGAAGCGGGTCCGCAACGCGTGCAGCGCATCGTCGACGCCGGCGAACGCGATTTCCAAATCACCGGCACGCCGACCTTCATCCTCAATGGCAAGAAGGTGGAGGATCCCGCGGTCACCACCTATGAGGGTCTGTCACGCCTGCTCGACGCGGCGATAGCGGCGGCGCACTGAAAGGAACGGCGCGCTTGCACATTTCCGAGCTGCGCCTTGTCGGCTTCAAGAGCTTCGTCGATCCCGTCCGCGCGCCGATCGAAGCGGGGCTGACCGGCGTCGTCGGCCCCAACGGGTGCGGCAAGTCCAATCTCCTGGAATCCGTTCGCTGGGTCATGGGCGCGAACTCGGCGAAAGCCATGCGCGCGCAGGACATGGAGGACGTGATCTTCTCCGGCAGCGCCGGACGCCCCACGCGCGAGCACGCCGAAGTCACGCTCGTCCTCAACGACGCCGCCGGCCGCGCGCCGGCGCCGTTCACGAAAGACGATACGCTCGAAGTCTCGCGCCGCATCCGCCGCGGCCTGGGCTCGACCTACCGCATCAACGGCAAGGAGGTGCGCGCCAAGGACGTGCAGCTTCTGTTCGCCGACGCCGCCACCGGCGCCAATTCTCCGGCGCTCGTGCGTCAAGGCCAGGTCAGCGAGCTGATCGCCGCCAAGCCGGAGAACCGCCGCCGCATCCTCGAAGACGCCGCCGGCGTCGCCGGCCTGCATGCACGCCGCCACGAGGCGGACTTGAAGCTCCGCGCGGCGGAAGCCAACCTCACCCGCCTCGACGAAATCCTGGCCGAAATCGACGCCCAGGCGCAGAGCTTGAAGAAGCAGGCGCGCCAGGCCGAGCGCTATCGCGGGCTCGCGCAGACGCTGCGTGAAACCGAGGCGCTGCTCTTGCACCGGCGCTGGACCGAGGCGCGCGCCGCGCTCGAAGACGCCAACGCGCGTCTGCGGGAAACCGAACGCGCCGCCGCCGAGACCGCCGCCGAAGCCAGCGCCGCCGACCGCGCGGCGGAAGCTGCGCGCGAAGCCATCGGCCCGCTGCGCGAGGAAGAAATGGTCGCCGCAGCCGTGCTGCGCCGCCTCGAAGGCGTGCGGGTCGGGCTGGAGCGCGACCTCGCCGAGGCCGAAGCGCAGATCGCGCGCATTGACGCCGAAGCCCGGCGCGGCGGCGAAGAGCGCGAACGGCTGGACGCGCTCCGCGTCGACGCCGAAGGCGCGATGAAACGCCTCGCCGAAGAAAACCTGGCGCTGGGGCCGGCCGACGCCAAAGGCGCGGAAGCCGCGCTCAACGCCGCCCGCGCCGCCGAAGCGCAAGCCGCCAAGGCCCGCGCCGACGCCGAAGCCAAGCTTGAGACCCTCGCCGCCGAAGCCGCCGCCGCCCGCGCCCGCGCGCAAGCCTTGGCCGACGCCAGCGCCGGCGCCGCCGCGCGGGTGAGGCGCCTTGAAGCGGCGCTGGCGGATGTCGAGAAGCAGCGCGCCGCCCTTCAGCCATCGGCCGACGACGCGGCGCGGATCGACGCCTTGCGCAAACAAGGCGACGCCGCTCAGAGCGCGAGCAACATAGCGCGCGCGGCGCTCACCGAACTCGAAGGCAAACTCAAGGCCGCCGAGGCCGCTGATGAAGCGGCGTGGACGCCGCATCGCCACGCCGAAAGCGTGCTGCAGCAACTCGAAGCCGAGGTGCGCGCGCTCGACAAGCTGACGCCGGCCGAAGGTGCGAAGCATCCGCCCGTGCTCGCCGCCATCGACGTCGACGCCGGTTACGAACGCGCATTGGCCGCCGCGCTGGGCGACGATCTTGACGCCTCGACGCACGCCGAGGCGCCGGCGCATTGGTCGGGCGCGGACACGCCGAAATCGGCGCTGCCGGCGGGCGCGGAACCGCTCGCCGGCTTCGTGAAGGCGCCCGCCGCACTGGCGGCGCGGCTCGCACTCGTCGGCGTCGTGCCCGCCAAGGACGGCGCACGGCTGCAAAGGCAGATCGGCCCCGGCGTGCGCCTCGTTTCGCGCGAGGGCGATCTCTGGCGCTGGGACGGCTTCGCCCGCCGCGCCGACGCGCCTCAGCCCGCCGCTGCGCGCCTAGAGCACAAGGCCCGCCTCGCCGCCGCCCGCGCCGAACTCACGAGCGCCGAACAGAAGGCCGCGCGCGCCAAGGAAGCATGGGAGAAAGCCAGGGCCGCACGCCGCGAGATTGAAGAGCAAGCGCGCAAGCTCCGCGCCGAGGCCCCCAAGCTCGCCGCCAAAGCCGCGGACGCCGTGCGCGATCTCGAACGCCAGGAAGCCGAAGCCAAGCGCCGCGATGAGCGCGCCGCCGATCTCGCGCGCCAGGCCGAAGCGCTCACCGCTGAACTCGCCGAGGCCAAAGCCGCCGCGAAGACCGCCGACGCCGCGCGCGCTCCCACGCCCGGCGTCGACGAGGCCGCGCTGAGCGCCGCGCGCGCCGCCGTCGACCAGGCCCGCGCCGCCGCCGCCGATGCGAGCGCGCAGGCGCAAGCCATCGCCCGCGAACGCGCCGCGCGCGACGCCCGCCGCGCGGCCGTCGCCAAGGAGGAAACCGAATGGCGCGCGCGCGCCAAGGCCGCCGCCGAACGCATCGCCGCGCTCGATGCGGAAGCCAAGGCGCTCGCCGATGCGCGCGCCAAGGCGCTCGCCGCGCCGGAAACCGCGCGCGCAGCACTCGCGGATCTGATGGATCAATCCGCCGCCGCCGAGAAGCGCCGGGCCGAAGCCGGCGACATCGTTGCGCGCGCAGAAGCCGCCGCGCGCGCCGCCGCCGAAGCCGCGCGCGCCGCCGAGCACAAGAACAGCGCCGCCCGCGAGGCGCGCGCCGGCGCCGAAGCGCACGCCATCGCCGCCGAAGCCCGCCTTACCGACATCGCCGCGCGCGCCCGCGAAGACACCGGCCACGCGCCCGAGCAACTCGCCGCCGCCGCCGGCAATCTGATGAATGGCGCGCTGGGGCAAGCTTCGCTCGGCGAGATCGAAAAACGCTTCGATCGCCTGAAGGCCGAACGCGAAGCGGCGGGCCCGGTGAACCTCCGCGCGGAAGAAGAACTCGCCGAGGCGCAACAGCGGCTCGAAAACCTCACGAAGGAAAAGGAAGACGTCGCGCAAGGCATCGCCAAACTGCGCGGCGCCATCACCAAGCTCAACAATGAAGGCCGCGCGCGCCTCATGCGTGCGTTCGAGATCGTCGAAGCGCATTTCGCGCAATTGTTCGCAACGCTCTTCGAAGGCGGCCAGGCGACTTTGAAGCTCACCGAAAGCGAAGATCCGCTCGACGCCGGTCTCGAAATCTACGCCGAGCCGCCGGGCAAGCGCTTGACGCACCTTTCGCTGCTCTCCGGCGGCGAACAGGCGCTCACCGCCACCGCGCTCGTCTTCGCGGTGTTCCTCGCCAACCCCGCCCCGCTCTGCGTGCTGGACGAAGTCGACGCGCCTCTGGACGATGCGAACGTCGATCGCTTCTGCCGGCTCTTGGAAGAAATGAAGCGGCTTACCACGACGCGCTTCATCGTCATCACCCACAATCCGGTGACGATGTCGCGCATGGACCGGCTTTACGGCGTCACCATGCCGGAGCAAGGCGTCAGCCAACTTGTCAGCGTCGATCTCGGACGCGCACAACAACTCGCGGCGGCGGAGTGATGGCAAACCA
>DASZQK010000048.1:0-37809 GCA_035549695.1 Caulobacterales bacterium | reverse complement strand
TCTCTCATACAGCGCCCGGATCATGCCCGCGGTTGCGCCCCAGATGAAGCGGTCTTGGTACGGCATGACCCAATACGAGCTCCGCCGACCGCGCCATTCGCCTTCGCGCCGCTCGTGATTGGCCGCGTCGAACAGAAAGCGCACCGGGACCTCGAACGTTTCGGCCACCTCGCGTGCATCAAGCGTCAGCATGAATTCAGGCGTCACCAGCCCGGCAATCGGCACGATGCGAAAGCCGGTGCCCGTCTCATAAGCGTTCCAGCCGCCGACCGGATCGACCAAGGCGCGCCCAAGGCCGATTTCTTCCTCGGTTTCGCGCAGCGCCGCCGCGAGCGGACTTTCGCCCGCTTCGATGCGTCCGCCCGGAAACGAGATTTGCCCGGCATGCGTCGGCAGATCGTGCGCGCGCTGCGTGAACAACATGGTCCAGCCGCTCTCGCGCTTGACGATGGGCGCGAGCACCGCGGCCGGCTTGATCACGGCGCCGGCAGGCGGCGCCCAGGACGGATCAAGCTCGAAATCGCCGTGCGGCGCGCCCTGCGCGAGCGCATCGAGCGGATCGAGCCGCGCACGCAGGCGCGCTTCGAAATCAGCGTCGTCGATCATGGCGCTTGCCCGATCGGAAAGAACGCGCCCCCGCTCCACACGCCCCAAGCTCCCTCGCGCGGCTCGCTCCACTCGGCCAGTTCCAGGAACGGCGCGCGCAGGATGCGCGCTTCGAGCCGTCCCCTGACAAGCACGTAAGGACGCGGCTCGCCTGCGTCCGAGGTCACAACGCGGAGCGGATGGGCTGCGTCCGCCGTCACCACATTGCCGACATTGGTCGTGAAGACGACGGTCTGATCCCGCCCGCTCCCCACGCGGTCGACGCGCATGGCCAGGAAGGGCGCATCCTCGACGCGGACCCGGACCTTCTCCGCCGGCGTTACCAGATACGTTTCACCGTCCTCGTCCTTGCGCAGGATCGAGGCGAACAATTTGACCAGGCTCTCGCGCGTGATCCTGACGCCCTCGTGGGCCCAGGTTCCGTCGCGCCGGATTTCGAGGCCGATATCGCCGCAATGGGCTGGATGCCAAGATTCGACTGGGGGAAGCTTCTGTTCGGCGAGCGTCCCACCTTCCGCCGAAAGGCTCTTGAGCCGCGCGAGCATTTGTTCCAGGGACGGGGTGGCGTCTTCCATGATCCGGCGGGTCCAGCCACTGCGCCCAGAGGCGGCGCCGGCCATACTTCCGCCCCCATAAAAAAGAGCTTCGATCTGATGAGCAATGTCGCCGCTGAGATGTCGCCCGAAGCCGTGGTGCGGGAGGCCGAGGCCGCTGGGGAAGCATTGGCCCGAGTCCGCGCCGAAATCGGCCGGTCGGTGTTCGGGCAGGAGCGCGTGGTGGAGCTGGTGCTCGCCGCCGTGCTGGCCGGCGGGCATGCGCTGCTGGTGGGCGCGCCGGGCCTGGCCAAAACGCGCCTCGTGCACGCGATGGCCGACGTGCTGGGCCTGCCCTGGTCGCGCGTGCAATTCACGCCGGATCTGATGCCGGCCGATATTCTGGGTTCCGAGGTGCTCGATCAGGACGAGCAGGGCCGGCGCCACTTCCGTTTCGTGAAGGGGCCGATCTTCACCAGCCTGCTGATGGCCGACGAAATCAACCGCGCCTCGCCGCGCACCCAATCCGCTTTGCTGCAAGCGATGCAGGAGCGGCACGTCACCGTCGCCGGCGTCGCCTACGATGTGCCCGAGCCATTTCACGTGCTCGCCACGCAGAACCCGATCGAGCACGAAGGCGCCTATCCGCTGCCCGAAGCGCAGCTCGACCGCTTCCTGCTGCAGATCGACGTGCCCTACCCGGACAACGAGATCGAACGGAAGATCCTGATCGAGACCACGGGCCTTGGCGAAGACGCGCCGCAGAAGGTGCTCGACGCGCCGTCGCTCATTCGCCTGCAACAGCTGGTGCGGCGCATGCCGGTTGGCGAAAAAGTCGTGCAGTGCATTCTGGAGCTGGTGCGCTCCGCGCGCCCGGGCTCCTCCACCGATCCGCGCGTGAACCAGCACGTCGCCTGGGGGCCCGGCCCGCGCGCCGGTCAAGCTTTGATGCTCGCCGTGCGCGCGCGCGCTTTGCTGCGCGGACGCCTCGCGCCCTCGATCGATGACGTCGCCGCGCTCGCCCGCCCCGCCCTCGTCCACCGCATGCAGCTCTCCTTCGGCGCCCGCGCGGAAGGTTTGGATATCGACAGCCTCGTCGACGATCTCGCTGAAAAGGCGGCGTGATGGTTGAGCAGACGCGCCTCGAAGCGCTGGCGCTCGCGGGCGATCTGCCCGGTCTGCTCATGGATGCGCGGCGCTTGGCGGCGAGCGCGCCGGGCGTGCACGGGCGCCGCCGCGCCGGTCAAGGCGAAGCGTTCTGGCAATATCGCGATCACCGCGCCGAAGACGGCGCGCGCTTGGTCGACTGGCGGCGTTCCGCGCGCGGCGACCGCTATTTCGTACGCGAGCGCGAACGCGAAGCGGCGCAAACGGCATGGTTCTGGATCGATCCCGATCCCGGCTTCGCCTGGAGCGCGGATGCATCGCGCCCCACCAAACAGCGCCGCGCGCAAGCGCTCTGCCTCGCGCTCTCTATTCTGCTGACGCGTGGCGGCGAGCGCGTGGGCGCGTTGGGCTTTCCCTCGCGCGCCGGAGCAAACGCCGTCCAGCGCCTCGCGCACGACTTCCTTGCGCCGCCGGAAGAGCGCCCCCCGCCCTCGCGCAGCGCCGTGATCTACGCCAGCGACTTCTACGCGCCGGTCGAGGAATGGCGCGAGCGCCTGAAGATCGCCGCGACAGCCGGGGCCAGCGGGGCGCTGCTGATGATCGCCGATCCGGCGGAAGAAGATTTCCCGTACCGCGGCCGCACTTTGTTTCGCGACATTGCCGGTCGCCGCGAGGCACTTGTCGGCCGCGCCGAAGCGGCGCGCGAAATGTACGCCGAGCGGCTCGACACGCAGCGCCGCGCCGTCCGCGCGCTGGGCGCGGAGCTTGGCTTTCCCCTCGTCATGCACCGCACCGATCACAGCGCCGCGCCGACGCTCGCCATGCTCTCCGCCATGGTGTCGGAGCGCCACGTGTGAGCCTGGGGCCGTTCCTGTTCGCCGCGCCGTGGGCGCTCGCCGCGCTGGCGGCGCTGCCGCTGCTCTGGTGGCTGATCCGCGCGACGCCGCCGGCGCCGCAGCGCGAAGCATTCCCGCCGACGCGCCTGCTGGTTGGGCTGAAGACGGAAGAGCAGACGCGTCAGCGCGCGCCGTGGTGGCTCGTGCTCTTTCGTGCGCTCACGGCGGCTTTGATGATCATCGGCTTCGCCCGCCCGAGCCTCGCGCCCAGCGCCGCCGATCTCGCCAGCGGCGGACGCACGCTCATCGTCATCGACAATGGCTGGACCTCGGCGCCGTTCTGGCCGCAACTGCGCAGCGCGGCGGCGGCGGCGGCTTCGCAAGCGGAGCGCGCCAACGCGCCGGTGTTTCTGCTGCTCACCGCGCCGGAAAAGCCCGCACGCGACGCTGGCGAAGCGCTCACCGCCGCCGACGCGCGCGCGCGCATCGCACGCCTTGAGCCGAAACCCTGGCGCCCGGATCGCGCCGACGCGGCGCAGCGCCTGTCACGAACCAGCGGACGGTTCAGCCGCATCGTCTGGATCAGCGACGGCCTCAACGACGCGGGCGCGCGCGCGCTGGCCGATGCGCTCGCCGCGCGCGGACCGGTAACGGCGCGCCTTCCCGCCTTGCCGGCGCGCGCGGTCGTCGGCGCCGCCGTTTCCCCGAGCGGCGTCGAGGTGACGGTGCGGCGCGCGGCCAATGGCGGCGCCGAAGCGGCGGTCGCGGCGGAAACGCTTGAAGGACGCGCGCTTGGCGCCGCCGAACTCCGCTTTCGCGGCGACGATTTGACCGCAAGCGCGCGCATCACGCTGCCGCCGGAGATCGCCGCCCGCGCCGCGCGGGTGCGCATCGTGGGCGAGCAGAGCGCCGGGGGCGTGCGCCTGCTGCCGTCCGCGTCCGGGCGCCCCTTCGTCGGGCTCGTCGATCCGGGCGGCGAGGGCCAGACGCTGCTCTCGGAACTCTATTACGCCGAACGCGCGCTCGCGCCTTACGCCAGTCTGCAGCACGGCGCCGTCCGCGAATTGATCAATGCGCACGCGCAAGCGCTGCTCCTGCCCGACGCCGCGCCGCTGTCGCCGCTCGACCGCAGCGCGCTCAACAACTGGCTGCAGGGCGGCGGCCTGCTCATCCGTTTCGCCGGCCCGCGCCTCGCCAATGAAGCAGACAATCTGCTGCCGGTGCGCCTGCGCCCCGGTTCGCGTTCGCTCGGCGGCGCGCTGGCGTGGGAGCATCCGCTTGGCTTTGCGCCGTTTCCAGACGACAGCCCGTTCGCCGGGCTCTCGGCGCCGAATGACGTCGTCATCCGCCAGCAAGTGCTGGCCGAGCCCGCCTCGGCCGAACAAGCGCGCGTATGGGCGCGGCTTGAAGACAATTCCCCGCTTGTCACCGCGGGCGCCAAGGGACGCGGCCTCATCGTGCTCTATCACGTGAGCGCGGGACCGACGTGGTCCGACCTGCCGCTCTCGGGTCTGTTCGTCGACATGCTCCGCCGCACCATCGCCTTCGCGGGCCGCGCCGACGGCGCCGGCGAGCGCACGACGGGCGGGGGGCCCTACACGGCGACGCGCCTGCTCGACGGCTTCGGCGCGCTCGCCGCCGCTTCGCCCGACGCGCAGCCTATTCCCGCCGAGGCCTTCGCCACGGCCCGCGCCGGTCCGGCGACGCCGCCCGGCCTCTACGAGCGCTCCGGCATCACCAGTGCCGTCGACGCGGCGCAGCCCACGGAAGACCTTTCGCCATTGCAATTGCCGCGCAGCGTCGGCCGCAGCGGTCTCGGCGCGGCGGTCGAGCATCCTCTGGCCGGCCTGTTCTTCGGCCTTGCCGCGCTGATGCTGTGCATCGACCTCCTCATCGCGCTCTTCCTTGTCGGGCGCCTGCCGCGCTTTGCCGGCGCGGGCGCTGCGGCGCTGCTGCTGATGCTCGCGCCCGACGCGCGGGCGCAATCCTCGCGCGACCTCGACCCCACGCTCACCATTCGCCTCGCCTACGTGCGCACGGGCGATGCGCGCGTGGACCGGACCAGCCAAGCCGGACTTGCTGCGCTCTCCGACATGCTGAGTGAACGCACCAGTGTCGAACCGGGACCGCCGGTCGGCGTCGACCTCGATCGCGACAACCTGTCGGCCTACCCGTTCCTCTACTTTCCGGCGCCGTCTTCGCCGCACCGTCTTTCCGACACCGCGCTCGCCAATCTCGACCGCTATCTCGCGGTCGGCGGGCTGCTGCTCGTGGACACGCGGGACGCCGGCTCGGCGCAGCGGACGCGCCCCGCCGCCGTGATGCTGTCCGGCCTCGACGCGCCGCCGCTGGAGGCGGTGACGAGCGATCACGTCGTCGCGCGCGCCTTCTATCTGCTGCGCAGCTTTCCAGGGCGCACGCAATCGACGCATCTGTGGGCGGAAACCGCCTCTTCGGCGGCGTCGCGCGACGGCGTCGCCGCACTCTTTGTCGGCGACGGCGACTGGGCCAGCGCCTGGTCGGGCGACGCCCCGCTCGATGGCGGCGTGCGCCAGCGCGAGATCGCGCTGCGTTTCGGCGTGAACCTCGTCATGGTGGCGCTCACTGGCAACTACAAGGCTGACCAAGTGCACCTGCCGGCGCTGCTCGAACGCCTGGGGCGGCGATGATCGGCGCGCAGCGCATCGGCCTCGATCCCGCTCTGCCGTCCGGCGTAATGGCCGCGCTGGCGCTGGTCGCGCTGCTCGGGCTTGGCATCTACATCTGGCGCGGCGGCGGCGCGCCGATCCTGCGCGGACTTGGCCTGGCGTTTCTCTTCCTTGCGCTGATGCAGCCGCAATGGGTGCGCGAGACGCGAGAACCCGCCGACGACGTGGCGCTGGTGCTGGTCGATCAAAGCGAAAGCCTTGCGCTGGCCGGGCGGCGCGAGGCCGCGCGCGCCGCCGGGGACGCCATCGCCGAGCGCCTTTCGCGAGAACCTGGGCTCGAAGTGCGCGTTCGCGAGGCCCGCGGCGGCCCCGACGGCACGCTGATCACGAGCGTCGTGCAGGACGCTTTGGCCGATGTCGCACGCGACCGCATCGCCGGAGAGATCATCGTCACGGACGGGCAGGCCGCCGACCCGCCGCGCGACGCCCGCGAACTCAACGGGCTTGGACCCGCGCACGTCTTGATCGTCGGCGATCCGCGCCGCGGCGACAGGCGGCTCGAACTGATGTCCGCGCCCACATTCGGCATTGTCGGGGAAACCATGCGCATCCAGGCGCGGGTGGTGGACGAGAACTATTCCGGGCCCGTCGCCGTCAGCGTCTCCATCGACGGCCAGCCGGCCGCTCAAACCAGCGCGCGCGCCAATCGCCCCTTCTCCATCGACGTGCGCACGCCGCATCGCGGGCGCAACATGGTGATCGTGCAGGCGGAGCCCGGGCCGCGCGAGATCACCCTCGCCAACAATCGCGCCGCATTCGCCGCCAACGGCGTACGCGATCGCCTGCGCGTGCTGTTGATCACGGGCGAGCCGCATCCCGGCGCGCGCGTCTGGCGCAATCTGCTGAAGAGCGATCCCGCCGTCGACCTCGTGCATTTCACCATTTTGCGGCCGCCTGAGAAGCAGGATTTCACGCCGCTCAACGAACTGGCGCTCATCCCCTTCCCGACCGAAGAATTGTTCGAGCGCAAACTCGACGAATTCGATCTCATCATCTTCGACCGCTACCGCCGCCGCGGCATTCTCCAGCCCTACTACTTCAACAACATCGCCCGGCGTGTCGAAGAGGGCGGCGCGCTGCTGATTTCCGCCGGCGATGCGGAATCCGGCGCCGAAGGCGTCTATCGCACGTCGCTGGCGAGCATTCTGCCGTCGCAGCCCACGGGTCAGGTGATCGAGCGCGCGTTCCGTCCGGCGCCGACGCCGCTGGGGGCGCGTCATCCGGTCGTGCGCGGGCTCGCCAATCCCGAACGTTGGGGCCGCTGGACGCGCGAGATCGACGCCCGCGCCAGCAGCGGCCAGACCGTGCTGCAAGGCGCCGACGGGCGCCCGCTGCTGGTGCTCGACCGCGCCGGCAAGGGCCGTGTCGCGCAGCTCTGGTCGGATCAGATCTGGCTTTGGGCGCGCGGCTATGACGGCGGCGGACCGCACGGCGAATTGCTGCGCCGCCTCGCTCACTGGCTGATGCAAGAACCGGAACTGGAGGATGAACGCCTGACGCTCGACGCCAGCGGCGAAGGGCTGCGCCTGGAGCGCTCGACGCTCGGCGCCGCGCCGGCGCCGATCGACCTCATCGCGCCTTCCGGCCAGCACAGCACCGTGCCGCTCGCGCCGAGTTCGCCCGGCGTCTGGCGCGCCGAGGCGTCCGCGCCCGAACAAGGCTTGTACGAAGCGCGCAGCGGCGATCTGCGCGCCTTCGCCGCGGTCGGGCCGCTCAATCCGCGCGAAGCCGCGGCGCTCGCAGCCAATCCGGAAATCCTGCGTCCGCTCGCACAAGCCACGCATGGCGGCGTCGTGCTCACTGGCGAAGACGGCCGGCGCCTGCCGGACATTCGCCGCGTCGGCGCAAGCGAAAGCGCGGCAGGAGACGGTTGGATCGGCTTGCGCCGCAATGGCGCCTATGTCGTGCGCGCCGCCGTCGCGACGCCGCTTGGCGCAAGCTGGATCTGGGCCGTTGTCGGCGTGGCGTTGCTGATGATCGGATGGCGGCGTGAAGCCGCATGAATCGTGCGTGCGCCTGAACAAATCGAAACGTAATTGCCGCTGCGCTTACGCAGTTCGAGCCGCGAGTTCGTCACATTTGATAGCGTAAAGCTCCACCCGAGCTGTTGAAGGTGAAAGCGTAGGCGGCGCTGTTTCCTTCGACATTGTTGCGGAGCTGCGCGCAAAACGCGCGCGGCAGCGAGGGGAGACTTTTCAATGACAAATCGCATTCGCGCCGGCGTGGGCGCCGCTTTGCTTTGCGCATTGTGCTTCGGCGCGGCCGCGTGCGGCGGCGGCGGAAGCGGCGGCGCCGCGGAAGCGACCGCGCCGCAAGCATCCGGCGAAGCGGTCAGCGCCACGGCGGCGTCCACGACGACGAGCACGGTCCGTCCGACGCTCTATCTCGACCGCGATCCGGACGGCGCGCGGTACATCCGCGTCGAGGAGCCCCGCTACGATCCGTTCGCGGGAACGACGCCAGGGCAATCCCTGGTGAACCGCACGACGGGACCGGCCGCTGGCGTCAGCAACAACCTCGTCGGCAACGTGACGACGCTCGTGTCCAACGTCGATGTCACCGGCATGAAGTACGGCGTCGACCTCATGGGGACGAACAAGACCTCGATCTACGATTTCAGCTATGTGCGCTGGCAGGGCGGTGGGGACATTTACGGCTCGGCGATCAAGATCGGCGGCAACGATCGCTCCACCAACGGCTCGACCTACATCCAGCGCGTCTTCGCGGACGCCATGCAGCAGCCCGACCCCTCCTACACGATCAGCAATACCGAATTCCTGGGCGTCGAATACGAAGACGGCCCGATCTTCGTACGCGACGTGACCGGCCGGCATTTCGGCGACGCCGGGATCGATACCAAATCCGGCCCCGTCTATGTGATGAACGCCACGCTTTCGGAAGGACACCGGATGCTGCGCGTGTGGCCCGGCGTCACGCTCGTGATCGCCAACTCCATCATCAACGCTTCCGCCGGACAAACGCAAATCTGGATCGGCGACGCCACCGCCAGCGTTCAATACTACAACACGCTCTGGTGCGTGGGCGCGACCACGGGAACGGCGTCCGATCCTCACTGCCGCACCAAGCCCTGGGTGATCGAGGGCAATTCCATCTCGAGCGCGGAAGCGGCGCAGCGCGTCACCGCGCTCAACACCAACCCGCTGCCTTCGAAGAGCGTGTTGTTTACAACCCAGATCGATCAGATCGTGATCCAGGCTTCAGCCAATGGCGGCTCAAGCTGGACGACGCTGTCGTTCCCGAACGCGGGGCGCAGCGGCAGCCCGCCGATCGGCGACACGCGCTACCGCATTCCAGCTGGCTACACCGCCGCGACCTGCCTTTTCCGCGCTTATTATATGAAAGGCGGCGCAAAGACAGGTGTGACTTCACGCACGATGAACGGTTCGGGCGCGTACGTGAATTAAGGCGCCGCAACCGCGCCGGCGACCTTATCGAGACCGCCGGGCCGAAGTTCGATCCACAAAAGCCGCGCGGGATCGACCGGACCCGGCAGCGTCACGCGTCCCGCCGGCGCGACGGAGAAACCGAGCGGCCGAAAGAACGCGGCCGCGCCCACCAGCAAGACGCCGGCCCCGCCGACGATCCGGCAGGCCGTGAGCGCGTCTCGCGTCAAGGCCGCGCCAAGGCCGTGATGCTGTGCGTCCGGGTCGACCGCCAGCGGGCCCAGGAAATAGAGGCCCGCCTCGCCCACCCGGACGCGCCAGATGCGGCAGCAACCAAGCACGGCGCCGTCATCGTCCACGGCCACGCGCGACAGCGAGGGCTCGAACACGGCGCCGCGCTCGCGCACGCGTTCGCTGGTCTTGGCGAAGCGCCCCGGACCGAAGGCGCGGTCAAGCATGGCGGCGACGCCGCTGGCGTGCTCGGGACGCTCGGAAACCAGATGATAGGACAACCGCTCGCCCCAACAACCCTTCGCGGGAGGCGCGCGTTTAGGGCGCAGCGCCCGCGCCGTCAAAGCAAATCTTTGCGTCAACCGCCGCGTTGCCTTGCGAGGCGCCGCGCGGCACTCTCGCGCCGCTCCCATGCTTCGCATCCCCTCGCTCGCAATCTTCCGTCACCGCGCCTATGCGCGCTTCTGGTTCGGACGCATTATGGCCACCCTGGCCATCCAGATGCAGACGACCGCGATCGGCTGGCAAATCTACAACGCCGCGCGCGCCGAGGGCCGCACCATCGAACAGGCTTCGTTCGTGCTGGGCGTGTTCGGACTGTCGCAATTTCTACCGCTGCTCGTGCTCTCCCCGTTCGGCGGCCAGTTCGCGGACCGCTACGATCGCAAACTTATCGCCATGGCTTGCGTGGCGCTGAAGGCGCTGGTGGCGCTTGGCTTGGCGTTCGCCTCGGGCCTGCCGCCTTCGACGCTCATCCCCGTCATCCTTTGCGCCGCGGTGGCGACCGGCGTGCTCAACGCCTTTCTGCCGCCGGCCATCAGCGCACTGCTTCCCATGCTGGTGCCGCGCGCGGAACTACCGCAGGCGATCGCCTGGAGTTCGCTCAGCTTCCAGGCTTCGCTCATCGTCGGCCCCGCGTTCGGCGGTTTGCTCTATGGTTTGGGCGATCCCGTTCCCTATGCCGCAACGTTTGCGCTGCTCGCGCTCGCCGCCGCGCTCATCCTCTCCACGCCCGCGCCGAAACAGGCGCCCGCAACAGATCCCCGCACGCTCGGCATGATCGTCGAGGGTTTGCGCTTCGTGTGGTCGAACAAGATCGTACTCGGTGCGATCTCGCTCGATCTCGTCGTCGTGCTGCTGGGCGGCGCTGTGGCGCTGCTTCCCGTCTTCGCGCGGGATTTTCTGCACGCGGGCCCGAGCGAGATGGGAGTGCTGCGCGGCTCGATGGGCGCCGGTGCGGCGCTCGTCGCGCTGGCGCTGGCGGTGCAGCCGATCCGCCGCAATGTCGGCAAATGGATGTTCGGCGCGACTATCCTGTTCGGCATGGCGATGCTGGCCTTCGGGCTTTCGCATTGGTTCTGGGTGTCGAGCGCGGCCCTCTTCGTGGCCGGCGGCGTCGACATGGTGTCGGTGTTCGTGCGCCAGAGCCTGATCCAGCTCGCCACGCCCGACGCGATGCGCGGGCGCGTCGCCGCCGTCAGCTTCGTGTTTATTTCGGCGTCGAACGAGCTTGGCGATTTCGAATCCGGCGTGATGGCGCGTATTTTCGGCCCGATCCTCGCCGTCGTCATCGGCGGCGTCGCCTCCATCGGCGCTTCACTCGGATGGATGAAGCTGTTTCCTCAGCTCGCCGCGGCCGACGGCTTCGAGTCTCAGATCGCGCCTGAGCCCGAACCGGCGCCCGCGAAGGCGGCCGAATAATCAGTCCGCGCCGGTCACGACTTCGATCAGTATGTGCCAAGCCAGAGCGGCGCAAAATCCGCCGGCGATCAGGAGCAAGGCTGGCGATGCGCGGACGGAAGCGCACGACGAGCGCCCCGCCGAACGCGTCGGCCGCCAGCGCCACCGTGGTCACGACGCCGAGCTGATCCAGCTCGAAAGGACCAACCCGCCCAGCAAAGCCCGCGCGCGCTGACGCTGCGGAGGCTTGCGCCGCTCGCGCACGCGCGCTCTCCTGCGGCCGAACAGACATAAGGAAGCGTGATGGGCGTTCTGAATGGCAAAGTCGTCATCGTCACCGGCGGCGGCAACGGCATCGGCAAGGAGTGCGCGTTGCTGGCCGCGCGCGAAGGCGCGGCGGTGCTGGTGAACGACCTCGGCGGCGGGCTCAAAGGCGGCGACGAAGGATCCGCCGGGCCGGCGCAAGCGGTGGCGGACGAAATCCGCGCCGGCGGCGGAACCGCCATCGCCAATTCCGACAGCGTCGCCGATTACGACGCCGTCGCCGCCATGGTCGAGCAAGCCAAGAAGGAATTCGGCGGGCTGCACGCGATCGTCAATCCGGCCGGCATTCTGCGCGACGGCATGTTCCATAAGATGGCCGTCGAGGATTGGCGCGCGGTGATCGACGTGCATTTGCACGGCGCGTTCAATGTCTGCCGCGCCGCGGTCGAGCATTTCCGCGCGCAGCAGGACGGGACGTTCGTGCTGTTCACCTCAACGTCCGGCCTCATCGGCAATATCGGCCAGGCCAACTACGCCGCCGCAAAGCTGGGCGTGATGGGACTTTCGCGCGTGCTGGCGATGGAGGGGCAATCGAAGAATGTGCGCTCCAACGTCATCGCGCCGTTCGCGTGGACGCGCATGATCGAGAGCATCCCCATTGTGAACGAAGCCGCCGCCGCGCGCGTCGAGCGCATGCGCAACGGCATGCGCGCCGATCAGGTGGCGCAACTCGCGGTGACGCTCTGCGCCGACGCCGCCAAGGACGTGACAGGCCAGATCTTCAGCGTGCGCGGCAACGAAATCTTCCTGTTCAACCAGCCGCGCCCGGTGCGCGCGCTGGCGCGTCTCGAAGGCTGGACGCCCGACACTCTGATCGAGCACGCGCTGCCCGCGCTCAGAGCCAGCTTCACCGACCTTAGCGCGAGCATGAACGTGTTTCCCTGGGAGCCGGTGTGACGGCCCTTACGGGTGCGTCGTCGTTGACGTCGTCGTCGTCGCCGGCGTCGCGGCGCGCGGAATGACGTGCGGGCATGTATCGACGCCGTCGCGATCGGCGCAGTTCACCACCACAGGATCGGTGGCGCCCGGCGCGAGGATCACCAGCCAGTGCTCCTTCGGGTCCATGCGCGTGCCCGTGAGCTGCGCGCCGCATTGCACGGAGAGGGCGAGCGAACCGGCATGCGCGCCGTAAACGCTCGCGGGATCGACGTCCGGCGGCACCACGCCGCGCGATTCCGCGCCGCGCACGGTGCGGCAAACGGGCTGCGAGTCCGGATGCGCCGCCTGATAGGCGGCGAGCAATTGATAGCCGAACACGGGTAGTTCCTCGCGCGCCTTGCTCTGCGCCTCGGCCATCAGGCCGGTGGGCGCGGCGGTTTCGGTCGAGCTGGTCGTGGCGGCTGGCGGGCTGCATGCCGCGAGCGCGGCGGCCAGGGCGATCACTGTTCTTTTCATTGGAGCCTCCCTCAATCCGGAATCGAGCCGGAGCCATGCATTTCGTCAATTCTTTTCGCGGCCGCCCTGGAGGGCCATATTGCCGGCATGATTGAAAAACGCCCGTTTGACAGCCTTGGCCGCTTCGAGACCGACTGGCTGAACGCCCACTATCATTTCTCCTTCGCTGGCTACCGCGACCCGGCGCGCATGCAATGGGGCGCCCTGCGGGTCTGGAACGACGACACCATTCAGCCCAAGACCGGATTTCCGCCCCATCCGCATTCGGACATGGAAATCATCACTTATGTCCGCACCGGCGCGATCACGCATGAAGACAGCATGGGCAATCGCGGCCGCACCGAAGCCGGCGACGTGCAGGTGATGAGCGCCGGCGCCGGCGTCACTCACGCCGAGTTCAATCTCGAAGACGGCGAAACGACGCTCTATCAGATCTGGATTCTGCCCAAGGTCCGCGGCGGAAAGCCATTCTGGGGCGCGGCCAAATTTCCCAAGGGCGAGCGCGAAGGCGCGCTCGTCACGCTCGCCTCAGGCTTCGCCGACGAACAGCAAGCCGGCGCGCTGCCGATCCGGCAAGACGCGCGCATACTCGCGGCGACGCTGCGGCCGGGGCAGAGCGTGGACTATAAGCCCGCGCCGGGACGCCACCTTTATCTCTCCCTCGCCAAGGGCGACGTCGACCTGAACGGGACCAAGCTGGGACCGCGGGACGGCGCCGCGATTCGCGATGAGGCCGAACTTCGGATCAGGGCGGATACGCCGGCGGAAATCGTTTTGGTCGATTCGCCGTGATCTCAGCGGGCGTTACACAGTAATATCCACTACAAGAACTTGTGTTGGAATTGGCCTGACAAGAAGTCGCAGGGCATTTGCTTGGGCGGGTCATTGATGACCTTCGATAACCCTGCGCGAATTTACCACTCGTTTGCCATTGGCGCCGTTCTCCTTAAATGCGAGGGAGGGGTTCGGCGCCAATGAGTTCCGTAGGGGAAATCCAGGTGCTGATTGTCGACGACAATCGGCAGATGCGTTTCCTCATGCGCAGCCTGTTGCGCGCCGCCGGCGTCTATCGCGTGGCGGAAGCCGAGGGGGCCGTCGAGGCGTTCGACCTGATGAACCGCTTCACAGTCGACCTCGTGCTGGTGGATTGGATGATGCAGCCGGTCGACGGCATCGCCTTCACGCGCATGGTGCGTCTCGCCGAAGACAGCCCCAATCCCTACGTGCCGGTGCTGATGATGACGGCGCATACGGAGAAATCGCGAGTCAAAGCCGCGCGCGACGCCGGCGTCACCGGCTTCCTCAAGAAGCCGATCAGCGCCCGCGTGCTGTTTGAGCGCATGAGCGCTTCTTTGCTCGACCAGCGCGTGTTCGTCCGTACGCCCGACTATTTCGGTCCGGACCGGCGGCATGGCGTCTCTCCGGACTATGACGGCCCGTTCCGCAGAGCAGACGATGACCGGCGCGAGACGCTGGATATCGAGGACGTGCGCCTGCGCGTCCGCGCCTAGCTGCGTAGGCGCCTTGCCGGCAGGGCGCGGGACGTCCACGCTCGAACCAGCTCGGGCGGCGGGACCATTCGCCATGAAACATCTCGTCCTGGCGCTCTGCGCGCCGCTTCTTCTCGGTTCGTGTCTGGCCGGCGCGGCGATTGGCGCAGCCGGCGCTGTCGCCGGCGCGGCCGTGAAGACCAGCGGCGCAGTGATCGGCGCAGCGATTCCCGACGACGACGACAAGGACAAAGAACGCCATCACAATTGAGGCGCTTCACGCGCTCGTGGCTGGCGCGGCGACGCAAGCGCGATCATATTGCAGGTATCCGCACTGCAGGAGTTTCCGATGCGTCCGATGTATCTCCTCGCCGCTGTTGCATTGTGGGGCATTGCCCAGACGGCCGCGGCCGCTCCCGTATCCGTCGCGCCAGTCGCGGTTGCGCCCGAGCTGCAGACCAAGATCACCGAAGATCTCGGCCAGCGCGACGGCGATTATCTGTTGCGCGAGACCACCGACGAAGTCACCGAAGCGCTCGCGGGCGCCGGCGCGGAGATCAAGCAGGACGCCCCTGTGCGCGTCGAGATCACGCTGATCGACGCCAAGCCCAACCATCCGACGTTCGCGCAGCTTGGCCGCGCCCCGTTCCTCGACATCTCCTCGGTGTCGATCGGCGGCGCGCAATTGCACGCCGTGCTCCGGGGCGCCAACGGCGCGGTGATCAGCGAAGTCGATTACCGCTATTACGACCCGCAGATCGACGCTTTCACGCAGGCCGCGAGCACATGGTCGACGGCCCGACGCGCGATCCGCACGTTTGCGCAGCGTGTCGCCAGCGCCTACCGCACCAACGCCGCCTCAAGCTGAAAACGCCGCCCAGCCCCGCGCGCGCAACTCGCACGCGGGGCATCGGCCGCAGCCATATCCCCAGGCGTGACGTTGCGAGCGATCGCCCGCGTAGCAGGTGTGCGTGTGCTCGACGATGAGCTCGACCAAAGCCGCGCCGCCGAGTTCGCGCGCCAGCGCCCAAGTGGCGCCCTTGTCGATGAACATGAGCGGCGTCTCGACGGCGATTGGCGCGTCAAGGCCAAGACTTAAGGCGCTCTGCATCGCGTCGATGGTCGCGCGCCGGCAATCGGGATAGCCGGAAAAATCCGTCTCGCACATGCCGCCCACCAGCACATCGATCCCCCGCCGATAGGCATGCGCCGCGGCCGCGGCCAGAAAGACCAGATTGCGTCCGGGCACGAACGTGGTCGGCAAGCCGCTCTCGGCCATCTCGATGGCGCGATCGGCCGTCAGCGCGCTCTCCGCCAAGCGGCCATAGCCTGTGAGATCGACAACCACGTCCGGGCCCAAACGTTCGCGCCATTCCGCCTTCAGTTGGCTCAGCCGCGCGCGCACGACCGGCCGCTGGGTCAGCTCGACGCCGTGCCGCTGTCCGTAATCGAAGCCAATCGTTTCGACGCGGGCATAGCGGTCGAGAGCCCATGCAAGGCACGTTGCGGAATCCTGGCCGGCGGAAAACAAGACAAGGGCGGCGTCGGGCATGCTGGGCTTATATGGGGGCGCGAGGGAGCCGCAAATGGACAGTGTAACGCTTTACTCGACGTGGCCGGATATGGAGCGCGCGGAGGCGACGGCGCGACGGCTCGTCGAGCACCGCTTGGTCGCCTGCGTGACGCTGACGAACAACGCGGTTTCGATCTTCCGCTGGGACAGTACGCTGCAGCGCGAAAACGAAGTCGTCATGCTCGCGAAGACCACGGCCGAGCGCGCCGGCGAAGCCCGCGACGCACTGCTCGCGGCGCACCCCTACGACCTTCCCTGCGTGACCGCGTTTCGCATCGACCCCGCGCATTCAAGCGCGCCATTTCTTAATTGGGTGCAAGAAGAAACGCTCTGACGCAACGGCACTGTGGCGGGCGAGACGCATCGTGCGAGTGGCCATGACGCAAGCGTCAAGAAACGCCAGCCAAGCCGTTGACACGAACGTCGCAGGCGCTTGCTATAGCAGAATGGTCGAATAACGGCCCGGGCGGGGGAGAGCTGCCCGTTTTATAAGCAAATGAAGTTTCTGCGGGGGCGTCCGCTAGGCGAGCTTCCGGCACTGGGAGGTCAGGATGAGCAGCAAGAAGAATTGGGGCTGGATGTTGCTTTCGGGCGCTTCCATCGCGGTGATGGGCGCGATCTCGCCCGCACAGGCGCAGGAAGCCTCCGACGAAATCGTGGTGACGGCGACAGGTCGCGCCGCGGCGATCCAGGACGTGCCGATCGCAGTGCAAGCCATCACCGGCGAAGCGCTCGAGCAGGACGAAGTGCACTCGCTGCTCGACCTCAACCAGCTTACCCCGACCATGCGCATCGGCGTCGGCCAATCGACCACCGCCGGCACCATCGCCTCGATCCGCGGCATCGGCACCGGCGCCGACAATCCCGGTTTCGAATCCGCGGTCGGCTTCTTCATTGACGGCGTTTATCGCGCCCGCGCCGGCACGGCGCTGGGCGATCTCCCGGAAGTCGAGCGCATCGAAATCCTGCGCGGGCCGCAGGGCACGCTGTTCGGCAAGAACACCTCCGCCGGCGCCATCCAGGTCATCACGGCCGGCCCCGAGTTCGACAACCACATGTGGGGCGAGGTCGGCTTCGGCGATCGCAACGAAATGCGTACGGCGTTCGGGCTCACTGGTCCGCTGACGCAGAACTTCGCGGTGCGTTTCGACGCCTCCATCCGCGCACAGGACGGCTACATCGACGGCGTCGATCCGGCCACCGGACGCCATTACGACATCAACAACCACGATCGCTGGTCGGCGCGCGGCCAGGCGCTGTGGGACATCACCGAGAACGCTTCGCTTCGCTTCATCATCGACGGCAGCCATATCGACGAAAACTGCTGCGGCGCGGTGAACATCCAATCGGGCACGATCGTCGGTCCGCTGCTCGGCGTCTATTTCCCGGGTTCGTTGCAGGCGCCCGACGTTGAGGCGCGCCAGATGACCGTGACGCCCGCCCGCCTCTACCGCGAGCAAGCCGACGATTTCGGCGCCTCGGCGCAATTGGATTGGGATATTGGCGGCGTCAGCCTCACTTCGATCACCGCCTATCGCAAGTGGGACTCAAGCCGCGACCAGGATATCGATTTCGCGTCGTTCGATCGCGCCTACCGCGGGCCGCTCGACATCGGCTTCGAGACCACGTCGGAAGAAATCCGGCTGCAAGGCGAGGCCGGCAGGGTGAACTGGCTCGTCGGCGCCTTCGCCAGCCGCGAAAACATGGACACCACCGATCGCATCCGTTTCGGCACGGACGCGCTCAATTACGCCAACGCGGCCACGTTCTATCTGACGGCGGGCCTGGGTTCGCCGCGCAAGCTCTACAATGTGCCGGTGGTTGTGCCCGGCTTCGGCGGGCTGACCGACGTGCAGATTTGCGGTCTCAACTCCGCCGCTTCGATCTGCACCAACGCATCAAACACCGCGGTCGGCGCGCTGCTGGGCGCGGCCAACCCGCTCGATCCGGACTATCCGGACAACGCGCTTGACGTCTATCTGCCCAACCTCAATGCCGGCGACGGCCAGCAGGCCGATCAATGGGGCGTCAAAACGGACACCATCTCGCTCTTCACGCACGACGAGATCAGCCTCAGCGATCAGCTCGTGCTCACGCTGGGCGTGCGCTACAATCACGAAACCAAGGATTTGAGCGCGTTCCTGGATTCGACCAACGCCGGCTGCGCCGTGCTGCAAAACACGATGATCGATCCGGACGGCCCTGGCCCCGCCGGGCCGACCAACCTCGCCTCGCTCGTGACGGCCGCGACCGCCGGCGCCGCCGCCGTGCCTTTCGCGCTCGCCTGCAACGCCGTCACCAACACGCTCGCGGACGGCGCCTGGAGCGATAAACGCGAAGAGAACGAGTGGAGCGGCACCGCCTCGCTCGCGTATCACATCAACGAAGACCTGATGATCTATGGCGGCTACTCGCGCGGCTACAAGGCCGGCGGCTTCAACGTGGACCGTTCGGCCTTCTTCGGCCCCGGCAACCTGCCGGCCTTCTACAACGGGCCGCTCAGCGTCAGCTCGCTTGAGTTCGATCCCGAGTTCACCGATGCGGTCGAATTCGGGCTCAAGTCCTCGCCGATGCCGGGCACGACGTTCAACGCCACGGTGTTCTATGAACGCATCACCGACTACCAGGAAAACGCCTTCTCGGGCTTCAACTTCTTCACGTTGAACGTGCCGGAACTGATCACCAAAGGCGTCGAACTCGAATTGGCGGCGCGGCCGACGGAAAATCTGACGATCACCGGTGGCGTGCTTTATGACGACGCGTACTTCAATTCGTCGGCCACCTTCGGCAGCGAGACGATCACCAAGGGCACGCCGCTCTCGCAGGCCCCCGATTGGACCGTCACCGGTTCGGCGAACTACCGCGCGCACATTGGCGGCAACATGATCGCCAATTTCTACATCAATGGCCGCTGGGTCTCCGACTACCGGACGCAAACGCTCGGCCGCAACCCGATCACCGACAACGAATCGTTCGCGCTGTTCGACGCGCGCATCGGCATCGGCCCGGACACCGAACATTGGGGCGTGGACCTTTTTGTACGGAACCTGACAGATGAGACCTATTATGTCGGCGGGTTCGGGGCGCCCGAGCGCACCTTGCCGGCTGCCCTCGATCCCACCGGCGCGGGCGGCAATTATCTCGTCTATCCGAACGAGCCGCGCACCGTCGGCGTGGTGATCCACGCCCGCTACTAAGCGGACCGCAACTTTCGCGAAGACGACGGCCGGGGCGCAGGCTCCGGCCGTTTCTTCTTCCAGGCCGAACAAAAGAGAGCTTCGGTTAACAGCCGCGGCCGTAAGCTTTCGCGATGCCCGAGACCGCCGGCGCTCAACAACGGACGCTCGCCAGCGTTGACGTGCTCATCGTCGACGACAATGCGCCCATGCGCTCGCTTCTGCGCAGCGTCCTTCGCGCCGTGGGCGTCGTGCGGATTCGCGAAGCCACGGACGGGCGCGACGCCCTCGCCTTGTTGGACATGAAGCCCGCCGACGTGATCCTGCTGGACCACGCCATGCCCGGGATGACCGGACTCGAAGTCGCCCGGGCGCTGCGGGCGAGCCCGGACCATCCGGCCCACAAGGCCCGCATCGTCATGATCACTGGCTATGGCGACCGCACCCATGTCTCCGAGGCGCGCGACGCCGGCGTCGACGAATTCCTGGTGAAGCCCATCACTACCCGCGCGCTGCTGCTGCGCCTGGAAGCCGCGCTGGCGCGCGGGCGGGACTTCGTCGATGTGGAGGGCTTCCAGGGACCGGACCGGCGCCGGCGGGTCGCCGCGGCGCCTGGCGGACGGGATCGGCGCACCGGCGACGAGACCCTCATTTAGGCTCGCTCAAGCCTCGGTTAGAACAAATCCAGCGCGCCGGTTTGCAAATCCGGTCCGCCGCTTCATACCTAGCCCGGGTGAGGCCCTGCACCGCGGGCTGCTTTCCGAGGATCACGTTGACCAAGCCGCGCCCCGCGCTCTCCACCGCCATTGCGCCGGAATCCCAGATCAGATCCCTCCGGCTGACGCACCTGCAGCGCCTGGAAGCCGAGAGCGTCCACATCATGCGCGAGGTGGCGGCCGAGGCCGAGCGTCCGGTCATGCTCTATTCGATTGGCAAGGACAGCGCGGTGATGCTGCACCTGGCCAAGAAAGCCTTCTTTCCCGCGCCGCCGCCCTTCCCGCTCCTCCACGTCGACACGACCTGGAAGTTCAAGGCCATGTACGAAATGCGCGAGCGCATGGCCAAGGAGCTCGGCATGGAGCTCATCGTTCACAAGAACCCCGAAGCGCTGGAAAAAGGCATCAACCCGTTCGACCACGGCTCGGCGCTGCACACCGACATGTGGAAGACCGAAGGGCTGAAGCAGGCGCTCGACAAATATCGCTTTGACGCGGCTTTCGGCGGCGCGCGGCGCGATGAAGAGAAGAGCCGCGCCAAGGAGCGCATCTTCTCTTTCCGCTCGGCCAATCATCGCTGGGATCCGAAGAACCAGCGGCCCGAACTCTGGAAGCTCTACAACGCCAAGAAGCGCCCAGGTGAATCGATCCGCGTCTTCCCGCTGTCGAACTGGACCGAGCTCGACATCTGGCAATACATCAATCTCGAAAACATCCCGATCGTGCCGCTCTATTTCGCCGCCGAGCGCCCCGTCGTCGAACGCGGCGGCACGCTCATCATGGTCGATGACGAGCGCATGCCGCTGGCCAAGGGCGAAAAGCCCATGCTGAAAAAAGTGCGCTTCCGCACCCTGGGCTGCTACCCGCTCACCGGCGCCATCGAAAGCGAAGCCGACACACTGCCGGCGATCATCCAGGAGATGCTGCTCGCCACCACAAGCGAACGCCAAGGCCGCGTCATCGATCACGACCAGGCCGCGAGCATGGAGAAGAAAAAGCAGGAGGGCTATTTTTGAGGGCCCATGCAAAATCAGCCCTTCTCCCCCTCGCGGGGGAGAAGGTGGCCGAAGGCCGGATGAGGGGGCGGCGCGCAGAACGACATTCCGCACTGACGCCGCGTTCGATTCTGAAGCCCGCCCCCTCATCCGTCAGCTTCGCTGACACCTTCTCCCCCTTGCGGGGGAGAAGGGATTTTGCATCGTGCGATTAGCACATGGCCCACGTCTCCGAACTCATCGCCAAGGACATTGGCGCCTACCTGGACCAGCATCAGCACAAATCGCTGCTGCGCTTCATCACCTGCGGCAGCGTCGATGACGGCAAGTCCACGCTGATCGGGCGGCTTCTCTACGATTCGAAGATGATCTTCGAAGACCAGCTCGCCGCGCTCGAAGCCGATTCCAAGAAGCAAGGCACGCAAGGGGAGGACATCGATTTCGCCCTGCTCGTCGATGGCCTCGCCGCCGAGCGCGAGCAAGGCATCACCATCGACGTCGCCTATCGCTATTTCTCCACCGACAAGCGCAAATTCATCGTCGCGGATACGCCCGGCCACGAACAATACACGCGCAACATGGCGACCGGCGCGAGCACAGCCGATCTCGCCGTCATTCTGATCGACGCGCGCAAGGGCGTCCTGACGCAGACGCGCCGCCACTCCTATCTCGTCTCGCTCATGGGCATCCGCCACGTCGTGCTGGCGGTGAACAAGATGGACCTCGTCGGCTACGACCGGAAAATCTTTGACACGATCTGCGAGGAATATCGCGATTTCGCCGCACAGATCGGGCTCAAGGATTTCGTCGCCATCCCGATCTCGGGCTTGAAGGGCGACAACATCACCTCGCGCAGCGACGCCATGCCCTGGCACAAAGGCCCGGTGCTGATGGAGCACCTCGAAACCGTCGAGCTCGACGAGACGCGCGCGCAAACCGCGCCGTTCCGCATGCCGGTGCAATGGGTGAACCGTCCCAACCAGGATTTCCGCGGCTTCGCCGGACAGATCGCCTCCGGCATTGTGAAGCCCGGCGACGCGATCCGCGTTCTCCCCTCGGGCCGCACCAGCCGCGTCTCCCGCATCGTCACCGCCGAGGGCGATTTGCAGCAGGCCGTCGCCGGCCAATCGGTAACGCTGACGCTCGTGGACGAAGTCGATTGCTCACGCGGCGACGTGATCTCCACCGCGGACGCCCCGCCGGAGGTCGCCGATCAATTCCAGGCGCAAATTATCTGGATGGCCGAAGAGCCGCTGCTGCCGGGGCGCTCCTACTGGCTGAAGATCGGCGCCAAGCTCGTCTCCGCCACCGTCACCGACATCAAGCACCGCGTCAACGTGAACACGCTCGAACATCTCGCCGCCAAGCAATTCGGCCTCAACGAAATCGGCGTCGTCAATCTCTCGCTCGATCAGCCGATCGCCTTCGAGCCTTACGAAAAGAACCACGATCTCGGCGGCTTCATCCTAATCGACCGCATGTCGAACGCGACCGTCGGCGCCGGCCTTTTACATTTCGCGCTGCGGCGATCGCAGAACATCCATTGGCAAGCGCTCGATGTCGACCGCGAAGCGCGCGCTCTGATCAAGGGCCAGCGTCCCGCGGTGCTGTGGTTCACCGGCCTTTCCGGCGCCGGCAAATCCACCATTGCCAATCTGGTGGAAAAGAAGCTCCACTCGCTCGGCCGTCACACCGTTCTCCTCGACGGCGACAACGTCCGCCACGGCCTCAACCGCGATCTTGGATTCACCGACGCCGACCGCGTCGAAAACATCCGCCGCGTCGCCGAGGTCGCAAAGCTGATGACCGATGCCGGCCTCATCGTGCTCGTCTCCTTCATCTCGCCCTTCCGCGCCGAGCGCGATCTCGCGCGCGCGCTGATGGCGCCGGGCGAATTCTTCGAAATCTTCGTCGATACTCCGCTGAAGGACGCCGAGCAGCGCGACGTAAAGGGCCTCTACAAAAAGGCGCGCAAGGGCGAGTTGAAAAATTTCACCGGCCTCGACAGCCCCTACGAAACGCCGGAGAATCCCGAAATCCGCGTCGACACGACGACAACGGATGCTGCGAAGGCAGCAGAACTAATCGTCGCGCGCATCACCGGAGAGGGCTTTTCGGATAGCTGGAGCGTTTGAGGCCATCTCCTCCGCTCAGTCATTGAGAGTGCGGGCGGCCCGCCATCAAGGCCCATCCGTCGGCGGCGGCGCGAGTTTGCCGCGCAGCATTTCCAGCATGAAGGAGAAATCCTTCGCGCCGAAACCCTGGCCGGCGAGATAGCCGTAAAGTTGCTCGGCAGCGCTGCCCAAGGGCGTGTCCGCGCGCACCGCTTCGGCGGCCTCCTGCGCCAGCTTCAAATCCTTCAGCATCATCGAAATGGCGAAGCCCGCCTCATAGTTCCGGTTCGACGGCGCCGCCGGCACGGGCCCCGGCCACGGACAATAACTCGTCAGCGACCAGCATTGGCCCGACGCTTTCGAGGCGATTTCGAAGAAGCGCTGCGGATCGAGTTCGAGCTTTTCCGCGAGCACGAACGCCTCGCACACCCCGATCATGGAAATGCCGAGCAGCATGTTGTTGCAGATCTTCGCCGCCTGTCCGGAGCCCGACGGGCCAGCATAGATCACCGCCTTCGCCATCGGTTTCAGCACGTCCTCGATTTCCGCGAAGTCCTGCTCGCGCCCACCGACCATGAAGGTAAGCGTCCCGCCCGTCGCCGCGGCCGTTCCGCCCGAAACGGGCGCATCCGCGGCGCGGAACCCCATGCGCGCCGCATCGAGCGCGACCTCGCGCGCGCTGTCGACATCGATCGTTGAGCAATCGATCAGCAGCGCATGCATCATCGCGTTGGGCAGGATGTGTTCCTGATAAAGGTCGCGCACGTGCTGTCCGGCCGGCAGCATGGTGAGCACGACCTCCGATCCCTTCACCGCCTCGCCGGCGTTCGCGGCCGCTTTGCAGCCCGCGTCGGCCGCGCGCTTGAGCGCTTCCGCATTGAGATCGAAGGCGCGGACGTCGTGGCCGGCCTTCGCCAGATTGGCGGCCATCCCCGAGCCCATATTGCCCAAGCCAATAAAGCCGATCTGCGCCATTGAACGCATCCTCCAGCACAAAACAAAGCGGCCGCGCGTTCGCGGCCGTCGAAAGCTTCGAGGCTTCCGATCGGAGCTTGATGCTTATGGCGTCAAGTCCGATCGGCGTCCATGGCGGGCGGGCGCGCAGCGGCGTCCGCCGACATTTAAAGAGGCGGCGGCCCGCCGCGCCGCGCAAGGCCCATCACCAGGCTGATGACGAAGAGGACGAGGAAGATGAAGAACAGGATTTGCGCAATGCCGGCTGACGCCGAAGCAATGCCGCCAAATCCGAAGATCGCCGCAATAATCGCGACGACAAAGAAGATGAGCGCCCAACTGAGCATGCTGGTCTCCAGAGCTTGACCGCGCCTATTGCGCTGCTTGACCAACGCAACTTCGGCAAACGCAGTTCCGGTGACGCCCTGCTCAGAGAGAACCTCAACTCGCTTGGGCCCATTGCGGCGTGGGCGCCGGGTAGGTCCAGCCCGGAGCGCCGGCGAGGGCCGCTTCGTACTGGCGTCCCGCGAATTCCCAATTCGCCAGCTTGTCGAAGAACCCCTTGAGGAACGCCGCACGGTCATTCTTGTAGTCGAGGTAGTAGGCGTGCTCCCAGAGATCGCACACCAGCACCGGCGGCGGCCCGGCTTCGGCAAGGGGCGTGCCGGCGTTGGGCAAGGTCTCGAGCCGCAAGGATTCGCCTTCGAGCCTCAGCCAAATCCAGCCGGAGGCGAAATGGGCCTCGCCCTGCTTTAAGAACGCCTCGCGGAATTTGGCCGCGCCTCCGAACGATTTCTCCACCGCCTTCGCGAGCGCACCCTCCGGGGCGCCTTGTGCGTCGGGCGTCAGACTCTGCCAGAAGAAGCCGTGATTCCACGCCTGCGCCGACTGGTTGAAGAGCGCGGTGTTCTTCTCGCGCGCGCTTTGCCGCACCACGTCCTCAAGCGACGACGGCGCCCGGCTGGCCTCGATCAGCAATGCGTTGGTCTTCTTCACATAGGCGGCATGATGTTTGCCGTGATGCGTGTCGAGCGTGTCCGCCGACATCACCGGTGAGAGCGCGTCGCGCGCAAACGGCAGCTTGGGCAATTCGAACATGGATGCGCTCCCGCGGTAAGACCTCACCTAGGAGCTAAGCTGCGCGCCGCCGAGTTCAAGTGACAGATTGTCCCTTCAGCGCGCGGACCAGGAAGCTGATCACCAGAAGCGCCAGGAACAAAAGGAACAGTACCTTGGCGATTCCGGCGGCCAAGCCCGCCAACGCGAAAAATCCGAAGAAGCCGGCGATCATGGCCAGCACCAGGAATATGAGCGCCCAACCTAGCATCGCCGCCTCAGCTCCTCGCGATCCGATCACGCCGCGTAACGCGCCTCGGCGCGCGCTGTTCCCTCGGTCACGGAACTCCCCTCATGCGCTGGTGTTATGGGTGTGAGCGAGCGGGTGACGCTTGTCCTTTGCAAACAGGAGACAAAAATGGCTCGATCCCTAGAAGGCGCAATGCGCGACGACCGCAACGGCGCTATACGGGGCAAGTTGCGCGCGCAAGCCGACGATGTGCGCGCCGATTTGGACGAACTGCGCAAGGATGTCGGCCGCTTCGCCAATGAGATCGGCAAGACCGCGAAGGTGCAGGCTGCTTCCGCGCGCGAACACCTGGGCGATCTCAGCCGCTCCATCCAATCGCGCGCGCAGCACCGCGTGGAAGAGGTCAGCGGGCGCGTGCGGGAGCATCCGTTCACATCGGTCGGGCTTTCGCTTGGCGCCGGCGTGCTGATCGGGCTGGCGCTTTCAATGCGCCGCAGGGTGCACTGAATCGCCCACGCGCTCGCGCAAGGCCGCTGACGCGGACAGGCGCGGGCGCGGGTCCCGTTCGGTGAGCGCTTCATTCGGCTGCGGCGGTATCGACGCCCAGATCATGTAGGGCCGCTCGGGATTGCGTCCCAATTGCGCCCCGAGCTGGCGCGCAAACGCATCGATCAGGCGCGCGGCGCCGGCGGGCGCCGGCGCGGGCGCCGCTTCGGCTTCCGCGTCGATGGCGAAGCGGAGCCATCCGTCCGCGTCCTGCGTCAGATGAAGGTGCAGGCGCAAACAGGCCTCCCCCAGGACGTCCAACGCTGTGGAGAGGCCCTCGCCAATCAAAAACGCCATGGGTACGGCGCGGTCGGCGTTGACCTTCGCGTCGTGCAGATCAAGGTCGAGCTTGATCTTTTGCGCGGGCGGGCCGCGTGAAGCGAGCATTTGGCGCGCGATGTCGGCCGCCAGTTCGTCGAGCCTGATCTCGCGCACCTCGCCCGACGCGTAGATGCGCTGGTGCACCTGGCTGAGGAGCTGCACGCGGTCATGGGCGCGGGCGAGGCCCCACGCCTCCGATTCGTCCTTCGCGCCACGCGCCTGGATGGAAAGCAGGCTCGCCACCATTTGCAGATTGTTCTTCACCCGGTGGTGCACCTCGCGCAGCAGCGCGCGCTCCTCGCCCAGCGCCTCGACCAGACGCACTTCGCGGCCGCGCAAGGTCTTGGCCATGGCCGCCAGCGTGCGCCGCAGGCTGCGCACCTCGATCGGCGCGTTGATGAGCGAGTCCTCGTTCGTCGGCTCCTCGCCGCGCGCATAGGCGCGCGCCGCCGCCTCGATCGTCGACAGCGGACGCGCAACGTAGATCTCGATCGCGAACCATCCCGCGGCGACCGCCAACAGCCAAATGAGCAGCGGCGCGGCGACGGAAAGCACGTAGCCGAACCATGTGGCCCAGGTTTGCTGTTCCGGCGCCCAGGCCATCACGGCATAGAGATCGGGGGCCTGCAGCGGCACGATCAACGCGTCGCCATTCGGCACGCGAACAACCGCCGCTCGCTGCCCGGCGTGTTCGCGGATCTGCGCAGGCGTCGGCAGTCCGAGCGGCGTGTCGTCGGGCCCGCTCTGCGCAACGACCCGGCCGCTCGAATCCATCACGGCGACCCGTGCGTCGAGCGCGCCCCTGTCGCGCACGAGCATCTGATTGAGCATGGACACGGAGACGGAAAGACCGACATAGCCGACGAGCCGCCGACGCGCGTCGCGCACCGGCTGCATCGCCGCCAACACGGGCTGGTTCGTCAGCCGCCCGTAGCCGATATAGCCGATGGCGATGTCGTCACGAGCGTTCGCGAGAGCGCGCAGCCGCGACGCGCGGGGCCGGAAATCCGCCGGCGCAGTGGGGCGGCTGCAAATGATCCCGCCGCGATTGTCGCTGATCGAGAGCGACGCCACGAACGGGTATTCGGTCAGCACGTCATTGAACCAGCGGCTGCAGTCGCCGCCCTGCGCCTGCTGCATCGGCGGCGAGGTGGCGAGCACACGCAGCAGCTCGCGCACCTGTTTGAACAGATCCTGTTCCGACTGAAGCGACTGCATCGCGCGCCGCGTCAGCGATTCTTCGATGGCCACCTTGTGCGCGGTGACGGCGTTGAGGCCAACTTGCATGGCGATGGCGCCCGCCGGCAGCATCGCCATGCCGAGCAGCAGCGCCATCCGCCCGCGTATGGATTGGAGCGAAAGCGCAGATGGCCAAAACCAGAACTTCCGGCGCTCGCCGGCCACTACACGCTCGCTGTGTCCTGCAGGATGGGCGTTTCTGGGAAGACCGTCTGCTCTTCGTTGTCAAGGCCGAGGAGCTCCGTCAGCTTGCGCCGGGCGCGGTTGACGCGGCTTTTGATCGTGCCCACGGCGCAGCCGCAGATTTCTGCGGCCTCCTCGTACGAACAACCGGAAGCGCCGACCAGCGTCAGCACTTCGCGGTGATCAGGCTGAAGCCGTTGGAACGCGGCTTTGAAATCCTCAAGATCGACGCTGCCGTCCTGCTCGGGGCGAACGGCGAGGCGAGAAGCCAGGCGTCCCTCCGCGTCTTCCACTTCGCGCTTGGCCTTGCGCAATTGGGAGTAATAGTGGTTGCGCAGAATGGTGAAGAGCCACGCGCGCAAGTTCGTGCCGGGCTCGAAGCGGTCGACATTCGCAAGCGCCTTCACCAACGTGTCCTGCACCAGATCGTCGGCCTGCGATGGGTTGTGCGCCAGCGAACGCGCGAACGCGCGCAGGCTCGGCAGCAATTCGATCAGCTCGGATCGGAACGACATGTTCTGGACCGTCATGGCCGCCCCCGATCCTCGGCCTTGTCCATCTTGGCCAAGAGTTCAAGGATGCGCTCGGGCACGGGCTCTCCCGCCACCTCGTCATAGACAAGGCGCAAGTTGCGCGCGATCAGCGCCTTATGCGCTGACGTCGAGGCGCCGGAGCGCACCTTCTTCACCTTCCCATCCTTGCCCGAAGGCCGATTGGGGGACACCAAAGTCTCCATGATCACATCCGCCGCTCTTGCCAAGTTCAGCCGCGAAGCGCCAAAGTTGGCCGACCCTCCGCCGCTCTCCCACGAGAGCCACAACGTTTGGGCGCCTGAAGGGGTTCCGACAGCCCGGAACTTTTTTTGCCAAGCCGCGTTTTCCAAGCTCGTCGCCGGGATGGGAGACTATCATGCGGATGGAAGTGGCCGAAGAGCCAAGAAAGGGGGCTTATATGTCCTTGGCGAGGGAAATCGCGCCACATTTACCGCTTTTGCGCCGCTATGCGCGCGCCCTGACCGGCGCTCAGCCGAGCGGCGACGCGTTCGTCGCGGCGACGCTCGAGGCCATCGTCGCCCGCCCCGAGGAGTTTCCGCGCGATGTGGACCCCCGCGCCGGACTCTATCAAGTTTTTCATCAAATCTGGTCGAGCGCGAATATCGAGGTGGATATGGACGACGCCGTTGAAACCAGCCGCGGCGCACGCAAGGCGCAGGAGCGCCTGCGCGGGCTCGCGCCGCTTTCCCGTCAGGCGTTGCTGCTGACCACGCTCGAAGGCTTCACCACGCCGGAAACCGCCCGCATCCTCGACCGCTCGCCGGTCGAGGTGAACGCGCTATTGGACGATGCGCTCGAAGAGCTCGACCGGCAAACCAAGGCGCGCATCCTCATTATCGAAGACGAAACCGTGATTGCGATGGATTTGAGCGACATCGTCACGCAGATCGGCCATGAGGTGTGCGCCGTGGAATCCACGGCGGCCGGCGCCGTCGCCGCGGCGGACCGTGAGCGGCCCGACCTCGTGCTCGCCGACATTCAATTGGCTGACGGGTCTTCGGGCATCGACGCGGTGCGCCAGATCTTGGAATCGTTCGATGTGCCGGTGATCTTCATCACCGCCTTCCCGGATCGTCTGCTCACCGGCGAACGGCCCGAGCCCACCTTCCTGATCACCAAACCATACTCGCCGGACATGGTGCGCGCGCAGGTGAGCCAGGCCCTGTTCTTCGAGAGCACGGGCTCGCTCAACTAACCGGAATTGCCTTCACGCCAACTTGAGCGCCGTCCGCGAAAGCGGAACGGCGCCTTTTGCGTTGCGTTGAATGGCATGGCGCCTGTTCGCGCCGCCTAGTCCGCGCGCCCCGGATGTGCCGGCGCGCGCCACAACGGAGACGCAGATGAAACATCGCATCAAAGCGCCCATGCTCGCGGCCGCTCTCGTTCTCGCAGGGCTCGTTCCCTTGGCGGCGTGCAGCCACACGATGCAGGGCGCAGGCCAGGACATTCAGAACGCCGGCCAATCCATTGAGCAGACCGGACAGCAAACCGACGACAGCAATCCGAATACGCCGTGAGCCCGCTTGCTTCCGCCGCGCCCCAGGCGCGGCGGAGATGCGGCGTTGAGTCATCTCCCGCCTGCCGGCCGCTGCGGCGTAGCTCCCGCCATGAAATTCGCGGTCCTGATCCTCGCCGCGGCTCTCGCCGCCTGCGCGCCCCCGCCTCCGCAGTCGATCGAGATTACGCACGCTTGGGCGCGGCCGAGCCCGGGCGGTGTCGACATCGCGGCGGGATATCTCACCATCGTCAATCACGCGGACACCGCCGATGAATTGCAGTCGGCGAGCAGCCCGCGCGCGGGCCGCATCGACCTCCACGTGACGGAAATGTCGGACGGCATGATGCACATGCACGATGCCCATGGCCTCACGGTGGCGCCCGGCGATACGCTCACGCTCGCGCCGGGCGGCGCGCACCTCATGTTTCAGCGCCTGAGCGCACCGTTTCAACTCGGAGAGACCGTGCCGGTGACGCTGCACTTCGCGCACGCTGGGGACGTGCAAGCGACATTGACGGTCCGGCAGCAGGAAAACTAGCGCAAGGCCTCGCTCAATTGCGCGAACAGCGCCTCGCGCGCAGCATCGTCTTTCGCCGCATCGATTTTGCGCTGCAGCTGCATCAGGAATTCCGCGCGCGCGTTGTGCCAATCGAGCCGTGACGCGGCGCGCGGCGGCAGGCGCGGCGGCGCCGCCTGTCCGTAGGCCACGGGCGCGGCGTTGGCAGCCAGCATGTAACAGCGGTCAATCTCGGCGGCGATCACACGATCGGCGGCGAATCCGTTCTCGATCAGGCGTGCGCGGAAGCTCTCCGAGCTTTCCGGCTCGCCGTGGGTCAGGAAGACCCCGCCGCGCACCGGCGCGCGCGCTTTCACCCAAGCGGTCAGGGCTTCGGCGTCGGCGTGGCCCGAATAGACGCTGACCGAGCGAATCCGCGCGCGCACCTTGAATTCCTCGCCCTGGATACGGACGTCGGTTTTTCCTTCCTGCAACAGGCGGCCCAGCGTGCCGACGGCTTGGTATCCCACCAGCATCACGGTCGCTTCCGGCCGCCACAGCAAGCGCTTCAAATGATGGCGCACGCGCCCGGCGTCGGCCATCCCGCTCGCCGAGACGATCACGTGCCAGCCGCGCACGCGCTCCAGCGCCTTGCTCTCCGCCGGCGTCTCGGTGAATTGCAGCCGGCCGGCTTCGCGCAGCCGCGCAAAGGGGTTTGCGCCGTCCTTGCGCCCGTAGCGCTGATAGACTTCGGTCACCGCCACCGCGAGCGGCGAGTCGATGAAGATAATGCCCGGCGGCGCTTCGTTGGACTCCATTGCCTCCAACAGATCCACGACCAGCTCTTGCGTGCGCTCCACGGCGAACGCGGGAATAAGCAGCGGCCCGCCCGCGGCGTGCGCGTCGCGCAGCTCCTTGATCAAGGCGGCGCGTCTTTGATCCGGTCCGGTTCTCGCGCGCACCGTGCCGCCATAGGTGCTTTCGCTCACCAGATGGTCCACGCCGCTCGGCCCGCTCGGGTCGTCCACGAAATCGCTGCCGCCTGGGCCGACGTCGCCGGAGAAAAGCAGCGTCTGCTTTTCGCCATCCGCCGTCACCTCAAGTTCGATCGAGGCCGCGCCGAGAATGTGCCCGGCGTTCCAATAACGAGCGCGTACGCCCGGCGCGATCTCCGTCCACGCGCCGAGATCGACGCTCCGAAAATAACGCTGCGTCTGCTCGGCGTCTCTTCGCGTATAGATCGGCTGCACTTCGGGCTGGCCGTGCCGCTGATTGCGCCGGTTGAGCTGCTCGACCTCCATCTCCTGGATAGCGCCGGCGTCGGGCAGCATCACTTCGCAAAGCGCAACCGTGCCATGCGTTGCAAGGATGGGGCCCCTATATCCCGCGCGCACCAGCTTGGGCAGCAATCCGCTGTGGTCGATATGCGCATGCGTCAGCAGCACGGCCTTGACCTTGCTTACGTCGAACGGGAACGGCCGATAGTTGAGCGCCTTCAGCGTCTTCGACCCCTGAAACATGCCGCAATCGACGAGCAGCGAGCCCGCAGCCGTGTCCAGCAACATGCATGAGCCGGTGACGCATCCGGCCGCGCCGTAGAAGTGCAGTTTTGTGTTCATGCCGGAGCGTTATGGCGCGCCCGTGTTCAGGTCAATCAATGAAGCTTTCTCCAGAGAAAGCCTCCGGCGACAGGTAAGGCGCGGACGCCGCGCTTCGGCCTTTTTGCGGCCCCGATCCACCCTATCGTTCGCCTCGCGCGTCGCCTTACGCGCGAAGTCCGCCCGAAGGGCGGTCTCCTCCCCCAAAGGCGCACTTTAGAGCCGCGCGGCCGACTGGCGAGCGCGGCTCTTTCTTTATCCGCCGAATGCGATCGTCGCCGCGCCGGCCGCCGCAAGGCACGCGCCCAGCGCGCGTCGCGGCCCGACCCGTTCGCGCATGAACAGCCAGGCGATGATCGCGCCGAACACGACCGAAGTTTCGCGCAGCGCCGTCGTCTGGGCGATGGGCGCCATGGTCTGCGCCCACAGGACGAGGCCATAGCCGATCATGCCGACTGCGCCCACAAGCAGTCCGCGCCATGGGCCGCGCTTGGAATCCCTCCAGAGGCGCCGCGGACCGCGGCGCCATACAGCAAAGATGGCCAGCGGCAGCGACATCAAGGTTTGATTCCAGGAAATATAGAGTGCGGCATTGCCGGCGCTGCGCGCTCCGAGCGCGTCGACAAGCGAGTACGCGGCGATGCAGAGCCCAATCGACACCGCCCAGAACGTCGCCTCGAGCGGGGCGCGCGGCGAAATGCCGACGCTGAGCACGCCCGCGCTCACCATGGCGATGCCGAGCAATTCTTGCCCCGCCGGAATCTCATGCGCCGCCAGCGCCGCGCCGAGCGCCACAAGCAACGGCGCCGAACCGCGCGAAAGCGTGTACACGTGGGAAAGATCGCCCGCGTCATAGCCTTTGAACAGCGTGAACCAATAGAGCGTGTGGATCACGGTCGAGAGCAGCAGAAACGGCCACGTCGCCGCCGGGGGCGCGCCCAGCATGGCGATACCCGCGACGCCCAGAACCGCGCCGCCGACGCCGACGAGAAACGAGTCCGTCACGCGGTCCCCGCCGCGCTTCAGCACGGCATTCCAACTCGCGTGGATGATGGCGGACGTGAGCGCGAGGGCGATGGCCAGCGGCGGCACCGCCGCCGCCTCTAGCTCAGGCTCCCGCAGAACCTCTGAATCCGCGCGCACGCATCTTCCAGCAGCGCGTTCGACGTCGCGTAGGAAATCCGGAAGCACGGCTCGAGCCCGAACGCCTTGCCGTGCACCACCGCGACGCCTTCCGCTTCCAAAAGCTCGCGCGCGAAATCCTCGTCATTGTTGATCACGACGCCGCCCGGCGTCTTCTTGCCGATCAGCCCTTCGCAGGACGGATAGACGTAGAACGCGCCTTCCGGCGTCGGGCACTTGATGCCGCGCGCCTGGTTCAGCATCGACACGACGAGATCGCGCCGCTCCTGGAACAGCACCTGGTGCTTCGGAATGAAATCCTGCGTGCCGTTCAGCGCCTCGACGCTCGCATATTGCGAGATCGAGGACGGGTTCGAGGTCGACTGGCTCATCACATTGGCCATGCCCTTGATGAGCGCCTCCGGCCCCGCCGCATAGCCGATGCGCCAGCCCGTCATCGAATAGGCCTTCGACACCCCGTTCATCGTCAGCGTGCGGTCGTAAAGCGCGGGTTCGACTTGCGCGATGGTGGTGAACGTGAAGCCGCCATAGACGAGATGCTCGTACATGTCGTCGGTCAGCACGTAGCAATTCGGAAATTCGAGCAGCACGGCCGCGATCGCCTTCAGCTCTTCCGCCGTGTACGCGGCGCCCGAGGGATTGGATGGCGAGTTGAGGATGATCCATTTGGTCTTCGGCGTCAGCGCCTTCGCGAGTTCATGCGGCCGGATCTTGAAGCCGTCGTCGATACGTGTTTCGACAAACACTGGCGTCGCCCCGCAGAGCAGCACCATGTCCGGATAGCTCACCCAATAGGGCGCCGGCACGATCACCTCATCGCCCGGATCGAGCGTCGCCACGAACGCATTGAACAGCACAGCCTTGCCGCCCGGTGAAACGTTCACTTGTGCGCGCGTGTAGGTCAGCCCGTTCTCGCGCTTGAACTTGGCGACGATGGCGTCCTTCAGCTCGGGAATGCCGTCGACATCGGTGTATTTCGTCTTGCCTTCCTTGATGGCGCGAATGGCCGCTTCCTTGATGTTCTCCGGCGTATCGAAATCAGGCTCGCCGGCGGAGAGCGCGATCACGTCTCGCCCCGCCGCTTTCAGCGCGCGCGCCTTGGCCGAGACGACGAGCGTCGCGGACGGCTTGATACGGCGAAGAGCCTCAGACACCGGAACGGCCATTTCGCTTCAATCTCCTTCGGAAAAACGCGTGCGGACCATAAGCCGCGTCGCCCCCAAGGCCAAGGCTTCAACCGAAAGAAGGCCGCGCCAGCATGAGCCAAATGATCGTGAGCACGGCGAGAAACGCCGGCACGCCGCACGCGAACCAGAGGCGAAACAGTTGGAAATAAAGCGGCGGCAAATCCTGCCCGCTCGACGCGCTCGCGCGCGCCAGATCGCGCAGGCGCATCTGCATCCATACCACCGGCAGCCATAACGCGCCCGTCAACGCATAAAGGCATAGCGAAAGCGCGAGCCATGCGTCGGTAAGCTTCCAGCCGACGAGCGCGGCGAGCCACGCCCCCGTGATCGGCTGCAGCACCACCGCCGTCGCCGTGAACACAAAATCCGCCAGCACGACGATGTCACCCATTTTGGCGATGAACGCCGCATCGCGCGTGCGATGCGCCATCAGCATGAAGAACGCGATGCCCGCGCCTGTGCCCAAGAGCACGCAGGCGCCGACCACATGCAGCCAGCGCAGGAGCAGAACGAGGGTGTCCATCATCGCTGCTGCATCAGCGCCAGCAGCGCCAGCGAAAGGCAGATCACCGGCGCGATCTTCACCAGCGGCCCCAACGGATCGCTCCACAGCGCTGGCGCCAACAGCGATGCGCCCGCCGCATAGGCGAGACACACGCAGATCGCGGCGATGTTCGCCAGCACGCTGGCGCGCCGCACCAGCAACCCAACGCCAATCGCCAGATCGACCAGCGACCAGAACACCACGGCCGCGCCCGCCTCCTCCGGCGCCACAGCACCGGCAAGCAGCGCCGCGGCGCGCTCGCGCTCCATAAGCCCGACAACACCGGAAACGATCCAGAATGCGGCCGCCACGACAAGCAAGATCGGCAGAACAAGCTGCGCGCGCGCGAACACGCGCTCCTGCACGCTGGACGGCGTCGCCGCCAGCGCCTGGTCGAGCGAAGCGAGCGGCGCGTCCGTCACATCGCGCCAAGGCGCGGGATCACCCAACACATTGCCTTCGAGCACGCGCAGCGCCGTCGTCCGCAACGGCGAACGCCAGCCAAGCCAGCCGCCAAGATCGGCCAGCCAGGCGACCGGAAGCCCAAACCACAACGGAAAACTCAACGTCATCCGCGCTGGCGAAAATCCCAGATGCGCGCGCCAGCGCATTACGATCTCCCGCAGCTTGTGCGGCTCTTCTTCTACCAGATCGTAGTCCCGCCGCGCCGACGCTTCGCCTTCAACCGCACGCACCACCGCATCCGTCACATCGCCCAGCGCCACCGTCTGCATGCGTTGCTCCGCCAGCACCAAAGGCTGCACCAGCGGAAACGCCGCCAGTGTCCTGAGCAGCGCCGTGCCGCCATAGGCATACGGCCCGATCACCAGCCCTGGCTTGAACACGATCCATTCCAGCACACTCGCCCGCACCGCATCGTCGCCGCGCGCTTTGGTGCGCATGAAGGGCGTGGTCGCATCGTGCGCGGCGCCCGGCGCGGAAATCTGCACGAAGCGCTTCACGCCCCGCGCCGCGCACGCGTTCACCAGCGCCGCGATCGCATCCGCGTGCAACGCCTCCAGCCGATCCTTCGCCCCGCTCTGCAGCGCGCCCGCGGCATTCACGACGGCCTCGACGCCCTCGAGCGCCGCGCTCCATTGCTCAGGCTTGGTCAGCGTCGCGATGTCCGCACCGATCCATTCAAGCCCCGGCGCGAGCCGTTTGCCCAGCGACAGCGAACGCCCCAGGCCGACCACTTCATGCCCGCGCGCGACGAGCGCCTGCGCAATCGGCAAGCCCAACAGCCCATACGCGCCCAGCACAAGCACTCGCATCCGCAACGCTTGCCACACGAAAGCCCTCGCCGCCTAAACAAAAAGGCCGGCGCTTGCGCGCCGGCCTTTCGTGTCGAGTTGAATGCTTGCCTTACTCGGCCGCTTCCGGCTGCGCCAGGCGCGCGTCTTCCGCCGCTTCCAGCGCCAGCTTCGCATCGCGTTCGGCCGCGAGCTTCTGATAGCGCCGCAATTGTCCGCCGGTGCCGGCCGGGATGAGACGGCCGACGATGACGTTTTCCTTGAGGCCCTCAAGCGTATCCACCTTGCCGTAGGAAGCGGCTTCGGTGAGCACGCGCGTGGTCTCCTGGAACGACGCCGCGGAGACGAACGAACGGGTCTGCAGGCTCGCCTTGGTGATGCCGAGCAGCATGGGCTGCGCGGTGGCGGGCTTGAGGCCGAGTTCGACGACGCGCTTGTTCTCGTCCTCGAGATCCAAGGCTTCCACCGCTTCCCCCTTGAGGAATTCGGTGTCGCCGGCGTCCATGATCTCGACCTTTTGCAGCATCTGGCGAACGATCACCTCGATGTGCTTGTCGTTGATCGGCACGCCTTGCAGGCGATAGACCTTCTGGATTTCCTCGACGAGATAGTTCGCCAGCGCTTCGACGCCCATGATCGAGAGGATGTCCTGCGGGGCGGGATTGCCGTCGAGCAGGTATTCGCCCTTCTTCACGAAGTCGCCTTCCTGCACGGCGATGTGCTTGCCCTTCGGGATCATGTACTCGATCGGCTCTTGATCCTCGCCCTCCGGCACAAGGCGCAAGCGACGCTTGGCCTTGTAGTCCTTGCCGAACTCCACGCGCCCATCGATTTCGGCGATGATCGCGTGATCCTTCGGACGACGCGCTTCGAACAGCTCCGCCACGCGCGGCAGACCGCCGGTGATGTCGCGGGTCTTGGCGCCGCCCGTCGGCATGCGCGCGAGGTCCTGGCCGGGCGAAACGTCGTCGCCATCGCCAATCGAAAGAATGGCGCCGACCGGCAAGAGGTAGCGCGCCTCCTGGCCGTTCGAGAGCTTCATCGGCTCGCCCTTGGCGCCCAGAACAACAATGGCGGGACGCAGGTCCGAAGCCTTCGCGGTCGCGCGCCAGTCGATGATTACCTTCGACGAAATACCGGTGGCCTCGTCGAATTCGTCACGCGCCGAGACGCCTTCGACCACGTCCTCGAAGCGGGCCTTGCCGCCCACTTCGGTGAGGATCGGCGTCGCGTAGGGATCCCACTCGGCGATGCGGTCGCCGCGCGCAACCTTCGACTTTTCGTCCACCTTGAGGCGCGCGCCGAACGGCAGCTTGAAGCTCTGCCGTTCCTTGCCCTCGTCGTCGACGATCACGACCTGCATGTTGCGGCTCATCACCATGAGCTCGCCGTTCTTGTTCTTGATCGTCGCGCGATTGACGAGGCGCACCTTGCCGTCATGCGCGCTTTCCATCGCCGACGTTTCCGCGAGCTGCGCGGCGCCGCCGATGTGGAACGTGCGCATGGTGAGCTGCGTGCCCGGCTCGCCGATGGATTGCGCCGCGATGACGCCGACCGCTTCGCCGATGTTCACGGTGGTGCCGCGGGCCAGATCGCGCCCGTAGCAGGCAGCGCACACGCCGGTGCGGGTTTCGCAGGTGAGCACCGAGCGCGCCTTCACCGCCTGCACGCCAGCCTTCTCGATCGCCGATACGAGATCTTCGTCGAGATAAGCGCCGGCCGGCGCGATGACTTCGCCCGTGCTCGGATCGACCACATCCGTCGCCGTCGTGCGGCCAAGGATGCGCGTGCCGAGCGAAACGACGATGTCAGCGCCATCGATGACGGCGCTCATGGCGATGCCGTCCTGCGTGCCGCAATCTTCCTCGGTGATGATGCAATCCTGCGCGACGTCGACCAGACGGCGCGTGAGATAGCCTGAGTTCGCGGTCTTCAACGCGGTGTCCGCGAGGCCCTTCCGGGCGCCGTGGGTCGAGTTGAAGTATTCGAGAACCGAGAGGCCTTCCTTGAAGTTCGAGATGATCGGCGTCTCGATGATTTCACCCGACGGCTTGGCCATCAGGCCGCGCATGCCGGCGAGCTGCTTCATCTGGTTCTTC
>DASZQK010000047.1:0-20496 GCA_035549695.1 Caulobacterales bacterium | reverse complement strand
GCGCGCAGGTCGGCGAAGGCTTCGACGTCGGTGGCGTCGGGGCGCATGATCGCGTTTTTGAGTTGCGGCGCGCGCAGGAAGGGATTGGTGCGCAGTTCGGTTGAGAGGCGCATGGGTACGGTGGGTTTGCCCTCGGCGCGGAGGCGTTTCACCTCCTCGATGCGCGCCTGCAGGTCGCGATTGGCGGGGTCGTAAGTGATCGCGAACTTGGCGTTCGCCTCGGTGTATTCGTGCGCGCAATAGAGCGTGGCTTCGCCCGGGAGCGCTGCGATCTTCTGCAGGCTCTTCCACATCTGCTCGGGCGTGCCTTCGAACAGGCGCCCGCAGCCCATGGAGAAGAGCGCATCGCCGACGAAACCGATCTCTTCTTCGTCGAACACGTAGGCGATGTGGCCGAGCGTGTGGCCGCCGACATCGAGTACGCGCGCTTTGGCCTTGCCAAGCGTGACGACATCGCCTTCCTCGACGATGCGGTCGGGAATGGCGGCGGCTTTTTCAACCTCGGCGGGGCCAATGACGGTTGCGCCGGTGGCGGCGACGATCTCGGCATTGCCGCCGGCATGGTCGGGATGCCAGTGCGTGTTCCAGATTTGCGTGATGCGCCAGCCTTTGCCATCGGCTTCAGCAAGGATGCGCGCGGCGTCGGGCGTGTCGATCACGGCCGTCTCGCCGCTCTCGGGATCGTGTGCGAGGAAGCCGTAATTATCCGAGAGGCAGGGGAATTGGTGAACTTGCAGCATGAGGGATTGGGGACTTGGGATTAGGGATTAGAAGATAAAATAGACCGATGTGTCCTCGTCCCCAATCCCTAGTCACTCATTCCTAGCATGCGCGTCGACGTTTTGGCTTTGCAGCGTTTTTACGCTTCCCCCCTGGGCGAGGCGGCGCGGCGCATGGCGGAGCGGCGGCTGGCGGCGCTTTGGCCGCATGCGAACGGGCTCGACGTGCTGGGGTTCGGCTACGCGACGCCGTATCTTGACCGCTTTCGTGACGGCGCGCGGCGAGTGACGGCGCTGATGCCGGCGGAGCAAGGCGCCGAACGCTGGCCCGCGGGCGCAGCCTCGCTGACCGCGCTGTCGGACGAGGCGCGGCTGCCATTCATCGACGCCTGCTTCGACCGCGTGCTCGTGGTGCACGCCTTGGAGGAGTGCGAGCGCGTTGGGGCGCTGCTGCGCGAGATCTGGCGTGTGATGGCGCCCGAGGGACGCCTTGTGGTGATGGCCGCCAATCGCTGGAGCCTGTGGGCGCAAGCCGATGCGACGCCGTTCGGGCACGGGCGTCCATATTCGCGCGCGCAATTGGCGGGTTTGCTCGCGGACGCGGTGTTCGAGCCGGTGGCGTCGGCGCGGGCGCTTTACCTGCCGCCGCTGGCGTGGTCGCCTCTGGCGCGAACCGCCGATGCATTCGAGCGCGTGGGTGAATTGATCTGGCCGGCCCAAGGCGGGCTCGTGCTGATGGAAGCGGTGAAACGGCTCTACGCCGATACCGCGCGTTCCGACACGCGTGTCCTTTTGGCCAAGGCGCCGGTGAGAAACAGTCGACCGACGCGCAGGGACTTGCCCCACGGCTGGTTGTGACTTTTATATGAATTGCCGCAGTGCAGCATAGGATCGTTACGACATGCAGCTCATCACCGCCGTCATCAAGCCGAGCCGGCTCGATCCCGTGCTTGACGCGCTGCGCGACGCGGGCGTGGCGGGTTTGACCGTTTCCGAAGTGCGCGGCTTTGGCCGCCAGAAGGGCAAAACCGAAGTCTATCGCGGGGCCGAGTACGAGGTGCGCCTGTTACCCAAGGTGAAGGTGGAGGTTGTCGCCCCCACCGACGCCGTGGAGCGCATCGTCGACGCCATCGCTGCGGCTGCGAAGACCGGTAAGATCGGCGACGGCAAGATCTGGGTCTGTGATCTCAATGCCGTGCAGCGCATCCGCACCGGCGAGACCGACCGCGCCGCCATCGAGGGGTGACGCAGGGGCGGAGCAAGAGCAATTGAGCGCCGGGCGAATTCCCGTCTTTGCGCCGTTCGTCGCATAGGCGCGGCGTCCGCCGTGCAATTTGCGAAAGCCCCGCTAAGCTCCGCGCCCATAGGATTGGTTCAAGGGGAAGTTCAATATGCAAGTTACACGTCGCGCCCTCATGGGCGCCAGCGCCATGGGAGTGGCCCTGGCCGCGGGCTGCACGCCGAAGGCGCAATCGGGCGACCTCAACGGCATGCTGGACCGGCTCTCCACCAATATCCTGAAGGACTCTCCCGAATACGCAACCAGTCTCGCCGTGAGCGAAGAGCAGGCGGGCGGGCGCTACATCGACCGCATGAGCGATGTGTCGCGGGCGGGCAAGAACACCTATCGCGGCATTCTCGAAGCGGGCCTGCAGGAGCTGCAGACGCTCAATCGGGCGTCGCTCTCGAAGGCGGACGCAGTGACCTACGACGTGGTGACGACCTCGCTGCAGAACGACATCGACGCCGCGAAGACGGAACGCGGCAACGGCGCGACCGCGCCTTACGTGGTGACGCAGCTCACCGGCGTCTATCAGGGCATTCCGGATTTCCTGGACAGCCAGCATCCGATCACCAATCGCGATCAAGCCGATGCCTACATCACCCGCCTCACCGGCTATGCGCATCAGCTCGACCAGGAAACCCAGCAGGTCGGCGATGACTATAACGCCGGCTTCCGCCCGCCGAGCTTCGCCATCGAAGGCGCGCTGAAACAGCTCGGGCGTCTCGCCGCGCAAAGGCCGGAAGACACCGTGCTGGTGAAGTCGATCGATCGCCGGCTCGGCGAGATCGAGGGCTTCGCCGCCGCGGATCGCACGGCGCTGGTGGACGCCGCGAAAGCCAAGGTGCGCGACGAAATCCTGCCGGCCTATCACCGTCAGATCGAAGCGCTGCAGGCGCAACTGTCGCAAGCGAACGAGGATGCCGGAATCTGGCACGTCCCGGGGGGCGATGCGATCTACGCAACGGCGCTCAAGTCTTACACGACGACGTCGATGACGCCTGACGAAATCCACCAGATGGGCGCCGATCTCGCCGCCTCTTTGACTAGCCAGATGGATGCGCTGTTGAAGGCGCAAGGGCTGACCCGAGGCTCCGTGGCCGAGCGCGTGCGTTCGCTCTACACGCGCCCGGATCAGTTATATCCGAACACCGACGCCGGCCGCGCGGCGTGTCTCGCCGATCTCAACCGGCAAGTGCAGACGATCCGCGCGCGCATGCCGGAAGTCTGCGGCGTGCTGGCGAAGGCTGATCTGCAGATCAAGCGCGTGCCCCCCGATACCGAAGCGGGCGCGCCGGGCGGGTATTACAATGGCGCGGCGCTCGATGGCTCACGCCCGGGCTCGTACTACATCAACCTTCGCGACATGGGCGAGAACCCGAAGTTCACGCTGCCGACGCTCACCTATCACGAAGGCATACCGGGCCATCACTGGCAGATTTCGATCGCGCAGGAAGCGGGCGAGCTGCCCTTCATCCGCCGCGCGCTGATGGGCTTCAACGCCTATGCCGAGGGGTGGGGTCTTTACGCGGAACAGCTCGCCGACGAGATGGGCATGTACGCCAACGATGCGTGGGGCAAGATCGGCTATCTTCGGTCGGCGGCGTTCCGCGCTTCGCGCCTCGTCGTCGACACCGGCATGCACGCCAAGCATTGGACGCGCGATCAGGCGATCCAATCGATGATGGACGTCACCGGCGACAACAAGAGCTCGGTGACGACGGAGATCGAGCGCTATTGCGTGTGGCCGGGCCAAGCTTGCGGCTACATGGTCGGACGCCAGACCATCACCCGCCTGCGCGAGGAAGCGCGTACGGCGTTGGGCTCCAAATTCGACATCAAGGGCTTCCACGATGTCGTGCTGACCAACGGCTCGACGCCGCTCTCCGTGACCGAAGCCCTGGTGCACGACTGGACCACCTCGCTCGCGCACTCGTGATCCTTAAGCCGCCGCTGGAGCGCCTAGGCTCCAGCGGCAACGCTTGGGGGAGGCGGCGATGAAAGCACTGAAGGCGATTCTGGTCGGCGGTCTGATCGCGGGCGCACTCGACATCACCTATGCCTGCGTCGTTTACGGATTGAAGTTCGATCTGCCGCCTTCGCGAATCTTTCAGTCGGTCGCCGCCGGCTGGATCGGCCGCGACGCCGCGCGGGCGGGAGGCTTGCCGACCGTGCTGCTCGGCGCCGTTTCGCATTTCTCCATCGCCATCCTGATGGCCGCGGCCTACGTCATCGTCTCGCGGTGGCTGCCGATCCTCCTGAAGCGCCCGTTGATCATGGGCGCGCTCTATGGCGTGCTGCTGTTCGCGATCATGAACTACATCGTCGTGCCGTATTCGGCGCGGCACGGCGAACCGCCGACGCAGATCGACGAGGCCTTCCTGATCGCTCTGTTCCCGCATGTGGCGTTGGTCGGCCCGGCGATCGCGCTCGCCGCGCGCCGGTTCCTTGAGCCTCAGGCGGCGGCGTAGTCGTCGCGCCGGCGCGAGGGCTTGCGCAGCCCCATTTCAAGGCGCGCTAGCGCGTCGAGGAAGCGCGGCTTCCAGCCCGGCTCGCTGACGCGAATGGGCGTAAACGCCGAGAGCATCTGCATGACGTCCGACGGGGCGTAGATGTCGTCGATGAAGAGCGGCAGGATCGGCTTGTGGCAGCGCCGCGCGCGCGCCAATTCGCGGATGACCTCGCTCGAACCGAACGCGCCGGCCGAGCAGAACAGGACGACGCCGCTGGCCCCGCGCAGCATCGCTTCGCTATCGTGCGTGGAGGTGAAATCGGCGTGGCTCCAGATGATGTGGCCCTCATTGCGCGCCATCTGCACGATCGGGGCGGCGCGCGCTTCGTCGCCCGCGTCGTGGAGGGCGAGCAGATAGCGCCGCGCGGCGTGGAGGCGCCGGCGCACCGGCGGCGAAGGCGGCGCGGGTTCGAAATGCCGGAGCAGGCCGATCCAGGAGACGCGCGCCCGCTTGGGCTTGGCTATGGCGCGGCCGACGAGCAGGTCGCGTTTTTGCGGATCGGTTTCGATGACGAACGGCATGGCGGATCAAGAATGCGCTGCCCGCACTCGCTGTTCCTGACGCAAACGAAGGAGGCGCCGCGGCTGCGGGATTCCGCGAACAGCAATGCGCCTAGCGCCGCGCCAGCAGGAATACTGCTTCTTCCGCGAACCAATTGGCGCGCCATAGCGTCGCCGCGAAGGGCGCGCCGGCCTGGCCGCCGCTGATCGGCACGGCGCGCTCGAGGTCAAGATGAAGTTCGCGGGCGAGATCGGCGAAGTCGCGCACGGTGCACAGATGGAGGTTTTCCGTCTCGCACCAGCGATTGGGCAGGCTCGCCGTGTTCGGCATGCGCCCGCTCGCCAGCAATTGGGTGCGCACGCGCCAGTGGCCGAAATTGGGGAACGAGACGACGACGCGTTCGCCGATGCGCGCGAGTTCCTTCAGCACCGAGCGCGGATGGCGGACGGCCTGGATGGTCTTGGAGAGGATCACATAGTCGAAGGAATCGTTGGGGTAGTCGGAGAGGTCGCGGTCGGCGTCGCCCTGCACGACGGAAAGCCCCTTGGCCACGCATGCATTCACGCCGGCTTGGCTGAGTTCCATGCCGCGGCCTTTGACGCCGCGTTCACGCGCCAGCAGATGCAGCAGCGCGCCGTCGCCGCAGCCGACATCGAGCACTTTCGCGCCGTTCCTCACCATGCCGGCGATCACCGCGTGGTCGGTGCGCACGCGCGCGCGCGTGTTTTGCGCAATGGCTTCGGGCTGAACGAGCGTGAGGGTCATGGATGTGTCAATCGAATGCTCCCGCTTGCGGGGGAGCCGTCAGGCCGCGGCGTGGACCGACCGAGGAAAGCCGCGTCATGGCGCACCTGTGAGCGCGAGACCGCGCGCGCTGGCCGCGGAATCGATGAAGCCGGTGAGCGCGGCTTCGAAGGCGGGCTCCTCCAACAGGAAAGCGTCATGGCCCTTGTCGGTCTCGACTTCGACGTAAGAGGCCTCCGCGCCGGCGGCGATCAGCGCGCGCACGATCTGGCGATTGTCTTCGGGCGGATAGTGCCAATCGCTGGAGAACGCGAACACGCAATATTTGGTGGCGCCGCCTTGGAACGCGTTGGCGAGCTGGCCGCCGAAATCAGAGGCGAGATCGAAATAGTCCACGGCGCGAGTGATGTAGAGGTACGAGTTGGCGTCGAAGCGATCGACGAAGCTGGAGCCCTGGTGGCGGAGATAGCTCTCGACCTGGAAATCGGCGTCGAAGCCGAACGAGAATTTCTCGCGGCCCTGCAGCTGGCGGTCGAACTTGCGGCGCAGGCTCTGCTCCGAGAGGTAGGTGATGTGCGCGGCCATGCGCGCCACCGCGAGCCCCTTGGCGGGGCGCACGCCGGCGGCGAGGTATTCACCGTTGCGCCAGTCGGGATCGGCCATGATCGCTTGGCGGCCGACTTCGTAGAAGGCGATGTTCTGCGCCGAATGGCGCGCGGCGCTCGCAATGGAGGCGCAGGCGAACACGCGCTTGGGATAGGCGCTCGCCCATTGCATCGCCTGCATGCCGCCGATCGAGCCGCCGATGACCAGGAAGAGGCTGGGGATTTCCAGGGCTTCGATCAGCATGGCCTGCGCGCGCACGATGTCCGCGACGGTGATGACGGGGAACCGAAGGCCGTAGGGTTGCCCGTCCGGCGCGAGCGAGGCGGGGCCGGTGGTGCCCATGCAGCCGCCGAGGATGTTGGCGCAGATGACATGGAAACGGTTGGTGTCGATCGGACGGCCCGGCCCGACCATGCGCGGCCACCAAGCGGGACGGCCCGTCACCGGATTGGGGCTCGCCACGAATTGGTCGCCGGTCAGCGCGTGACACACCAGAACGGCGTTGGATTTCTCCGCATTAAGCTGGCCGTACGTCTCAAAGGCGACCGTCAGCGGGGAAATCACCGCGCCGCTGGAGAGTTGCAGCGGAGTGGACGCGTCGAATTGCAGGGTCCGCAACCCCCCGGCCGCACTCAATTTCGCCGCTGCCTGAATCATAACGGGGGCTCTTATAACGTGCGTCGCGTTTTGCGCACCCCCCAGGTGGAGCGCCCGGTTGGCGCTTGTGTCACAGTTCCGATATGTTGCCGGCGCATGAGCGAACCCGCTCCGTTCCCCCGGCAAGAACCGGATTCCACCGCCGCCCTACGGGCGGAAATCGACGCCGTCGACCGCGCCTTGCTCGACCTCATCGCCCAGCGCCTTCGCCTCGGCGACGGGCTGAAGCTGTTGAAGGACGCCGGCGGGCCGGGACTGCCGATCCGTCCCGCGCGCGAAATCATGCTGCTGCGCCAGGTGATGCAGGCCGCGCCGCAAGGGATCGAACCCGACCTGATTGTCGAGCTGTGGCGCGTCCTGATCGGCGCCAATGTGCGGCGGCAGGGGCCGGTGGACGTCCTGGTCGGCGGCGGCCCGCGCGAAGGCACGCGCCTGTTCGATGTGGCGCGGCGTCATTTCGGCGCCCGCACGCGCATTCATCGCGGCGAAGATCCGCGCGAGGTGCTGACCCGCGCGGCCAGCGAGCCGGCCGCGGTGGCGGTCGTGCCGTGGCTCGCCGCACCCGGCGTCGGCTCCTGGTGGCCCCTGCTTTCGGAGTCCAAATTCCATGGGCTCTTCCTGGTCGCGGCCCTGCCGGTGAACGGGGCCAGGGACAGCGATCCCGAAGCGGCCGTGTTCGCCAAGATCGAGCTGGAGCCGGCAGGGGGCGACGTCACCATGCTGTTCGTGCAGGACCGCCACCATCGTGCGACGCGCGCCATTTCCGATATCGGCCTGACCGGACGCGAAATCGCCCGCTCGGAGCCCAAGGCGCTCATCCGCGTCGAAGGCTTTCTCGCGCCCAACGATCCGCGCGTCGGCGCGATGTCGCGTGGGCTTGACGACGTGCGCGTGCTGGGCTCCTACGCCCGCGTCTGATACCTCGCTCACAACAGAAAACCGAAATGGCGCCCAAACCCTTGCCCGCGATCGCTGCGATCGAGCCGTACAAAGGCGGCGAGTCCGTGCTGCCGGGCATCGACAAGCCGGTGAAGCTCGCCTCCAACGAAAACCCGTTCGGGCCGAGCCCGAAGGCGAAGGCGGCTTACGTCGCGGCGGCCGAGAAGCTGCACATCTATCCGGAAGGCTCGGCGCGCGTGCTGCGCGAGGCGATCGCGGCGCGCTACGGGCTCGATGCGTCGCGCATCATATGCGGGGCAGGGTCGGACGAGATTTTCTTCCTGCTCGCGCGCGCGTTTCTCGAGCCCGGCGATGAAATCATCGTGCCGGAGCATGCGTTCTCGATCTACGCCATCGCCGCGCATCAATCGGGCGCGGTGGTGCGCGAGGCCAAGTGCGGGCTGACGGCGGATGTGGATGCGATGCTGGCGCTGGTGACGACGCGCACCAAGATCGTGTTCATCGCCAATCCGAACAATCCGACCGGCACGTATCTGCCGTTCGCCGAGGTGCGGCGTTTGCAAGCCGGCCTGCCGGACGACGTGCTCTTGGTGATCGACGCGGCGTATGCGGAATATGTGCGGCGCAACGATTATTCCTCCGGCCTCGAACTCGCGGCGGAGACCGAGAATGTGATCATGACGCGCACGTTCTCGAAGATTTACGGCATGGCGTCGGCGCGGCTCGGGTGGGGCTATGGGCCGCCGGTGGTGATCGAGGCGCTCAACAAGACGCGCGGGCCGTTCAATGTCGGGGTTCCTGCGATGATGGCGGGCGTGGCGGCGATACAGGATCAGGAATTCCTTGAGCGCAGCGTCGATCACAACGATGCGGAGCTGCCGCGCGTCACCGAAGCGCTCGAAGCCATGGGCCTCAAGGTGACGCCGAGCGTCGGCAATTTCGTGCTGGTGCATTTCACGCCGGGCAAGGCGGCGGAGGCTGACGCGCATCTGCGCAAGCGGGGCTACATCCTGCGCGCCATGAAGGGCTACGGCCTTCCCGACGCGCTGCGCATGACCATCGGCACGGCCGAACAGAATGACGGCGCGCTGGCGGCGCTGAAGGAGTTCGTGAAGTGAGGCGCTTCGTTCTTCTCCCCCTCCCCTTGAGGGGAGGGGGCAGGGGGCGGGGCGAACCTTCGCACTCGCAGATCATGCATGGTGCGCGAAGCGATATTCGTCGCGCTTCACCCCATCGCCTAACCCCCTCCTCTCAAGAGGAGGGGAAATGAGTTTGGTGTTCGACCGCATCGCCGTCTTGGGCGTCGGCCTGATCGGCTCCTCCATCGCGCATGGCGCGCGGGAGAGCGGGGCGGCGGGGAGCGTTGCGCTTTACGACGCGAACGAGAGTGTCCGAAAGCGCGCGCGTGAATTGAAGCTGGGCGAGGTGTTCGACAGCGCGGAGGATGCCGTGGGCAACGCCGATCTCGTTGTGCTCTCCGTGCCGGTGGGCGCGATGAGCGGCGCCGCGGCGGCGATGAAGGATGCGTTGAAGCCTGGCGCCATCGTCACGGATACGGGCTCGGTGAAGCGCTCGGTGGTGGATGCGGTGCTCGCGCAAGTGCCGGAGCATGCGTTTCTCGTGCCGGGCCATCCGCTCGCGGGCACCGAGCATTCGGGCCCGGACGCAGGCTTTGCCTCGCTGTTTCACGGGCGCTGGCAGATCATCACGCCGCTCTTGGATGCGCGGCCTGAATATGCGGCGGCGGCGGATAAGCTGGAGTCGTTCTGGCGCGCGCTGGGCGCCAACGTCGAGCGCATGGACGTGGACCGCCATGATGTCGTGCTGGCGGTGACCAGCCACCTGCCGCACTTGATCGCCTTCAACATCGTGGCGATGGCGGAGGATCTGGAGAGCGTTACCGAAGGCGAAGTGGTGAAATATTCCGCCTCGGGCTTTCGCGATTTCACGCGCATCGCCGCCAGCGATCCGACGATGTGGCGCGACGTGTTTTTGAACAACAAGGAAGCGGTGCTCGAAGTGCTGGGGCGCTTCACGGAAGATTTGGCGGCGCTGCAGCGCGCCATCCGCTGGGGCGACGGCAAGGTGCTCTACGATCTGTTCGACCGGGCGCGGCGCATGCGCCGTGAAGTGATCGAAGCCGGGCAAGACACTGCCGCCCCGAACTGGGGGCGGGACGAGAAGACGCCTTAGAAGAGCGTGGGCGTTATTGCCGCGCGGCGCCGGTGAGGCGGCGCTCGAAATCGACCAGATCGGCGAGGGCGCACGCGTATTGCGTCGTGGCCGGGCCCGGGCCTTCGTTGTCGAACACCTCGGCGTCCTGCGGGCGGGCGAAATCGCCTGTGATGCTGGAGAGCAGGATGGCGTTGATCAGCAGCACCTCATCGCCGCGCCGCCAACAGGGCCAGGTGTCGAACATCGCCTGACCCGGCTCGCCGACGGAAACGAGGAAGCGCGCGAAGCCGTCATTGAGAACGAGTGCGATGCTGCGCCGCCAGCTGGCGCGATAATCCTCCACGTCCCACAGCGAGAGATCGACATGAAACGTCTTTCGCGTGTCGCCGATTGCGATCTCACCCTCGGCGTCGCGATCGCGGAGCCGCCGGTCGAGGCGGAGGTCGAACATCAATAGACCGGCGCGAGCGTGCGCACGGGCACGTTTTCCAGTTTCAGCACGCCGTCGGCGGCCTCGAGATGCACGCGCACGTCGCGATTGGCGAGAGCAAGCCCCAGCGCGAACACGCTGAGCGCGTTCTTTTGCTGATAGCTGAGATTGGGGCTTTGCGCGAGCGCGTTGAGCGCCGGCGCGGGGCGCGGCAGCGCCGCTTCGAGCCGGCCGGCGAGGCGATGTTCGGCGTCGAGTGCGACAGCGCCCTGCGCGTTGGCCTCGAGCGGGCCCCATTCAAGCGTCAGTCCTTCCAGGCGGGCGCGTCCGCCGGCGCCGCGCCAATGTTCGAGCGGATCGCTCGGTTCAAGCAAGGCCGCGGCGCGTTCGATCACGAGCGCGGCGTTGGCGACGGCGACATCCTGGCCGAAGCGTTCGAACGTGCGCACCGGCTGGGCCAAGTGCAGCGCCGTGGCCTGGATGGCGAGCTGATAATCGGCGCCGTTGCGCGGATCGGGCCGCAAGGCGGCCACCAGCTTTTGCGCCGCCAGCGCGCCTTCGCGGCCGCGATCCGTAAGCGCAAGCGCATCGGCTTCGAGACGGGCTTCGGCCAACGCCGCGCCCTGCATGCGCACGCTCATCAGCATGGCTTCGGCGGCGATGTCGGTGTGGCCCTCGGCGCGGTCGATCGTGAGGGGAGCGCGCTGCTGCAGGACGATATGCGCGGGCTTGAGCAGGTTGATGTTGAGGTCGACGCGCGCGCTTGCGGCGCGCCAATTGCGTTGGCGCGGCGCGTAGGCCACATCATCGAGTTCAAGCCGCAAGAGAACCGGGAAGCCATGACGCGAGATGCGGCCGATGCGGACGTCGGCGCCGGCGCGCTGTTGTTGCGCGACGAAGGCGGCCACGCGCTGCTCCGCGGTTCCCGCCGCGACGAACCAATAGGTCAGCCACGCCGCCACGATGAGCGCGAACAGCGCCCACGGCGCGAACAGCCAAAAACGATGGGATGTCACGCCGGCTGCTTGCGTCGCAAATGCGGCGGCAGCAAGTCTTGGCTTGCGGTTTCGATACGCGTTTCCAACTCGCGCATGAAATCCTCGCGAGACAATCCCGGCGGGATCGGCGGCAGAACGCGGAAGGTCACGGTTCCCGGACTCTTCATCAACCCGCGCGCGGGCCAGACCAGGCCGGTGTTGAGCGCAACCGGCGTGCAGGGAATGGCGAGATCCTTGTAGAGCGCGGCGACGCCGCTTTTATAGTCCGGCGGCGCATCGAGTTCCTGGCGCGTGCCTTCGGGAAAGATGAGAAACTGCCGGCCCTGCGCCACCGCTTCGCGCGCGGCGCGCACCATGGCCTTGAGCGCGGTCGCGTAGCCGCCGCGGTCGAGCTCGAACATGCGCGCGCGGCGCACGTACCAGCCGAACACGGGCAGTTTGCCGAGTTCGGCTTTGTAGACGAACGCGGGTTCGTGCAGGAACAGAAGCGGCGCGAACGTATCCAGCGGCGATTGGTGCTTCATCGCCACCAGCGCGCCGCCCGCGGGCGCATGTTCCAGCCCCTCGAACCTCACATGGATGCCGCAAATCCAGCGAAGGCCGAACAACAGGATGCGCACATAGAGGCGCATGGCGAAGAAGACGTGATTGGGCCAGAACGCGGCGATCGGCGCGAACACAATGCCCATGACCGCCATCCAGACATACATCCAGATGAAGAACAGCAGCGAGGTGATCGCCCTCATGCGCTGGAGGGTTCGCTTGTGGCCGTTTTCTTGTGCGCGCCGCTCAGATTGATCAGCGCTTCGCGCGTACGGATCATCAGGTATTTCACGTATTCCCCGCCCAGGCGCCCCGCGGCCGAAAGATCGCTACGCCAAAGTGCGGGATCGGTCCAGCGCGTGCGGATCGGATAGGGATAGATGCGCGCGTCGGGCATCGCCAGTGCGAGCTCGGTGCGCGCGCGCGGCATGTGATAATCGTCGGTGACGAGAATGAGGCTGGTATAGTGGCGCTTGCGGGCCCAATCCGCCGTTTCCGAGGCGTTGCCGAGCGTGTCTTCGGCGCTGCGGCCGAGATCGACGCAGCATTCGGCCAGGTGATCGTCGACATCGATGCGCGAGAACAGTTCGTGGTCGGCGACGTCGCGATTGACGCCGGAGATAAGCAAGCGCTCGCCCTTGCCTTCCTTCAAAAGGCGAACGCCCGTCTGCAGCCGCTGCAGCGATCCTCCGGTGAGTGCGACAATGGCGTCGGCGCGCGGCGCGGGCGCGGCCGGCGCGCGCACGGCCGCGGCGAAACTCCAGAAGCCCGCGGCGAAAGCGAGCACCAGGCCCGCGAACGCCAGGGAAAGAAACATGCGCAACGCGCTCATGTGAGCCTCGCGGCCTGCGCGTAAAAGGATTCGGCGCCGGCGCGCGCGCCCATAGCTGCGGCGGCGGCTGCGGCAAACGGCGTCAGCGCCAACGGCGCAACGTCCCAAACGCCGATCAGTTGCCGCAGGCTCGCGACGGTTGCGCCCGGATAAAGCAAGAGGATAAGGCCCGCGCCCAGCGCGGCGGCGAATACGGCGCCGACGGCGCCGGCGAGGAAGCCCTTGGCGGCGGCTTCATTGGCGACACGGCTCGCCGCCTGGCCGCGCGTGGCGCCCATGTCGGCCAGCACCGCCACCAGTTCGCGCCGGCGCGTGGCGAGGCCGCGCGCGGCGAGCGAGACGATGAGCGCCATCACGATCGCGAACGCCGCTCCGCCCCACAGCGCCGCGGCGCGCGCGCGCGCCGCCATCGTTCCCCCGCCGGCCGTCTCGGGCGCGCGTACGACATCGGCCGTGACGCCGGCGCGCGCCAGCGCGGCGGTGATGTCGCCGCCGACATCCGCCTGCGCCGGCGACGGCTCAAGTTCAAGTTCGATCAGCCGGAGCGCCGGCAGCGTGGCGGGATCGATCGGCCGCCCGCCCCATTGCTGCAGCAGCTGTGCGGCGCGGCGCGAGCTCATCGGCGCGGCGCGTGTCACATGGGGCGCGTCGGCCAAGGCGGCGACGGCGAGCGCGATGGCGTCGGGGCCCTCCGGGGCGATGACGCGGACGACCGCGTAGCCCGCGCGCTCGGCCTCATAGTGCGCGGCGGCGCGGTCGACCGCCCGACACGCCAGCGCCACGGCGGCGGCGGCGAAGGCCACAATCGCCAGCGTCCAGAACAGCGAACGATCGGCATCGGCGAACGGGCGCGCCATCAGGCTTCGGCCTCTTCCACGTCCTCGGCGGGCACGGGCCGGCCATGTTCCATGCGCCAGCGGGCGCCGGGGGCGTAGTCGGCGAGGCCCTCGTCCTGGGAGGTGATCACAACCGCCGCGCCGACGCGGCGCATCTCCGCCAGCAGCCGCACGATGCGTCGGCCCGCGTCCGGAGACATCCCGGCGGTCGGATCGTCGGCGAGGATGAGTTCGGGCTTGCCGGCCAGCGCACGGGCGATGGCCACGCGACGCCGCGCGGCGTTCGAAAGCGAACGGACGGGCTGAGAAATCTCGTCGGCAAGGCCCACGAACTGCGCCAGTTCGTCGACGTCCTCCGCGAACGATCGGGGCCGCCGGCCGGCCAGTTTGAGCGCCACGGCGATGTTCTCGAAGCCGGTCCAATCCTCCACGAAAACCGGATTTTCCGCGATGTAGCCGATCCTGCGTTTCATTTTGGCGCGCGGGCCGGCGTTAAGCCTTTGGATATCTTCGCCAAGGATGATCGTCCGGCCCGCTCGTGGAAGGAGCGCGAGGCGAAGCACATGAATGAATGTGGTCTTACCCGCCGAGGTCGGCCCGCTCACGAAAGCTACTTCCCCGGCGCGCGCCTCGAAATTTACGCCGATCAGCACGTCCGATCCGTCGTATCCCGCGGATACGTCCGAAAGCTGCGCCCGAACGCCGCGTTCGTAGAGTGTGTATTCGGGCTTAGGCGGGCGCGCCATAACTGGACAACCACAATAGAATCAATGCACGGGGAACAGTCAGTCTTCTCATTTGACGTTTCATTACCATGATCCTGACCTGCACGTCCTGCTCTACGCGGTACTACGCCGACGACGCGGCCATCGGGCCCGCCGGACGTGCGGTGCGCTGCGCCGCGTGCGGCCACGCCTGGTTCGCCGAACCTCAGCTCATGCTAAGCGATCGGGCGAGCGAAACTGGGGCGGAGCGTGCAAGGTCCGAGCCGCTGACGCGCGAGCGCGTCGAGCGTTTGCGCCGCGCCGCCGAGCAGCCTGGGCCGGCGCCGTCCGCCGCCGCCAAATTCCGCGCCCAGCAAGCCGAGCGCATGGCTAAAGAGCGCAAGCGCGCCGCCGTCGCGGCGTGGGGCGCGACTGGCGTCGCCATCGCCGCGTCCGCCGCTGGGATGGTGGTGTTCCGTCAGGATGTCGCCGAGATGTGGCCGCGCTCGGCGAGCGCGTTCGCCGCGCTGGGGCTCGACGTCAACGTGTACGGGCTCGAATTCTACGACCTCGCCGTCGAGCGCAATTTCGACGGTCCGACGCCGGTGCTGATCGTCAGCGGCGAGGTGCGCAATATCGGCCGCGACAACAAAACGCCGCCGCCCGTGCGCATCTCGCTCCGCGACGAACATTCGAACGAGATCTATCACACGGTGCAGGCGGTGCAGACCGCGGCCATCGCCCCGGGCGCGGCCGCGCCTTTCCATATCCGCGTGGAAAACCCGCCCAGCGACGCCGTCGATCTGGAAGCGACGTTCGCCAGTTTCGCCGAGGCGGCCACCGCGAACGCGCACGGGCCCGCGACGCATCAGGCGCCGCTCGAACTGAACCAGCCCCTTGAAAGCGAACCCGCAATGGGCGAACCCGCCGCCTACAATGCGCAGCAGCCCGCCGACGACGGTCTCGCGCCGCGCTTCTCGGGCGACCGCGAAGGGCATGGCTGAGGCGCGCCTGCGCGTTCTGCTGAACGAAACTGAAATCGCCGAGCGCGTCGAAGCGCTGGCGGAGCGTCTATCCGAAATCGACGATGGTTGGACGGTGGTGGCGCTGCTGCAGGGCGCGACGCCGTTTGCGGCGGATTTGATGCGCGCGTTCGCCAAGCGCGGCCGCCATCCGCTCTACGATTCGCTCTGGCTCGAAAGCTATCGCGATGCGCGCCAGTCCTCCGGCAAGGTCGTGGTGCGCGCGGACGTCTCGCGTTCCATCGAAGGGCGTCCGGCGCTCATTCTGGACGACGTGTTCGACAGCGGGCGCACCATCGCCTTCGCACGCGCGCATCTTTTGACGAAAGGCGCCACGCGCACCTTGGTCTGCGCGTTCGTACGCAAACCGCAATCGTTGAACGAGCCGATCGATGCGGTCGGCTGGGATGCGCCGGACGAATACCTTGTCGGCTACGGCATGGACGATGCGGGGCGCTATCGCGGGCTGCCGTTCATCGCCGCGTTGGAGAGCTGACCCGCGCGCCTCGCGCCTTATAACGGCGCGGCGGGCGGCGGCGGCGGATCGGGCGGCAGGGGAATGAATTCGCCGTTGTCGAGATCGGGCAGTTTCATGCGGCCGGCGCGCCAGTCGGCCTTGGCCTGTTCGAGCCGTTGCTTCGACGAGGACACGAAATTCCATTCGATGAAGCGCTCGCCCACGGGCTCGCCGCCGAGCGGCATGACGATGGCGGGCGTAAGCGCGCGGATCACCGCGTCGGTGTTCGGCGTGAACACCAGCATCTGCCCGACGCCAAAAGTGCGCCCGTCCGCCTCGATTTCACCGGAGACGACGTAAGCGGCGCGCTCGGAATAATCGCCGGGCAATTGCGCACGCGCGCCCGCCCGCAATGTCCAGTGCGCGTAGAAGATGGGCGAGTGGGTTTTCACGCCCGCTTTCAAACCGAACGCTTCGCCGGCGATGAGGCGCGTCGAGACGCCGTCGGCATCGTGCGTCGGCAGTTCGGCGCCGCGATGATTGGAGAAGCTCGGGTCGGTCTCTTCGTCTTCCCTCGGCAGCGCCACCCAAGCCTGCAGCGCGTGCACGGCGCCGCCTTCGGCGCGGGCTTTCTCGAATCGCTCGGAATGGGTGATGCCGCGTCCCGCCACCATCCAGTTCACTTCGCCGGGACGGATCGCCTGCTCGGAGCCGACGCTGTCGCGGTGCATGATCTCGCCGTCGAACAGATAGGTGACGGTGGAGAGGCCGATGTGCGGATGCGGGCGCACGTCGACCGTCTTTGGGATGCCGCGCTCGAAATAGGCCGGCCCAAGGTGATCGAAGAAGATGAACGGGCCGACCATGTGGCGCCCGTGGCACGGCAGCACACGCCCGACCTCGAAGCCGCCGAGATCGCGCCGGCGCTGCTCGATGACGAGATCGAGCATCAGGAAACGAGATGCGCTTCGACGAACCAGAGCTGCTTGTCGGTCTCGCGTGAGATTTGCGTGAACAGGTCGGCGGTGTCGGCGTCGTTGACCTCCGCGGCCTTGTCGATATCGGCGCGCACCGCCTTGCCGAATGCGCCGAGCGCGGCGGCGACGGCTTTCAGGTGCGCCTCGCCGGACACGGCGGCGAGCGGATATTCCGCGAGCGATGTCTTCTTGCCGGTGGTTTGCACGCGGCCGTCGGCGACGCCGCCGAGCGTGGTGATGCGCTCCGCGATCAGATCGACGAATTCCTCGACGTCGCCGTGAATCTTGTCGAACAATTCGTGCAGCTGGAAGAAGTCCTTGCCCTTCACGTTCCAGTGCGCCTGCTTCATTTGCGCTTCGAGATCGATGGCGTCGGAGAGGCGCGCCTGCAGCAGTGCGATGGAGGCGTTGCGTACGGTTTCGGAAAGGTCGAGGCGGGTTTCGTACATGGGAGGCTCCGTCGCTGAACTGCCCGAGATATAAGAGCGCGGGCGCGCGTTTGGAAGCTGGACCAACGTGTAGGCGCACGCTTCCCGGCCAGGTCAACTGCCGTTGAAGCGGTCGAGCAGGCGGCGGAGATATTCCCGCTCCGCCTCGGGGCGGTTCGGATCCTGAGCGCGGCGGCGGATTTCATTGACGATGTCGCGCACGCGCGCGGGGTCGATCTGCGTGGGCACGCGCGTGTTGCCGCCATTGCCTGGCCCGGACACGGCGCGCCCGAGCGGGTCCTTGGGGCCGTTGCCCGCCTGCTGGGGCCCGCCCTGTCGGTTGCCCGCGCGTAAGGAGGCGGCGAGATCGTCCGCGCCTTCGCGAAGATTTTGCAAAGCCGCGTCTTGGGCGTTGCGCGCGGCGTCGAAATCGCCGCGTCTCAGCGCGCCTTCGGCGCGAACCATTGCCGCGCCGGCGTCGTTGAGCGCATCGCTCGGCGTCGCTCCGGCCTGGCCGGCCATACGCTGCGCCTCGGCGAGCGCGTCGCGAATCTGCGCCTGGCGCTGCGCCAGCTCGTCGCCGCCAGCGCCGCCTTGGTGATCGCCGCCGCTGCCGCCTTGCGCCTGATGTTGCTGCTGCTGGTCCTGGGCTTGCTGTTGCTGGGTTTGATCACGCAGCGCGCGCTGCTCGCCGATGGTCTGGGCAAGCTGATCCATGGTTTGCTGAGCCTGCTCGTTCTCATCGTGGCCGCCTTCGCCGTTCTGCGCCTGGCCGCCTTGCTCAAGCTGCACGTCGAGATTGGCGAGCATCTGCTGCAATTGCTGCAACAACGCTTGCGCTTCCTGCGTGCGGCCCCGTTCGGCCAGGCGCTGCGCCTGACGCATCATTTCTTCGATGTCCTGGCCGGTGATGGACGCTTGCTGCTGCGTGTCTTCGCCAGCCTGTTCGCGGCCCTGGCGGATTTCTTCCTGCACGAGCGCGCGCAAATAATCGTTCGTGGCTCGGCGCAGGGCGTCCATGAGCTGGCGGATGCGATCGGGCGCCGCGCCCTCCGAGAGCGCCTGCTGCAGCGCGCGCTGCGCCATTTCGAGGGCCGTGCGCGCATCGCCCGCGCCGCCATATTCGGCGCGCAGCGCCGTTCGCCACAGCGTGTCCGCCGCGAGATCGGTTTCACGCGTCGCATTCGCCGCGCCGAGTTGAGCGTGCGCTTCGCGGAGCCCCAAATACACCGCAAGATCGCGGAAATACCCGTCCTCGGGCGCCATGGTCAGCGCGTCGATCAGGCGCGCGGCGTGGCGCACGCCCGGCGGCGCGCGGCGAAGCGCGGGGCGCGCCGCATAGTCGCGCACCTCGATGCGCTGATTGCCGAGCAGGATGTCTCCGGCGGGAATGGAGCGGCGCGCGGCGGCGTCGCCCCGTTGATAGGCGCGGCGCTCCCAGAGGATGCTGCGGCGGATTTCGACGGCCGCGCGCGCCAGCGGCTGCAGGAACACCTTTTCCGGCATGGTGATTTGCATGGGCGCGCTTTCGCCGGCTTGCCCCAGCGCATCGAACGCGACGATGCGCGCTTCGACCTGCAGGCCGGCGTACGGATGCGGCGCGAGCTCGAGCGTGCTTTGGCCTTGCGCCGCCTTGGGATCGCCGGCGGGCGACTCAAACGGCACGTCCGCCGCCGGCGCGCCGCGCAGGCCTTCGGGCGGATTGAGCGGGCGCACGCGCAGGGCAAGGCGCGTCACGCCGAAATCGTCCTGCGCCGACCAAGCGACGGCGAGGCGCTCCTGCGGCAGCGGCGTCAACGGCGCGGCGAAGGTCGCGCTGGGGGGATTGTCCGGCGCCGGCGCCATGCGCCAATAGCCGCGCGTGTGGAAGCGCACGATCTTGAGCTGGCCCTGGCCGGGGATGGCGAGATGCGCTTCCCAGGCGCCGTCGGCCGCGCGCGTGAAGCGCGCTTCGCGGCGCCCGCCCTGGCCTTGATACACGAGACGCGGCGCGCCCGCGGGGCCGGTGACGCGCACCGTCGCCTCGATGGAGGGCGCGGTCTCGACTCGCTGGCCGAGCCGGTCGCTGAGAGAGACCGGGCCGGCGTGCGTGTAGGCGGCCGGCGTGGCCCAGGCCTCGACCTGCATCGGTCCATCGCCCAGCAGCGGGCCGGGATCGGGAAGGAAAGCGCGCGAGAGACGATCCGGGCCCGCCTCGCCGGCATAGATGGCCGCGCCGATCAGCAACACGGGAAGGATGAAGCGCAGATAGGCGGGATCCAATTGTTTGAGATAGCCGTAGCGCGGTTTGGCGCGCGCCTGTTCCGCGAGTGTGCGGGCGCGATCCTGTTCACGCCGCCACAGCGCCACCGAGAACGCGTCGTACTTGATCGGCCGGTCGCGCAGCGCTTCGAACGCGCCCGGATCAAGTGAAGAATCCACCGCGAGCCGCGCACGCGCTTCCGCTTCGCTCGGCGCGCGCCAGCGGCGCACGGCCTTGGCGGCGAACCAGATGACCAGTCCGAGCGCGGCGAGCGCGGAAAGGCTTTGCGCGATCAGCGGCAGCAGATCGGTCAAGCCGGCGAGCGCCACGAGCGACCAGACCGCCACGCCGCACAGCAGCGGCGAAGCGAGTTTCGCCGCGCGCTCGATCGCCAAGTGGCGGCGGGCGCGAGCGGTCTCGCGAGCGAGTTGGTCGAGGGCGTCCTGAAGCTTCATCAGACTCGCTGAACTGGTGCGGCGAAGCCTAACAGCCAGTTTCGAGCCAAACCATGACCGGACCGGTCATCCGTCGCGCCGTGAGCAGCCGTTTGGGCCCTGTTGGCGCGGCGCCCTACGCGGCGCGCCCTCAGAGCTTCTGCGTCTCGCGTTTCAGCACCTCCGTCGTCTCCGCGAGATAGCGGTGGATGGCGGCGAGTTCCTCGGGTGAGAAGCGGCTCGCGAGTTCCACCATGGATTGGCTGAGCGATTGGAACGCGGGGAAGAGCGCGGCGCGCACTTTTTCCTGTTGCAGCGGGCGCACGAGCAGGCTGCGGCGGTCGTTCGGATTGGGCTCGCGCTTGGCGTAGCCGGCGCGCTCCAGCCGATCGACGATGCCGGTAATGGCGCCAGTGGTGAAGCCGGAGAGCTTGGCCAGCTGGCCGGGGGTGGCGACGCCCAACGCCGAGAGCGCCCCAAACACTTTGTGCTCGGC
>DASZQK010000046.1:0-111696 GCA_035549695.1 Caulobacterales bacterium | reverse complement strand
TCGCTTGATCGCCGCGCGCGCGCTGCGCCACGGCGAGCGCGGCCGTCAGCGGGCCCAGCGCGCTGGCGTCGAGCCCGGCCTGCCCCGTGCTCTGCGTCAGCCGCGCGGCAAGCTGCACGTCGTCGGCGGCGAGAGCCGCGCGCGCGAACATGAGGGCCGCCGCGGGATCGGGAGCGGTCGTCAGCGTGGCGATATCCGCCTTGAACAGCACCGCGGCCGCCGTGAAATCCGCGGGCGCCGTCGCCTGGCGCAGCACGCCGGCGATGGCGCCCGCCGCATCGAGCGTCCCAGGAGAGCCCTGCACCTGGCGCAGCGCAAGCGCGATCGGGGGCAGGCCGCTCGTCACCTCCGCGGGCGTCGCCAGCAGAATGCCGCGCGCCTCGGCCACGGTGATGAGCCCGCGGCGGAATGCGAGCGAGGCCGCCTGGGCGCGCGCGGGTTGCGGCGTGCGTTCGTTCCGCGCCAGCGCCACGAGCGCGAGCGAAGAGGCGTTGGCCAGCGGATTGGGCCCGGGCCGCAATCCGCCTGCGATCGAGACTTGTACGTTGAGGCTGTTGTCGTACCGCGCGACAGGGGGCGTGCGCCCGGGCGCGCCGCCGGCGGCGGCGATCGCCTGCGCGTACCACGCATTGTCCGCAGCGGCTCCGCTGCCCACGAGCTGCAGCGCCAGATCCGCCGCCGCGCGGTCGCCGGTCACCGCGGCGCAATACGCGCGCAGGCGAAGCATGAACAGGGCCGGCTGATCCATCGAAGCGTTGCGCCCGCGTTCGCACGCGCCGGCGCGGTTGCCGCGCGCGAGTTCAGCTTGCGCGGCGTATTGCGCGATCAGCGGATCGGTGAGCGAAGCGCCGGCGCCGCCGGCCATGGTCGCCAATTCGTCGGCGTAGCCGATGCGCCCGATGGCTTCGAAGCGCTTGCGCGCCGCGGCCGCCGCGTCGCCTGGCGGCGCGGTCGCGCCGGACAGCATGATGCGGCGCACCAGCCGCTGCAGCGAGGGCGATTCGAACGAAGCCGGCAGCTTGTCGAACAACGAGGCCACGAAAGCGGGATCGCTGTGCGCCCACATGTCGGCAGGCATCGCCCCGCCGGCGCGGGGAAGGGCGCCCACGCTCCAGGCGTCGAGCTGCTGCAATTCCTGCGTTTCGATCGGTGCGGGCATGGCGCCTTGCGCCAGCGCGGCGGCCGGCAGCGCCGCAAGCACGAGCGGCAACACCCAGTGTCGGAATGCCATGATCTTCATCCCCCCTGCCTTAATCCTTGAAGGCGTCGGGCAATTCAATCCGGATTTCGTGCGGCTGCGGCGCGTGCACGTCGGCTTGGCGCATCAGGAACCAGAAAGCGCCCAGAACCGCGATCACGGCGGCGCCGATCACGATGTAGCGGCGCTCCGGATGGTCCTTGGCGAAGGCGCTGCGGCGTCGTCTGCGTCTCACGTGGTCCTCTTGTCCCCTGATTTTGCAACGATTCCCGCCGTTGCGAGCGACGGAGAATGCCCGCAAAATGTGGCGAGTTTTCAGTCCGCCCGGTCTTAACCATGGGCGATGACTGCTTTCGGGGCCCAAAAGCGATGTCTGGGCGCCGCAAAGAGGTAGAGTGAGCGCCGAAGAGGGTCTGTTTTGAGCCGCCCGGAGAGTCACGAGATTGCGGAGGACGCCGCCGCCGAGCTGCGCCGTCTCGCCGACGGGCTGAAGCTCGACAAGACCGTGGCCCTTGTCGGCCTCATGGGCGCGGGCAAGACGACCATCGGGCGCCGGCTCGCCGCGGCGCTGCGCCTTCCCTTCGTCGACGCCGATCACGAGATCGAGCGCGCCGCGGGGCTTTCGGTCAAGGACATCTTCGCGCGCTATGGCGAAGCGGAGTTTCGCCGCGGGGAGCGCGAAGTGATCTGCCGCTTGCTGCGCGATCCGCCGATGGTGCTCGCCACCGGCGGCGGCGCCTTCATGGATCCCGGCACGCGCGCGCGCATGAAGGAGAGCGCCGTCACGGTGTGGCTGAAGGCGCCGCTCGGCGTGCTCATGCGCCGCGTCGAACGGCGCGACGATCGGCCCTTGCTCAAGGGCGACGATCCGCAGGCGGTGATGCAACGCCTGTTGTCCGAGCGCGAGCCGGTCTATGCCGAAGCGGATCTCACCATCGAAAGCACCAACAGCCCGCACAACGCCGCCGTCGTCGCCATCCTCGACGCACTGCGCGACTACCTGGCCAAAACACCAGCATGACCCAAACTGAAACCGTGCGCGTCGATCTCGGCGCGCGATCTTATGACGTGCTGATTGGCGCGGGTCTGCTCGCCCGCGCGGGCGAACTCATCGCGCCGTTCGCGCCGAGCGGGCGCGCGTTCGTGGTGGCGGACAAGACCGTCGCCGCCTTGCATGGCGATGCGCTTTCGCAAAGCCTCGAAGCGGCGGGCCTTGCCGTACACGGTTTCATGCTGCCCCCGGGCGAGGAGCAAAAGAGCTTCGCCGGCCTCATGAGCGTCTGCACGTCGCTCTTGCAGGCCAACATCTCGCGCAACGATCTGGTCATCGCCTTCGGCGGCGGCGTGATCGGCGATCTGGCCGGCTTCGCCGCCGGCATCGTCAAGCGCGGCGTCGATTTCGTGCAGATTCCGACCACCTTGCTGGCGCAAGTGGATTCCAGCGTCGGCGGCAAAACGGCGATCGACACGCCGGAGGGCAAGAATCTCGTCGGCGTCTTCCACCAGCCGCGCCTGGTGCTCGCCGATCAGGACGTGCTGATGACGCTGCCCGCGCGCGAACTGCGCGCCGGCTACGCGGAAGTGGTGAAGTACGGCCTCATCGACGACCCCGCCTTCTTCGAGTGGTGCGAGCAGCACGCCCAGCACATTCTCGGCGCCGCGCCGATCCCGTTCGACCCGGACGGCGCCGGCATCGCCCAGAGCAAGCGCCGCGCAGCGCTCGCGCAGGCGGTCAAGACCAGCGTCGCCGCCAAGGCGCGCATCGTCGCCGCCGACGAGTATGAGCGAGCCGGCGGCCCGCGCGCCTTGCTCAATCTCGGCCACACTTTCGCGCACGCGCTCGAAACCAAGGCCGGCTATTCCGGCGCGCTGCTGCACGGGGAAGCCGTCGGCGCCGGCATGGCGCTGGCCTACGGTTTTTCCGCCGAACAGGGGCTGTGCCCGCGCCAGGACGCCGAACGCGTGCGCGCCCATCTTGCCGAGGTCGGTTTCGCCACCGATCTTACGAAGCTCTCCGGGCGTCCGGAAAGCGCCGACGAATTCCTCGCCCTCATGGCGCACGACAAGAAAGCGCAATCCGGCAAGCTCACGCTGATCCTCGCCCGCGGGCTCGGCCAGGCTTTCGTGCAGCAGAACGCCGACATCGCCGCACTGCGCGCTTATCTCACCAAGGTCCTTGCATGAGCGGTCCGCTCCTTAGTCTCCTCGGCGCCGTCGCGCTGCTGGCGCTCAACGCGTTCTATGTCGCCAGCGAGTTCGCGCTGGTGAAGGCGCGCGGCTTCCGCGTCGAGGCGCTGGCGGAGGAGAAGCGCTTCGGCGCCGCGCTTTCGCTCAGGATGCTGCGCAACATCGAGGCCTATCTCGCCTGTTGCCAGCTCGGCATCACCATGGCCTCGCTCGGCCTAGGCTGGGTCGGCGAGCCGACGGTGAGCGCGCTGATCGAGCCCTTGATGCTCCCGCTCGGCTTGCCGCACGCCAGCATCGACTTCATCGCCTTTATCCTCGGCTTTCTGATCTTCTCGTCGCTACACATCGTGCTCGGCGAGCAGGTGCCGAAGACATTCGCCATCCGCAATCCGGAGCCCGTCTCGTTCTGGATCGCCTATCCCCTGCATGCGTCCTATATCGTGCTCTGGCCGCTGAACTGGCTGCTGAACAACGCCGCGCGCGGCGTGCTGCGGGCGTTCGGCGTCAAGGAGGCGCCGCACGTCGACATCCTCACCGACGTCGAGCTCGAGGGCCTGGTCGAGGTTTCCGCCGAGCACGGCGAGATCGAGGAGGCGCAAGCCAAGCAGATCCGCTCGCTGTTTCGTCTGGGCGAACTCACCGTCGCCGACGTGATGATCCACCGCAAAGCGATGAAGACGATCGATGTCGATCTGCCCGTGCGCGAAATCATCGCCCAGGCCACGCAATCCGCGCACACGCGCATGCCGCTCTACAAGGACGAGCCGGACAACATTGTCGGCATCCTGCACGCGCGCGATCTGCTGCGCGTCATCGCCGAGAAAGGGCGCGACGCGGTCGTCATCGCCGAGGTGGCGCGCGCGCCCTGGTTCGTGCCGGATACGACGAGCGCGGAGGATCAGCTCGCCGAATTCCTGCGCCGGCGCGAACATTTCGCGCTGGTGGTGGACGAATACGGCGCGCTGCAAGGCCTCGTCACGCTCGAAGACATCCTGGAAGAGATCGTCGGCGACATTAAGGACGAGCACGACATCGCCCCCCTCGGCGTGCGCCCGCAGCCCGATGGCTCAGTCAATGTCGACGGCGTCGTGCCGATCCGCGACCTGAACCGCGCGATGAATTGGGATCTCCCCGACGAAGAAGCCGTCACCATCGCCGGCTTGGTGATTCACGAAGCGCAGGCGATCCCGGAACCCGGCCAGCGCTTCGCGTTTCACGGCTACCGCTTCCAGGTGCTCCGCAGAAACCGCAACCAGATCACCGCGCTCAGGGTGGAGAGGGAGGAGCAGGTGGAGGAGGGAGTGGGTTAGCGCATTGAAACCAAAAGAATTTACCTTTCACGAATGCGACGGTGCGATGATTCGCGCTGTCGATGGTGATTGCTGCAGTTTCAAGCGCCCGAACAGGACCGTACCGCCCGCTGGGGTTCTCGGAACAAGAATCAGTGGTTACCGTTGAATTAAAAGCGTGACGAACAAAATAAGAACATATACGAAGTGCTAACCACCGGAGGCCACTGATGACGAGACCCACCACACCACCTCGGACGCCAATCCAGGAAGCCGTGCGCATCGCCACCAGCCAACTCAATGCGGTACGCAACACGTCGCCGCCTGCATCGGGACAGCCCCCCAAACCCGCGTCTCCTGCACCTGCTCGGCCCCGGCCTAGTGGGGGCTAGACGTGGCGGGGGGGAGGCCACTCTACACCGACAAAGACTCGCAACGACGCTTCAAGTTGCCGGCCGAAAATACGAAGAGTGAAGAGGGTCGCAGCGAGTTCCGTCGTGATTACGGTCGCATTTTGCACAGCCCCTCGTTCAGAAGGCTGGCAGGGAAAACGCAGCTTTTTCCCAACGGCGAGTCCGACTTCTTTCGCAATCGGCTCACGCATTCCTTGGAAGTGGCGCAGATCGCGAAAGGGATTGCGACGATCATAAACGCCGCAAATCCGTACTTTGCTGAGAACAATTTGAATTTGGATATCGTGGAGTGTGCGGCGCTCGCGCACGACATCGGTCACCCGCCGTTTGGGCACAACGGTGAAGAGGCGCTCAATGAATGCATGAACGGTAGCGGCGGCTTTGAGGGCAATGCGCAAACGTTGCGCATTGTTTCTCGCCTGGAAAAGCGAGAGATCGCTGATATGTCGAGGCGGGCGGTGTCAGACGATGGCAAAGACGAACGCGTTGGTTTGAACCTCACGTATCGGACGATGGCCGCACTGCTGAAATACGATCAAAGGATCGACGAGACCAAGGAAACGAGCCCGAAGGTGAAGAAGGGCTACTACGCCGTCGATACTGAAATAGTTGAAGCCATTAAGCAGCACGTGGTCGGCGATACGAAGATAAAGAAGTTCAAGACCATTGAGTGCTGCATCATGGATATCGCGGACGACATCGCGTATTCGACGTACGATCTAGAGGACGCGATGAAGGGCGGTTTTGCACACCCGCTATCGATTATCGCGTCCACCGATGATCTGAAGCAATGCATCCTCGACACAATCAAACGTCGCGCCGCGCTGTTTTATGAGGATTGTCCCGAGAAGTGGAGAGATCTCGACATAGGCAACGTTGGCTTCGTTCTGGAAGGCTTATTCGGACGAGAGCTATCAGAAGAGATCGAGCAGCTTGGAGACGGCACGTCAAAGGCTCCTGCTCTGATGGTGGCGGCGAGTTCGTTCAACGCGTCTTCTGAGCTCGCTCGGAACGGCTACATTCGAGTTAAACTCACGTCTTCATTCGTGAAGCAGTTCATGTCCGGCATCGAGGTGACGTTAAACGAAGATTGTCCTCCGCTCTCCAGGGTGAGGTTGGACTTCGACACCTTCCTGCGAGTGGAAGTGCTGAAAAATTTTGCGTACCAGTCGCTGATCCTCTCATCGATGCTCAAGACATCGGAGTTTCGTGGTAAGGACATAGTAAAGCGGCTCTTTGAAGCGTTTGACGACGATCATAGCGCGAGACTTTTGTTGCCTGATGATCACCGCGCGTTGCTACTGGCCATCACGAAGGATTCTGTGAGAAGTCGAGTGGTTTGCGACTATGTGGCCGGCATGACGGACCGCTACGCGATGGAGGTGTACAGGCGGCTGTATTCCACCGATCCTCCTTCAATGTTCAAGCCGCACTAGGGCCCCACCCATCTCCCCAAATTCCCTTATTTTCCAACGCTCCGCGCAAATCGTATCCCACACCTCCGCCGCGCCCTTACACTCTCCCGCATCGTCGTCGCTGGAGGGCAGTTTGGGATCCTCTGTTCAGCCAAATGCGATGACGGGCGGTCGAGCGTGAAGCACACCTCTTTCCCCCTCCCTCTTGAGGGGAGGGGGCAGGGGGCGGGGTGAAACGCCAACGTTGGAGAGTTTTCGTGTAACTGATGTTGCGCGTGCTGCACAAAGACGGAGGTTCACCCCACCCCTAACCCCTCCCCTCAAGGGAAGGGGAATTTAAGCCGCCGCGCGCGCCCATGCGGCGTCGCGCACGTAAACGCCTTGGATCGGCGAAGGCGCGAACGCTTGCGTCTCCGGCGCGGCTTCGCCGGCGCCGAGGACGAGCACGCCGTCGCTCGCCATCGCCCCGGCGATGCGCTCAAGCGTCGCCGCGCGCATGGAAGGCTCAAAGCCCGAGAGCACGTGGCGGCAGAGCACGATATCGAAGCGCCCGAGCATGCCGGGGTCTTGCAGCAGATTGTGCTGCTCGAACGAAACCCGCGCGCGCAGGCGGTCGGAGATGCGCCACAGGTCGCCGACCTTCTCGAAATGCTGCACGAGTTTGCGGATCGGCAGGCCGCGCTGCACTTCGAATTGCGTGTAGAGGCCGGAGCGCGCCTTGTCCAACAGCCGCTCGCTCATGTCGGTGGCGACGATCTCCGCGGACGGCATGCCCTCGCTGCGCAGATCCTCGACGAGCATGGCGAGCGAATACGCTTCTTGCCCCGTCGCGCAGCCGGCCGACCACACGCGCACGCCGCCCCCGCGCTTGGCGTAGAGGTCGGGAAGAATATGCGTCTTCAGTTCTTCAAACGCGCCTTTGTCGCGGAAGAAGCGCGTGTCGCTCGGCGCGAGCGTTTCCGCGATCGCCGCCCACAACTTGTCGTCTTGCTTGATGCGCGCGGCGTTGAGGAATTCGGATGCGGATGCGTAACCTTCGCGGCGCGCCAGCGGGGAAAGCCGCTGCGTCGCGACATTGCTCATCTCGCGCGTCAATTGGGCGCCGCAGCGGGCTTTCACTTCGCGCGCGACATAGGCGAATTCCGCGTCCGTCAACACAGGCCGGCCTCGCTGAACTTGGAATGCAGGATGTCGCCGTCGAACGGCTTCATCATGTATTCATCGGCGCCCGCCTTGATGGCCTCGGCGATCTTTTCGACGTCGTTCTCCGTTGTGCAGAAGACGACGACGGGCGCGTTGCCGCCCGGTTCCTGCCGGAGCTGCTTCAGAAACTCGATGCCCGTCATCACTGGCATCGTCCAGTCGAGCAGGATGGCCTCCGGCATGCGCCGCCGGCACGCCTGCAGCGCCTCGACGCCGTCGCCCGCCTCTTCGATCTCGAAGTTCATGTCCTCAAGAATGCGCCGCGCGACTTTGCGGATCACACGGCTATCGTCGACGATCAGGCAGCGTTTCATGGGCCCGGCGCTCTCCAACCGATTCCGCTGGAGACTGCGCCGCCTATTGTTAACGAGCGTTGAAATCTTCTGTTCAGAGCTTGAAACTGGCTGAGCGCGCGATGAGTTCGACGCGGTCTTCGCTTTCGCGCGCCAGCAGCTCGACATTGTTCTGGCGCGCCAACAATCCCGCAAGGTAGGGCTGGATGGTGTGGCCGGTGAGCCCGCCTTCCGGCGCTTCGCCGCGCAGGGCGGCGGCCGTCGGCGCCCGCAACGCGGCGCGCGCGCCCGAAGCGATGATGCGCACCTCCGCGCCGTCGGGCGCGGCCGCGGCCGTCACCTCGACAGTGCCGCCGCGCGGCAGGCACTCATTGGCGATCAGCAACAAACCCATGACCGCGCGCACGGCTTGGCGCGGCATCGCCACGGACGGCGCCTGCCAATTCAATTCGGGTTTCAGCGCGCCGAACAGGCGCACGGCGACATCGCGGCCTTCCTCAAGCTGGCTGTCCCCGGCGGCGGCGGAGCCGGCGACCGCGAAGCGGAAGAATTCGAGTTTGGCCCATGCTTTCGCGACGCCTTGGTCCAAGAGCGAGAGGGCGTCGGGATCGACCTTGCCGTCCTCGCCCTTGATCATCTCGTGACCCTGGATGATGGCGCCGATCGGCTCCACGAGATCGTGGCAGAGCCGGGAGGCGACCAGGGCCGCGAGCTGCGTGTTCTCGATCATGCCGCTCTCCACCTGAGGCAAGCGGCCAGCATAAACGATTCGCGGCGCTGTTTACCCGCCGCCCTGCAGGCGGGCGTTTTCCTCGTCAAGGCTTTCGGTGTCCCACGCGTCGTCGGGGGCGCGGTGCACGTGCTCCGCGAGATCGCGTTTCAGCGCGTCCTCGATCATGCCTTGGCGCGCCACGGTTGCAGCGCGGAAGGCGTCGCGGTCGTCGGAAGCCCAGTGCTCGTACATTTCCGCGAGCTGGCGTTCGTCGTGGCGGCGGAACAGGCCAGCGGCGCGCTCGGCCTGGTGCGCGCGGAAGCCCAGCGCGCGCAGCGCCTTGGCGCCCAGGCGCAAGCCGCCCTCGAACGTCTCGCGCTCCCAGCCGTCGACCTCGCGCTTGATCATCTCGTAGGCGTGGCGGCGATCGTAGGCGCGCGCGAGAATCTTGAGATGCGGGAAATGCCGCCGCGCCGTCTCGACGATTTCGAGCGCCTTGCCCTGATCGTCGACGGCGACGACCAGGAGCTTCGCATCGTCCGCGCCGGCGACACGCAGCATGTCGGCGCGGGAGGCGTCGCCATAATTGGCCTTGGCGCCGAAGCCGCGCACCAGTTCCACCTGGTCGGCGTTGTGATCGAGGATGGAGATGGCGAAGCCATTGATCGAGACGAGGCGCGAGACGATCTGGCCGAAACGGCCGTAGCCGGCGATCAGGACATCGGGTGTCTCGTGTTCGAGGCGCTCGGGCGCCGCGCGCTCTTCAGCGCGGGCGAACAGGCGCGGCGCGCGTTCGGCGGCGATCATCAGGAGCGGCGTCAGCGCCATCGAGAGCGCTACGGCGGCGACCAGGAGCGCCGCGGTGCCTTCGGGAATGACACGCCCTTGCGCCGCGAAATTGAACAGCACGAACGCGAACTCGCCGCCTTGGGCGAGCGCCAGCGCGATCATGGCCGCGTCCGGCGCGGAGCGGCCGAAGAGGCGGGCCACCGCGAACAGAGCCGCGGCCTTGATCGCGATCAGCGCCGCGACAATCGTGAAGATCATCAGCGGCTGGGCGAGGATCAGACCGAAATCGACGCCCGCGCCCACCGAAATGAAGAAGAGTCCGAGCAGCAGCGCGCGAAAGGGTTCGATGTCGCTTTCAAGTTCGTGGCGGTATTCGCTGTCGGCCAACACGACGCCGGCGACGAACGCGCCGAGCGCGGGCGAAAGGCCGACGCTCTGCATCAGCAGCGCGACGCCGACGACGATGGCGAGCGCGGTCGCGGTGAACAATTCGCGCAGGTTGGTGCGGGCGATGTAGCGGAACAGCGGACGCACGAGGACGCGGCCCGCCACGACAACGGCGGCCACCGCGCCGAACACGGCAAGCGTCTGCGCCCATGCCGGCAGTGCGGCGACGCCGGTCGCATGCGCGCCTGCCGGTGCAAGCGGCGCCGCGGCGAGCAGCGGAAACAGCGCCAGCATCGGGATGACCGCGATGTCCTGGAACAAAAGCACCGAGAAGGCGCCGCGCCCCGCGTCCGTCTGCGCCAGGCCGCGTTCGCGCAGGCTTTGCATGACGATGGCCGTGGAAGAGAGCGAAAGCGTGAATCCGACGGCGACGGCGACGCGCCAGTCGAGCCCGGCGCCCATGGCCGCGAGCGCGAGCGCGCCGCCGCTCGCGAGCACTTGCGCTCCGCCCAATCCGACGATCGCGCTGCGCATCCGCCACAGCATGGCCGGATTGAGCTCGAGGCCGATGAGGAACAGCATGATGACGACGCCGAATTCCGATGCATGCATCAGCGCTTCGGGGTCGCCGAGAAACTTGAGCCCGAACGGCCCGATCAAGACGCCGGCGAGCAGATAGCCGAGCACCGAGCCCAGCCCCAGCCGCTTGGCGATCGGCACGCTGACGATTGCGGCCGCAAGGAAGACAAAGGCTTCGAAGAGGAAGGAGTCCTGGTTCATTGCAGGCCGGCCCCCGAGGCGGCGCGCGGCGCCGGACGCCGGATCGCATCACGCTGGCGTGGGTTCGGCGGATGCATCACGATTTTTCCCGCATCAGTCCAAGCACCTGCGCGCGATACCGTCGCGCCGCGTCGGCGAGCGCTTGGTTGGAGTTGAGATGGCTCGCGTGCACGATGAACGGATCGCGCCAGCGCATCCGGCAGAGATTGGCGGTGGCCTCGAACGGGCGCGTCAGGTCCCCGACGGTGAAGCGGTTGTAGCCCATCTCGCCATAGCTTTCCTGCGGCCCGCCCGCTGTCAGTGCGTGCATCCACAACTTGCCTTCGAGTGCGCGGCCGGCGCGCCCATACGCCCATCCGTGCGTGAGCACGAGGTCTTGCCATTCTTTGAGGATCGCCGGGGCGGAATACCAATAGAAGGGATGCTGCGCGATGACGGCGTCGTGGCCGAGCAGCAGATCCTGTTCGCGCGCGACGTCGATCAACAAATCCGGATAGGCCTCGTAGAGGTCATGAAACGTGACGCCGTCGAGATCGCGCACGGCCTCGGCCATCGCACGATTGGCGCGCGAGCGGTGATAGGCGGGATGGGCGAAGAGGATGAGGACTTTGCGGCTCAAGCGCCCCATCTAGGGCTTCCCTTACCTTCGCGGAAGAGGGCTTGCGGGCGAACCGCTGTTTCCTGCTATTCTCGCGCCATGAAATCCATTCTCGCCGCTTTCGCCTTGCTTGCGCTGACGGCCTGCGCGCCGCGCGCCGAGCACATCGACCTCAACCCGCTGGCCGAGCGCTATGTGAAGCTGGTCTTGCAGATCGGGACGCACGAGGAAGGTTATGTCGACGCCTATTACGGACCGGCGGAGTGGCGCGCGGAGGCGGACGCCCATTCGCACAGCCTCGAGGCGCTCGAAGCAGAGGCCGACGCGCTTGCTGCGCTGCTTGATGACGCGCAGCGGCGCACGCGCGACCCGCAGTCGAAACGACGCGCGCACCATCTTCTGGGCTATGTGCGGGCCGCGCGCTTTCGGCTGGACATGATCGCGGGCGCGCGGGCGCCGTTCAGCGAAGAGGCGGAAAACTTGCTCGGGCTCACGCCGGTTCTGAAACCGTTGGCGAGTTACGAGCCCGTGTTGGCGCGCATCGGCGCGATCGTGCCGGGACATGGCGCGCTGCCGGCGCGCGTCGAGGCGTTCCGCGCGCGTTATGCGATCCGCCGCGACAAGCTGCAGGGCGTGATGACCGCCGCGATCGCCGAATGCCGTCGACGCACGCTGGCGCATCTTCCGCTGCCGCAAGACGAGCATTTCAACATGGAGTTCGTGACGCATCAGAGCTGGAGCGCCTACAATTGGTATCACGGACGTCACGAAAGCCTTATCCAGATCAACACCGATCTGCCTGTCTTTATCGACCGCGCGCTTGGCCTCGCCTGCCACGAAGGCTATCCCGGCCATCACGTGCAGGGCATTTTCTCCGAACAACTCTATCGTGAACGCGGCTGGGTCGAATTCTCGATTGCGCCGTTGTTCGCGCCGCAGGGGCCCATCAATGAGGGCGGCGCCAATGTCGGCGTCGACCTTGCGTTTCCCGGCGCGGAGCGTCTGACGTTCGAGCAGGGCGTGCTCTACCCCCTCGCCGGGCTCGATCCGGCGACGGCGCCGGCTTATGACGCGCTCCGCCGCGCGCTCGCCCAACTGGCGGGGGCGCGCCTCACGATCGCGCAAATGTATCTGGATGGGCAGGTCGACCGCGGGCAGGCGATCGCGCTGACCGAACGCTACCAACTTGTCTCGCGTGAGCGCGCTGAACAGAGCCTTGCCTTCACCGACCATTACCGCTCTTACGTCATCAACTACGCGAGCGGCGAAGATCTCGTGCGCGCCTATGTGATGCGCGCGCCCGACGAGTCCGCGCGCTGGCAGGCGTTCGCCGGCATCTGGCGAGAACCGACGCTGCCGGAGGATCTCCAGTGACGGTGTTCCGCACTATCGAAAGCAACGGCGTGAAGCTGCGCGCGGCCGTGCAGGGCGAAGGTCCGCTCGTCGTCATGGTGCACGGTTTTCCGGAAGGCTGGTATTCGTGGCGTCATCAGCTGGCGCCGCTTGCCGCGGCGGGTTACGCCGCGTGCGCGATCGATGTGCGCGGATACGGCGGCTCGGACAAGCCCCACGCGGTCGAGGCCTACGACATGGCGGCGATGACCAGCGACGTCGCGGGGGTGATCGATGCGCTTTCGCCGCACGCGCCGGCGATCATCGTCGGGCACGATTGGGGCGCGCCGATCGTTTGGAACACGGCGCTGCGTTTTCCCGACAAGGTGCGCGCCGTGGCCGGCCTGTCCGTGCCCTATGTCGGGGTCGCGTCGCGTCCGTTTCTGGAGCTTGCCGACGAGCTGTTCACCAAGCGCGGCCTCTTTTTTTATCAGGTCTATTTTCAGCAGGAAGGGCTCGCCGAAGCGGAGATCGAAGCCGATGTGCGCGGGTTCGTGCGCAAGTGCTTCCACGCCTGGGGCGGGCAGGGCGAGTGGCCGGCGGCGAAGCCGATCCATGCACGCCTGCTCGACGGCTTGCCCGATCCGGACCGGCTGCCGCCATGGATGAGCGAAGCCGATGTCGACTACTACACCGCCGAATTCAGCAGATCGGGTCTGCGCGGCCCGCTCAACCGCTATCGCAACAATCGTCGCGACTGGGAGCAGGCTCAAGCATACAAGGATGTGAAGATCGCACAGCCGGCGTTGTTCGCCGCGGGACAGCGCGATCCGGTGCTGAAAATGTTTCCGGGCCTCGACCTGGTTTCGCTGATGGCGCCGCACATGGCCGACCTGCGCGGCGTGCATTTGCTCGACGGCGTCGGCCACTGGACCCAGCAGGAGGCGCCCCAGGCGGTGAACCGCATCCTGCTCGACTGGTTGGCCGGCGTCTGACGCACCGCGGAAAATACTCCCTGTTCCGCCTTGCGCCGGCGACCGGCGCAGCTTACCTGCGCTGCGCATGGACGCCGTCATTTCCGTCGCCAACGTCTCGAAGACCTATAAGGGCGGTTTCCAAGCGCTGAAGAACATTTCGCTTGAGATCGAGCGAGGGGAAATCTTCGCGCTGCTGGGCCCCAATGGCGCGGGCAAAACGACGCTCATCAACACCATCTGCGGCATCGTCAATCCGTCGACCGGCACGATCCTCGCCGACGGGCACGATGTCGTGCGCGACTATCGCGCCGCGCGGTCGAGGATCGGCCTGGTGCCGCAGGAGCTGCACACCGATGCATTCGAGACCGTGTGGGACACCACCAATTTCAGCCGCGGCCTGTTCGGCAAGCCGGCCAATCCCGCCTTCATCGAAAAGCTGCTCAAGGATCTTTCGCTTTGGGACAAGCGCGCCGGCAAGATCATGACGCTGTCGGGCGGGATGAAGCGCCGCGTGATGATCGCCAAGGCGCTATCACACGAACCGGAAATCCTGTTCCTGGACGAGCCGACCGCGGGCGTCGACGTGGAGCTGCGGCGCGACATGTGGGCGCTGGTGCGGTCTCTGCGCGACCGCGGCGTCACCATCATCCTCACCACGCACTACATCGAAGAAGCCGAGGACATGGCCGACCGGGTCGGCGTCATTAACAGAGGCGAACTTATCATCGTCGAGGAAAAAACCGCGCTGATGCGCAAGCTCGGCAAGAAGCAGCTTTATCTCTACCTGCAATCGAAGCTCGACGCCGTGCCGGCGGAGCTGCAGAGCCCCAATCTCGAGCTGGTCAACGACGGCACGGAGATCGTCTACACGTTCGATACGCAGGGCGAACGCACCGGCATCACCAACCTGCTTAAGAATCTTTCCGAACGCGGCATCGTTTTCAAGGACATGGACACCAAGCAGAGCTCGCTTGAGGAAATCTTCGTGAGCCTGGTGAAGGGCGGCAAATGAACGGCTACGCGATCCAGGCGATTTATCGCTTCGAGATGAACCGCTGGTTCCGCACGCTCGGACAGAGTCTGTTTTCGCCGGTGTTGTCGACCTCGCTCTACTTCATTGTGTTCGGCTCGGCCATCGGCTCGCGGATGGTGGCGATCAACGGCATAAGCTACGGCGCCTTCATCATTCCCGGCCTGGTCATGCTTTCGCTGCTGACGGAAAGCATCTCGAACGCTTCGTTTGGCATCTACTTCCCGAAATTCACCGGAACCATCTACGAAATCCTCTCCGCGCCGATATCCCCGTTCGAAACCGTGCTCGGTTATGTCGGCGCCGCCGCGACCAAATCGGTGATCATCGGTTCGGTGATGCTGGCGACGGCGCGGCTGTTCGTGGATTATTCGATCGACCATCCGCTGGTGATGTTCGGCTTCCTGGCGCTTACGTCGCTGACGTTCAGCCTGTTCGGCTTCATTATCGGCGTCTGGGCGGATTCCTTTCAGCGCTTGCAGCTGGTGCCGCTCCTGATCGTCACGCCGCTGGCGTTTTTGGGGGGCAGTTTCTATTCGATCGACATGCTGCCGCCGCTCTGGCGCACGGTCACGTTGTTCAATCCGGTGGTTTATCTGGTCAGCGGCTTTCGCTGGGCTTTCTACAGCCATTCAGACGTAAACGTCGCGCTCAGCCTCGCCGCGACGCTCGGTTTCCTGTCGCTCTGCCTCGCGGTGATCTGGTGGATCTTCAAAACCGGGTATCGGCTGAAGCAGTGATGCTTAGCCGAGGGGCCAGGGCGGCTTGGGCAGCGCCCGATAGGCGTCGCGCAAGGCGGCGGACCAGCCTTCGCGGATTTGCCTGAAATACGCGTCGTCCTCATTGATGCGGCGCCGGGCGGCGACTTCGAGCGCGTCGCGGCGATAGATCAGCAAGTCGGCGGGCAGGCCGACGGAGAGGTTCGAGCGCAGGGTCGAATCCATCGAGATGCAGGCAAGCTTCACCGCGTCCTCGATCGGCGTGTCGTAACGGGCGACGCGGTCGAGAATCGGCTTGCCGTATTTGTGTTCGCCGATTTGCAGGAACGGCGTATCGGGTGTGGATTCGATGAAATTGCCGGCCGAATAAATTTCGAACAGGCGCAGGCGGCGGCCCCGGATCTGCCCGGCGAGCAGGAAGCTCGCCTCGAAGGTATAATTCTGCGCCTTGAGCGACTCCCCGTCGTGCTGGAACACGTGCCGCACCGCGTCGCCGACGAGGCGGGCGGCGTCGAACATGCTGGGAACGGTGGCGAGCGTCGCAGGCGTCGCGTCGCCGTCCTCGGCGCCGGCGCCTTCCACCACGCGCGACACGACGGCCTGCGTCACGCCGAGATTGCCGGCGCTCATGATGGCGATGACACGCTCGCCGGGATGCTCCACCACGCTGAGCTTGGAAAACGTGGCGATATTGTCGACGCCCGCATTGGTGCGCGTATCGGCGAGCAGGACGATGCCCTGTTCGAGCGCCAGGCCGACGCAATAGGTCATGCAAACATCCTCGTGCGGCGGTTTGGACCGCTCTACTCCCTATCGACGCCGTTCATGTAGAATTTGTAGACGGCCTCGCCCAAATCGGCTGTGCGTTCGATCATTTCGGTTAAATGTTCGTGCAGGCCGGATTGGAAGATGTCCTCGATGCGGCCGAACCGCAGCCGCGCGGCGATTGTGCCGGCGAGGCGATGGCATTCGCCCTTGGCGCCGCCATGGTCGGCGGCGACGGCGTCAAGGCAGCCGACAATGTCGTCATAGCAAGCGCGCAGCGAGCGCGGCAGTTCGGGTTTCAGGATGAGCAGCTCCGCGACATTCCACGGCTTCACTTCGTCGCGATAGACCCATTGATACGCGCGCACCGCCGAGACGGCGCGCAGGATCGAAGTCCACTGATAATAGTCGAGCATGCCGCCGACGCCCGAATAGGAGGGCAGCAGCACGTGGTATTTCACGTCGAGGATGCGCGCGGTGTTGTCGGCGCGTTCGATCGAAGCGCCGAGTTTGACGAAGGCGTAGATTTCGTTGCGCAGCATCGTCGACTGGTAGGCGCCGGCGAAGCGTGTCGAGATCGTGCGCACCCAGTCAAGCGTATCGGGCAGGACCTCGAGCTTGAAATCCTGCGGCCCCATCCGGCGTCCTTCGAGCCAGGCGCCGTTCACGGCGTCCCACATGTCGCGCGTCAGCGCCGTGCGCATCGCCCGCGCGTTAACGCGCGCGTGCTCGAGGCAATTGAGGATGGAAGACGGATTGTCCGGGTCGGCGCCCAGATAGCGCGCCGCCCGCTCGGGCGTCACGCTGTCGTACTTCGAAAGAAAGCCCGACTCGCAACCGGCCGCGATCAGCGCCGAGCGCCACTCGACGCTTTGATCCGAGAGGCCCGCCATCAATTGCGCCGCCTCCATGAGACGCGACAGCGCGTCCATCCGCTCCATGTAGCGGGCGAGCCAGAACATGCTTTCCGCGGCGCGGGCTAGCATCTCGGTTGCGCGCCGCTCTTTGTCGCGCCGCTCATTTCATCGCCTGCGTCTGGCTTTGACTCTGGCCTGGTTTCGGCCGCAGCACCCAGGTGTCTTTCGTGCCGCCGCCTTGGCTGGAGTTGACGACCAGCGAGCCTTCGCGCAGCGCCACGCGCGTGAGGCCGCCGGGCACGATGCGGATCTTGTCCGCGCCGACCAGCACGAACGGGCGCAGATCGATGTGGCGCGGCGCGACGCCGCTTTCGACGAAGGTAGGGCAGGTGGAGAGCGCAAGCGTCGGCTGCGCGATGTAAGCGGACGGCCGGGCGCGCAGTTTCTTGGCGAAGGCCTCGCAATCCTTTTTCGTCGCGTGCGGACCGACCAGCATGCCGTAACCGCCGGATCCGCGCGTCTCCTTCACCACCAATTCGTCGAGGTGATCCAGGACGTAGGCCAGCGCGCTTTCGGCGGCGCAATCCCATGTCGGCACGTTCTTCAGGATCGGCTCCTCGCCGAGATAGAAGCGGATCATCTCCGGGACATGGACATAGATCGCCTTGTCGTCGGAAATGCCCGCGCCCGGGGCGTTGGCCAGCGTCACGTTGCCGGCCTTGTACGCCTCCATCAGCCCGGGCACGCCGAGGACCGAGTCGGGCTTGAACGCCCTCGGATCGAGATAGTCGTCGTCGATGCGGCGGTAAATGACGTCGACCTTGCGCAAGCCGCGCGTGGTGCGGGTGAACACCTGCGCGTCTTTCACCACAAGGTCGACGCCTTCTACCAATTCCACGCCCATCTCATCGGCGAGGAACGAGTGTTCGTAATAGGCGCTGTTGTATTGGCCGGGCGTCAGCACAGCGACGGTCGGTTCGCCCTGGCAATTGACCGGCGCGGCCGATTGCAACGTGCGCAGCAGGTATTCCGGATAGCGCGCCACCGGCTCGACGCCAGCTTGCGCGAACAGATCAGGAAACAGCCGCATCATCACCGAGCGGTCTTCGAGCATGTAGGAGACGCCGGAGGGCGTGCGGCAATTGTCTTCGAGCACGTAGAATTCGTCCGGCCCCGTGCGTACGAGATCGATGCCGGCGATGTGGGTATAGACGCCGCCCGGCGGCGTGAAGCCTTGCATCAGCTGCTGGTAGGCCGGATTGTCTTCGATCATCGCCGCGGGGATTTTCCCAGCGGCGACGATCTCGCGCTTGTTGTAGATGTCGGCGAGGAACGCGTTGAGCGCGCGCACGCGCTGCTTCAGGCCGCGTTCCAGCACGGTCCACTCGCCCGCATCGATCACGCGCGGAATGATGTCGAACGGAATGAGCCGCTCGGGATCGCCACCCTCGGTGTAGACGGCGAAGGTGATGCCGATGCGGCGGAACAGGCGCTCCGCTTCAAGGCGTTTGGCGGTCAGCACGGCGGACGGCGTCGCCTTGAGCCAGGCCTCGATCGCCGCGTAGGGCTGTCGCAGGTCGCCCGCCACGCCGTTCATCTCGTCAAACGTTTCGCGCATCCGGCTCCCTTGCGGGCGACTCCCGCGCCCGCTGCTTGTTATGTGGGCGCCCGCGCGCGAGCGTCGTCAAGCCGTTCGGCGACGCTTGAGGCCGGGCGCCCAATCTCCAGGCGCCGTGGACGTCCCGCGGCGTCTTTTCAACTGACGCCGGCGCCGACTAGGGTGCGCCGACGGGGGACAGATGAGGATAGTTGTCATCGCGGTCGTGGGCGTCTCCCTGGTGGCGGCCATCGCTGGCGGCTTGATCTGGCTGCAGCCGAAGTTCCGCCTCGCGCCGACAGCTTATGTGTGCCAGTTCGACGACGCCGTCGCCGCCGACGAGCGCGAGGCGGTTGAGAGCGCCGCGCGCGGCTTCGTCGAGACGATGTTCGGTTCCCATCCCGGCGACGCTTTCGACCTTATGTCGGCCTATGGCCAAACCGACGCGTCGCGCGAACAGCTCGAAGCGGCCGGCCACGCTTTGCAGGCCGACGGCGTCGGCGCGCTGACCGTGCGGCGGACGTTCGTCATCAACGGCGCGGGGGGCAGCCGCGAAGGCGTGATGATCGCCTGCGGCGGCGCGCCCGGCGCCGTCGATTTCGTGCGCAAGAACGACGCGCTGAAGCAGGCGCATGTGCTGCTCACCTATCCGCTGAACGCGGGCGCCAAATCGGTGGCGGTCTGGCTCGTGTTCGAGCGCGGGCGCTGGCGCGTGAACTACGCATATGTGAATTTCAGCCAGATTCTCGACAGCAACGCCCGGGATTTGTTCGAGCAGGCGCAGGATCAGCGCGCGCAAGGACACGTGTTCAACGCCTTCTTCCTTTATCGCACCGCCGCCAACCTCGCTCACACGGGCGCGCATCTGCAGCTTGGCGATTTCGCGCAGATCGGAGCGGCCGAGAGTTCGTTTCCCGCGCCCGCGGAAATGCAGGGCGCGGCGCCGCCCTATCATTGGACGTTGGACGGGCGCACGTTCGACTACGAGCAATGGGGCTATTTCGGCGCCGCCAACGATCACAAGGTGGTGCTGCGGATCACCCGCACCTTGCCCTTCAACGACGACAGCGACGCCGAGGCGCAGAACCGCGTCTTTCTCGACGCCGTCATGAAAACGTATCCCGAATGGCGCCAGACCTTCGATGGCATAACCGTGCGCACCCACAAGCCCGGGGCCGACTACGCCTGGAACACGCTTTTCCAGAAGGACGGCGGCTATGATGAGCCCCCGCGCTCGGGGGATCAGCCCGCGCGTTCAGAGGAAGCGGCGGCGACGCACTAAATTAATGCGGAATGAGCGCGTCGTGGATCGGCGCGTTCCAGCTGTCCGTCGCCATGTCCCAGACGACGAAATCGCTGTCGAACTGCCAATAGGCCCAGGCGAAACCGTGCGCTTCGGCCTCGCGCGCAACGGCGGACGTGTAGGCGACGCGGCTTTCGAGCGGCGCGCGGTCATAGGCGCCGAACTCGCCGAGGAAGATGGGACGATGATGCGCCTCCGACCACGCCTTCACGCCGTCGAAATTGGCTTTGAGAAACGCCCGGTCTTCCGCGCTGCCCCAGGTGACCCCGAGCTGGCGCATTTCCGGCACCCATGGCGCGCCCTGGTGCGTGAACTCCATCGGCAGATAGTAGTGCACGGTGACGATAATGTGCCGGTCGTTTTCCGGCAGCTGCAGGCGGTCGAGCCAGTTGATGTTGTTCCAGAACGCCGGGCCGATGATCACGTTGCGCGTCGGATTGGTTTGCCGCACGACCGCGAGCGTCGCCGCCAGCACGTCGTTCCATTGCGCATCCATCGCGTGGTTGGGTTCGTTCAGCAACTCGAAGATCACTTGCGGCGGTGCGTCCTTGTAGTGCTCGCCCACTTGGCGCCAGAACGCGGCGAGCTTCACCCGGCACGCGGCTGGATCTTCGCCGCACACGCCGTAATCGTGCTCGTCGAGGATGACGGTGAGGTGGTTCGCCAGTGCCGCGTTGACCATGCGGTCAAGCGTTGCGAACCATTGCGGGTTGAGCGTGTTGTCCGCATCCATGTGCCGGAAGGATTGCAGCACGATGCGGACGGTCTGAAACCCGCCCTCGTGGATGATCTGCATATGCCGCTCATGGAAACGGGCGCGCGCCGGATCCTGCCAGAGCGGATCGTAGCCCAGCACGTTCACGCCGCGGTTCATTTGCTGAACTTGCGCTTCCGCGCTCAGCGACGCCGGAGCGGACGCGCCGGTGCCCGCGGAGGTCGCGCACGCCGCCAGCATCGCGGCGCCCATGGCGAACAGCACCGATTTGAACAACGACATATTGGCCCCTCCCACGCGCTTTCGGCGCTCATTGTTGCGGCGCGTTTCCGCGCCTCACTTCTTGTCGTGGATATCCACTTCCGGACGATCTTCGCCGTCCGACACCTCGTCGTGCCAGCGGCCTTTGTCGTCTTCCCAGGAAATGCCGGTGTCTTCGCCCGGGCGCTGCTGTTCGACCGCGACGCGCTTGGCCGCCGCCAGCGCCGCCGCGTGGGTCGGGAAGGTCTCGGAGATTGTGCCGTCCAGTTTGAACGCCCAACCACCGTCGTGCTCGATAATGTCGTAGGTGATCTTGGTCATGGGCGCTCTCCGTTGCGGGACGAACATGGCGCATGGAGCAATGATTTCCAACCCACTGTGGTTTCTAACCTTCTCCCGCAGGGGCGGAAGAAGGTGGCCCGAAGGGCCCGGATGAGGGCGGGCGCCTCAGAACAAAGCGTCGCACTCAATTCTGAGGGCCGCCCCCTCGCCGGATTTGCTTCGCAAGCCTGCCTCTCCTCCTCTCGGGATAGAGGCGGCGCCAACTTATTGGGTCTTCGCCTCCACCATCGCTTTCAACTCCTTCTTGACGATTTTGCCGTTGGCGTTGCGCGGCAGCGTTTCCGGCCAGAAGATCACGTCGACCGGCACTTTGAAGGCGGCGAGCTTCTGCGCGACGTGGTGGCGGATTTGCTCGGTGGTGGCGCTTGCGCCGGGCTTCAACGTCACCACCGCGAGCGGCTCTTCGCCGAGCGTATGATGCGGGCGCCCAATCAGCGCGGCGTCCATGATGGCGGGATGTTCGTACAGGACGTTCTCGACTTCGACGCAATAGATGTTCTCGCCGCCTCGGATCAGCATGTCCTTGGCGCGGTCGACGATATAGAGGAAGCCTTCCTCGTCCATCTTGGCGAGATCGCCGGTCTTCACCCAGCCGTCGATGAACGTCTCCGCTGTCGCCTGCGGATTGTTCCAATAGCCGCGCACGACGATGGGGCCTTTGAACCAAAGCTCGCCGACTTCCCCGCGCGGCAGTTCTTGGCCGTCCGCGTCCATGATCTTCGCTTCGCCGGTAGCCGAAGGCACGCCACAACTCGCCGGCTTGCGCTCATAGTCTTCGCCGACATTGCTGGTCGCGGTCGCCGAGGTCTCCGTCATGCCCCAGCCTTGGCCCGCCGTACTGTTCGGAAAGCGCTCCTTGATGCGTTTCACCAGCTCCGGCGCCGACGGCGCGCCGCCATAGGCGACCTGGTCGAGCGAAGAGAGATCGTATTTGTCGAAATCGGGATGTTCGAGCACTTGCCAGGCGATGGTCGGCACGCCGCCGATGAAATTGATCCGCTCCTTCTCGATGAGCTTCAGCGCGCCTTCGCAATCCCAGCGCCGCTGCATGACGATTTTGCCGCCCGTCATCATGTTGGGGATCATGACCACGAAGCAGCCGGTGGCGTGAAAGAAGGGGATGGAGATGAGCGAAACGCGCTGCACCGTGGGATCTGGCGCCGGCGGCGCTTCGCCTCGGCGCAGAAAGGCGCGCGCCTGGGCGGAAGCCGAATTGAAGAAATTGGAGATGATGTTGCGGTGCGTCAGCACCGCGCCCTTAGGTTTGCCGGTTGTGCCGGAGGTGTAGAAGATAGCGACATCGTCGTCGGGTGCGATGGGGATGTCGGGCAGAGTGGGCGCCGGCATCGCGTTCCAGTCGTTGGGCGCGCCGAACAGGCTTTCGAACCGCGCCACGCTGGGATCGGCCAATTCCTCGCGCGAGCGGGCGACGTAGATTTTCCTCAGAGCGGGGCAGTTCGGCAGGTGTTCGCGTAGGCGTTCGTAGCGCTCGATATCGACGAACAGGATCGAGGCGCCGGAATCCTGCAAACCGAACTCAAGTTCGGGCCCTGTCCACCAGGCGTTGAGCGGCGTGACGATCGCCCCCGCCAGCATCGCCCCCCAGAACGCCGCCGGCCACTCCGGCAGGTTGCGCATCACCAGCGCCACGCGGTCCCCGGGCTTCACGCCGTCGGCGATGAGCTGGGCCGCGACCTTTCCGGCCGCTGCGCGCAGCCCGCCAACGGTCACCCGGTCGTCTTCCAAAATGAGGTGCTCGCGCCCTGCGAAGACCGCGCCGAGGTTGAACACGTCGCGCAACGTCGGTGGGGCGTTCTTCCAGATCTTCGTCTTGACGCCGCGGATGTCAGCCTCGTCCACCTCGAACATTGAGCCGGGCTGGCCCAGCGTCTTGTGCGCCTGCTCAATGGACATGGCGGGAAAGGGCGCCCGCGCGGCGTCGGCGGTCATTCGCGTTTCCTCCAGCCGACGCACAAACGCGACGCCAGCGTCATTTTTCTTATGGATGCTATGGAGCACGTCGTAACGCGCGCTTCAACTGCGGGACGCGTCCAAACTTTGCCGAAATTTAATGGTGCTTGTCGGGGGCGCAGCGCTCAGGCAGGTTCGAAAAACAAATCCTGCGGCGGGACGGGAGGCGCGCCCCATGAACCTCAAAACCATTTGGACCGATCTCAGCGCCAAGCTGAGGTCGTTGCGTCTTCCTGCCTACCCGGCCGTGCGCGATTTTCTAGTGACGCATCGCAACACGGTGCTGGCCACATCGTTGGCTTTGCTCATCGGCCTTTGGGGCGGCTCGGTGCTCGGGCGCGTCGGCGCCGGCGGCTCGGCGGCGCCTGTGCTCGGGTTCATCGGCGCTCAGGAAACAGCGCGCAGCGCGGGCGCTCCGCGCGCGGGAGCGCCCGGCGTCGAGGGCATGGCGTTCGTGCGCCTGCGCACCGAGATGAACGGCGCCGAGCCGCGCGCTTGCCTCGAATTCTCCAAGCCGCTCTCGACTGATCCCAGCATCCACTACCGCGATTTCCTCGAGATCGATCCCGACGCGCAGGTGACGACCGATATTTCCGGCAACCTGCTGTGTCTCGGCGGCCTGCCGTTCGATCCCGAGCGCAATGTCACCGTCAAGGAGGGTCTGCCGGCCGCCGATGGCGACAAGACCGCCTATGACGATCATTTCGTGCTCACGTTTGGCGATCGCCCCGCTTATGTCGGCTTCGCCGGCAACGGCGTCATCCTGCCGCGCGCCGAGGCGGACGGCGTGGCGATCGAGACGGTGAACGTTTCGAAGCTCGCGGTCGAAGTCCTGCGCGTGCCGGACCGGATCATTTCGCAGCGTGAGATCAGTCCCGGCTACACCTACGAAGAGGGCGGCTGGGGCGGCGACTGGGCCGACGGGCAGGACGTCGCGGCCTCCGTCTACAAAGGCGAAATCGATGTCGATGGCGCGCGCCATCGCAACGCGGCGGTCACCACAGTGTTCGCGCTTGGCGCGGCGCTGCGCGAATTGCGGCCCGGCGCGTACATCGTGAAGCTGAAAGACGTCTCCCCGGGCGCGGGCGCCAACGGCGAGAACACGACCAACCCGGCGACGGCGTATCGCTGGATCATCTACACCGACATCGCCCTGCAGACTTTCTCCGGCGAGACCGGCGTGGATGTCGTCGCGCGTTCGCTGCAGACGGCGCGGCCGATAGCCAACGTGGCGGTGACGCTGATTGCGCAGAACAACGAGGAACTTGCGCGCGCGCGCACGGACTCGCAGGGGCATGTGCGTTTCGCAAAGGCATTGGTGGAAGGCGAAGGGCCGGCGCACGCGCGCTACGTGATGGCCTACGGCGCCGGCGGCGACTACGCCGCGCTCGACCTCTATCGCTCCTCGCTCGATCTTTCCGACCGCGGCGTCGATGGACGCCGACTGCCCGGCGACGTGGACGCTTACATGTTCACCGAGCGCGGCGTCTATCGTCCCGGCGAAACCGTGCGCCTCACCGCGCTCATCCGCGATACGGTTGGCCGCGCCATCGCCAACAGGCCGTCGACGCTGGTGATCTATCGGCCCAACGGCACCGAAGCGCGCCGCATCCGCATGGAGGCGGCGGCCGCCGCCGGCGCCATCGCCAAGAATATCGAACTCGACCGCAGCTCGCCGCGCGGCCAATGGCGCGCGGAGCTGATTGTCGACGGTCAGGAAGCGGCGGCCGGCAATGTCAGCTTCTCGGTCGAAGACTTCGTGCCGCAACGTTTGCGCGTGCAGGTCGCCGCCAGCGAGGCGGTGCTGCACGCCAACGAAACCCGCGCGCTGAGCGTGCAGGCGGACTTCCTGTATGGCGCGCCGGGCGCGGGCCTCGCGGTGGAGGCGGAAGGGCGCCTTACGGTCGACCCCAATCCGTTCCCCGAACAGCGCGGTTACACCTTCGGCAGGGAAAGCGAGAGCTTCGACGAGCGCATGTTCACGTTGCCGGCCACGACGACCGATGGCGCAGGCCATGCCGATCTCATGCTCTCGCTCACGGATCAGCCCGACACGAGCTTGCCGTTGCGCGCACGCGTCGTCGCCAGCGTCGCCGATCCAGGCGGGCGCATGGTGCGCGAAAGCTTCACCGTGCCGGTGCGGCTGCGCAGCGTCTATTTGGGCCTCAAGCCGCGCTTCGAGAATTCACGCGCCGGGGCAGGCGAGGGCGTCGCCTACGAACTCATCGCGCTCAACGCCGACGGCCGCCGCGCCGCCGTACGCGGCGTGCAGTGGCGGATCGTGCGCGAGGACTGGTCTTATGACTGGTATCTCGACAACGGCAATTGGCGTTGGCGGCGCACCGGACGCGACATTCCCGTTGACGGCGCGACCGTCGATGTCGGCGCCGGCGCCGCGACGGTCATCAGCAAGGACGGCCTGCGCAACGGCTCGTATCGGCTGATCGTCACCGCCAACGGCGCGGAGACGAGTTCGCGTTTCGGCGTGGGTTGGGGCGGTCCCGCGGAAGACGATTCCACGCCGGACATGGTGTCGGTGACGGCGCCGGCCAATCCGATCCGGCCTGGTTCGCGCGCGCGGGTGCAAATTCATCCGCCCTATGCCGGCGAAGCGCAAATCGTCGTTGCGACCGATCGCGTGATCGAAACGCGCACCGTGCACGTCAGCGACCATGGCGCGACCATCGATCTGCCGGTCAATGAGCAATGGGGCGCCGGCGCCTACGTGCTCGTCACCGTGATGACGCCGCGCGATCCGGTGAACCTGCCGGTGCCGCGCCGGGCGCTGGGCGTGGCCTATGTGCCCGTCGACATGGGCGCGCGCACGCTGCAGGTAGCGGTCGGCCATGTCGAAATGCGCCCGCGGACGCGCGTCAATCTGCCGATCGAGGTGCGCAATGCGCCGGGCGGCGAACACGTGCGCGTCGTCGTCGCGCTGGTCGATGAAGGCATCCTCAATCTCACCAAGTACCAAAGCCCCAACGCGGTCGACTATTTCTTCGGTCGGCACGCGCTCGGCGTCGACGTGCGCGACGATTACGGGCGCCTGCTCAATCCAAATCTCGGCGCGCCGGCGACCGCGCGGCAGGGCGGTGATTCCCTGGGCGGGGAGGGATTGACAGTGGTGCCGACCAAGACCGTGTCGCTGTTCTCAAGCGTCACGGACATCCGCAACGGCCGGGCCGTCATTCCGGTCGACGTACCCGACTTCAACGGCACGCTGCGCGTGATGGCGGTGGCGTGGAGCGAGACGGCGGTCGGGCAGGTGGCCGAACAGGCGATCGTGCGCGATCCCGTGGTCGCCGAACTCATCCTGCCGCGTTTCATCGCCCCGGGCGACGAAGCGCAGGCCACGCTCAATATCGACAATGTCGAAGGACCTGTCGGCGCCTATAGCGTCGTCGTCACGGGCGCGGGCGCGGCGAATGTCGGCGGCCAGCCGCAGCGCTTCACGCTGCAGCGCGGCCAGCGCCAGACCGCCCCGGTGCGGGTGCTGGGCGGCGCCATCGGCGTGGGACGCATTCATCTCGCGGTCGAAGGACCGGCCGGATTTGCGCCGATCGCACACGACTACGACATCCAGTCGCGCGCTCCGTTCATGCCGATCACCGTCGTGGACACGCAGCAGCAAGCCGCAGGCGCAAGCTGGCGGGCGCCTTCGAATGCGCTTTCGCGCTTCCAGACCGGCGACGCGCGAGCGCTGATTTCGTTCTCCAACCTGGCGGGCATGGATCCGGCGCAGCTGATCGATGCGCTCTACCGCTATCCGTACGGATGTTCCGAACAGCTTACGTCGATCGCGACGCCGCTGCTTTACTACAACGTCCTCGGCGCCGAAGCGGGCCGGGCCGACGATCCGCGCATAACCCGGCGCGTCCAGGATACGGTGACGCAATTGCTCGACCGCATCGGCCCGGACGGCGCGTTCGGCCTCTGGGCCGCGGGCGACGGGCATGCGAGCCCGTGGCTCGGCGCGTACGTGACGGACTTCCTGCAGCGCGCCAAGGCAAAAGGCTTCGCAGTGCCGCAGCAACCGCTCAGCCAGGCCTATCGCGCGCTCAAGGCGGTGGCGCGGCTCAACGATTCCGGCGCCGTGAACTACGAGTTCGACGTCTATCACTGGCCGGGGTCGGGCGATTCCGAAGCGCTGATGCGCTCGCGCGCGGCGGCGTACGCGCTTTACGTGCTGGCGCATGGCGGCCAGGCCGACATCGGCCAGGTGCGCTACTTCCACGATACTTGGCTGTCGCGTGAGCCTTCGCCGCTGGCCCGCGCCCAGATCGGCGCCGCGCTCGCCTTCATGGGCGACCGGGCGCGTGCGCATCACGCGTTCCAGATGGCCGAGCAGGCGATCGGCTATCGCAACACCGGCGACTGGTACCAATCGCCCTTGCGTGACGAGGCCGGCGTGCTCGCGCTGGCGGCGGAAGCGGGAGAGACAGATCTGGTCGAGCGCATGCGCCGGCGCCTGGAGCGCGACGCGCCCGAGCCGGGCGCGATGATGACGCAGGAGCAAGTGCAGATGCTGCTGGCGGCCAACGCGCTGTTGCAGCGCTCCGGGCCGGTCAGCGTCTCGGTGAACGGGCAACCGATGCAGGGGCGGCGCATGTTCGCTGACACGCAGCAATTGCTGGCGGGCCTGGTGTTCCGCAACGAGGCGCGCGGGCCGGTGTGGCGCACGCTGTCCGTTTCGGGCTCGCCGCTTCAGGCGCCGCCGGCGATGGCCAACGGCTTCTCGATCGACAAGCGTCTGTTCCGCATGGACGGCGCCATCGCCGACGCCGAAAGCGTGCGCCAGGGCGATCGCATTGTCGTCGTGCTGAGCGGCAGGCCCGACGGCGCGCGCATGTATCCGACGGTGCTGGTCGACCTGCTGCCGGCCGGTCTCGAGATCGAAACCGTGCTCGGGCCCGCCGACGGCGTGGGCGCCGTGCAATGGGACGGTTCGCGTCAGGATGGGCCGTTCTCATGGATCGGCGAAATCACCGCCGCCGATGTTTCCGAAGCGCGTGACGATCGCTATGTCGCCTCGCGCAATTTGCGCGGCGAAGGCTATCGCTTCGCCTACATCGCTCGGGCGGTGACGCCGGGCCGTTACGCGATGCCTGCGGCGCAGGTCGAAGACATGTACCGCCCCGGCGTGATGGCGCGCAGCACGAGCAGCGTCATCCGCATCGCGCCGCGGAGCCAATGACCACCCGGCGCCGATCGCCCCATTGCGAGGCCTCCCCCTTCGTGGGGACGGGGGCGGACCAAGGGCGACCGAGCGGCGCCGCTGAGCGCCCAGCGGGGAGACGGGGCTAGTGTTCCTGCGCCGGACTGCGCGCGGATTGCCGGTTTCTATGCCGGCGTCGCCGACGCAGAAGCGCGTCGCGTGGGGCGTGATTGCCTGCATGCTCTCGCTGTTTGCGCTGGATCTCGCGTTTCCGCCGCCGCTGCAGCGCGTGCGCGAGGTGTCGCCGGTCGTGCTCGACCGCAATGGCGAGTGGCTCATTGCCTTTACGACGAAAAGCGGTCGCTGGCGGCTGGCCGCGCGCCTCGATGAAATCGATCCGGAGTTTCAACGGCGGCTGATCAAGATCGAGGACGCCCGTTTCTGGTGGCATCCCGGCGTCGACCCGATCGCGCTGACGCGCGCCGCGGCCGCCTATGCGCGCCGGGGCCGGGTCACGCAGGGCGGCTCCACCATCACCATGCAGCTCGCGCGGCTCATCGAACCGCGCCCGCGCACCGTGCAATCGAAGCTCATCGAAATCCTGCGCGCGCTGCAGATCGAACGGCGCATGACCAAGCGAGAAATCCTCGCCGCCTACCTCACAATGGCGCCCTACGGGGGAAACCTGGAAGGCGTGCGCGCGGCGAGCCGCGCATATTTCGAGCGCGACCCGCGCTGGCTCGACGACGCCGAAATGGCCATGCTGATCGCGCTGCCGCAGGCCCCCGAGGCGCGCCGCCCGGATCGCCATCCGCGCGCCGCGCGCGCCGCGCGGGATCGGGTGCTCGACATGTTCGCATCCGCCGGCCTTGTGACGCGCGCGCGCGCCGCGGAGGGTAAGCAAAGCTCGATCCCCGCGCGCGCGCCGTTTCCTTATTCGGCGCCGCATGCCGGCGAGGAGCTGGCGGCGGCGCATCCGGGCGCGGCCATCGTCCGCTCGACGCTCGATGCGCGCCTGCAGCGCGATCTCGAAGCCTTGGCTCATCGCCGCGTCGCCGCGCTCGAGGCGGAAGCGCAGGTGGCGATGCTCGCCGTGCGCATCAGCGACCGCAGCGTCGTCGCCCGCGTCGGCGCGGCGGACCGGGATCGCGCGGGCGGATACATCGACATGACGCGCGCCGTGCGCTCGCCAGGCTCGGCGTTGAAGCCGTTCCTCTATGCGATTGCGTTCGACGAGAACATCGCTGCGCCGGAGACGCTTGTGCGGGATGCGCCGCGCCGCTTCGGCGGATATCTGCCGGAAAATTTCGACCGCCGTTTTCACGGCGATGTGCGCTTGGACGACGCGCTTCGCCACTCGCTCAACTTGCCCGCCGTTGAAACCCTCGATCGCATCGGCGCGGGTCGATTCGAGGCGGCGCTGACGCGCGCGGGCGCGCGGCCCCGCCTGCCGCGGCGCGCGGTGGCGGAGCCGGGCCTCGCCTTGGCGCTGGGCGGCGTCGGGATCACGATGGAACAATTGGTCACGCTCTACGCGGCGCTCGGCGATGAGGGCCGCGCCCGTGCGCTGCAGACGGAGGCGGTGGATCCGTTCGGCTTTTCTCATCGCTTCGTGCGCGCGGAAACGGCGAGGCGCGTGCTGCAGATCCTTGCGACCTCGCCGAGCCCCGCCGGGCGCACGCCAGCGCAGCTCGCGCAGGGCGCGCCGCGCGTGGCGTTTAAGACGGGCACGTCCTACGGCTTCCGCGATGCATGGGCGATCGGTGTTTCGGGCGGCTATGTGATCGCCGTATGGGTGGGCCGTCCCGATGGTGCGCCGCGCCCGGGAGCGACTGGACGCGAAGCGGCGGTGCCGATCTTGTTTGAAGCCTTCGATTTGCTTGGCCTGCCTCCGGCGCCCGCGCCCACGCCGGATGAATTGCAGCGGAACGCGCCCGGCGCGCTGGCTCGCCTCGATGCGGCGGACGGCGACAACGGTCCGGCCATTCTGTTTCCGCCGAACAATGCGGAGGTGCTGGTGCTCGAATACGGCCCGTCCTCGCGCGGGCTTTCCTTGTCCGCGCGCGGCGGGCGCGCGCCGCTGTCCTGGTACGCGGAGGGCGAGCCGGTGCCGACGGAGGGAACGAGCGGGCGCGCCATCTGGCGTCCGAGCGCTCCCGGGTTCCATGAAATTAGCGTGGTTGACGCAGACGGCCGTCAAGCGCACGTGCGTGTTCGCATCCGGGACAAGGGTTGAACATGCGGAGCATGTTGGTTGCGGCCGTCTTGAGCCTGTGCGTGTCGGCGGCGGCGGCGCAGGATGGCGCGGCCGGCGTAAATGCCGCGTCTCGGTTTGAACAACCGCTGCTGTTGCAAGTCTCGGAAGATGTCAGCGAAGCCGAACTCGCCGCCACGCTCACTCATCTCGTCGGCTTCGGCACGCGGCACACGCTCTCGGACACGCGCTCGGCCACACGCGGCATCGGCGCCGCGCGGCGCTGGGTTCAGCACGAATTTCAGCGCATCGGTCGCGCCTGCCGGGGATGCCTTGAGATCGTGACGCCCTCCGACACCGTGACGGGCGACCGCATTCCCACGCCGACCGAAATCGTCGACGTGCTGGCGATCCAGCGCGGAACCGGCGACCCCGATCGCGTCGTGATCATTTCCGCGCACCTCGACAGCCGCGTCAGCGATCCCATGAATGCGACCGCGGACGCACCGGGGGCCAATGACGACGGCTCCGGCGTCGCGGCGGTTCTGGAAGCGGCGCGCACGCTGACGAAGCACAGGCTGCGCGCCACGGTCGTCTACGCCGTGCTGTCGGGCGAGGAGCAAGGCCTTTATGGCGGCGCCGTGCTTGCGGACTACGCCAAGGCGCGCAATTGGCGCGTCGAGGCCGATCTCAACAACGACATTATCGGCAACACGCACGGCGGTTCTGGCGTTGTCGATGATACGCATGTGCGCGTCTTCTCCGAAGGCACGCGCGCAACGGAGACGCCGGAGCAAGCCGACCGCCGGCGCTACAACGGGGGCGAAGTGGACTCGCCCTCCCGCAATCTTGCGCGCTACATGGAGTTGCTCGCCGGCCAATATCTGCGCGATTTCTCCGTGCGCATGATCTATCGCACGGATCGCTACGGGCGTGGCGGCGACCAAGTGCGCATGCTGGAGGCGGGATTTCCCGCTGTGCGTGTCACCGAAGCGGCGGAAAACTACGATCGCCAGCACCAGGACGTACGGACCGAAAACGGCGTCGCCTATGGCGATGTGATCTCGGGCGTCGATTTCAAATACCTTGCGCAAGTGACGCGGCTCAACGTCGTCACCCTCGCCTCGCTGGCGATGGCGCCGGCGCCGCCGGACAATGTGCGCATCGCCGGCGCGGTGAGCGCCGACACGCGTCTCCGCTGGGAGCGATCCCCGGGCGCCGAAGCGTATTATATCGCCTGGCGCGCCACGACCGACCCGCAATGGCCGCGCGGCGGGCGAAACAGCCGTCTGGTCGGCGATGTCGCCGAGGCGACGCTGAACGGCGTCATCATCGACGATTGGTTCTTCGGCGTCGCCGCCGTCTCGGCGGACGGTTTCATGAGCCCCATGGTGTTTCCCGGCGAAGCGGGCGCGTTTTTCCCCAGCGCGCGCTGAAACCGCGCCCGCTCAGGCCGGGCGCCAGCCAACGAGAACCATCATGGCCGCGAAACCCGCAACATAGGCGATCGGCATCCACCATGCGGCGCGCACCCACGCCAATGCGGACTTGGCTTCGGGAAACAGATTGGACACGGCGACGCCGGCGGAAGATCCAAACCACAGCATCGATCCGCCGAAGCCGACGGCATAGGCAAGCACGCTCCAATCGTATCCGCCCTGCTTCAGCGCCAGCGCCGTCAGCGGGATGTTGTCGAACACGGCGGAGAGAAAGCCCAATCCCAATGTGAGCCAGGCCGTGGCGTCGGGCAGGGCCTGCACCGGCATCAGCGACGCGGCGAGCACGAGCGCCAGCAAAAACGCGGTTCCGCGGACCGCCTCGCGCATCACCCGCCAATCCGGACGGCGCACCAAGCCTCCCGCGAGCAGCGCCGCCCACAGCGCCAGACCGATCAACGGGAGCTCATGCGAAAGATGCGGCGCGAACACATTTGCGGCGACATTGGCGCCGACCGCCGACACGAGCATCAGCGCGACGATCACCAGCCGCGGCCAATCGACGTTGACGCCGACGCGTTGTTTCACGATCGGCGAATAGCGCTGCTGCGCCAGGGAGGCCGGCGCGGCGAAGACCACGAAGGCGCCGACCGCGCCGATGAAGGCCGGCAGGACTTCAATCGGGCTCTTGCCGGCGATCCACATCATCGTCGTCGTGGTGTCGCCCACGACGCTTCCAGCGCCGCCGGCGTTCGAAGCGGCGACTATGGCCGCAAGGTAGCCGACATGGACCTTCTTGTTGAACACATGGGCGGCGATGGTCGCGCCGATCAGCGCGCCGGCGATGTTGTCGAGAAACGCCGACAAGACAAACACCAACGCCAGCAGCGCCAGACAGCCGCGCCAATCGTCGGGCAGGAAGTTGGGCGCCAGATCCGGCAGGCTGCTCTGCTCAAAATGGCGCGCCAGCAACGCAAAGCCGACCAGCAGGAGACCGAGATTGGCAAGCTCGACCCAATGATGGCTGAGATGATCGGCAAGCCCGTCGACGCCTTCGCCATGGGTGAACCCGGCCACGGTGAACTTGTAGGCCAGGATGCAAAACAGGCCCACCAGCGACACGGTCAGCGTGCGGTGGTGCAGGGCGGCGACGCCGAGCAGAGTCGCGCCAAACAACGCGAACTCCAGTGGGAAGGGCAACCAATCCATGACGGTGGGCGCCACAAAACAAAACTCGGCGCACGTTGCAAGAAAAACCGGGAAGGCCTTGCTAGGCCGCGCTTTCTCTTGCGCTCGGCTCCGGGTCCGTCGGTTTTGGCATGATCCGCTGCACCGTCACGCCTTGAACCAGCACGGAGAACAGGACCACCACATACGTCGCCGTGACGATCAATTCCTTGGTGGGACCGGCCGGCAGCGAAAGCGCCATGGCGATCGAGATGCCGCCGCGGAGTCCGCCCCACACCAGCACGCCGAATGTCGAGCCGAACGGAAACAGTTTGCTCCAAAACAGCAGCGGCGCTCCAACCGAGATGGCGCGCGCGGCCATCACCAGCGGAACGGCCAGCGCTCCCACCAGCAGCCGCGTCGGATCGCCGGCGAGCAGCGCGACGCCCAGCAGGCCGATCAGCAGGAACAGCACGGCGTTCAAAACCTCATCCAGCAGCGCCCAGAATTTCACGATGTAGTCGCGCGTCTCCTCCGTCATCGCGTCCTTGAAACCGTGGTTGCCGATCAACAGGCCGGCGGCGGCCATCGCCACCGGGCCGCTGATGTGCAGCACGCTCGCCAGCGAATATCCGCCCATCACAACAGCCAGCGTGATGAGCAGTTCGACCGAATAGTCCTCGATCGCGCGCATGAGCCAGTAGGCGATGTAGCCGACGGCGATGCCGAGCGCGGCGCCGCCGATCGCGTCGACGATGAAGCTCTCGCCGAATTCGACGCCGTTCATTTCATGGCCGGAAGCGGCGGACGCCAGAAAGATCGTGAACACGACGATGCCGACGCCGTCGTTGAAGAGGCTCTCTCCGGAGACCATGGCTTGCAATGTCCGCGTCGTATTGGCGCTCTTCATCACGCCGAGCACGGCGACCGGATCGGTCGGGCTGATGAGCGCGCCGAACACGAAGCACCACGGAAGGGGAAGCTCCGCGCCCAGCCAGCGGGTGAGGAGATTGAGCCCGTAGCCGACCAGCAGCGCGGAGACGATGACGCCGAGCGTGCTGAGCAGGGCTACCTGGAGGCGGCCCTGCTTCAAGGCGTTGAGATCGACGTGCAGGGCGCCCGCGAACAGCAGGAAGCACAACATCCCGTTCAGCAGCGCATGTTGGAAATCGACATTGTCGAGAAAGCTGCGGGCGGTCTCGGCGAGATGGCCGTTGGGCAGAAGATTGTCGATGACGATCACGAACACCGATGCGATCACGCCCATCAGCGCAAGGCCCACGCTGGTCGGAAGCTTGAAGAATCGCGCATTGACCCACGCCAGGAGCGCGGCGAGCGTGATCAGGATCGCGGCGGCGTCGAACGGCGATAATGCGTAAGCGTGCATTCGGACGTTAAAACCGCACCGGGTTCGCGGCGTCCAGCATTTTCGAAAAAGAATGAGGCGCGGACCTCAGGGCAGGTCCGCGCCTCTTGGCAATCGTCGCGAAGCGGTGAGGGAGGCTTAAGACGCGACGATTTGGGCAGCTTGGGCGAGCGTTGCGTACGCGATCGGCGTGACCATGATCAGCGCGGCGAACACCGAATAAAACTTGGACATGACGGGCTCCGGAAACTGGCGTGCTTTGGAATCTGTTGATGCGCCCAACTTGCCGATCGGATGCGCTCGCCGCTGTGACATGCGTCACGCGGCGAAAGCGGATTCTTCAGGCGAGGATGCGCGCAGCCTGGGTGAGCGTGACGATGGCGATCGGCGCGAACACGATCAGGGCGGCGGTGAGGCTGGCGATGCGGGTCATTTGAAAATCTCCGTTCATGGTTTCGCAGAGATTGATGCGGGCCCGTGGCCGGCCGGATGCACGCACACGCAAAAATCGCGGCAGGCGAAAATTTACCCCGTCTGGGTGATGGCGGCGGGACTGCCTTTATCGGAGGGTGGCGCGTTCAGGCCCTGGCGGGCGGGACAAGCGGCGGCGCTGGAAGATGGCTTCGGCCGGGGGGCCGGCGCCGCCGCAAACGTCCTCAGTCGCTGCCGCGGAAGCGCCCGTCGCCCTCTTCCGTCACCAGCACGACGTCCGGGTTTTCCGGCGCCACATGCTCGAACAGGCCAACGTCCAGCTCCGCCTGCGGCGCGTCGGCGCGCAGCGGCGCGGCGATCCGTTCCGCCAATTCACTGCGTTCGGCCGGCGCCAGCGGGGCGGCGACGCCGGGTGCGTGCATGGGCCGCCAGAAGGTGATCGCCACCGCGAATTTGCCTTCGCGTTCCACGATTTGCGCCAATCCGTTGCGGACAAGCTCGCCCCACCGTTTCATCAATTGCTTGTGGTCGACATAGAGCTTCGGCAGCACCTCCTCGGCGAGTTCCGCCGGCGCCTCCAGAACGGCGCGCGCCTCGTCGGGCGTCCGCGCGCGTCCCAGCGGTCGGCGCGCGGCGGCCTCGGCGGTGCGGGCGACCGGAGCGGGCGGGGCGGGGCGCCAATACCGGAACGCCACCCGCCAGGCGCCGTCCCGCCAGATCAATTCATAGACGCCGGACCCATAGAGTTCAGGCACTGCGGTTTCCGCCGCCGCGGGGGTGTCGAAAATCTCCGGCAGCTCTTCGACGGCCAGGAAGACGGGCCCCCCGGCCAGGGCGACGGCCTCCTCCTCGGTCCGGGCGCGGATCGTCGCCGCCTGAGCGGCGCGCAAGTTCGCCCCGAGAGGAAAGGTCGTCATTTCATAAGCCTAGGACAAGCTTTGAGCGCCATCGGCTTGTCATGAGATGGGTCCGGGTTAGAAATTCACAATCGGCCAAAACCAACGGGGAGCCAAGCATGACGCGCCGGGCGGGAATGGCGCTGGCGCTCATGTGCCTTCTGGGCGTGGCCAGCTGCGACCAGATCGGCGCGATCTGGGACCGGCTGACGGGCCAGCGCGCCGGTGGGCCGACCCGGCTCGACCGCACGCCGCTCGACGCCCGTGCGCTCTCGGGGTCCGTGCTGCCTCAAGACGCGATGGCGGCGGTCACAGCGCCGCAGCCGCTGACGGCGGCGGCCGGGGAGCTTCTGGTCGGCGCTCGCGTCGAGGATGAACTGGCGGAGGCCGCCCGGGATCTGCGGCTCGGCGCTGACGCGGTCCGCGCCGTCCGCGAGCGCGGTTTCGCCGGACTGGGCGATCTTCCTCCCGAGTTTGCCGCGCGTGTGCGCGCCCGCGCCGGCGCCATGGCCGACGAAACCGCCGAACGCGCCGCCCGGGTCGTGCTCGAACGGCTTGGATTGCGCGGCGTTGTCACGGTCCAGCCCGCGGGGATCGTCAAGATCACGCTCGCGCATCAAGCCATCCCCGCGGCTGAGGCGGCCGGCCCGCGAGCGATCGCCTGGACCGACGCTGATGCGTGCCCGCATCTCATCACCCAGGACGAACTGGAAGGCGATGTCGCGCTGGCGACGCGATGCATGCTGAAGGCGCTCGCGGGTTCGCGCCGCTTCGCCTTTGTCGAGCCGAACTATATCGCGGTCGTGTCCGCCGCGCCGCCCAGCGCGGCCGCGCCGGACGCCGCGCCGCAAACCGTCGCGAACGATCCGCTGCTTGCGTTGCAATGGAATTTCCGCGTGCGCGGCTCGGGTCCGGGCTTGTCGTCCGGCGGCGCTGGTTTCGCCGCTTTCTGGGCCGCGCATCACGTGGGTTCGCGGCAAGTTCGCGTGGCGGTGGTCGATACGGGACTCGATCTTACCAATCCCGACATCCACGGATCGGCCAATGTGGGGCGCGGCATCGACGTGATCGCCGATCCGCTGCGCGCCGGCGACGGGGACGGCGTCGATGGCGATGTTCAAGACGCTGGCGACGCGTGCGAGGCCACAGACGCGCCTTCCTACCACGGCACGCACGTCGCGGGCATCATCGGCGCGGCGGTCACCAACAACCATGTGGGCGTGGCCGGCGGCGCGTGGGCTGTCACCGTGATCCCGGTGCGCGCGCTCGGACGCTGCGGCGGGACGCTGGGCGACATCGTCAACGGTGTGAACTGGGCCGCCGGCGTCGCACCCGCCTTGGCGCAGAACGGCGCCGAACTCGTCAACACCGCGCCCGCCGACATCATCAATCTGAGCTTCAGCATCGAGGCGTCATGCCCGGCGTCGCTGCAAGCGGCCATCGACGCGGCGACGTCGCGCGGCGCGCTGATTGTCGCCGCGGCGGGCGATCGCGCGGATCAGGCGCGTTATTACGCGCCAGCGAATTGCCGCGATGTGATCGTGGTGGGCGCGAGCGACGCGAAGGGCGAGCTTGCGTTCTATTCCAATTTCGGCCCGGAACTCGATTTGATTGCGCCGGGCGGCGACATGTTCGCCGACGCCGATCGCGACGGCCGTCCCGACGGCGTGCTGTCGACGCGCGCCACGCAGTCGGGTTGCTACGATCCGCTCAATCAGTCAGTGGCGCCGCGCTGCTATTACAGCTTCATGCAAGGCGCCTCGATGGCGGCGCCGCACGTGTCGGCCGCGCTGGCGCTCCTGGCGGCCGAGACGGGGCTGCGCGGAACCAAACTGAGGGAGGCGCTCATGATGCGCGCCGTCTCGCCGTTTCCGGCTGGTTTCGGACAGATCGAATGCGCGCGCGTCCACAATGCGACGCCGAATTCGGGTCTTTGCGCGCGGCCCAGCGGACGCGGCTATCTCGATCTGGCCCGCGCCGCGCGGTCTTCGCATTGATGGCGAGCCTGCTGGACCCTGGCGCCCGCGTGGGTCAGGTTCGGACGATGGAGAGAGTCGACGCCGGCGCGCTGCGCAAATGGGGCATGGCCGCGAGCTTCGCCGCGCTTGCCGTCGCGGCGCTGATCGCCGTGTTCGCGCGCGCGCCGCGGCCAAGCATCGACGTCGCCGCGCCGACGCCGGCGACGCCCATTTTGCATCGCTCGCGGCTTTGGTTCACCATTCAATTCGCGCCCGATCATCCGCTCGCCCGCGCGCAAGCGCTGGCGGCGAACGGGCGCCACGGGGAGGCTTGGAACGCCGTCGAGGCGGGCCTGTTGTCGCGCCCGGAACTCAACGGGCTTTGTCTCGCCGGATTCGACGCGAACGCGGATATCGTGCTCGAACCCTGCGCGCCCTTGCCGCCGGCCCGGCTTGAGCGCATGCGCAGGATTTGGAGCGCGCGCCTGGAGGGCATGTCTGGAATAAGCTACGCCCAGTCGACGCTGATTCTGCACGACGAGAGATGATGATGGATACTGCGGCCCATGCATTCGCCGGAACGTTCGAAGAGCGGCTGATCGACACCGTCGACGGCCTCAAGATCTATGCACGCGACTACGCGCCGCGGGCGCCGGTGACGGGGCTGCCCGTGGTTTGCCTGCACGGGCTGACGCGCAATTCGAAGGATTTCGAGATCATAGCGCCGCGCATCGCCGCGCTGGGCCGGCGCGTCATCGCGCCGGACATGCGCGGGCGCGGGCGCTCGTCCTACGATCCCGATCCCGCGCACTATGTCCCCGCCATCTATGCGCAGGACGTGCTGACGCTGCTGGACAAGCTGGATGTGAAGCAGGCCGTGTTTGTCGGCACGTCGATGGGCGGCGTGATTACCATGGTGATCGCGGCGTTGGCGCCGGACCGCATCGCCGCGTCCGCGCTCAACGACATCGGGCCCAAGGTGAATGCCGCGGGCCTCGCGCGCATCGCCAGCTACGTGGGAAATGCGCAGGCGGTTGCGAGTTGGGAAGAAGCGGCGGCCAAGGTGCGCGAGGTGAATGGGCCGATGCATCCCGCGCATCTCGACGACGCGGCGTATTGGACGGCGTTCGCGCATCGCACCTGGCGAGCGCGCGACGACGGCATGATCGAGGCGGACTATGATCTCTCCATCGCCCTCGCCTTTGGCGATCCCGATACGGCGCCGCCGGCTGACATGACGGCCTTGTTCGCAATGCTCGCGCACAAGCCCGTGCTCTCCATTCGCGGCATGGAATCCGATCTGCTTTCACCGGAGACGGTGGATCTGATGCGCACGATGCGCTCTGACCTGGTGAGCGTCGAAGTGGCGAATACCGGGCACGCTCCGGCGCTCGACGAACCCGAAGCGTGGGACGCGCTGTTGGATTTCCTCGCTGTCGTGCCTTAGCCCGCGGGCGCGGGCGGCGCGGCGTCGGCGGCGCGCTCGGCTTCCATCCGGTTGGCGAAGCGGTTGATCTCGGCCGGGCGGAACGCCGCCGCGCGCGCCTGCGCCTCAGCGATCTGCGGCGCGCCGAGCTGGGCCTCCAGCGCACGGACGCGGCTGGACGCGGCGGCGTCGCCGTTTTGCGCGGCGATCAGGAACCATTCCAGCGCCGCACACGGATCGGCGGCGACGCCGCGGCCCTGCGCATAGAGAACGCCAAGATTGTATTGGCTGTCGGCGACGCCGCGTTCGGCCGCGAGCGTGAACCAGCGAAACGCGCCCATCTCGTCGCGCAAGCCGCCGTCGCCGCGCGCATAATAGACGCCCAGGTCATGCATGGCGTGAAGGTTGCCGGCCGCGGCCGCGCGCTCGGTCCATTGGCGCGCGAGCGCGAGATCGGGAGGCGCGCCGTCGCCGCTCTCGTAGAGCTTGGCCAGCCGGTATTGCGCCGGCGGATAGCCGCGCGCGGCGATGTCGCGCAGTTGCGCCGCGCCTTCCAGCACTTCGCCTGCCTGCATGAGCGCGAGCGCTTCATCATAGCGTTTCACGAGATCGGCGTCGGCCGGAGCGCCTTGAGCGTCGACCGAAGCGCGCGCGACGGACGGCGCCGGCTGCGGCAGCGTCGCTGCCTGCGTTCCGTTCTGGTCGCGCCAGAAGCCGCCGACAAGCAGCAGCGCGATCAGCGCCGCGGCGGCGCGGCGAATGCGGCCGTTGCCGCGGATCTTCTGGCGGTGCTTGCCCTTGAGGTGCGCGTGCAGGTCGGCGAGCGCGGCGGTGCGTGCGCGTTCGATGTATTCCTGTTCGGCTGTCGCCGGGCTCACGAGGTCGAGCGGCGCCGCCTCGGCCTCGAGCGCGCCCGCATCCGTCTCCGGCGCTTGCGGGCGTTCGTTCGCGCTCGCCACCGCCGCCGGCGGAAACGAGAACGTCTCGGCCGGTTCGACGTCAATGGGCGCGCGACCGGTGATCGCGCTGGCCAACGCATCGACCACCTGCGCGGCTTTGGACTGCGGCGCAACCTCGCCGATCGCCTTGGCTTTGACGACGGCGAGTCCGAACGCGTCGGGATCGAAATCGATGGTGGCGAGCGGAAGGACGCCGACGGCGTCGGCGAACTCCTTACGTGAAATCTCCGGCCGCTTCGGCACGCCGGCCATCGACATCAAGACAGCGGGGGAGGCGTCGCGCACGCGCAGCGGCGCCAGCGCGTCGAGCATGTTCTTGCAATTGCGCAAGCTGCTGAGGTCCGGCTCGGCGACAATGAACACATCGTCGGCGGCGAGCAGCGTCTGCTTGATCCAGCGCGTCCAGCGATGCGGCAGATCGAGCACGACGATGGACGTCGTGCGCCGTACGCGGCCGATGATTTCCACCACCGCGGCGCCGTCGACATCCGGCGCGCGATCGAGACTGGCCGGCGCGCTCAGCAAGCGCAGCCGCGGCGATGGGCGCACGGCCACGCGTTCCAGAAAGGCGTCGTCCGCGTCGTGCGGGGCGACCAGCAAATCCGCCAGCGTGTAGGGCGGCTGTTCCTGCGCGTGAAACGCCGCCGTGCCGAACGCGAGATCGAAATCCATCAGCGCGGCGTCGACGCCGTGGCGCGCGGCGATCGACCAAGCCAGATTGTAGGCGAACGTCGAGGCGCCCACGCCTCCGCGTGCGCCGATGACGGCGACAACGCGGGAATTGTCGGTTTGCGCGTAGAGTTCGCAGATCGTCCGGGCCAGATCGTCGGCCGCGACCGGACTGACCAGATAGTGGCTGACGCCGCGTCCGGCGAGTTCGCGCAGCAGGCTGATGTCGTTGACCGCGCCGATGACGATGACCTTCGCGCCGGCGTCGATGGCGGGCGCGATCTGTTCCAGGACGCGCAGCATCTCGGCGCCGCGCAGCGTGGTGTCGACGATGATGAGATCGGGCGTCTCGCGCGCCGCCAGACGCACGCCCGCGCCGTCGAGCCCGCCGCGTTCGACACGAATTTCGGTGCGGCGCATGAGGTCGTGCGCGGTGAGGTCGGCCAGCACCTGGGCCATCTCCGGCCGGTCCCAGAACGCCGTGATGGCGATGCGCGGCGCGGGAACGTGGGAGAACGATTGTCCCTCGCGCCCGCCGGGTGCTGGCGGGCGCTCGGGCAGTGCGCCGGCCGCTTCCGCATCTGCGTCCGCTTCGGTTTCGGAGCGGGGCAGGCGCGTCTTGCCGAAAATGTCGTCGTCCTCGTCCGGGGGGTCAAACGGGGGCTCGTCATCCTCGGCCGGCGGTGGCGCGGGCGGCTTCGCCGGCGGCGTCAGATCGTGTTCGGCGGCGGGTGTCGGCGCGACGGGGTCGCACGCTTCGAGCGTCGGCTCGGCATCGTCCCCGATCGGGAGTTCAAGAGACGCCGGCGCGTCTTCGCCCAAATCCTGGGTCGCGCATTCGGCGGTTTCCGAGACGCGAAGACGGGCGCGCTGCAGGCGCCGCGATACAGCTTTTCTGGCTCTCGACCTGTCCATGAGCAACCGCGTTAGGCAAAGGGGGAGCCCCGCGGCAGGCGCGATCGCGTAAGACGATGGCGCATCTTTGTTGCAAACAACTTAGCAAGGATCGCTAATGCGCGTTCACTACAGTCAGAGCGCGCGTGCGAACAATTCATCGTATTTTTCCGCATCGAACGCGATGGCGTTGGTGGCGGTGGCGAGATCGCTCAAGGCGTATTCGCGGGTCTGCGGCCAGCACGCGTCGGTGACGCCCATGGCCGAGAGCGAGGCGGGAACGCCGATGCGGGCATTGAGATCGGCGATGCTCTGGGCGAGGTCGGCGTTCGGCGGCAGGCCCATCGCGCTGCGCAATCTTGCGAACTTTTCCGGCGCGGCCGCTCCGATCATGGCGAGCGCGTGCGGCAGGATGACAGCGTTCAGCGTCCCGTGGTGAAGCCTGAGTTCGCCGAGGCGGCCCAGCGCGTGCGAGAGCCCGTGCACGGCGCCGAGGCCCTTCACGAACGCCAGGGCCCCTTCATACGAGGCCATCATCATCCCCCATCGCGCATCGCGGTCGGCGCCGTCCGCCACGGCGCGTTCGAGCATTCCGTGCTTTACCGCGTGCTCCAGCCCGTCCAGGCCGATCGCCTCCGCCGGCGGATTGACGATCGGCGACAGCACGGCCTCGATGCAGTGTGTAACCGCGTCCATTCCAGTCGCCGCCGTCAGCGCTGGCGGCAGGGCGAGCGTGAGTTCGGGATCGCAGATCGCCGCCTTTGGCACGAGATGCGGCGATACGAACGTCTCCTTGCGCCCGCTGTCGAGAATGAGCACGAAGCCGACGGAGACTTCGCTGCCGGTGCCGGCCGTGGTCGGAACCGCGATCACCGGCGCCACAGGTCCGATCAGCTTGAATCCCTTCTGGGTGGCGCCGAAGCGGTCATAGGGCGCTTCATGCGCTGCCATGAGCGCGACGCCCTTGCCGAGATCCATCGACGACCCGCCGCCCAGCGCGACAATGCCATCGCCCCCCGCCGCGCGATAGTCCGCGGCGGCGGCGCGCGCCGCGGCTTCGGTTGGATTGCTCGGCGTTTCCGCGAATATGCCGGCGGGCGTCGCGCCGAGCGCGGCGAGCAATCGATCGAGCAGGCCATTGGCTTTGAGGCCCGCGTCCGTGACGATGAAGGGCCGGCTCACGCCGTGCGCGCGCAATTCCTTGGGCAGGAATCGGATCGCGCCGAAATCGAACACGCATTGCGTGAGATAGCTCATCGTGGCCATGCGTCCTTCGATACGCGCGCCGATCGCTTTTGTCGAAGGGCGCGCACGTTGACGCGAGGGCCGGGCTCTACCAAGCTCCGCGACGCGCATGAGCGAATCCGTCCTCGAAGTCGACGGTCTATCCGTCTCATTTGAGCGCCCCGACGGCGTCGTGGAGGCGGTGAACGCCGTTTCGTTGACGATTTCCAAGGGCGAATGCCTGGGAATCGCCGGCGAGAGCGGCGCCGGCAAGTCACAAGCCTTGTTGGCGCCGTTTCGGCTCGGCCCGGCGGCGGCGCGGGTTTCCGGTTCGGTGAAACTGCAAGGCGCCGAGCTGCTCGGCATGTCCGCGCCGGAAATGGAAGATGTGCGTGGAAAGCGTGTCGGCTTCGTCCTGCGCGAAGCGGCGCTCACACCCCACCTCACGGTTGAGGCGCACCTGCTCGAGATGGTGCGGCGTCACCTTCCGGTGCGAGGCGTCGAGGCCGAACGGCACGCGCTCGAATGGATGGAGCGCGCGCGGATTCCCGACGCCAAGCGCCGGCTCAGGCAATATCCGTCCGATTTGTCAGCCGACACGCGCCTGCGCGTGACGATCGCAATGGCCCTGTTGTGCGAACCCGCGCTGTTGATCGCCGATGACCCGACGGCGGCGCTGAACGGCATCGCGCAAGCGCAAATCCTCGACCTTATTGACGAAGTTCACCGCGACATGGAGATGGCGGTCGCGTTCATATCGCGAGATCTGCGCGTGATCGCCCGTGTGGCCGATCGCGTCGCGCTGATGCGGGCGGGGCGGATCGTCGAGAGCGGCGATGTCGAGGAGGCGTTCCGTCGTCCGCGAACCGACGATCTCGCGGCCCTGCTGCGCGCGACGCCGCGGCTCGACGGCCCGACGGCGAACTCGCTGCCGGAACCGGGCGGCGGCGCGCCCGTGCTGTACGTCGACGATGTGCGCGTGCAGTTTCCGGTGCGCCGCGCCGGCAGGGCGCGGCGGCTCGCGGCCGTGGACGGCGTGACGTTTGCGCTGAAGCCCGGCGAGACGCTGGGCGTGGTGGGCGAAAGCGGCGCCGGCAAATCGGTATTGGCGCGCACGATCGCGCAGCTGCTGCCGCGCGACGCCGGCGCCGTTTCATTTCTCGGCCGCGACTTGCTGCCCAGTACGCGCGAAGCGCTCCGACGCACGCGGCGCGACATGCAGATCGTGCTCAGCGCGTCGAGCGTCGGTCTCGATCCGCACGCGCGCCTGGGCGTCTCGATCGGCGAGCCGCTGCGTGGCTTCGAGCCGCACCTGGGCGACGCCGAGCGTGAGCAGCGCATCGGCGCGGCGATGGCGCTCACCGGGCTCGACCCCAGCTTGGCGGCTTGCTATCCGCACGAGCTAGACGCGGGACGCCGGCAGCGCGCCAGCATCGCGCGCGCCATGATTTTGAATCCAAGACTGCTCGTCTGCGATGATGCGTTGTCGGCGCTCGACGTCGGAGTTCAAGCGCAAATCGCCGCGCTGTTGGTCGAACTGCAGCGCCAAAGCGGGGTCAGCATGCTGTTCGCCAGCCGTGATCTCGCGCTGGCTCGCGAGATCAGCCACAGCCTGCTGATTCTTTATCTCGGGCGCGGCGTGGAATATGGGCCGACCCAGACCGTGCTGAACCGGCCTCGCCATCCTTATACCAAAGCGCTGTTAACAGCGGCGCTCACGCTTGATCCCGCGGCCGCGCGCGCGCGGCCGCGCATCCGTACGGTCGAAGACGCGCCTGACCCGCTGGACACGCATGCGGGCTTGCGGTTCCTCAAGTCGCGCGTGAAGGGCGACCACAGCTCTGCGCAGTACCGCCCGCGCTGGCTTGAGCCGGCCCCCGGTCACTTTGTCGCCGAGCATGACGCCGCCGAGATCGCATGAGGCACGGCCCTTGCTTCGCGTTCGAGGCGAAAGCGCGGAGACGGGTTCGTGCGTATCGAAGTGATCCATCCCCGGGAACTGGACCAAGCCGATGTCGTGCTCTGGCGCGCGCTTGAGCCGCAGAGCCCGTATCTCACGCCCGAGTGGGCGCGGATCGTCGGCGAGGCGCGTCCGGATGCGCGCGTCTGCGTGGTTAACGGCGGGCAAGCATTTCTGGGCGTGCAGCGCTCGTCGCGCTTCGCGGCGATGGGGCTTGGCGCGCCGATCGCGGACTATCAGGGATTGGTCGGGGATGCGCGGGTCGAGGCGCGCGCGCTGTGCGCGGCGCTGAAGGTCGGGCGCATCGATCTGTCCGGGGTGACGGTGGACCAGACCTTGTTCCGCCCCGCGGGCCAGGACGGCAGCTGGATTGTCGATACGCGCGGCGGTTCGGAGGCGTACCGCGCCGGGCTCAAGGCGCGGCGCGGCGAGTTCGTTCGCCAGTGCGACAAGAAACTGCGGAAGGTCGAGCGCGAGCAGGGCGCTCTGATCTTCACCGCGGCCTCGCGCGACGCCGCGCACTTTGAAATCATGCTGGCGCTGAAGAATGCGCAATTGCGCCGGACGGGTCAGCCGGAAATCTGGGCGGCGCCCTGGGTGCGCCAGGTCCTCGAAGCTAGCTTCGCGAGCGAGAGCGCCCATTTTGGCGGCCTCCTGTTCACGCTGTCGCTGGGCGAGCGTCTGGTCGCGGCGAACTATTTCCTGCGCGCGGGCGCGGTCATGCACGATTGGATCATGGTGCACGACAACGCGCTCGACGCGTATTCGCCGGGCGTGGAGCTGGCGCGGCGCGCGATCGCCTGGGCAGCGGACAATGGGGTCGCCGAGGTCGATTTCGGCGGCGGCGCCTACCAATACAAGCGCCAGTTGGCGACCGGGCAGCGCATGCTGAATTGGGGCGCGGTGTGCGGGACCAGCCTCTCCGGGGCGGTGCGTCGGGCCGAATGCGGCTTGAGGCGCGTGATCGAGCGGGCGCCCCATCCCAGGCTGGCGGCGCTTCCGGGCAAAGCCATGCGTCGCATGGACCTGCTGCGCGGTCTCGCCGCCGCCTGAGCCGCGTTGAAACCGGCGCCGCACCCCTCTAGGGTCCGCCGGATATGGCCGATCAGACCCTTGTGCGCGCCAAGAGCGCCCCGCCCGTCGATTTCGATGCAATCCAAGCCGCCGCCGCCCGTCTGGCGGGGCAGATTGAGCGCACGCCCACGCGCTGCTCGCGGACGCTCTCGCAGATCACCGGCGCCGAGGTCTGGATCAAGTTCGAGAATCTCCAATTCACCGCTTCGTTCAAGGAGCGGGGCGCGCTCAACAAGCTGCTCCAGCTCACGCCCAAGGAGCAGAAGCAGGGCGTGATCGCGGCGTCGGCCGGCAATCACTCGCTCGGCGTCGCCTATCACGGCCATCGCCTCGGCATTCCCGTGACCATGGTGATGCCGAAGAGCACGCCGTTCGTGAAGATCCAGCAGACCGCGCATTTTGGCGCGGCCATCGTGCTCGAAGGCGAGACCTTCGATGACGCTTACGAACACGCCTTGAAGCTCTGCGCGGAACGCGATCTCGTGTTTGTGCATCCGTTCAACGATCCGCAGGTCATCGCCGGGCAGGGCACGGCGGCGCTCGAAATGCTGCAGGACGCGCCGGATCTCGAGGCGATCGTCTGCCCGATCGGCGGCGGCGGGCTGATCGCCGGCATCGCCACGGCCGCCAAGCACCTCAAACCGGACATCTCCATCATCGGCGTCGAGCCGGCGATGTATCCGTCGTTCATCTCGCGCATGCGCAGCAATCGCCCGCGCATCGGCGGCTCGACCATCGCCGAAGGCATCGCCGTGAAAGCGGTGGGCGATCTCTCTTACTCGATCGCAAGGCCGCTGCTGGAAGACGTGCTTTTGATCGAGGAGGCCGATTTCGAACGCGCCATCGCTCTCTATTGCACGATCGAGAAGACCATCGCCGAGGGCGCTGGCGCCGCTGCGTTGTCGGCGTTGCTGGCCTATCCGGAGAACTTCCGCGGACGCAAAGTCGGCCTCGTGCTGAGCGGCGGCAATATCGACACCCGGCTGCTCGCCGCCGTGCTGACGCGCTCGCTGATCCGCGATGGGCGCATCGCCAATCTGCGTTTCACCGGGGATGATCGGCCCGGGCTGCTCGCCAACGTGTCGCGCGTGCTCGGCGAAGAGGGCGCCAACATCATTTCCGTCGAGCATCGCCGCTACGCGCTGGACGTGCCTGCGAAGGGCGCGGAGTTCGACATCGAGATCGAAACCCGCGACGCTCAACACACAACCGATATTGTCGATGCGCTGATCGCCGCCGGCTACCCGCCCAAACGCATCTGAGCTCTATCCGCGAAACGCGGAACGCGGGCTCCCCCAAGGCGTTCGCCAGCGAAATCCGGAGGGAAGCATGCTTGAACCTGGCAGAACGTGGTTCGTCGTCGCTGACGGCCGCAGGGCGCGCGTGCTGGTGGAAGAGCGGCGCGGCGCCCCGCTGGCCGAGCGCGACGATTGGGCCATGAGCATAAGCCCGGACGACACCTACGATCCCCAGGATCGTCCGCCGCGCAGTTTCGACCGCGTCGGCGCCGGGCGTCACGCCATGGACAAGGGACGCAACTTGCATGAACAGGAACAAGTGAATTTTCTCAACCGCGTCGCCGCGCGCTTGGGCGAGGCGGCCAAGCACGGCGCCTTCGCGCATTTGGTGCTCGCGGCGCCGCCGCGAGCGCTCGGCCTGCTGCGCGAAGCGTTGCCGGCGCCGGCGGCGTCGCGCATATGCGCGGATCTGGCCAAGGACGTTGTCGAGGAGGACAATGCCGCACTGCGCGAACGTTTGACGGGCTTGTTGCGCGGATCGGCTTGATCTTCGTTCGGCTGCCTCTAAACAAGCGCCATGTCGGCGCCCATCCTTTATATCGGCAACAAGAATTATTCGTCATGGTCGATGCGCCCTTGGCTGGCGCTGCGCTGGGCCGGCATCGCCTTCGAGGAGCGTGTCATCCCACTCGACGGTCCGGGCTATGGCGCGCAGAAGATCGCCGGCGTTCTGGCCGTATCGCCGAGCGGGCGCGTGCCGGTGCTGCACGCCGACGGCGCCGTCATCCATGACAGTCTCGCCATCTGCGAATGGGCCAACGAGCGCGCGCCGCAGGCGCATTTGTGGCCCGCCGACCGCAACGTGCGCGCAGAGGCGCGCTCGGCGGCGGCGGAGATGCATTCCGGCTTCGCCGCGCTGCGGCGCGATCTTTCCATGAACCTGCGCCGCCGCCTCGAACATTCGCCGGATTTTCCGGACGACACGCGCGCCGATCTCGAGCGCCTGTTCGAACTCTGGAGCGGCTTGCTCGCCCGCTTCCACGGCGCTTTCCTGTTTGGCGAGCGCACCATCGTCGACGCCATGTTCGCGCCGGTGGCGACGCGCCTGCGCACCTACGCAGTGTCCTGCCCGCCGGACGTCCAGGCGTATTGTGCGGTCATCTTCAACGACGCGGCGTTCCAGGACTGGGAGCGCGCCGCGCTATCGGAAACCTGGACCATCGCCAAAGCGGAAGCCCTCTATCGATGAAACACCTGCCCATTGTCTCGGCGCTTCTGCTGGCGCTCGCCGCGTGTGGCGACAACAAGAATGGCGACAGCGGCGTCATGCGCGAGATCGACCGCGCGGAAAAACAGGCCGAGCAGGAGCACCAGCGGGCCGCTGACGGAACGCAAGCGTTCCTGGCGCAGGCGCGCGCGCACCCGGGCGCCGTGGCGCGGCCGTCGGGTCTTGTGCTCGAGTTTACACGCAAGGGGCGGAACCAATCCTTGCCGCATCCGGGACCGCAATCGCTCGTGCTGGTGCACTACGAAGGCAAGTTGGCGAACGGGGAAACCTTCGATTCCTCGATCGCGCGCGGAGAGCCGGCCCAGTTTCCGCTTGATCAAGTCGTCCCCGGCTTTTCCGAGGCCATCCAACAGATGCGGCCCGGCGACGAAGTGATCGCATATTTTCCCCCCGAACTCGGCTACGGCGCGCAGGGCCAGCCGCCGGTGATTCCGCCAAACGCGGCGCTGCAATTCCGCATCGAACTGTTGGCGTTCCAGGGCGCCGACGGCCGCGTTATCCGCGCGCCGGGCTGAGCGGCATGGCCGCCGCCGCGGACGATCTCGCGCCCACGCTCGAAATTCTAGAGCGCCTGATCGGCTTCGACACAACGTCGCGCAACTCGAACCTTCAATTGATCGAGTGGGTCGAGGCTTTTCTCGCCGCGCGCGGCATCGGCGCGACGCGCGTCTCGAACGCCGACGGGACGAAAGCCAATCTCTATGCGGTCATTGGTCCGGCGGTGGAAGGCGGCGTCGTGCTTTCGGGGCACACTGACGTCGTGCCCGTCGACGATCAACCCTGGACCTCGAATCCGTGGGGGCTGACGGAACGCGGAACCAAATTCTACGGGCGCGGCGTCGCCGACATGAAGACCTTTTCGGCCCTCGCTCTTGCGCATGTCGATGCGATGCTCGCCGCTTCGCTGCGGCGTCCCATCATTCTCGCGCTTTCCTACGACGAGGAGGTCGGCTGTCTCGGCGCGCCGTCCATGATCGCGGAATTGCGCGAAGGCGCGGCGCCGCCGCCGAGCGCTGTCATTGTCGGCGAGCCGACGGACATGAAGGTCGTGTCCGGACACAAGGGCGTGCGGGGCATGATCGTCGAAGTCACCGGGCGCGAGGCGCATTCCAGTCAAACCGATCAGGGCGTCTCGGCGGTGATGGAAGCCTTGAAGCTGATGAATCTGGTCGTGGAGATGGGGCGCCAAGCGCGCGCGTCGCCGGACGCCGATCCGCTGTTCTCGCCGCCGGGCGCGAGCATGACGATCGGGCGCGTGCATGGCGGCACGGCGATGAACATCCTGGCGCGCCGCTGCGAATTCGTGTGGGATTTGCGTTGGCCGCCCGAAGCCGATCCCGATCTCTATGAAGGCCGCTTTCGCGAGGCCGCGGCTCAACTCGACGCGGAGATCAAGCGCCGCGCGCCCGAGGGCGGCGTGCGCGTGACGCGCCGCTCCAACAATCCCCCGCTCAAGCCCGACCTGGCGAGCGAGGCTGAGGCGCTCGCGCGCGCGCTCACCGGCGACAACGAAACTCGCGTCGCCGCTTACGCGGCCGAAGCGGGCCTGTTTCAGCGGGCGGGGATGGCCGCCGTGCTCTGCGGGCCGGGCTCGATCCTGCAGGCGCATCAGCCGGACGAATGGATTGAGCGCGACCAGATTGCGCAAGGCGCGCGCTTCATGCGCGGCCTGATCGCACGCCTCTCAGCCTAACGCTTTGCGGGCGGCGCCCGCAGCCGCGGCGCTGGCGAAAGCAACGAAGCCGCGCACGAGGAAGCTCCCGTCGCGTCCGCCATAGGGCAGGGGCGTTCCATCCAGCCGCATCACCCCGCCTCCGGCGGCGGAGAGAATGGCGTGGCCGGCGGCGATGTCCCACTCGTTGACGTCGCCAAAGCGCGGATAGAGATCGGCGGCGCCTTCGGCCAAGCGGCAGAACTTGATCGACGACGAGGAAGAAAGCCGCTCGCTCTCGCCCAATGCGGCGATGAAATCGTCCGTCGCCTTGTTCTGACCCGAACGGCGCGATGCGATAACGCGCCAAGGACCCAACGGCTTCGCGCCGGCATGGATGGGTTTGACCGGGGCCTGCACGGCGCCGGTGCGCCCGTCGAAAACACCCTTGAGCGCGACGCCAGGCTCGCCCGCGTAAAGTTCGCCGGTCGCGGGCGCGAAAACGACGCCGACGACGGGCGTGCGGTTCTCGACGAGCGCGATATTGACGGTGAATTCCCCGCTCTCGCCGCCCAGAAAGTCGCGCGTGCCGTCCAGCGGATCGACGCAGAAGAACATCTCGCCCGTATCCGGAATGCGTCCCGCGGCCACAGCCTCTTCGGCGACGACCGGGATGCCGGACGCAAGACGGTTCAGCCCCGCCTCGATGATGGCTTCGGCGCGCTGATCCGCGATGGTCACCGGTGAGCCGTCGCCTTTGAGCATGGCGTCGCAACCTTCGTCGCGCACCGCCATGACGGCGCGCCCGGCTTCGAGTGCGAGGCTGATCAGATCGTCGAGCGAGAGCGTCGTCATCGTTGGTTCAAAGCATCGCTCAAGCGATTGAACAAGGGCGCAAATGAAGAAGAGGTCAGAGTGTGGCGGGCGTGTTGTGTTCGAGTTCGTCCAGCCACGCCTTGGCGCTTGCATCGCTCGGCATGCGCCAATCGCCGCGCGGCGACAATGCGCCGCCCGACACCAGCTTGGGTCCGTTGGGCATGGCGGAGCGCTTGAACTGATTGGCGAAGAAGCGCTGAAGGAAAACGCCAAGCCAACGGCGGACTTCTTCATAGGAATATTTGTCGCGCCACGCGCTCCAGGCGAGGAACAGGACCTTGCTGGGCTTGAGGCCGTAGCGCGTCAGCCAGAACAGGTTGAAGTCCTGCAGCTCGTACGGGCCGACGACCGCCTCCGTGCGCTGCGGCGTCTCGCCGGGGATGAGTTCCGGGCTGATCTCCGTTTGCAGCACGCGCGCCAGCGTCCGCGATGCGTCTTGGCTGAACAGATCCGCGCCGATCACCCAACGAATGAGGTGCTGGATCAGCGTCTTGGGCGCGCCGGCATTGACGTTGTAGTGCGCCATCTGATCGCCGACGCCATAGGTGCACCAGCCGAGCGCGAGTTCCGAGAGATCGCCGGTGCCGATGACGAGGCCGTTCTCCTTGTTGGCGAGCCGGAAGAGGTAGTCCGTGCGCAGACCCGCCTGAACATTCTCGAACGTCACGTCATAGACCGGCTCGCCCTTCGCGGCGGGATGATCGAGATCGGCCAGCATTTGCTGCGCTAGCGCCGCGATGGAGACCTCGCGCGCATCGATTTCCAGCGTGCGCATCAGCTCCCATGCGCTCTGCTTTGTCGTTTCGGTTGTCGCGAAGCCCGGCATCGTCACGCCGACTATGTTCTTGCGCGGCAACCCCAGAACATCGAACGCGCGCGCCGCGACGATGAGCGCGTGCGTCGAATCGATTCCGCCGGAAACGCCGATGACCGCGCGCTTCAGGCCCGTGTGCTCCAGGCGCTCGGCAAGTCCGGCGACCTGGATGTTGTAGGCTTCGTAGCAATCGCGATCGAGCCGTGCCGGATCGTCGGGAACGAACGGGAAGCGCGCGAACTTCCGTTTGAGGGGCGGCCCCGCTTGTGGAGGCGCAAGCGTGAAACGGCTGTGCTTCCAGCGCTGGAGTTCGTCCTTCCGCAACGAGACGCTGTCGTGGAACGTGCCGAACCGGCGCCGCTCCTGAGCGATCGAACCGACGTCGATATCCGCAAACACAAGTTGCGGCGCGCGCGAGAAGCGCTCTCCCTCGGCAATCTTCTCGCCCATTTCGTAAGCCACGATCTGGCCGTCCCAGGCGAGGTCTGTGGTGGATTCGCCGCGGCCGGCGGCGGCGAACACGTATGCAGCGACGCATCTTCGCGATTGGGAATCGCAGAGCACGGCGCGGTCCTCGGCTTTGCCGATGACGATGTTCGAGGCGGAGAGATTTAACAGGATGTTGGCGCCCGCCAGCGCGCCGAGCGTCGACGGCGGCGCCGGCGCCCAGAAGTCTTCGCAGATTTCAACATGGAACGTGAAGTCTGCGACGTCATCGGCATGAAAGACGATATCCGGCCCGAACCGCACGCTTTCGCCGCAAAGCGCAATCGCATCGTCGACGCGATCGTCCGCGCGCGCGAAGTGCCGTTTCTCGTAGAACTCGCGATAATTCGGCAGGAAGCTTTTCGGCACGACGCCGAGAAAGGCGCCGCGGTGAATGACGACGGCGCAATTGTAAAGCGCGCCGCGCAGACGAAGCGGCGCGCCGACGATCAGCGCGGGGAGGAGCTTTTTGCTTTCCGCCTTGAGCGCGGCGAGAGCCGCTTCGACGCCGTCCAGCACCACATCTTGCAGCAAGAGATCGTCGATGGCGTAGCCCGACACCGATAATTCGGGCGTGAGGAGCACCGCGGCTTTTTCAGCGTCGGCCTGGCGGGCGAACTCCAGAATGGCGGCGGCATTGGCGGCCGGGTCGGCCGGGGTGACAATCGGCGCGGCCGCCGCCACGCGCACAAAGCCGTGCGTGTAGAGCGACTGGAAGCGCGCGGCGGCGCTGCTGGACGGCTTGCGGGCGGACATGAGCGCGAGCTTATCACCTTATGCTCCGGTGGAACATAAGTGGAAAGGGTTAATCCTCGTCCGTATCTCTCGGCACGCGGTCGTCGTAGCCGCGGCGCGCCGAGTAAAAAACCAGCGCCATCAGCCCGGCGCCAAGGGCGAGCGACAACACCGATCCAAGGGCGAGCGCGATCCAGCCGTGGATGCTGAGGCCGGATCCGTCGAACCCCGAGAACGTCCAGACCGCCACGGCGATCAAGATCGCGCCCCAGAAAGCGAAGAGCAGGAACGTCTTCATGCCGCATGAGATGGCGCCGCGCCGCCGTGAGCGCCAGCGGGGGAGCGAAGATGTCTCAGTGCGGGCAGAAGCTCGGCATCGCCACCGGCGCGCTCGCCGTGCGCTGGCGCCAGGCGCCGTTTTCGTCGCGATAGCGCTCTCCGACGGCGATGCGGGCGCCGAAGATCTCGCAGGCGACGGCGGCCGCCATTTCGTTGACCGAAACGCCGCGCGACTGGGCGCGCTGGGTGTAAACGGCGCGGCGCCCGATGTTCACCTGATCGACATGCGCGCGCACGTCCGCCGAAGCGGTTTGCCCTTGCACGACGCCCAGATAGCCATCGGCCTGCTCCCCGACAACGCCCGCGGCGCGCGCCTCGGCGATCACTGAATCCTGAGCGTGCGCCGGCAGGGCGAGGAGGGCGGCGGCGAGAGCGCATGCCGTGAGCAGCATTTTCGCGAGCGACAGAGGAGAGGGCGCGGTGCGGGTCATGGGGCGGCTCATCAGAACAGATTGGGGTTGTTGTGCAGAAGATCCTGCGCGTCGCCTTCGAGGCGCACCACGACTTCCTGGCGGATGTTGACGTTGAGATTGATCTCGATCGGCTTGTCCGGCGCCGTGACTTGTACGGGAATGCAGGCGCTGACGCCGACGGCGGCGGCCAGGCCGGCCAGCGATGGAGAAAGAGCAGTCAATCCGCCACGCATAAGGGCGCTCCTCTAAGGCTCGATGGCTAGCAGGGTCAGTCTGAACGGCCTCTGAACTCTTTATCTTGGCGGTAGGGGCTCTTGGTCAACGGGCGTTTCGCCGGTTGAGGGTTCCGTCTGATGCAGAAGCGATCGCGGATTTGTGACAGTGCCGATGGATTCGGCGAGCCGGCGGAAGGGCGCGGTGACTGTGACGTTGAAACGGAAGGGCACGCCGCGGGCGCGCAGTTCGCCGACGCCGGGCACTGGCGATATGGGCCCCAGATTGACCGGAGCGCCGGTGTTGACGCCATTGAAGCGCACCGAGGTCACGACGTCGCCGGAGATGTCGCCGCTCAGCGTCATTTCCAGATTGTCGTAGTGGAAGCTTTTGAGCGCCTGGAACGCCACCTCGGCGGCCCCGGTCACACTGTCGGCGGCCTGGCCGACATAGGAGATCGTGCCGCCCCCGGGCGCGGTGTGCAGCCGGCCGTTCTGGATAAACGCCGTGCGGGTGGTGAGCAGCAGCGGGAACGATCCTTCGATGCGCCCGGTGGCCTTGAGATCGGCGAAATTCATCTGCGTCAACAGGGTCTCCATGTCGATGTCGCTGAGGCGCAGCTCGAACTGGGTCTTGTCGGCGCCGAGCGCGATCGTCGTCGGCACGACGGACAGCGTGCCGGACGAGAAATCAAATTCCGCTTGCTCAATGGCGACCCTTTGCTCCGGCAGAAGCTGAAAGCGCAGCCGCCCGTTGCGGACTTCGACGCCCGGATTGACGACGCCAACCGTCAGGGCCTGGCCCGGCGGCGTCGTGAGCTGCAAGAGGTCGTCGAAATAGATGTCGCCGCGCACGTCCTGAATCACGGGAATGGTGGCCATCGACAGCGAGAGACCATCGGGCCGCACGTGCCCCGTCGCGGCGAACGTATCCCGTCCCCAGGTGATTTCCGCCGTGGCCGACGCATCGCCGCGCACATTGTCGACGAGGCCGCGGGCGATCTCGCTGATCTGATAGGGCTGAAGGTCCCTGTCGAAAGAGAGCCGGGCCGCGGTCACGTGCGCGGCGCCCACGCCTTGATCGACATCGTGGGCGGCGGTGAAGCGCGCAAGTTCGCGCCCGCCCGCTTCCAGCACGAGGCGCCCGCTGGCGGTGATCTTGCCGGAATCAAGCACGGCGTCCACGTCGGCGAGGCGCATCGGATTGAACAGCGGCCGCGGATCGCTGTCGCTCGCGGGATGGCCGACAATGTGCGCTTCGCCGGCGGCGACGCGAATGATGGTGCGCTCGTTCTCCGGCGCCATGCTCCATCGTCCGGCGATGGCGCGCACGTCGCCCGGCAGGGTCGGATCCGAAAGTTCGCCGGCGTCGAACAATCCTTCAACGCGCCACGTGCGGTCGCCGACGCGCGCGTTCGCGGTCACGCGCCGTCCGCTCACGCTCAGCACGCGGTCGGGGGCCATGTCGATCGCGAGACTGGGCGCGGCGGCTTGCACATCGAGCGCGATGGCGTCGATCGCGCCGCCGAATGCGCCGCGCACGCTTTGCGCCCGCAAACGGGCGGGCTGCGCTTCCGGACCCGCCATGCGCCCATTCAATTGCAGGCCCTGGATAAGGAAGCCGCCGGACAGCCGCTCGCGCGCGTCCGCCGCAATCAAAGCGCCGCCCGACGCGCACAAACGAAACGCGCCGCTTTGGAAGGAGAGTGCGGCGACATCCAGCCCGCTCAGGCGCACGGGAAGACATGATTGGTTGGGCGTCAGCCGCCAGCCATTCGACCACGCCAGCGTGACGTCGAGATCGGCGACCAGATCGCGCACGCGCCCGTCGCCCAGCGGGCCGCTGACATGCGCGGGGCCCTTGATCACCAAATGCCCTTCGCCCGCGGGCGGCTGCACCAGACTGAGGTCGAGATCGCGCGCCGCGATCTCCGCGTTCTGTGCGCGCCAGCTGGCCAGCGTGAGCGAGGCGTCCGCGACCAGCGGGGCGTCCGGGGCCCAGTCGAGCGTGTCGAGCAGCAAGGTTGCGCCGGGCGCGCCGCCGCCGCTCGTCTCGACCGACAAGGATGCATGCACATTCCCGCTCGGCAATTGCACGACGACGCCGGGGCCGTCGTCGCGCAGGGGCGAGGCGTGAAGGCGCGCTCCGCTCGCTGCGCGCGCCTCGATCGGCGCGGCGATGGTGATTTGGCCGGACTGGCCTTGCCAGCGCACCTGCGCTTCGGCGCTCAGGTCGAAGCGGTCGAGCGCCGCGTCGAGCGCTTGGCGCGCCGATGCGAACGTCGGCCCAACCGGCGCGCCTTCCATATCCGGCAGCGCGCTGCGCATCGTTTCCTGCGCATCTTCGTTCAAACGCGCGCCGGCAAGGGCGATGCGCGCGTCGAGCAAGAACGCGCCGTCCGCGTAGCGCAGCGCGCCGCGCGCCGAAGGCGCGCCCGAAGACAAAGCCAAGGCGCTCAGATGCGTTCCGCTCAAGCTCCACTGGCCTTGCGCCGTGGCGCTGTCGCCGCGTGCTTCGGCGTTGAGCCGCGCGTTTGTCAGCATCATGTCGCTTTGGCCGGCGCGCGACATGGTCATGGTCGCGACGCCGCGCCAGTTGGCCGGCGCGAGCTGATCGGGACGCATCGTTGCATCCGCGGTGGCGCCGCCATTGAGGTTGCGCATGCTGATGCGATCGGGCGTGTCGAGCGCCGCACCGCGCCATAGCGCTTCGACATGCATGCGCGAGAAATCGGTCGGCGCCTGTATCGCGCCGACAAACGCGGCATCCGAAATCTCCGCGCCGTTCCACACAACTTTGTTGGCGGCCGCGGTCAAGCGAAGCGCGAGCGCGCCCTGCGGCGAACTCGCCATCAGTTCCGCGTGCGCCGCCTCGAGGCGATAGGCGCCGTTGGCTTGTGTCACCGGCGCGATCCATGCGAGCGCATTGAAATCCTCGCCCACCACGCCGGACGCGTCGAACTGCGCGGTCAATGGCCCGAAGGGCGCTTCGATCACCGCCGAGCCTTGTTCGACGGCCACGCGCATGCGCCCAAGCACGGGCCGTCCGCCCGGCCCCTGAGCCTCATAACGGTCGAGTTCGCCCAGTGAGACGCGCCCGGTCTGATCGAGCCGCAGGCGCACGAACGGCCGCACCAGCCGAACCGCGCGGAGGTTCGGCGCGAGCCCGTCCCAGTCGAGAGAAAGCTCCGCTTCATCAATCTTAACGTCGGGCGCGGAAGCCGCGCCCACGCGCACGTTGCGGGCCAGCACGTGGCCGAAATCCAGCGAGGCGATGTCAATATCGGCGTCGATGCCGCGCTGGCTGAAAGCTGAACGAAAGGTAAACTCGGCCAGTGGGATGCGCAGCAGCCAGACCCCGCCCAGCAACAGCACCGCCCCCGCGCTCGCCCAGCCGAGCCGTACGGGCCAGCGGCGCTTGCGCGCCTCGTCGGGCGGCGTCTCGCTCACGCCACCGCGACTTGACTTGAAACCGGCTGGTTAGACCTATGTGCCATTGAATGCGCGCCTGGCTTGGTCCTTGCTCCGGTCGTGTAGCCCCATGACGGCAGGGTCAACCACCGCAGATGCGACCATTAGGGTTTCCGGCTTGATAATCTTGGCGAAAAATTTGACGGCTGAGTCCTTGAATCGCAACGGCATGACGTCCCGATGACGGGCGCGCCGCAGCCGACGCTGCAGAAAGCCTGGAAGGCGCTCTCTGCGCTGGCCGCGTTGGTCGGCGCGGCCTGTGTCGGTGCGGCGTTGGCCTGGAACGCCGGCTTGTTCAATTCGGCGGACGCTCTGGCTGCGGCGGCCGCGCGCGAAGCGGCCGCCCGGCGAACCGAGCAGATGGCGTTTACGGAAGTTTACCTCCGTCGCGAAGCGCGCGAACTGCGCATGGAGCGCAATGAGACGCTGGCCGGCCTCATGGCGCGGGCGGGGGCGTCTCAACGCGAAGCCAGCGCCGTGATCAATTCGATCTCCAGCGTCTATAATCCGCGGCGAATGCGGCCGGGCCAGCCGGTCAACCTCTACTTTGAGCGCGCCGACGATGCGGCGCACCTAACCGGCGTCGCGTTCCGATCCGATCCGGGCGCTTCGATTACCGCCAATCGCATGGCCGAGGGCGGATTCGCCGCGCGTCAGGTTCTGATGCCGGTGACGTACGAGATCGCCCGCATCGCCGCGCCGGTGCGCAACAGCCTTTATGAAAGCGCGCTGGAACTCGGCGCCACGGATCATGAGATCGACGCGCTCGCCGACGCGTTCGGCTACGATGTCGACTTCCAGCGCGACATCCAGCGCGGCGATCAGTTCGAACTGGTGTTCGAGCGCTTCTATGACGACGAGGGCCACACGGTTCGTACGGGCGACCTGCTTTTCATCGCTTTGGATGTGCACGGCGAGCCGCGGCGCTTCTATTCGTTCCAGGCGCCGGGCGATTCTCATCCCGACTGGTACGACAGCGAGGGCAAGAGCGCCCGGCGATTCCTGATGAAGACGCCGATCAACGGCGCGCGCCTCGCCTCCGGCTTCGGCATGCGACTGCACCCGATCCTCGGTTATTCGCTGATTCACCGCGGCACCGATTTCGCCGCGCCGATCGGCACGCCGATCATGGCCGCGGGCGACGGCGTCGTCGAGCGCGCCGGCGGTTTCGGCACGTACGGCAACTATATTCGGATCCGCCACGGCGATCGTTACGAGACGGCCTATGCGCACTTGTCCCGCTTCGGCGCGGGCATACGCACGGGCGCGCGCGTGCGGCAAGGGCAGATCATTGGCTATGTCGGCGCCACCGGGCGTTCGACCGGGCCGCACCTGCATTACGAAGTGCTGCTCAACGGATCGCAGGTGAATCCGATGGGATTGCGCGTGCCGACGGGACGCAACTTATCCGGCCGCGATCTGCAATTGTTCCAGGGCGAGCGCGCGCGCATCGACACGTTGCGCGAGGAGCGCGCGCGCGAAGGCGCAAGCACCATCGACGCTGTGCTCCCGGGCCGCCGCCGCTGAGCCCTGCAACCGGCGCGCGCGGGGGATAACATTTGTGTTGTACGGGCGAGCGCGTCTCGGCAAAATGCCGGCGCACGGAGCAATCACAGTTTCCAGGTCGAGCGGACAGTGGCCGAAGGAATGAGTAATGCCGATCAAAGCGTTGATCGCTGACGACCATGAGCTGTTCAGAAGCGGTCTCAAACAATTGCTGCTCGATGCCTTGAACGCAGAGGAAGTTCGCGAAGCCGAGACTTTGGACGAGGCTATCGAAATCTTGACCAACAACGGCGCCGGCGATCTCGTCCTGGTCGATCTGCGCATGCCCGGCATGTCCGGCGCCGAGGCGCTGGCGGCTCTGCGCGACGGCTTTCCCGACGCGAAGGTCGCAGTCGTTTCCGCCGTCGAGGACCGCTCGGAGATTTTCGCCGCGTTAGCCGCCGGCGTGCACGGCTATGTGCTGAAATCGCTTCCCGCGTCGGAGATCGCCGAAGCCATCAAGCTCATTCTCGCGGGCCAGATCTATGTTCCGCCGGCGTTGGGCAAGCGCGAGCCTGGCGCGCCCATCGAAGCGCCGCCGCAAAGCAGCGAAAAGCTCACGGTGCGGCAAAAAGAGGTGCTCGCCGAATTGCTGAAAGGGCGTTCGAGCAAAGAGATCGCGCGCACGCTCGAAATCGCCGAAGGCACGGTGAAGATTCATCTCGCCGCGATTTACAGGGCCGTCGGCGTGCGCACGCGGGCCGAGGCGATCGCTAAGCTCAAATCGCACTAGTCACGTTCGCGCGCGCTCGCGCGCACCCAGCACCGCGGCGGCAAGATCGTCGCGCGACACCGGCTTTATGAGCCAGGCGTGCCCCGACGCGCGCAATTGCGCGAGCGTTTCGGGCGCGGTGTCGCCCGTCACCATCAGCACGCGCGGTTGCGGCTTGAGCCGCGCACGGGCGCGCTCGGCGATCTCGACGCCGACGAACGCGCCTTCGATGCGAAGGTCCATCATCAGCAAGCGCGGACAAAACCCCGTGTCGAGCAGGGCCTGGACCTCGGCCTCGCCGGCGCACCCGCGCACATCCGCGCCGAGGTCGCGCAGCGCGCCGACTTCGGCTTCGAGCGCCAGCGGGTCGTCGTCCATCACCAGAATCGCTGCGCCATTGAGCACGCCGGCGACGGGCGCCGCCGAGGCCGGCGCCGCGGCCCCGACGCCGGCGAGTGGAAGCCCCACGGTGAACGCCGAGCCCTCGCCCGGCGACGAACGGAGTTCGATCGTCGCGCCCAGCAGTTCGACGATGCGCTTGACGATCGCCAGTCCGAGCCCCAGGCCCTCCGCGCCCGCGCGGCCGTCGAGACGGACGAATTCCTCGAAGATGCGGGCCTGTTCCTCGGCCGGAATGCCGGGCCCATTGTCGCTTACAGTGACGAACACCCGCGCCCCGCGCGCCTCGACCGCGATATGCGCTTCACCGCCGCCATGGCGCAGCGCGTTGGAAACGAGATTGCGCAGCAAGCGCTCCACCAACGTAGGGTCGCTGTGGGCCTTGAGGGCGGTTGCGGGGGCAGGGCCGCTTACGCTCGCCTGCGGATGTTCGCCGAGCACGCGTTCAATCACGTCTTGCAGCGCGAACGTCTCCAGTTCCGGCGTGACGACGTCGGCCTGGATGCGCGCCAGATCGAGCAGCGTGTTGAACATGCCGACCATGGATTGCGTCGCGCGCTCCGCTTTCGCGAGGATGCTCTTGGCTTCCTCGCCCTCGACACGCCGCTGCAGTGCGGAGAGATAGAGCGTGAGCGCATGCAGCGGCTGGCGCATGTCGTGGCTCGCGGCGGCGAGAAAGCGCGTTTTCGCAAGATCGGACGCCGCCGCCTTAGCGCGTGCGCTTTCGGTCTCTTCGTTCGCCCTCACCATGATCGCAAGCGCCGTGCGCCAGCTTTGCCGTTCGACGCGGATCGCCCACACGGCCACGCCGGCCGCCGCCAGCGACAGCAGCACCAGCACCGCGCTCAGCCAGTAGAGCATGATGCGCGCGCCGGCGTTGCGCGCGCGGATCGCATCCACGCGCGATTCGATCCGATCCAGGAGCGGCGCGGCTTGCAGGCGCAGCGCTTCCGTGGCGGGGCCGGCCGTCGCCGCCAGCGGCGCGGCGCGCGACGGCGCCGGGCGGCGCGCGCCGTGCGCCTGCACGGCCTCACTCGTGGCGGCCTCCGCGCGCGCGGCCAGCGTGGCGATGCTCTCGATGGTGGTGCGCAGCTCAACGTCGTCGCCGGCGAGCTCGCGCAGTCGCTGGACGTGCCCGTGCATGGCGATGATGTCGCGCTCATGCTCGCCGGCGAAGCGCGGATCGGACGCCAGCAAGTAGGCCCGCATGCTCGATTCCGCGTCCGCGGCGGCGATGTTGAGCGCGTAGGTTTCGGTGCGAAGCGCGCGCGCCCGCCCGCCTTCACGGGCGCTGCGTTCCTGCAGCTGCGCAAGCGTGAAAAGGCCAATGGCGAGCGCGGCGATGCAGGCGATCAGGAACGCCGCCGCGATCGTCACCAAGCGGTCGGCGGCCGGCAGCCACGAAGGGGGGGTCTGCTCCGACGAGGCGGACATGAGGGGCTTGTGCCCCGCGTCGGGCGGCGGGGCAATCTATCCCGACGCCAGCCAGGCATGGATGTGGGCGGCGTTCGCCGGCTTGCTCATGTTGTCGAAGCCGGCGCGTGCGGCGGCGTCGCCCGAGCCGCGCGCGCCGGACAGCACCAATATGCGCGCGTTTGGGGCGACGGCGCGCAGCGATTGGACGTCGTCCACGCCTTTCACGCCGGCGCCCAATTCATAATCCGTGATGATCCAGCTCACGACGCGCGCCTTGCGCCCCAGCAGCGCCAGGGCCTCGGCCGCGTTCGCGGCGACGATAACGTCAGCCCCCCAGTCCCGCACTGTAAGGCCCACGGCTTCCGCGGCCTGCGGGTCATCGTCGATAACGACAGCGAGGGGACGGGTCACTACCAATCAGGCCGCCTGCATTCCCGCAAGGAAAGCACGAAAGCGCCGGGCCGGGCAGCGATGCAGAGGCGATAGTCCAAACGGCATAGGCCGTCGGCGGAGCGAGGGCGGCCAAGGGCAGGTGATTCCCCAAACAGGATAGGCCGTCGAACACAACTTACGTGCAATTTCAAAATTCGCTGGATTCCGTACTTTGACTTCAGGCGGTTACACAGCGACGAGGCATCGAGATTTATGAAGTCTTCTCTCTACGCCCCCAGCAATGACGATGACTGGAATGCGTTTTCAGGGCAGATTCATGCGCGCCCGGAGACGGATTATTGCTCGCGAGACGGCGCCGCCGCGCTCAAGGAAAAGATCGAGGCCTATTGGCGCGAGCGCGGCCAGGACGTGATGCTGTCGCTGCACAATGTCGGCTTTCACCCCGCGATCCGGGCGGCGCGCTACGACGTGCGCTCAGACATGGTCAACGGTCTGCCCCGTGGCGCGGTGCAGGCGCCAGCCGCGCACGGCCGCACCAACGTGTCGATGGTCGACGCCAAAATCGCCGACGAAATCGATGATGAAGACAGCGTCTGGCTGGATCCTTGAGGCCTGGGCGGCCTGAGCGCCGGGCGCGGCGCTCGACCCCATCGGCGACGGATGGCACAGATGGGAGCGCGGTCCTTTAGACTGCGCTCCCATTTTCTTTACCCTGAGCCATCCATGTCCGACGACGTCGCCGCGCCCGCCGAAATCCCCGCAGGATACGCTCCACTGGATTGGCGGCGCGGGTTCGGACGCCAGATCGGGCCGCTTTACCGAAGTGTTGACGAGCGGGGCCTGCGCATGGCGTTCCGCGTCGAGGAGCATCACACCAACGGCATGCTCAACGCGCACGGCGGAATGCTGATGACGTTCGCCGATATGGCCTGGGGCCATGTCGTGTCGATCGAGACCTCGTCCTATTGGGTCACCGTGCGATTGGTTTGCGATTTCTTATCGAGCGCCAAGCTTGGAGACTGGGTGGAAGGCGCCGGCGAGGTGCTCTCGCGCGAGGACGGACTTTATATAGTGCGGGGCCGCATTTGGTCAGGCGAACGGACGTTGATGACGGGCACGGGCGTGTTCAAGCAGATCGCGCCGCGTGAGCCGCGGCCGGGCGAACGCGCCTATAAGGGTTAAGTTTTCAGCAAGCGTCTTTGGTCTTGAGCACGGCCGGGATCGTCATGAGCATGATCCAGAACTCGCGCGCCCACGACCAATTCTCAAGATACTGCCGATCGTATTGCACGCGCTTCTCGTAGCCCGTGCTGGAGCGGCCGCTCACCTGCCATTGGCCGGTGATCCCGGGGCGCACCAGGAGATAATATCTCCGTTCGCGCCCGTACCGGTAAAGTTCGGCGCGCGTGATCGGCCGCGGGCCGACGATGCTCATATCGCCGCGCAAAACGTTAAAGAGTTGCGGCAGTTCATCGAGGCTCGACTTGCGCAGAAACGCGCCGAGCTTGGTTACCCGCGGATCCTTGCGAAGCTTCTGGCTTTCGCGCCACTCGGCCGCCGCGTGCGGATCGGTCGACAGGATGAAGGCGAGCCGCTCCTGTGAGTCCACGGCCATGGTGCGGAATTTAAAACATTCGAAACGCGCGCCTTGGCGGCCGATGCGCAAGTGCCGGTAGAAGACCGGGCCGCGATCCGTGAGCTTGATCGCCAATGCGATCGTCGCCAGCGCCGGAGCGAGAAAAACGATGAGCAGCGCCGAAACGCAAATGTCGAAGGCGCGCTTCAACCTGCCATTGGCGCTCTGCACCCTGCGGATGAGCCGATGATCGGTAATGCGGGACGAGCTGCGGAATTCGCTGGTCCAGCTTGCTCGCTCCGCCGCATTTTGTCGGCCTCGAAACGGAATCCGCGCGCCGGACCCCGTCTCGAACATGTGATTGGCCATTCCTCAGCCCCCGCCATCAACCCCACTTTAATGGCTGATAAACTTTTTGACCGGGCGGATTGTGCGTTGCAATCGGAGTCGCGTGGTTGGGTAGGGCTGAGTTAGGCGCCTTGTCACTGAGTCGGGCGCGCCTACACTTGTTGTGAAATGATTCCGCGCGGAGCGGATGAGTGGTGAGCGAGGCGAGAGTGGCAGCGCTGCCGCGTCCCCAGGTAAATCCCAAGGAGCCAGAAGACCCGGCGTCTTCCTCGAATGTTAGGAAGAAGCGGAACTTTTCTTTGCCGCGCTGGGCGGTAATCCTTTCCCTTGTCTTATATTGCGCTGTTTTCTGGGCAATAATTGTTAGGGTCGGAACTTGGGTGCTGGCGAGCAGCCGTCCCTGACACTTAGCCGCAGCATGATTTTGGTTTTCTGCGGCGCGAAAACATCACCTTAAGCATCGGAACTGCATGGTGACGTTCGCCGTTTTTGTCGGCGAGCAGCCAGCGGGGGCGATTGACGTGGCGCGGAGACGGGGAAAACTTCAAAGCTGCGGATGTTCGATCCACCGCGGTTCTCGCCTTGAGTGCAAAGAGTTGCGGCCGCGCGCCCGCGGGGAGACCGATGGCGGGCGGGCTGCTGTGCACGGCCGGGGGGTCCGGCGCAAGTCGGCGGCTGTGGAGGCCGTCGTGCGCGTTTTCCAAGCTTGCTCGTACCTCGCCGTCGGCCTGATCGCGCTTGCGCCCATCGAACCGGCTCTGGCCCAGGACGATGAGCAGAACGTCGGCGTGCAGGAACGGGCGCGGCCGGAATACGACCCGCTGGGCCTGCGTTTCGGCGGGTTCGACCTCAACGCCTCGCTCGAAGTGAACGCCGAACACGTTGATAATCTCTTTGCCGCGCCGGCCGACTCGCAAAGCGACATGATTTATACGGTGGCGCCACAGGCCACGCTGACTTCGCACTGGTCGCGCCATGCCGTGGTCGTGTCCGCCGGCGGCGCCTCCAACCAGCACGACGAGTTCGACAGCGAAGACTACAGCACGGGCTATGTGAGTGGTTACGGAAGGCTTGATATCGGCGACAGCACGCAGGTGAGCGGCACGGTCCGGCTGTCGCACGAAGTGGAGCCGCGCACCGATCCGGGGTCGTTTCAGACCCTCTCCGAGCCCGTGCGGTATGACCACCAGGACGCCTCCATCTCGGCCCAGCACACGATGAACCGTTTCCGCTTGAGCGGCACGGTCTCGGCGGCGAACTACAATTATGACGACGCGGGCGCCGTGGATCAGGACTTCCGCGATCACACTGAAGATTCGATCACCGGCCGCGTCGAAGTGGCGGTCAGCCCGCGCCTTTCGATTGTCGGGTCCGTCACCGGAGACAAGCGCGATTATGACAACGCGCCGACGCTGAGCTCCGACGGCCGCACGATCCTGGCGGGGGTCCGCCTCGATCTCACCAATCTCATCCGCGGCGAGTTCACCGTGGGTCAGTTCAGCCAGGACTATGATGTCGGCGGAACCGTCGACGGCACCGCCATCGCGGGCAATCTGGAGTGGTTCGTCACCGGATTGACAACCGTGACGCTGAATGCGCATCGCGACGTCCAGGAAGCCACGGCCACCACCGCCACGCCTTATGTCGACAGCCGCTGGAGCGTGCGCGTCGACCACGAATTTCTGCGCAACCTCCTCGTCTCCGGCGACATCGGCTACGAAAAGCGCAAATTCGAGCCCCCGGTGGTGCGCGAGGACGAGACGGAGTACGCCGACGCGGAGATCAAATATCTGGTGAACCGGCGTGTGGCGCTGCGCCTTGCCTACGCCCACGAGCGCAACGACTCCTCCGGCACGCCCGATCCGCAACGCGATTTCGACGTCAACCGCATCATCGCCGGCATCATTTTCCGGCTCTAGCTTCGGCAATTCGCGCCGTCCGCGAAGCGTCATTTTGAAGTTCTCTTGGTGATTGCTCCAGCGCGGCGCGGACGGCCATGACTTGGTACCGCTGTGCGTGCGGCTGTGATAACAAGCCGCGCAGTGGGGACTTCCATCGTGACGAAGGTGACTGCGCCAATGCCTGAAGCGCGGGCGGCCAAGCCGTCGAGGCCCGCGCGCGGCGATTTCAATTTGGCCGACATGCTTGGTCAAGCCGGCTGGGCGGAAGCCGATCGCGCCCTGGCCCGCGCGCTGATGGAATTGCACGCGCTCGAACAGGCCGTCGACGCGGCTAAGGCGCCGCGCCAATCGGAACCCGATGCGAACGCGGATGCACTGGAGGCGTGCGCGGTGATGCTGCGCCAGTCTCTGCTGCAGGTCGCGCGCAAGCGCGGGCTCTCGCCGCTCGGCGCAGCGGGCGCGCGTGAACCTTTTGATCACCGCCGTCACGAATTGATGAAGCCGGGCGCCCGTTCGCCCGCCATGGTGAAGATCGCGGCGCCTGGCTGGATGCGCGGCGACGACATTTTGGCCAAGGCGCTGGCTGTTCCCGCACGCTCGCGGAGCGCGCGCAAGTGAACGCCGAACCGGAATCGTGGAACCTCTGCGTCGATTTCGGCACCGCCTGCTCGAAAGCGGCGGCCGCGCCGAGCAACGCATGGTCGCATTTCAAGCCGGAGATGGTGCGTCCGCTGGCCGTGGGCGCCGCGTCCCGCGCCGGCAACGCCTTCCTGCTCGACAGCGCCATCTTCGTCGATGACGAGAGCGTGCTGTTTGGGCCGGACGCGGTCCGGCGCGCCGAGGAACTCGAGTCCAGCAAGCGCCAGGCGCTGCGTTCCTTTAAGACATTGTTGAGCGCGCCGGACCTTGAGCGCGCGCTCAACACCTCCGCCACGCACTCGATCGATCCGCATCGCGCTTTCCGGCTGCGCGATCTGATCGTCCTTTATCTGGCGTTTCTCGCCCGCAGCGTCGATCAGGCCGTCGCCGCCGACCCCGCGCTGAACGGGGCCGGCGGGCGGTTCAACCGGCGTTACGCCTCGCCGGCGTGGCGCGGCGGCGGCGGCGCGGCGCTGCACGCGATGCTCGTGCGCATGTTCGCCGAGGCGCAAGCGGTTCAGGCCATTTTGGGCGACGCCATGTTCGCGCGCGGGGGAGTATCCCTCGAGGCGGCGCGGCGGGCCCTTGCCTCGGCCGCGGCCGAGCAGGCGCGCGGCTGGCGCATGGGCATGATGTTCGAGGCCACCGCGGCCGCGGCCTATAGCTCCATCGGGCTCGAATCCAGCGCCGCGCACCTGATCGTGGTCGATGTCGGCGCGGGGACGACGGATATCGCCGCGTTGGCGCGCGCCGACGCCGCGCTCGAGGAGTTGAAGGCGGCCCGAGTCACGCTGACCCGGGCCGGCGATTTTATCGATCGCCTGCTGCTCAATCTGGCGATTGAAGGCGCGCCGTCGCTCAAGACGCCGGCGCAGCAGGCTGAGCTCTGGCGCTCCCTGACGCACTCGATCCGCGACATCAAGGAATCCTTGTTCAGCGAAAAGCGCGCCGCCATCCGCCACGACGGCCGCACGATCGTCATCGCGCTCAAGGATCTCGAGCGCGACAAGGACTATAAGCAATTCCTCAAGATGCTGGCGCAGGCTTATGAGCATGGGCTCGACGTCGTGCTCGGCCGTGCCGCCAATGACGGCGAAGGCCAGGTCGACGCCATCGCCGTGGGCGGCGGCGCGGCCGCGCCATTTGTCCAGGACATGCTGAAGCGAAAGTCGAAGTCGGGGAAGTTGCGCATTGCTGCACGCCCGGCCACGCCGCATTGGGCCCATGCCCCCGCGTTCGGGGGAAACCTGGCGCCTATTTTCCCGCAATTGGCGATCGCCATCGGCGGCGCGTTGGCGCCGGGTTCGATGCTCGCCGAGCGGCCCTGAGTCAGCCCACGTCGATTTCGGTTTCAGGCGGCGCCGGTTCGGGCGCCGAACGCATAGCCCGGCGGCACGCGATTGACGCAGACGCCCGTCGGGATTGGCGTCCGGCTGCGTAACGTACGCATCGTTCCGCGCAGCGCCGAGACCGGCGTTTCGTCCCATGCCGCCACGATGATGCAGCTGTCCGCGCCGCGGGCGATCATCGCGCCGTCATTGACCGTCAGCGCCGGCGGACAGTCGAGCACGATCAGGTCGTAGTGTTCCCGCAGCGTGGCGAACAATACCGGCAGGCCCGGCTGGCCGAACAGGTTGCGCCAGGGGCTGCGCGGACGCACGGCGGGAATGAAGTGCAGACCGCTCTCGCGCTCCTCGCGCACGAAGGCGGCCCAATTCTCCGGCTGCTGCGCGGCCTCCAACACTCCCGCATCGGCGTCATGCTCGAGCAGGCGCGTGAGCGAGCGGCGCCGCAAGTCGCAATCGATGATAAGGACGCGCTTGCCTTGCTGAATCGCGCTCACGGCGGAGCACACCGCCGCCGTCGTCGCGCCGTCGTTCGGCAGCGCGCCGATGAAGGCCACCAATTGTCGCTGTGTCACAATCCTTTCCAGATCGCGAAAGGCCGCGGCAAAGGCGGAAGCGGGCTGATAGAGGATGCTGCCGAGCGGCGAGCGCCTGTCCGGCGGCAGTTCGCGCAAGCTGGCGCTGGCCAATGTCGGCGCCGCGCCGAGCACGGAATAGCCGCTATTACGCTTCACGGATGACAGCGCGCCGATGGTGTCGCGGCTGAGTTCGCGCGCGACGGCGACGCCATATGCGCAAATCAAGCCAAAAGCGCACCAAATCGCGACCGCGCCCGCCTCGCCGGGGTGAAAGTATGCATAGGCTTCACCCAGCGCCGCGCCGCACAGCGAAATGGCGATCAGCACGAGAAACTGCCGCCGCGCCGCGCGCTTCAATTGTCCCCAGCGCAGCGCCACGTCCTTGCCCGCGCCGGCCGACCAGACTTGCAGCGCGGCGCGCGGCGCCACGCCGAACATGTCGAAGGAAGCGCCTTGATCATCCGCAATTGGTCGGACCACGAACTCCATCCTCCCCAAGGCGCGCCGCTTATATCAGCCTGCCTCAAAGCCCAACCAATTCCGAGCGAACGGCTCCGGATTCGGGCGGGGCCGTTGCAACGCGGTTTAGCATTCTTCGTGCATGCGGGAAGCGCGGCGTCCAGCGACGAACTGATAATCGCGTGAGTCGCTCCAAATGTTCCGGTCTTTTTTTCTCGGCTTTTCGATTCACCCTGGCGCAACGCTCTTCTTTATGGGAATGAGAGGCGATAAGGATAAGGCATGCTCTTGCCGTTCCCGCGCTCCAGAACCGGGGCGTCCGCTGGTCGACTGGTCGTTCAGGAAGAAGACCTGAGCCCGTTTGAAGCCGGGCTCCGGCGCGACTTGGCCGCAGGCTTGGTGTTGGCGCATGAATCCGCGATCGGCGGCTGGCGCAAACGGTTCGCCGACCTTGTCATCGTCATTTTGCTGATGCCGTTCTGGGCGCTGGCGCTGGCCCTGGTGGAGGGCGTGGCGCGCCTGCGAGGCCTGTCCCCGCACTACAAGAGCGAGCCGCGCGTCGGTTATGGCGGGCGGCGCTTTTCGTGCTGGCGGCTGTGCCTTTCTCCGCCGAGCGCCGACATCGTGCCGCTGCACGCGCCGGCGGAGGCGCAAGCTGCGAACGACGCCGCGCCCGAATTTCCCTCGCTGGGCGAATTGGCCGAGCGCCTGCCGCAATTGCTCAACGTGCTCCGCGGCGACATGAGCCTGGTTGGACCGCGTCCTCTGGTCGGAGACGAGATCGCCAAGCTGACCAAGGGCGGCAAGAAATTCTATCTCAGCACGCGTCCGGGCGTATTCAGCCTCAGCGATATCGACGCGGAGGCGCCGCTTTCGCTGCAGCATAAGGACTACGCCATGTCCTGGTCGCTCGCGTCGGACGCCGCCCTGTTCTGGGAAGTGGTGCGCGGCGCTCTGCGGCGGGCGCTGGCGTACTCATAGTCTTCGCGCTGCGTGTGAAATCGGGTGCGCGCGCTGCGTCATGCGCGCTAGCCTCGCGGGCTCTTGGCGGGAAGATGACGATGAGCGTGCCGCGCGGCCGGTTGGGGATGATCGCCGCGCTCGTTCTGTGGAGCGCGATCGGCTCGGCGAGCTGCATGCCGGGCGCCGCCGCGCAGCATCCGCCTTCTTCGGCGCCATCCAGCTGGCTTCCGGACACGCCGGCGACCTTGCGTCTTCGCTTCGAGGACGAGTTCGACACGCTGCGTCTAAGAGATCCCGCCCAAGGGCCGTGGTCGACCACCTTCGGCTATGGCGGCGTCGACAACCGCACGCTCACGAACAACCACGAACTGCAGCTCTACGTCGATCCCGCGTTCACGGGCGACGGACGCACGCCGCTCGGGCTCAACCCGTTCGCCGTGCGCGAAGGCGCGCTCGACATCGTCGCTGAGCGGGTCACGGACGATCTCGCCCGGCGCCTCGGCGGCTACCGCTACACGTCCGGCTTGCTGACCACGCATCACGCGTTTTCGCAGACCTACGGCTATTTCGAGCTGCGAGCCAAGCTGCCGGCGGGGAAGGGACTTTGGCCGGCGTTCTGGCTGTTGCCGGAGGATGGCTCATGGCCGCCCGAAATCGATATCTTCGAGCAATTGGGCCGTGAGCCGGACGCGATCTATGTCGGCGTTCACACCAACACGCACAACGACACAACGACGCGTCACGACGTGGGCGATACAACCGACGGCTTTCACAAGTATGGAGTGCTTTGGGATCCCGAGCACATCACCTGGTTCGTCGACGAGCGTCAGGTGCATCAAATCGACACCCCGTCGGATATGCACAAGCCGATGTACGTGCTGATCAATCTTGCGGTCGGCGGAGACTGGGCCCAGGCGCCGGATCAGTCCACGGTGTTTCCGGCGCGGATGTCCATTGACTACGTGCGTGTGTACTCGCTCGATCCGCGCTAAACAGAAGCTGGCGCCAGAACCCGAAGGACCACGCCGCGTGCATGATCGCGGCGGGGACGCCCGAAGCGAACGCGCACGCCGTACGCGTCCGCAAGCCAAGCGCGAATCCGAAGCCCAGGCAGAGCGCAAACCAAAATGCGAGCGGCGCGCCGGCCCACGGGCTCATTGGCGTGAGCAGCGCCAGGATAGCGGCCGGCGCCACGGCCACCGGCGCGAGCTGGCGCGGCTTCAGCGCGCTGGCGTGCTTCAACGCCGTCCGCGCGCGGCCCTTGCCGTAGTTGAAATATTGCCGCGCCAGCGCCCAAGCGCGCGCGCGCGGGAAATAGTCCATGACGATGTCGCCGGCCAAAAGGATGCGCCCGCCGCGCCCGGTGATGCGCGTGTCGAGTTCGGCGTCTTCGTTGTGGGTGAAGCTCTCGTCATAGCCGCCTGCCGCCTCGAATGAAGCCGTGCGGAAGAGCGCATGATGGCCGTGCTCGACCCAGCGGCGCGCGCCCGCGTTGCGGTGCGAGGAGCCGCCATTGCCAAGCGCGCTGTTCTGCGCCGCCGCCGCCGCGCTCTGGAAGCAGCCGCCTTGCGAAGTCGCGTGCATCGAAACAGTCACCGAGTCGGCGCCGGTCGTCTCATAGGCGTTGATCAGCCGCGCCAGGAAGTCGTCGGGATAGTGCGCATGCGCATCCAGGCGCACGAAGAACTCGCCGACGGCGTGGTGCGCCACCGCCATGTTGACGCCCGCGCTCTGAATGCGCTTGGGATTGTGCATGCTGACGATGCGCGCGTCGGCTTCGGCGTGGGCGCGGACGATCTCAACGCTGCGGTCCGTGCTGCCGCCGTCGGCGACCACGATGCGCGCTGCGCCGGCGGCGGGGTCGGCGCGCAATCGCGAGAGCAGCGCATCGAGATGCGCTTCCTCGTTGAGGCAGGGGATGACGATCAGAAACGGCGACGTCATGCCGCTTCATCCCGCGTCAAGCGCGCCAGCAGCGCGCGGCAGAAGTCGAGCGTCACGGCGACGGATTGAAGATCGACGTTCTGCGCCGCCGCGCGGATCTCGCCGTAACGCTGCGGCGTGCAGCTCTCCAGAAAGCCCGTGAGCGTTTCGTGAAGCGGGGGATCGACAACGACGCCAACCCCATGGCGCGTCAGCCAACGCGCCGTCTCCACGCCGGTCACGGCGATCGGCGGAGCGCCGAAATAGAGCCCCTCGTAAAGCCGGTTGGGCAGCAGCCAATCGGAATTGCCGCCGGCTTCGTAATAGTCGATCGCCCACACGAAATGCGCCGCGCCGTAAATCGCCGGAAGGTCCTCGGGCTTGTAGGCGCCGTTGAACCGCATCCGCGGCGACCCTGCGACGACCTCGTGAAAGTCCGGAATCTGATCGAGCGCCGGCGCGCCCCAGAGCTCGATGCGCACGAGCTCTCCGTGCTCATCGGCGAGGCGGCGCAGCAGGCGCAGGCTTTGCCGGCAGCGCAGCACGCCACACCAGGCGATCGTCCAGGGCGGACCCGCGGCGGGGACCGCCTGGGCGCGCGCAGCGCCGGAGAGCGCCAGAACCTTGTTTTCCACGACGAGCGTCTCGCCGCGATAATTCTGAACTGCGCGGAAATAGCGCGCATCGAAGGCCGGAGAGCTGGTGATGACGAGCGCGATGTGTGCGAGGCACGCGCGCTCGATCGCGCGCATCAAGACGCCGACGGGCCCGCGCGAAAGCATCAGGCGATGGATGTCAAGGCACTCATAGACGATGCGGCGGCGCGAGCCGGTAAAGGCCGCCAGCAGCGTCACGATCGCCAGCATTTCCAAATTGCGCGCCAGCAGCGCGTCAGCCTTGCCCCACACGTCGCGCAGCCGCCACGCGCGCGGTAGGGCCGCCAGCACGGAGAACACGCGCGCGAACAGCTTGCCGTTGGCGGTGCGGCCCAGAATGTGCGGCGCCGGAGCTTGCGCGTCGCCGGCGAAACGGCGGCGTTCAAAGCCCAGCAGTTCGATCTCGCCGCCGCCGGCGCGGAGCATCCTCACCCGCTTCTGCACCGCGGGGTCGGCCAGCTCATGAGCGAAATACGCGATGCTCATGCAGCGCCCGTTCAGGAGACGCTGTAATAGGACTTCGATTGATAGAAATAGAGGCTGTCGGCGTAGGATTGCCAATGCGGCAACACGCAATTGAGCGCGACGCCGAGCACCTTTCCGCCCGCTGTCTCCGTCTGCGAGATGGCCGAACGCACCGCGCCGATCGCGGACTTGCCCGCGCGCGCCACCACGACCGTCGTGTCGGCGTGCTTGACGATGATGCGCGTTTCGGCGACCGCCAGGATCGGCGCGCAGTCCAGCACCACGAGGTCGTAGTGGCCGCGCAGGTCGTTGACGAGCCGCGTCATGGCGTCGGAGCCGAAGACGTCGCGCGGCGTGAAACCCGAGGTCGCCACCGGTAGGATATCGCACTCCGAACTCGGGTCGCGCACGATCGCGGAACGCCACGGCGCCTCGCCCGCGAGCACTTGCAGGATGCCGGTGTCGGTCTCGATGTCGATGATGTCGTTGATCGATTGCTTGCGCAGATCGCAGTCGACCACCACGACTTTCTGGCCCGACATCGCCGCGACCCGGCCGAGGCACACGGAAATGGTGGTCTTGCCCTCGTCGGGCAGCGCCGAAGTGATGGCGACGACCTTCACCGAGAAATCCAGCTTGGAATAGACGATCACCGTCCGCAGCACGCGCAGCGCTTCGGTGAAGGCCGACATCGGCCTGCCGACAAGGTAGCCCGCGGGGTGACGCTCGGCCGGCGGCATAAGCCGCATCATTCCCTTGCGAATGGTGGGAATGGAGGCAATAGCGGGGTAGCCCACCTTGGACTCGAGTTCGTCGGCGCTCTTCACCGATTGGTCGAGGATTTCCGCGGCCACGCCCGCGGCGATGCCGAGGAAAAGTCCAAGCGCGACGGCGAGCGCCAGCGAGATTTTCAGATTGGGCGAGGAGGGCGCGGCGGGCCGATGCGCGTAGGCCATGATCCGCGCGTCGGCGGTGTTGAGTTGGTCCTGGTCGGCGATTTGCTGATAACGCTGCAGATACGCTTCGTAAACCTGGCGGCTGGCGGTGGCTTCGCGCTCCAGTTCGCGCAGACGGATGCTCGACTCGCTGTTGGCCGCGAGGTCGTTGCGCACGCTGGCGAGCGATCCCTGCAGCGTGGCCAGCCGCGCGCGCGCAACCGAGACCTCGTTGGCGAGGTTGGTCGAGATGCGGTCGATTTCCTCCGAGATCTGGCGTTCGATGTCGGCGCGTTCCGAACGCACGGACTGCACCGCCGGGTGCGTCGCCAGGTAGCGGCTCTCAAGATCGGATTGGCGCCGGGCGATGTCGGCCTCGCGCTCGCGCAACCCGCGGATGGTTTCCGAATTGAGCGCGTTGCCGATCGTATCGATCGAGCTGCCTTGAGCCTGCATCTGCTGCAATTGCTCGTAGCGCGCCTGCTTTTCGGCGAGGTCGGCCTGCGCCTGCAGCACCTGCATCTGCACGTTGGTGATCTGCTGCTCGACCAACGAGCTGCCAGATGCGGAGATGAGACCCGATTGCGAACGGAACGCCTCCGCCGCGCTTTCCTTTTTCTCGACGTCCTCGCGCAATTCGGCCAGGCGGCGCGTGAGCCACGAATTGGCGCGCTGGGCGGTGTCGACGCGCACATTGACTTGCGAGGCGATGTAGACGTCGGCGTAGGTGTTGGCGATCAGCTGGGCGCGCTGCGGGTCGGGCGAAGTCGCCGAAATCTCGATCACATAGGTCATGCCCCGGCGCCGGACGTTCAGCGATCCCGAGAGGCTGCTCGCGAGCGTTTCGCGTGCTTTTTGGTCGGTGGCGTTGGGGGACGCGCCGTTGGCGGCGCTCGTCATGCCGAGCGCGTCGACGAGCTGGCCGATCAGCGCGGGCGAGCGCAACAATTCGATTTCGGAATCGATCGCCGAGGACTCCCGCGGCAATTGGCCGACGACCGCGTCTTCACTGCCCAGCACGCGCTCCTGGCGCGGATTGATGACCACGAGCGCCGTCGCCTGATAGGTTTTCTGCGCGCTCATGAAGTGCGCCAGCGCCAGCGCGCCGACCGTGACGCCGATCAGCGCCATTAACCAGAAGCGCCGCTTGAACATCTGCAGCGCGGCGGTGACGCCGAAGATGTCGGCCAGACCGGCGGGCGCGCCGCCATTGGCCGATTGAGCCGCGTGCTGTTCCTGGCTCAAAACACTCATCGCCGCCCACCGCCAAATCGACGCCCCCGATCGCAGCGACCGGTCGGCAAAATGCGCGGCGCCCATAGCGCCGCCCCGAGTTTGCCGTCTTCGCGATGAGGACGGCCTAACCTATCATATGTACGCAACGCGCGTCGCGCGGATGCGCCTGCATGCATGTTCGGCGCCGACGACGTGTGGCCCCGGTACAGCGAGATTTCGCGTGAACCGCTAAATTCTCGCGCGCTCCGCGCTCGTGGGGCGATATCAGAAGAAGCGTTCGCCAATTCGCACCGTATCGCCCGGCATCACGGGCGTCGCGGAGGTCAGCCGATATGACCGCTCCTGACTCTCGTTCGCGTGCCTGATGAAAACTCGTCCGCGGTTCGCCCGGTAGGTGAAGCCGCCCGCCGTCGCCACCGCGTTCTGAACGGTGAGATTGGCGGAGTAGGGATAAGTGCCCGGGCGCTGAACCTCGCCAAGGATGAAGAAGGGCCGGTAATTGGCGACTTCGACGCTCACATTGGGAGCGCGGATATAGGAGAGCAGCGCTTCGCGAAGCTTGTCGGTGAATTCAGCGACCGTGAGCCCGCGGGCTTCCACCTCGCCCACCAGCGGATAGGAGATCGTGCCTTGCGAGCCGACCTGGTACGTCCCGGTCAGATCGGGTTCGCCGAACACTGTAACGCGAAGCTGGTCGCCCGCGTCGAGCCGGTAGGAATTGGCGGTGTCCTCAACATCCTGCGCCATCGCGCCGCCCAGGCCGATCAAGCTCGCTCCGGCGCCTAAGCTCAGCGCGAGCAAGACCTGACGCCGCGATTTCCGGGGCGAGGATGACATGTGCGAACCTCCTTCAACCTCACGCCCAATGGCGTGTGGAACCAGGCCGCGAACATAGTCCTCTTAGCGAAAATTTCGAGGCCGTTGAGATCAAACTCCGGTGGGGCGTTTTAACCCTTCGTCGCTTGCGCCAGGGGCGTTCATGTCCAGGAATGGCGCCGCCGCCAGGAATCCTGCGCGGGCGCCGCTCGAGGCGCGACCGCGCCCTTCCATGCGTACACGCCGCACACGAACAGCAGCATCGTGCGGGGCAGAAAGGGCAGCAGGATCACTTCGGTGAAACTGATCATGATCAGCACCATGAAGTTCAAGAAGAAATAGGAGGTGGCGGCGGTCGGGCCGAGGACAAACTGACGGAACCCGCCGAGCCCGATCGCAATCAGCGTCGCCACCAGCGCGCCCAGGCCGAGGTATCCGGTGTCGACCGCGACCTGCAGATAGGTGTTGTGGAAGTTGAACGTGCGCCCGTCGGCGAGGCCCGCCCAACGTAGAATGCCGATCGTATCGGCGGACTCGCCCACCCAGAATGCCTGATAGCCATGCCCTTCGATTGGCCGGCGGTCGATGAGTTCCTGCGCGCGCTCCCAAAGGTAGGTGCGTCCCGTAAGGGTGGCGTCCTTGCCCATGGAGTTGAACACCGTGTCCGTGAGCCAGTCGACCGCATCGTTCCACACCAGCGTCAGCGGGGAGAGGACGAGCAGCACGCCCAGCATCAGCGCCACGCGCGTCGCCGGATGGAACCGCTCCGACACGTGGAGTGTGAGCAGCAGCGGCGCCGCGGCCGCGGCGATCAGCACGGCCGTCGCCGTATCCGTGGAAGCCAGCACGTAGAGCGCGATCGGAATGGCGGGAATGGCCAGCAGACGGATGCGCGCGTGGATCTTGTTGTCGAGACCGGCCGCCATCGCCGACATGAGCAACATGAAGCCGGCGAGCCCCATCTGGTTTTTCGAGCCGGTGAAGCCGATCAGCACCTCGCCGTGGAACGAAGGTCCGGTGCGGTGGCTGAGGATCGAGATGGCGCAGAACACCAGCATGCCGAGAAACGACATCTGCAAGAACCGCGAGGCGCTCACGAGGGTCGCCAACAGAACGCCGGTGAAGCAGGTGAAGAAGAACTGGAAGCTGTAACGCGCGGATTCGGCCGGCAAATCCGACCATGCCGAGGACGCCACGGCGATGATCGGCAGCGCCAGCAGCGGCCACCAATGCGTGAGCGCGCTCAGCGCCTGCACCGGGCGCGTTGCGATCAGCAGCGCCATCAGGGCGAACTGCGCCAAGACCAGCAGCGGGCCCAGTTCCGGCACTTGCGCCGTCATCAGCGGCAGAAACAGCAGCACCGCGATTTCCGGGATGAATTGCGTTTGCACCCATTGCAGGGCGGCGGCGCGCTGCCGACGGTTCGGAGCGCCGGCGCTGGTCGTTTCCGGCGTCATCAGCGTGAGGCCGCCAAGTGCGGAGCGCCGCCGGTTTGGGCGGTTCGGTATGGAAAATAGGCGTCCACCGCCGCAATGCTGCCGGCGTGGCTGAAATGCCCGTCGTCGGAATAAAGGAACGTCTCGCCCTGGCGGTAGGCGCAGCGTCCGTCCGCGCAGAGCCGCGCCATCGGATCGATAAACGCCGCGCCCTCGACATAGGCGCGCAGTCTCTGGTTCAGATCGGGCGCAAGGCTCGTCGGCCAATTCGAAGCGCCGGGTTTGCGGAAGGCGATGACAGAAACGTCGGCGCCGAACATGGGGGACTGGCCGATGACCGTCACCTCGACGTCCATCGCCTTGAGCGCGTCGAGCGTGCTGCGGATTTCGTCGAGCCCGCGCAATTGCAGATCGGTCCAGCGCGCTGCGAGCACGACATGGCGCACATGCAGGTCGCGGATGATGTCGAGCGCGTGGCGGTTGAATTCCTGGCAGAGCGGGCGCGCATACGAATAGTACGAGAGCACCGGCGGGCAGCCGGCGAAGGTGTAAAGGTAAACGCGGTCGCGGAACTCGCCCTGCCGCGCAATCACGCCGGGGGCATAGTGCGCGGCATAGGAATCGCCCCAAATCAGCATGGCGTCATCCCCGGAGCTCGTGATCTGGCACGCTTCCGCCGACCAGCGCCGGAACGAGACACTCTGCTCGAAGAAGCAATCTCCTCGCCGCCATTCCTGCGCCGGATCGTTGGCGTGGGAGGCGAATGTCGGGTAGCGGCTGGGGAAGCCGCCATTCGCGGCCCCGGCGCCGCCAACCAGAACCGCCGCGCAGAGGCCCGCCGCCCCCAGCCCGATGATCCGCGCGCTGGGCATCGGCAGGCGCGCGCCGCGGAACGGCTGTTCGATGAAGCGCCAGGAAAAGGCGGCGAGGGCGAAGCTGGACGTCAGGATGAACAGCACTTGCGGCAGATGCGGTTCGTCCAGCGTTTCGTAGCGCGTGAAGACCGCGATCGGCCAATGCACGAGATAGAGCGAATAGGAAATGAGGCCGATCGCGACCATGGGCTTAGTCGAGAGAAAGCGGCCGGCCCACGTCTGGCGCGCGGCGCCTACATAGATCAGCAGCGCCGCGCCAAGGCAGGGCGCGATGGCCGTGTAGCCGGGGAAGGGGGTCGCCGGCGTGTAGGCAAAGACCGCGAATCCGATCAGCGCGAGGCCGGTGAGCCCCAGCGCCTCGTTGCTCCATTTGCCGCGCAGAGCCTGCGGCGGCGAAAGCGCCAACAGCGCCCCAAGGAGCAATTCCCACGCGCGCGTTGGCAGGAGGAAGAAATTGGCGGTTGGCCCCACCTGCATGAGCCAACAGCTCAAAGCGAGCGAGGCCAGGGCGACGGGGCCGAACACCAGAAGCCAGCGCTGCTTCAAGAAGCGGTGCGCGAGGTACATGGCGATCGGCATGAAGATGTAGAATTGCTCTTCGACCGCCAGCGACCAAGTATGCAGCAGCGGGCGCAGGTGCGCGCTGTTTTCGAAATAACCGGAGAATTTCCAGAAATAGAGGTTGGAGATGAATGCGCCGGTGGCGAACACGCTCTTCGAGAAATCCTCGAAATGCGGCGGCAAGAGGAGCCAGAACGCAACCGCCCATGTCAGCGCCAGGGTGAACAGCAGCGCCGGTAAGATGCGGCGGATCCGCCGGTCGTAGAAACGGACGATCGAAAACCTGCCCGCCGCGATGTCGTCGCGGATGATGCCGGAGATCAAATAACCGGAAATGACGAAGAACACGTCGACGCCGACATATCCGCCGGAGAACGCGCTGACGCCGGCGTGGTACAGCAGGATCGGCAGCACGGCGATCGCGCGCAATCCGTCGATGTCGGCGCGATGCTTCACGGCAGGGCTTCGCGCGCTGGGCCGCGCACCAGCGCAAGGCTGCGGACCCAAGCCTGCTCGCCCAGCCGGGCGGCGAGATAGGCGGCGACCGAAGGCGAATGGAAGGTTTTCAGCGCCTGCCGGGGGTTGCGCGTCTTCACCGCGGTGATGAGACGGCGCCATTGCAGACGGCAATCGACGCTGACGCGGTGGCGCTCGAGCGCGCGCTGCTCGCGGCGGGTGTAAGCACGGATGCGGGCAATGGCGTCGTCGCAGTCGCGAAGATGCATGAGATCGTCTTCGCTGTGCTTGAGGCTCAAGGAGCCGGGCCGTTCCACGGAAATATATCCGGCCGGACCGGTCATGACGAAGCGCGCGCCAAGCGCCAGGGCGCGCGCGTAGAGTTCGTAGTCTTCGCCCAGCCTCATATGCTCTTGATAGCGGAGGCCGTGCTGCTCGAAGAAGGCGCGGCGCGCCAAGGGTTTGATGAAGCCCAGGTCCAATGGTCCGCGGTCAAGTCCCAGATTGCCCTCGACAAAGTCCACGAAACCCAGGTCGTGCAGCGCGCTGTCGCCGTCGTGCGCCGGCGGAGGTTCGGCGCCCTGAGGCACGCGGATCAGCGCGTCGGCGATGAAGTCGACAGCGCCGGCCCGCGCCAGCAATGAGCTCAGCCTGCCGGGGAGCATGTAATCGTCGGCGTCGAGAATAGCGATCCATGGCGCCCGCGTGGCGGCGAGGCCGGCATTGCGCGCGGCCGAGGGACCGCGATTGACCGGCTGGGCGACGACGACGACCCGTTCGTCTTCGGCCGCAAGCGCGCGGGCGAGCGCCAGCGTGCCGTCCGAGGATGCGTCGTCGATGATGCACACCTCCGCCACTTCGGGCTGGGCCAGCGCCGATTGGACGCTGCGTTTCAGCGTCGTTTCGCTGTTGTACGCGGCCACCAGCACCGCGACCTTCGAGTTGGACCCGTCACGGCTTGGCGCCTCGGGCGGATCTGCATGCGTCATCGATGTGCTCTCCACGCGCAAACGCGGCCTCAGCCCGAACAGGACGCGCAGCCAAGGCGTTTCTCGAACGAAGATGTGGTAGATCGCGAGAGGGATGAGACCGGTTGCGCCAACGAGCAGCGCCGCCTCGGCCGCCAAAGGCCAATGGCGCCGGACGATCTTATCGGCGACGACGATCAGCACCGTCTGATGCATGAGATAGATCGGCAACACCGCGTCCGTGAGGTAGGTGAGCAGCGCGTTGCGCCGGTTGAGCACGGTCTGACCGAAAACGTAAACGGCGAACACCATGTCGCCGCCATATGCGCCGCGCGCCACGGCCTTCAGATACGGCGCCCCGCCGGCGGTATGGTTGGCAATCCAGAACGCCGCGACGTTCGCCACGAACAGCGATGCGCCGGCGATCCAGAGGTTGCGGCGCGCCGCCATGGAGCGGGCGTAAAAGGCCGGGCTCTTGCCGATCAGCGCACCCAGCAAAAACAACGGCGCGAACTTGAGATGCGAAGAGGTGTCGTCGATGAAGACGCCCGTCATGGGATGCGTCGGCAACATCCAGCCTTCGATGAACGCGAACCACGCCATGGCGATGAGGACGAGAATCCAGATGGGCGTGAGCTCCACCAGGCGCTGCAACAGCGCGCACAACGGCGACGCCAGCCTGAACAACACCACGGCCGCCGCGGAATAGACGAAGAGGTAGGGCAGAAACCAGACGTGGGCGAAATCGGGAAACCAGATCCCGTCCGATCGCACGACGAAACGCGCCTGCTCGACCAGATATTCGAAATAATCGCCGCGATGCAGGTGGGCTTCATCGAGGCGCACATAGCGCTGGAATGGCACGATCACGACAACTGCGAATGCGAACGCCGTGAGCAGCTTGCCGGCTCGGTCGCCCAGAAATCGCAGACCGCTCATTTTATCGAGCATGAAACGCGCGGCGATTCCGCCGATGAAGAACACCAGCGCCATGCGCCAGGGCGTCAAGGTGGCGATCAGGTAGTCCGCCCAGCGCCCGGCATATTCGCTTTTTACGCGCCAAGCGTCGGCGTTATACACCAGCAGCGTGTGGTAGCAGATCAGCAGGCCAAGCGCGAGGATTCGCAGCGAATCCACGTCCGCCCGGCGTTGTTGAGGCGCTTGCGCGGGAGCCGCGTTCGACATTTGCGGCGGACGCTACATCGGACACGCGACGACGCGTATCGTATGCTCGCCTCCCGGGAATAGTTCGGCATCCCGCGCGGGCGCCGCGAAACTTAACCAAACTTCACGCCGCGACAGCCTGAAGCTTGCGCGTAATGCGAGTTTCTCGCGTGCGTCGAGCGAAGCCGCTGGAACGACGCGGGCTTGAGCCGCAAGGAGAAGGCGCATGCAGGACGACGGCGCCACGCGAAGCGAACGTTACGCTGTGCTCGACGGCATGCGCGGCGCCGCTGCGTTGGTTGTCATCACTGACCATGTGCCGTCCGCGCTGCTGCAGGGATGGCTGCCGGGCCGCTACCTCGCCGTCGACTTCTTCTTTGCCTTGAGCGGCTTCGTGCTGGCGCATGTCTATGCGCCGCGCCTCGCTGAAGGTTGGTCGTTTGCGCGATTCATGCGGGCGCGCCTCATGCGGCTCTATCCGCTCTATCTCTTCGCCACGCTCATCGGCGCCGCGCTCGCCTTCGCCTATATCTGGAAGGGTTGGATCGCGGCGAGCTGGGGGCAAGGCTTGGCCTCCACCGCGTTCGGCGCGCTCTATTTGCCGACGCCGCCGCCGCTTTCAGTGCATGCCAACGAACCCTATCCGTTCAACGGCCCCGCTTGGTCCTTGTTTTTCGAGCTCGTCGTCAACATCGTGTTCGCGCTGATCGCGACGCGCTTAAGGTGGCGTGGATTGATCGCCATTCTTTTGCTTAACGCCGCGATGCTGGTTTGGACGGCGGCGGTATTCGGCAAACTCGATTCCGGCTTTCAGTGGAGCAATTTTCTCGGCGGTTTCCCGCGCGTCGGTTACGCATTCTTCGCCGGCGTCGCCGTCTATCGGTTGCGTGCGCTCTGGCGGGCGCCGGCGATTCCCGCGTGGCTCGCGTTCGCGGCGCTGTTGGGCGTCTTCATGGTTCCGGCGAGCGGAGGCTGGCGGCCGATCTGGGATGTCGGCGCGGCGACGCTGATGTTTCCTCTTCTGGTGATGTTCGCCGCCAACGCGCGCGCCGGCGGCGCGTTTCGCAGTGTTTGCGTCGGCGCCGGGGCGCTGTCGTATGGTTTCTACGTGCTGCAGGCGCCGGTGCGGGACTGGACCAGCATACTGCTCAGCCTCTACGCGCCGCATCTCAGCTTGCCGGGCCTCGCGCAGGTGGCGCTGGTGGCTGGCTTAACCGTCGCCGCGGCCGCGCTTCTGCATGTGGCGTACGATGCGCCGCTGCGGCGCTGGCTGGCGCGGCGAATGCCGGCGCGTCCTTTGCCGCTCGACGCGGCGACGAGCTGACGCATGGGTTGCTCTCCACACCGAAGCGAATCTCCTGGACGCACCGGCATTGTTCGCGTCAGGTGGCTCGATTTCACGCAAGAGTGCGATTGATGAAAGCGGCCTTGAAAAGCATCGCCCGCGCCACCGGCGTCAAACGCCGCGACGTGGCCGCCGTGCGCATGTGCTGCGAACGCCATTTTCTCGCGTCGTTTGGGCGCTCGCGCAAACGCTATGTCGGACGCATTCTGTGCTACCACACGATCGGCCAGCCGGATTGGGGCGTTAACGATGTGTCGCCCGCGCAGTTCCGCCGCCAGATCGAAACCGCGCTCAACGCCGGCCATCGCTTCGTGAAAGCCTCCGAGATCGCGCGCACGGGCGGCGGCGAAAAGGATTTGGCGATCACGTTCGACGACGGACTAAAGAGCGTCATCGACAACGCGGCGCCGATCCTCAAGGACTACAATCTGCCTTGGTCGTTCTTCCCGGTCACGGAATGGAGCGACATGAAGACGCCGTGGTGCCGCGACATCGTGCTGACCTGGAAGGATATGGAGGCGTTGCTGGCCTCCGGCGCCGAGCTCGGCAGCCATTCCGCAACGCATCCCGATTTCGGTCAGATCGACGAGCAGCAGATAGTCGATGAATTGGGCGAATCCCGGCGGACAATTGAGCAGCGTCTCGGCGTCGCGCCCGCCTCTTTCGCCATTCCGCTCGGCCAATCCATGAACTGGACCGACGTCGCCGACAAAGCGGCCCGCGCCGTCGGCTACGACGTCATTTACGCGCAGGCGGAGGAAACGCGCCCGCCCGGAACGGTCGCGCGCACGTTCGTCACCAAATTCGACGGCGACCGCATCTTCAAGGCGCTGCTTGCCGGCAAGTACGACAGCTGGGAGGAATGGGTGTGACGACACGCGTTTCGGTTATCGTCCCGACGGCCAATCGTCCGCATTTCTTGCGCACGGCGCTCGCCAGCATTCGCGCGCTCGAAGCGCCGGATCTGGCGTTCGAGATTCTCGTCGGCGACAACGGAACAGCGGAAGAGACCGTGCGCGTCGCCGCTGAATTCGGCGCGATCTACCTGCGCGTCGCGGAATCCGGCGCGAGCGCGGCCCGCAACGCCGGCTTGCGCGCCGCGAGCGGCGAATTCATCGCCTTTCTCGATGACGACGACGCCTGGATGGAGGGCCACATCCGTCCGCACATCGCGCAATTGCAGGCGCGTCCCGATCTCGACGCCGTGCTGGGGCAAGTGATCTACGCCGACTATGAACTGGCGCCGTTCTATGGTGATCCGTGGCCGGATTTCGATCCCGGGCAAGGCGAAGAGATGCTGCGCCGCATGCTCAGCGGATGGTTTCCCCAGATCGGCACGCTGGTCGCCCGAGCCGGGATGCGGGAAAAGGTCGGCGAATTCGATCCGGCTCTGGTCGGCGGGCAAGATCTCGATTGGATGATGCGCATCGCGCGCCGACGCGCCCTGGGGTTCCAACCCACGGCCTGCGTGCTCTTTCGCGGTCGTCCGGCCGGTTCGTACGATGCGCTGCAGCGTCGGCGCGTCGCGTTTGATCGCCGTGTCTTTCTGCGCCACGCCGTGCCGGAGTGGAGAATCTGGAAAACGCCGATGGCGATGTCGCAGGCGTATTATGGCACCTTGCGGCACTTCTACCTCTATTTCGCCGACGCCGCGGAAGAGCGAGCGGCGCAGGGACGGCGCGGCGAGGCGCTGCGCGCGATCTGGGACGCCGCCAAGGTGTTTCCGCTGCGCACCGCCGTGCATTTGGCGCGCCCCTCGCCGATCCGGCGCGCAATGGGCCACATCATCTCTCCGAGGCGCAAGGTTGCGCCGGAACTGAAGAGCGCGCAGGACTGAGCGGCCATGACTGACCGGATAGACATCGCCTTCGGCTTCGACGCCCGCTATGTCCCGCACGCCGCGAACGTGATGGCCTCGATCGTGCGCCATGCGCCGGAGGCGAACATCCGCTTTATCGTGCTGCACGAGGGCGTCAGCGATGCGCGCAAGGCGATCGTGCAGGACCTTGCGCCGCGCGCGGAGTTTCTTTGGATCGAGGTCGGCGACGACGATCTGCCGGCCTATGCGGACCGCGGGCATCTCAATCGCTCCGTCCTGTTTCGCCTCGGCCTTGAGAAGCTGGCGCCGCGCGAGTGCAAGCGCCTCCTCTATGTCGACGCCGACACCATCGTGCTTGGCGATATCCGTGAGCTTTGGGCGACCGATCTCGGCGATCGCGCGCTCGGCGCGGCGCCGGACTGCTACGTGTCGGCGCCCGAATTCGCCCGCAAGTGGGGCTTGCCGGAAGAGGGCGCAAACTATTTCAACGCCGGCATCCTTGTGATCGATCTGGAAAAGGTGCGGGCCGAAAAGCTTTTCTCCGCCGCGCTCGATTTCGTCGTCGCGCACGACAAAGATCTGCTGCTCGGCGATCAGGATGCGCTCAACTACGTATTCTGGCGCCGCTGGCGGGGCTTTGAACCGACCTGGAACGTTCAGCGCTACGCGACGCCGCAGGAAATCGCCGCCGAACCTCACGCGGATCGTCGCTGGGGCAAGCCGGCGCCACAGCTCATCCACTACATCGGCATGGAAAAGCCGTGGATGCGCAACGCATGGCATCCCTGGACCTGGCTCTATTGGGAAAATCTGCTGCGCACGCCGTTCGCCGGCGAAGTCCGCGCCGCGTTCGGCATCGACGCCTATCAGATGCTGCGTTTCCGCTTCCGCTACGAACTCGCTAAGCTTCGGACGCTGTGGGCGAAGGTTCGGGGTTCGCTGCCGGCGGAGGCGCCTTCGGCGTTTGCATCCAATAGCGGAGCATCCCCGCAACATTTCCCCGCACCATCGCCCGATAGGTGAGGCCGAGCTCGGCGTTGACCTTCGGCCCGCCGAACATCTCTTTCACGGCGTTCTTCACGTTCCACCGCAGCAGACGCGTGTAGGGCGTGCCCCAATATTTCGCGAACAGCGCGCCGTTGCCGATCGAATAGCCCGCCCAGAGCTTCTTCATGTCGTCGATCGAGCGGCGGCCGTGGAAGTGGAACACGCACATGTCGGGGCGATAAAGGATCGGCACGCCGGCGAGCCAGGCGCGATGAATGTAGTCCGTCTCCTCCGATGCTTTCAGCGGCGTGCCCGCGCCGAGGCGTTCGTCCATCAGCCCGACCTTGCGCCACGCGGCGCGGTTCATGGTCAAGTTCGAACCAATCAGGAAGGCGCCCGGATCGAGGCCGTCGAAGGTCGCGGGCTCTTTCTCCGTTTTGATGGTCATCGGCAGATCGCGCTCGTCGCCCAACTCGACGCGCCCGCCGACGATCGCCGGGCCGCTGATTTCTGCGTAGTTGCTGAGCAGCGCCGTGAAATAGTCGGTGTGAGGGCGGCAATCGTCATCGGTGAAGACGATGATGTCGCCGCGCGCGGCCTCGACGCCGGTATTGCGGGCGATGGCGAGCCCGACGCGCGGTTCGGGCGCGATGCGCACGTCGAACGGCGCTTCGCTGGCCCAAGCCCGCACCATGTCGGCCGTACCGTCGCTCGAACCATTGTCGACGACGACGATCTCGATGGCGACGCCGGGCGCCGCCGCGGCGGCGGCCTTGACGGACTCCAGCGTTTCTCGCAGCGAGGCGACGCGATTGCGCGTGCAGATGACTGCGCTGACTTGCGGGCTCATGAGCGCGCCTCCATCGGATATTCAAGTTCGGCGGCTTCCGGCCACCAGCCCAGCGTGCTGTTGCGTTCGAACCATTGCGCGCCGGCGCCGGCGTTGCGCTTGCGCAGGTGCTGCACGGCGTTCCGCATGGCGCGGCTGACGGCGGGACCCATGGCGCGTTGGGCGCTGAGGCGCCACGCCAAAGGCGAGTTCAGCAATTCCGGCGCATATTCCCTGACGAAGTCGCGGCATTCGCCATAAGCCTGGGTGTCGCCGTCTTCCAGGGCGGCGCTTGCTCGGCGCAGGCCCTCGCGCCCGAGGCGCTGCTTCAGGCTGGCGAGCCACAAGTCGAAATCCGGAATGTCGGCGCCGTTCCACGTATCGTAGACATATTGGCACGTGAAAATACGCAGCCGCGCATCGCGCATGGCGCCGCTCGTGTGCTTGAGCGTCATGTTGGCGCCGTGCCAGCGATAATAGCCCTGCGGGTCCCGCACGATGCCGACGGGCCCGCGCGTGGCGAAGCGCATCCACATCTCCATGTCGGAGGTGTGAATCATCTTGTCGCAATAGCCGCCAAGCGCCTTCTGCTGGGATGTGCGCAGGAGCACGCACGGCGAAGCCGCCGGCGTGCCCCATTCGCAGGACTGCTTCAGGAAATCGCGGCCGGAAATGATCTGATAGGTCGCTTCGGCGGCGTCTTCGATGCCCGGCAGCGCATCGTCGTCATCGATGATCACCGCCATGCCATAGACGAGGTGAACGTCCGGATGGGCGCTGAGAACTGCGGCGGCGCGAGCCAGCGATCCGGGCGTCAGCGCATCGTCGGCGGAGACGAGGGTGTAATAGTCCGCCTCCACCCAGTCCAGAATGCCGCGATTGAACGTCTTGATGTGGCCGAGGTTCTGCTCGTTTCGCCAGAAAGTCACCCGCGGATCGCGCGCGGCGATGGCGGCGGCGATTTCGGCGCTGTCGTCCTTCGAGCAATCGTCGATGATCAGAACACGCACGTCGACGCCGCGCTGATTGAGCATCGTCTCCACGCAGCGTTCGAGATAGCGCGCGTAATTGTAGCAGGGGACAACGACGTCGACGCGGGTCATGGCCGCAGGCTTTCCTTGATCATGTTGCGCAGCCAATCGGGCGCGAGCGCGCGCAGCGCCTCGCCCCGGCTGTCGAAAACGCCGGCTCGCATCGCTTCGCGCCAAGTCCGCAGGCGTTCGCCCGCCGGCAGGCGGCCGAGATAGGCTTTGGCCGTGCGCAGCGGATTCTCCTGGGCGTAGCCGAACACTTCGAACAAGCTGCGGTCGGGCTCGCCCTCTGCGAAGTTTTCGGTTTCCTCCGGCCCGAAATAGCCGTCCGTCTTGATCGGCGGGAGTTGAGCGGCGAGTTCGTAAGCGCGCTCGATGAAATCGAGCCAGCTGGGCGGCGTATGATAGTGGAGCACGGAGAGGCGGGCTTCCTCGCCCTTGCGCGCGCGCAGATCGGGATCGGCGATCAGCCGATCGAGGTGCGCCAGGTATTCGTCCTCCGTCGCGCCGTGCAAGGTCGGCTTGTCGATGCCGGGGTGGTTGATGGCGAAAATGCGTGCTTCCCTCGGCCCATAGAAGCGCGAGACCAGCGGCGTTCCAAGACCGGCGGATTCCATCAGCGAGGTCGAAGACACAAAGGGAAACGAGTCGACGGCGATGTCGGCTGCTTCGAAATGGACCTTCGTGTCGGGCGTTTCTTCGAATCCCTTGATGCGTCCGCCGACCGCCGCGCAGGCCTCGCGCCAGTCCTCCGGTTCTCCCGGGCCGAGCACCCAGAGCACGGCGTTGGGATGCCTTTTCAGCAGCTCGACGTGCGTGTCGGCGAACGAGCGGCGCCCGACCGTTCTGTATTTCATCCCGCGCGCGGCGGAGAGCATCAGTACGGCGTCCGGCGCCAGGCCGAGCTCCGCCTTCGCCTGCGCGCGGGAGCGCGAGCGGACGGCGGGCGCAACGATCGTCGGCGCCATTACGTTGCGGCGTGGCTCGACCCGGCGGCGCGCGATGGACAAGGTCTGCGCTTCATCCCGCAGGTTGATGACGACGTCGCTCGTCGAAACGCCGAGCCAGAACAGATGGTCGCCGTGATTGAGCAGCATGATCGGCGGCAGCGTGGCAGGTTCCGCGAAGGCGATCGTCGGAATCACATCCTGGCCGTAGACGTGCTGGACGACGGCGTCGTGCCGCCGCGCCAGCATGCGCAATTCCTGCGCCCAGCGAATCTGCCCGCCCATCCGCGCGTTGAGACGATAGACTTGGCCGCCGCTCTTGATCACCGCATCTTCGACCGAGGCGAGAATCGGCGTGCGCTGGCTGGTGAGCGCCAGCGAATGGACGTGGGCCGTGTCGCATTGGATCCAGCGCGTCAGCATGTTGGTCAGGCCGCCGACGGGCGTGACCTCGGTGACGACATGCAGGAGATGCCGAATCGTCGGGTTGTGCTTGCGCTGAAAAAGCGTGGGCGTCGCGGTGTCGCGGCCGATGTCGGTCAGCAGCCGCTCCAAGCGCGGGCTCACGAAGAATCCGGCATGCGGCCGCATCGCGACATGCGCGGCGACGGCCGCGTAGACCCCAGCGCTTTCGAGGTCGCCGCGTTCGTAGGCCGCCTGCGCCTTGTCTAGATAAAGCTCGTAGTCCGCAAACGCCGTGCGCGGATCGCTGGCCGGCGCGGTCGGGGCGGGTTGCGGTTCGGCGGACGGCCACTGCGGCTCTGCAAGCCGCGGCGCCGTCTCGATCGCGGTCACGGTCCTGCCTCCGCGCGCTGCGGCGCGCTGGCCGTTTCGTGCGCGCGCCACTCGGCGCTCTCGTGGAAGACGCCGAACGCGTTCGAGGCGAACACCGGATGGCGCACGTGGAACGAGCCGCCGATCTGCGCGCACAGAATGCGTCCGAAGCCGCGGTCGCGCACGACGATGTTCATGGTGTAGAGGTCGGAGACCAGCCGCACCGGCGGCGTCTTCAACTCGATCGAGCCCTCGCCTTCGATCATCGGAATCTCGAACTTGTCGGCGGTCGAGCTGAATGTGGCGCAGTGCACTTCGTCGGAACGGTTGATGCCGACGCGAAAATCCGGCCGCTCGATGGGGCGGAACGCCTTGTAACCGATACGGATGCTCATGCGCTTGCCAAAATCGACGACGCCGGTCTCGTTTCCTTTTTCGTCCCGCAGAGTCACGTCGGTGATGGCGATCGACGGTTTGCCGCTCTCGTCCTGGAACCAGGGCGCCTGTTGCAGGCGGCTGTCGTTTTCGTACAGGCGCAAGCCCTCGTCGGTAGGACCGTCGAATACAATCTGCCCGCGCTTCAGATAGATGACGCGCTGGCACATGGTCTTGATCGAAAACATGTTGTGCGAGACAAACAGGATCGTCGATCCCTTCTGCTCCAGCGAGCGGGCGAAGTTCATGCATTTGCGCTGGAAGGCGAAATCGCCCACGGCGAGCACTTCGTCGAGCAGCAAAATGTCCGGGTCCAGGTGCGCGGCCACCGCGAACGCGAGGCGCACATACATGCCGCTCGAATAGCGCTTGACCGGGGTGTCGATGAAATCGCCGATCTCGGCGAAATCGACGATGGCGTCGAATTTGCGCGCCACCTCGGCGCGCGTCATGCCGAGGATCGAGCCGTAGAGGAACGTGTTTTCGCGCCCGGTCAGCTCCTGGTGGAAGCCGGTGCCGACTTCGAGCAGGGCGCCCAGGCGCCCGGTGATATCCGCGGAGCCGGCGGTGGGCGTAACGATGCGGGAAAGAATTTTAAGCAGCGTCGATTTGCCGGCGCCGTTGAGGCCGATGATGCCGACATTCTCGCCACGGCGAATGTCGAAGTTCGCTTCGCGCAGCGCCCAGAAATAGTCCTGCGCCTTGCGTTCGGCGTCTCCGCCGCGCATCAGCGACATGACGCCGTCCTGGATCACGTCGCGCAGCGAGTCATGGTTCCTCGATTTGGCGCCGCGCCGATAGCGCTTGCCGAGATCGCGGACGCTGATGGCGATGTCGTTCGTCATGTCAGATCACGTCCGCGAAGGAGCGCTCCATGCGGCGGAAGAAGACGAGCCCGCCGGCAAGGAGAACGAGGATGACGATGCAGCTGAGGCCGATGGCTTCGAGATTGAGTTCGCCGCGCCCGAATACGGCCCAGCGGAAGCCATCGATCACGCCCACCATCGGATTGAGCGAGTAGAGAGTGCGCCATTCTTCCGGCACGCGGCTCAGCGGATAGACGATCGGCGCCGCGTACATGCCGATCTGCAGCATGAAGGGCACGGTGTGCTTGATGTCGCGGAAGCGTACGTTGATCGGCCCAAGCCACAATCCGACCGAGAGCGCGAGCAGGCCGGCGAGGATCACAAGCGGGGGAACCACGATCATCTTCCAGCTCGGCATGATGCCGTAGCACAGCATCATGATCAGCAGCACGACGAAGGCGATCGAGAAATCGAGCAGCGGCCCGCACACTTTCGCCAGCGGCATGATGAGGCGCGGGAAATAGACTTTGCGAACGAGTTCGGCGTCGTCGACCATGCCGGTGGCGCTGCGGCGCGTGGCTTCGGCGAAATAGGTCCACGGCAACACGGCGGCGAAGGCGAAGATCGGATAGGGGATGCCGTCTGACGGCATCTTCACGAAATAGCCGAAGATCACCGTGAAAATGACGACGGCGAACAGGGGCTGCAGGATCGCCCACGCGGCGCCCAGGGCGGCCTGCTTATAGAGCACCTGGATGTCGCGCATGATCAGCACGAGCAGCAGTTCGCGATAGCGCCAGACCGCGGCGAGGTCGAGGTCGAGCCAGCCGCGGTCCGGGCGGATGTGCGTCACTTCATGATGCGCCGCTTCCGCGCGGGCGGCGGCCGTATCGAACGCGACGTCGCTCATCTTTCGCAAGCCTGTTTCAACGTTTCGGCCACCATTTCCTGGTCGTCGATCGTCATTTGCGTGTAAAGCGGCAGGATGATGCGGCGGTCCTGCGCGGCCTCGGAGTGCGGCAGGTCCTGGGCGCCGCCGTTCTTGTAACCGTCCTCCCGGTGAGCGCACATGATGCCCCGGCGCGTGGCGATGCCCGCGTCGAGCATGTGCTGCATCACCGCGCGCTGATCGACATGCGCCGGCAGTCCGACGCTGTAGCTTTGCCAGTTGGAGCGGGCGTAGGCGGGCTCGACCGGTATCTCGATGCCGAGATTGTTCGAGAGCAGGATGTTGTAGTTTTGCGCAAGTTCGCGCCGGGCGGGCACGATATCGGCGACGCGTCTCAATTGTTCGCGGCCCACCGCGGCCTGGATATCGGTCATGCGATAATTGTAGCCGAGCACCGGGTGGGTTTCGAAGATCACCTGGTTCGAGCCGTGGCGTATTGTGTCCGGCACGCTCATCGCGTGTTGGCGCAGCAGTTTGAACTGCTTGTCGTAGGCCGGGTTGTTGGTGGTCAGCATGCCGCCGTCACCGGTGGAGACGATTTTGCGCGGATGGAACGAGAAGGCGGCGACGTCGCCGCGCGGGCGGCCGATCTTCTCCCACTCGCCGTCCCACAGGATTTCGCTGCCGATGGCGCACGCGGCGTCCTCGACAACGGCGAGGCCATGCTTCTTGCCGATCGCGACAATAGCTTCGAGAGTGGCCGGCATGCCGATCTGGTGGACCAGCATGATCGCCTTGGTCTTGGGCGTGATCGCAGCTTCGATCAGCTCAGGATCCAAGTTGAACGTCACCGGCTCGACGTCCACAAACACCGGGTTCGCTCCGCAATAGCGGATCGAGTTGGCGGTCGCGATATAGGAATGGCTGACGGTGATGACTTCGTCGCCCGGGCCGACGCCGACCGCGAGCAAAGCGAGATGTAGCGCGGTCGTGCAATTCGAAACCGCTGTCGCGTGCGCCGCGCCGACGAACGCCGCAAACTCTCGCTCGAAAGCCGCCACCTCCGGGCCTTGCGTGACCCAGCCGGAGAGGATGACGCGGCGCGCGGCGTCGGCCTCGCGCTCGTCCATCAGCGGCTTCATCAGCGGGATTTTCACGCGACGTGCTCCTTGTTGGCGCGCCACCAATGCACAAGGCGCTCCAGACCTTCTTCGAGGTCGACTTGCGCTTCCCACCCCAGCAGCTTCTTGGCCTTCTCGGTCGACGCGAGACGACGCGGCACCGCGTTCACCTTGCGCTCGGGGCCGTATTCCGGCTGCATCTTCTTGCCCATCACGCGCATCAGCGCTTCGGCGAGATCGTTGAGCGTCGTCTCGACGCCGGACGCGACGTTGAACACTTCATCCGATACGTCGGACTTCAGGCCCGCGACGTTCGCGCGGGCGATGTCGTCAATGTAAATGAAATCCATCGAGGTCTTGCCGTCGCCGAGGATCAGCGGCGGCTGGCCGGCTTCGATGCGCTCCATCCAGCGGATCAGCACTTCGGTGTACTTGCCGTGGATATCCATGCGCGGTCCGTACACATTGAAGTAGCGGAACGCGACATAGTCTGTGCCGTACATGTCGTTGAAGGAACGCAGCAGCCCTTCGAGCATCACCTTCGCCGCGCCGTACCAGGTGCGGTTGTTGTAGGGGTGATCCTTCTCGATGGTCGGGAAGTTGTCGGCGAGGCCATAGACCGAGGCGGACGAGGCCGCGACGATCTTCTTCACGCCGGCCAGGTGCGCCGCTTCGACCACGTTGAACGTGCCGTCGCACATCACTTCCATGGCCTCGCGCGGCTCGGCGGCGCAGGCGGTGATGCGGATGGCGGCCATGTGGATGACCGCATCCATGCCTTCGGTGACTTTGCGCGTGGCCTCGACATCGCGGATGTCGCCCTTAACCAGCTTCACCCGTTTGTCATTGAGGATATCGGCCACGTTGTTCATCGAGCCGCGGACGAGATTGTCGTAAATGACTATCTGGCCGACGTCTTCGCGCAGCAATTGGTCGATCGTCGTCGAACCGATCAGGCCGCAGCCGCCGGTGACGAGGATTTTCGCGCCGTCGATATTCATCGGGCGAGCTCCGCGCCGGCGCGTTGCAGTTCGATCACCGCGTTGGCGACTTCCGCCTGCATGTCGGCGGTGAGTTCGGGATACATCGGCAGCGACAGCGTTTCCGCCGCGGCCTTTTCCGAATGCGGGAATTGGCCGTGCTTGTAGCCAAGGTCTTCGAACGCCGGCAGTTCGTGGATCGGGATCGGATAGTGGATGCCGGTCTGGATGCCCTTGGCGTTCAGCGCGTCGATCCACTTCTGACGCTCCGGCGTGCGGATGGCGTAGACGTGATAGACGTGGCGCACGTTCGGCGCCGCGTGCGGCGTTTGCACGCCGGTGCCGGCGAAGAGGGCGTTGTAGCGCGCGGCTGCGGTGCGGCGGGCTTCGGTCCACTTCTCGAGATATTTGAGCTTCACGCGCAGGATCGCGCCCTGCATGCCTTCAAGGCGCATGTTGAAGCCCTTGAGGACGTGCTGGTACTTCTTTTCCGCGCCCCAATCGCGGAGCATGCGGATCTTCTTGGCGTAGTCGGCATTGTTGGTGGTGGTCATGCCGCCTTCCCCATAGGCGCCGAGATTCTTTCCCGGATAGAAGCTGAACGCGCCCCAATCGCCGATGCCGCCGACGCGCTTGCCGTTGTATTCGGCGCCATGCGCCTGGCAGGCGTCTTCGAGCACGAGCAGGCCGTGCTTCTTGGCGATGGCCATGATCGGGTCCATGTCCGCGGGCTGGCCGTAGAGGTGAACCGGAACGATCGCCTTGGTCTTCGGCGTGATGGCGGCTTCGAGCTTGGCCGGATCCATCGTGAAGGTGCGCGGATCGATGTCCACGAACACCGGCGTGGCGCCGGTATAATGAATGGCCGAAACACTCGCCACGAACGTGAACGGCACGGTGATGACTTCATCGCCCGGGCCGATGTCGGCCGAGAGCAGCGCCAGATAAAGCGCGTTGGTGCCATTGTTGACACCCAGGCCGAATTGCGCGCCGCTGTACGCCGCGAATTCCTTCTCCAGCTCGGCGACTTCAGCGCCCAGGATGAATTGGGTGTTGTCCAGGATGTGCTGGATGGCTGCGTCCACTTCCGGCTTGATGCTCAGGTACTGGGACTTCAAGTCGACGAAGGGGATCACAGCGCTTTCTCCATACGGGGCAGGTGAACGGTTTCGCCGCGACCGCGCATGGAGCTGGTCGCCGCTTCGATAACTTCAACAACGCGGAGGCCAAGCTTGCCGTCCGTCGCCGTTTGCTTCTTGTTTTCGATGGCGTTGCAAAAATCGAGCGCGCCGGCTTTCAGCGCTTCGCTTTCGTCGAGCTTGGGCGCCCACATGTCGCCGGTGCGGTAACCCACGCGCATCTGATAGATCTTCTGCGGATCGTCGGTGAACGAAACGCCCTTGTCGTAGATCTTGAGCTTCTCGGACGGCTGCAGATCGTCATAGACGAACATCTTCTTGGTGCCGCCGACGAGAACGGTGCGCACTTTTACCGGCGCGAGCCAGCTCACGTTCACGTGGGCGATGGCGCCCGAGTCATAGAACATGGTGATGTAGGCGAGGTTTTCCGGCGTGCCAGGGAAGTGGTTGATGCCGCCCGCCGACACCGCGACCGGCTGCTCGCCGAGCAGGTGGTCGAGGATCGAGAAATCGTGGACCGCGAGGTCGGAAATGACGCTGACGTCGCGCTGGAACAGTCCCAGATTGACGCGTGTGCTATCGTAATAGAGCACCTTGCCGAGCTCTTCGCCCTTCACCAGTTCGGCCATCTTCTTGACCGCGCCGGTATAGATGAAGGTGTGGTCGCAATGCAGGACGAGCTTGCGCTTTTCCGCTTCGTGCACGAGCTGGCGGGCCTGCAGCGAGGTTTCCGTCATCGGCTTTTCGAGCCAAACGTGCTTGCCGGCCTTCAACGCGGCGATGCCCAGCTCGAAGTGCGTGTTGACGGGCGTCGCGATGGCGATCGCGTGCACTTCGGGATCGCGAATGAGATCCTGGAAGCTCGTCGTCGTCTTCACCGCCGGAAAGCGCTTGTTGACGAGCTCGAGTTTCTTCGGATCGAGATCGGCCACGCTGTGAATGCGCGCGCCGGGAAGCTCCGCGAAGTTGCGGACGAGGTTCGGCCCCCAATAGCCGTAACCGATAACGCCGATGTTAATCATTCTGATTTCGCCCCACCTTCGCTCTGCAATTCCGCAGGCGCGTTGACTGCTCGCGTGTCGCCGACGATCCGCGCCGGCACGCCGGCCACGATCGCGTAGTCCGGCACGTCCTTGGTCACCACCGCGCCGGCGCCGACAAGCGCGCACGCGCCCACCGTGACGCCGCACATGATGGTTGCATTGGAGCCGATCGAAGCGCGCGCCTTGACGCGCGTCGGCACCACCACCCAATCCGCTTCGCTCTGCGGGCTGCCGTCGGCATTGGCCGCGCGCGGATACGGATCGTTGATGAACATGACGCCGTGACCGACGAACACCTCGTCCTCGATCACGACGCCTTCGCACACGAACGTGTGCGAAGAGATTTTGCAGCGTTCCCCCACCGAAGCGTTCTTTTGGATCTCGACGAACGCGCCGATGCGCGAACCTTCGCCGACCGAACAGCCGTAAAGATTTACCAATTGCGGGTGGTGGATCGCCACATTGGCGCCCAAGCGTACAGAGTCTGCGATTGGCATGCGTGTCGTCCCCAATCCGATCCTACGCCCTCACCACCCACGCTCCGAGGCCCTATCGTGCTTAATGCGCGCGTATTTTTTAGTGCGCCAAATTTGTGGGCGCTCGCGGCTTAGAGGCTGTCTGACGGAGCGTGAGCGGCTTTCCAAGCGAATGCGGCGGAGAGGAGAAATTATCATCCGAGGGGCGGCGCGATGTGCGCGACTTGAACTCCAAGATGAACGGCCCGAACGCCGCGTCGCGTGAGAAGTCTCGTCTCGCGCGTTCAAGCGCGGCCTCGGCAAGGGCGCGCCGGCGCGGCGCGTCGCCGAGAAGCGCGGCGACGGCGCCCGCGAAAGCGTCGGCGTCGTCGGCGACGATCATCGCGCCATCCACCAAATGGGCTACGCCCTGGGTCGTGACCGTAGTCCCGACTACGGCCTTTCCCGCGGCAAGCGCTTCGATCAGTTTGATCTTGAGGCCGGAGCCAGTGCGCAGCGGCGAGATCACAACGCCCGCGTCACGGTAATATGGCTCGAGATCGGGCACGACGCCGAGCAGCGACACGCCTTCGGGCGGCGGACCAAGCGAGCGCGCCACCGAGCCCGCCACATCGAGCTTGGCTTTGGGCCGCCGAGCGCGAATTTTCGGCCAGCAATCAGCGAAAAACCATTCCAGCGCCGTGACGTTCGGCGCCGTGTTGCTGCCGACAAAGAGCACTGTGTCGTCTTCCCCAATCTGGGGAAAAGCGGCGCTCGACGTATGATGAGAGGCGACCACGACGGTCGTATGCGGCAGCGCCTCGCGCACGGCCTCTGCTTCCTGCGCCTGGATGGCGACGACGACGTCGGCGAGGCCGAGCAGTGCGTACTCCTCCTTTGCCGTGAGCGCGGCGACTTCGGCGGGAACGCGCTCGTAAGGGTCGGCCGCTCGCGCCGACATCAGATCGTGCATCACGGTGAATACCGGCGCGTCCGGGGCGAGCGCGAAGGGTGCGAGCGTGGCGAGGAAGGCGTAGTCGCAGACGATGGCTTGCGCGCCGAGCGCGCGCCGCGCGACGAACAGGGCGTCCGCGCGTTCCGCCTTGGCGGCGATCGCGAACGCCGCCGGCCTGTCCCAGCCCACATTGATGTTTGCTTTGCGCAGGAGCCTCGCCACGATGCCGGCGCCCGCGCTGAGCGCCACGCGCGGATCTGTTGCGAATATCGTGTTCCCGATGCGAAAACCGCCCCGGATCGCGTATCGGGCGAAAATTTCCATTTCTGGGCGAAGCCGCAGCACCGGCCAGCGTCCGAAGATTTTCGGCGAAGCGCCCACATAGTCGATCGCATACCCGGCGTCTCGCAATGCTCCGGCGATGGAGAGCAGGTAGCTGGAGCTGCCGTTCGCGGCGCCGACGACGCGCTGGCGCGAGAGCAGAGCAACCCGCGCCGACGGAGCAAGCGCGCGCAGCCGGCGCCGTTTGAGCGGATCCAGCAGAGGATAGCGATAGAGCAGGGCGGCGGATGGGCGCCTGGCCAGCGCGCCGACGGCGTCGCCGATGTTGCGCGCCTTCAGCGCCTTCACGCTGCGGTCGAAAGCCTGCGCGTTCGCGAGCGTTGCGCGGCGTCGCGAGAGCGCATTCGTGAGATCGGGCGCGAGCGCGTGTCCTTCGCTCAGCCGATCGTGCGCGCTGAGCATGGCCTGGATGTCCGTCGCGTCGAGGCGATGCGAGATCGAGCTGGCGTGCTTGCGATAGAAGTAGAGCAATTCGGGGTAGATGCGCAGGCGCGCGCCGCCGATCATGAGGCGCATCACCAGGTCGAAATCCTCGGCGACGCGCAATCGTTCGTCATAGCGCGCGGCCGCGCCGTCCTTGCCGATCAGCCGGAAAATCGGCTTCAAATAGCCCAAAGCGGGCTGGTTGGCGAAGAGGCGGTTGGCGAGCGCGTAGCGCGTTGGGCTGATCCAGTGCGCCCGCTTGGCGAGCGGCCCGCGCAGGTGAGGATGCGGCCGCGCGGCATGGCCGTCATAGAACACGAGCATATCGTCCGCGGCGATGTCCGCGCCGTCGGCTTCGGCCGCGGCGATCAGCCGCTCGAAGCGTTGCGGATGGATGAGATCGTCGCTGTCGACTATGGCGATCCATTCGCCGCGCGCGACATCGAGCGCGCGATTGCGCGCCGCCGCGGGTCCGCTGCGCGCCGGACCCCGTACAATGACGACGCGCTCGTCGCCCGCCGCGGCCTCGCGCGCCCGCGCCAAGCTGTCATCGCTCGAGCCGTCGTCGCTGACGATCAGTTCGAGGGAAGACAATGTCTGGCGCAGAACCGAACGCACCGCGTGGGCGATGTGCGCGGCGCCGTTGTAGTTCGCCATGATCACCGAGACCACGGGCGCGTTCGTGCTCATGACGCTCTCGACAGCGCCGGCGCGCGTTAACCACGATGGTCAACGCGCCGGCATCGCGGCGTCGGTTGTTGCAAGATTTGATCCGAACTGCTGCTTCTCGCATCCCCAAGGCGAAGAACGTTGCGTCCGCAATTCGCTTGTGGCTACTCGCTCCGTCATGGGCCTCTTGGGCTTGTTCAAACAGGAAGCGGCGCCGGCGGCCAGATTCCTCGACGGGCGCGTGGGATACGCGGTCGGCGATGTGCATGGCCGCGCCGATCTGCTGGCCAAGATGCTGAACCTGCTCGAGCAGCGCGCGGCCGCGGACACCCGCCCCGACGGACCCCCGATCGTGGTGTTCTTGGGCGATTACGTCGATCGTGGACCCAAGAGCGGCGCGGTGTTGGATTTGCTGGTGGGCGAGCGGCCGAGCGGATTCGAGCGCCGCTTTCTCAAGGGCAACCACGAGCAGGCGATGCTCGCCTTCCTGGAAGATCCGCTCGCAAATCGCGGCTGGATCATGCATGGCGGCGCGGAAACGCTGCGCGCCTACGATGTGCAGCCGCCGCCGACCGTGGGCGGGGAGGATCTGGTGTGGCTCATGGCCGCCGATCAATTGCGGGTGCGGCTGCCCGAGGCGCACAAGGACTTTCTGGACAGGCTCGAACGCTTCGCCGTTCTCGGCGACTACGTGTTCGTGCATGCGGGCGTCGATCAGAGCCGCGCCGTCGAAGAGCAGCTCGACCAGGACTTGTTCTGGGCGCGCGGGCGCTTCTTGACCGAGAGGAAGCGCTATTCCCACCGCATTGTGCACGGCCACACCCCGGTCGACGAGCCCTATGCGGATCAGCGGCGCGTCGCCGTGGACACGGGCGCCTACGCCTCCGGCACGCTGACGGCGGCGCGTTTTGAAGGCGAAGAGGTCAGCTTCATCTCCGTCTCAGGCCGCGATCCGCAGGGCTGACCAGGCCAGCGTACGGATTTTATTGAGATAAATCGCCCCGTTGGGCTGAGCCGCGGCGCGCCGGCGCGGCGAGGCGACGCTTGTTCGCGTCAGCGGCGCGGTTTACATGCGGGCCGAGACTTTCACCGGGAGAGGGCTTTGATGGCTGAGGCGGCGCACGGAGCGCAAGGCGGCATGGATATTCGCGACCAGAAGGAGACCTTCTCCGGGTTCGTCGTGGCGGGCCTTTGGACTTCGACGCATGTCGCGCAGGCGGTCGCGCTGCTCGTGCTGGCGTTCGCCATCGGCGCGGGCTGGTGGCCGGGCGTCGCGGCGGTGATCGCCATCGGCGTCGGCGTCGGTCTGTTTTTCCGGATGTCGGGCGCCTGGTGGGCCGTGCAGATCGCCCAGGCCGTGCTTTTGATCCTTGGCGGGCTGATCGTGCCGGCGATCGCCGGCATGATGCACTGAGGTCAGGTTCAGATGCGGATCGCCGTCCTCAAGGAAACCGCGGCCGGCGAAACCCGCGTCGCGGCCACGCCCGACAGCGTCAAGAAGCTCGCCGCCATGGGCCACCAGCTCGTGGTGGAGACCGGCGCAGGCGTCGCCTCCAGTGTTCCCGACGATCAATACAAGGCCGCCGGCGCCGAGATCGCCGCGAGCGCCGGCGCGGCGCTCTCCGGCGCGGATCTCGCGCTCAAGGTGCGCGCGCCGAACGCCGCCGAGATTGGCGCGATGAAGGCGGGCGGAGGCTTCGTCGCGCTGATGGATCCGCATTCGGACCGCGCCACCGCCGAAGCTCTGGCCAAGGCCAAGATCGAAGCGTTGGCGATGGAGTTCATCCCGCGCATCACGCGCGCGCAATCGATGGATGCGCTCTCGTCGCAGGCCAACCTTGCCGGCTATCGCGCCGTAATCGAAGGGGCGGAACTCTATGGCCGCGCCTTCCCGATGATGATGACGGCTGCCGGCACGGTCGCCGCGGCCCGCGTCTTTATCATGGGCGTCGGCGTCGCGGGGCTGCAGGCGATCGCCACGGCGCGCCGCCTCGGCGCGGTCGTCACCGCAACCGACGTGCGACCCGCGACCAAGGAGCAAGTCGCTTCGCTCGGCGCCAAGTTCGTCGCCGTTGAAGACGAAGAGTTCAAGCAGGCCGAAACCGCCGCCGGCTACGCCAAGCCGATGAGCGCGGACTATCAGAAGAAGCAGGCCGCGCTGGTGGCCGAGCACATCGCCAAGCAGGACGTGGTGATCACCACCGCGCTCATCCCCGGCCGCAAGGCGCCGGTGCTGGTGACGGAAGAGATGGTGAAATCGATGAAGCCGGGCTCGGTGGTGATCGATCTGGCCGTGGCGCAGGGCGGCAATTGTCCGCTGTCGAAGCCAGATCAACTCGTCGATGCGAACGGCGTGAAGATCATGGGCTTCGCCAATTTGCCGGCGCGGCTGCCGGCGGATTCCTCCGCGCTTTACGCGCGCAACCTCGTCGCGCTCATGCCGCTCTTGATGGACAAGGACAGCAAGGCCTTCGCCCCGCACTGGGACGACGAGATCATCAAGGGCGCCATGCTGACCCGGGCCGGCGCGATCGTTCATCCGGCGCTTTCGCCGCCCGCGCCGACGGCTTGAACGCATGAACGACGCCGCGCTCGCCGAACGCTGGTATGCGGCGTGGAACGCGCACGACGTCGAGGCGGTGTTGGCGCTCTATGCCGACGACATCGAGTTCTCCTCGCCCTATATCGCCGCGCTCGGTCTTTCGGCGGACGGCGTGGTCGAAGACAAGGCGATGCTGCGCGCGTATTTCGAACTCGGCCTCGCGCGCATTCCCGATCTGAAGTTCACGCCGGAGAGCCTGTGCATCGGCGCGCGGGGGCATACGCTGATCTATCGCAATCATCGCGGCGAACGCGTGGTGGAACACCACCAGCTCGACGCGCAGGGCCTTATCGTCCGCGCCGACGCGGCCTACGAAACAACCTGAGGGGCAAGAATGGAAGCCATCGATCCCATCGTCTTCTATTTCGCGATCTTCGTGCTGGCGATTTTCGTCGGCTATTACGTCGTCTGGTCGGTGACCCCGGCGCTGCATACGCCGCTGATGGCGGTGACGAACGCGATTTCATCGGTGATCGTCGTCGGCGCCCTGATCGCCGCCGCCGCGCAGTTTCCGGCCGGCGCCGCGCCGGGTTCGCCGGTCGAACTGAGCACTTGGGTCGCCAAGGGCGCGGGCGGCATCGCCGCGGCTCTCGCCGCGGTGAACATCTTTGGCGGCTTCCTGGTCACCCAGCGCATGCTGGCCATGTACAAGAAAAAGGCGAAGTGAGCGCCGCGCGGTTTCCATGAACGCGGGCGACTGGCGCGCGCTGATCGAGGCGTATCTCGACGGGCGGCTCTCCGCGGAGGCGTTCGCGCGCCGTTTCAACGACGCATGGAGCCAATCGCGCCGCGCCGGCGAGCGCGCGCCGCGCGCCGTGGCCGAATTGCAAGTCGTCGTCGAGGCGTTCTACGCCGATGTGCTCGACGCGCAGGAAGATGGGCGCGTCAATGATGACGAAATGCGCGAAGCGGCGCGCCGGGCGCGGCCCCAACTCGACGCCGCCGTCACGCCCACGATCGAGACCATGGGCGGACCGGAAAATATCCGCGCCTTCAGTGTTCAGCTTGGCGGCTGCGCGCGCGTGGGCTGCGTCGCGGGATTGGTTTGGCTCGCGCTGTGCCTTCTGCAAATCCACTATGTCAGCGAAGCCATCCAACACAGTTTCGGTTGGGATGCTTTTCCATCGGTGCTGGTCGGCGTGGTGATCGCGTTTGTCCCCATCGTCGGCAACGCCTTGGCGTTCTTGGGTGCGACGCAGAACGGCTGGCCCGCCTGGATGGCTGCTGTCGTCTTCTTTGCCGCGCCGGTTATGGCGATGCTTTCCGGCTGGTGGCGTTGGCGGCGGTTTCGATGAGCTTGACGGTAAGGAATGACGCAGTCATTCCGAGCGAGAACGAGAAGTGAGAAGAAGCGGGGAGCTGATGGACATCAATCCTGTGGCGTCGGGATTTCACCTGGACGCTAGCCTTGCGTCGATCCTCTACCTGGTCGCCGGCGTGCTTTTCATCCTGGCGCTGCGAGGTCTGTCGAGCCCCGAGACCAGCCGCGCGGGCAATCGCTTCGGCATGCTGGGCATGGCGCTCGCCGTCGCCACCACGCTCGCCCTTGTCACGTTCGACCAGACAACCATGGCGATCATCGGCGGCGGCGTCCTGATCGGCGGCGCCATCGGCGCCGTCACCGCCGGCCGCATCAAGATGACGGCGATGCCGCAGCTGGTCGCCGCCTTTCACTCGCTGGTCGGCCTCGCCGCCGTCGCCGTCGCGGTCGCCGCGCTTTACGCGCCCGCGAGCTTCCATATCGACACCGCCGACGGCATCAAGCTGCAGAGCCTGATCGAACTTTCGGTCGGCACCGCCATCGGCGCGGTGACGTTCACCGGCTCGGTAATCGCCTTCGCCAAGCTCAACGGCAATATGTCGGGCGCTCCGATCATCTTGCCGGCGCGGCACCTCATCAACATCCTGATCGGCGCCGGCATTGTCGTGCTGATCGTCATGCTGGTGAACACGGCAGGCAACGAAAAGTGGATTTATTGGGGGATCCTCGGGCTCTCGCTGCTGATCGGCATTCTGCTCATCATCCCGATCGGCGGCGCGGACATGCCGGTGGTCGTGTCGATGCTCAATTCCTATTCGGGCTGGGCCGCTGCGGCGCTCGGCTTTACGCTCGAGAACATCGCGCTCATCATCACTGGCGCTTTGGTGGGCTCTTCGGGCGCCATCCTCTCCTACATCATGTGCAAGGGGATGAACCGCAGCTTCATCTCCGTCATTCTCGGCGGCTTCGGCGTCGCCGACGGCGCCGCGGCCGGCGGCGCCAAGGAAACGCGTCCGGTGAAGCAGGGCAGCGCCGACGATGCGGCCTTCATCATGAAGAACGCGTCCAAGGTGATCATCGTGCCGGGCTACGGCATGGCGGTCGCGCAGGCGCAGCACAGCGTGCGCGAAATGGCCGACATGCTGAAGAAGGAGGGCGTCGAGGTGAAATACGCCATCCACCCCGTCGCCGGCCGCATGCCGGGGCACATGAATGTGCTGCTCGCCGAAGCCAACGTGCCCTATGATGAGGTGTTCGAACTCGAAGACATCAACAACGAGTTCAGCCAAGCCGACGTCGCTTACGTCATCGGCGCCAACGACGTCACCAATCCCGCCGCCAAGACGGACCCCAAGTCTCCCATCTTCGGCATGCCGATCCTCGACGTGGAGAAGGCCAAGACAGTGCTGTTCGTGAAGCGCGGCATGGGCTCGGGCTATGCCGGCGTCGAGAACGAACTTTTCTTCCGCGACAACACCATGATGCTGTTCGGCGACGCCAAGAAAATGACGGACGAGATCGTCAAGGGGCTTTGAACTGCGAGCCTGGGAGCGCCCATGAAGAAGGTACACGGCACGCGGTGTTTTGAGATCGCGCTCGATGAAGCATGGACGGCGGAGCCGCGGCCGGAAGTCGGCGGCCTGACATTCGTCAACGGGTCCGCGAGCCTGCGCCTCTATGTGTCCGGCGGCTTGCTCAACACCGAGGGCCTCGATCTGCCCAAGACGGCCGCGGAGATGAACGCGCATGCGCTCGGCAGTCTCGCGCGGGATTTCGAGCACGCGGGCGGCAAGCTCCAGCGAGACGCCCCGGTCATTTCGGATTCACCCGACGGGTATGAAGTGGAAGTCGCCGCTGAAGTCACCGGCGCGCTCGCGGAGCGCATGGTGCTCGTAACCATCTTGCGGCCCTGGGTGTGGGCGCTCGCGCGCTTGTCTTCAAAGACGGTCCCGCGTCAGGAGCTGCTGCAGCGCTGGCGCGAATTGCGCATGGACCTTATCCTCGTGGAAGCCACCAGGAAGTGACGGCGCTGCATGAGGGCGGGGATGACAATCTGGCGCGTCTTCGGAGGGGTCGGCGCCGTGCTTGTGGCGGGCCTGCTGGCGCTTATCGCCTTTCAGCGCCTGCTGATCTACCACCCCAGCGTCGCCGTCGTCGCGCCGGCGGCGGAAAGCGGCATCGCGGTTGAGCATCTGCGCACGCCAGACGGTCAGACGCTGATCGCCTGGTATCGCGCTCCGCCGCGCCAAAGCGGAGCAGGGCGCGGGCCTATTTTTCTTTTCTTCGACGGCAATGCCGGCCGGCCCGAGCGTTGGGACAAACGCTGGCGCGATATCGAGCAGGGCGGCGCGGGTTTTCTTGCGGTGAACTACCGCGGCTATTCGGGCTCGACAGGCCATCCCACCGAGGACGGGCTGCATGAAGACGCGCGCACGGCCTACGATTGGCTTGTCGCGCACGGCTACGCCGCGAAGGACATTGTCATCGACGGCTTCTCGCTGGGCACGGGCGTCGCCGTGCGGCTCGCCAGCGAACGCCCGGCGCGCGCGCTCGTTCTGGAGGCGCCGTTCACGGGCGTCGACGATGTCGCCGCGCTGAGCTACGGACCGCTGTCTTTGCTGGTGAACGATCGCTTCGCCTCTCGCGACTATATAAAGCGGGTGCAGGCGCCGGTGCTGATCGTGCACGGCGACCGCGACAGCACCGTGCCGTTCGCGCAGGGCGAACGGCTATACGCGCTTGCGAACGAGCCGAAGGAATTCGTACGCATGTCCGGGTCCGAGCACATCACGCTGGTCGGTGATGGGCTCTACGCACATGTCTTTGCGTTTCTCGCGCGCCATCCGCCGCCGCCATGAAAAGCGCTTGAGATGGGGCTTGCGCTCGAACTTGCGGGCGACGGCCGCCCTCGTGTTCTGCCGAGGCGCGCATCCGGCTTGAGCGCGGCGTTTGCGAAAGCTTCAGGGAACCCGTCCGCGCCCGGGCTCGTTCGCTTGCCGGGCAAGAAAAGGAGGCGCGTCATGGTTCGCGCCATATCGGTCGTCGCACTCGCCGTCGTTCTCGCCGGTTGCGGCAAGGCCGCCGGTCCGAGCCAAACCACAACAAACGCAGCGTGCGCGCTGATCGCGCAGCCGGAGCAATTGTTCGGCGCCGGCGCGGAGATCGTCGGCGCCAACGATATCGGGGCGGGCTCGTGTCATTTTGGCTCGCAGGATGGCCGCAGAGGTGGCGACATCATCGTGTTCGATGGCACGGCCGCAGCGACGCAGTATCGGCAATTGGCGCAGAAATGGGCCGAAGTGAACCGATCGCCGCTGCAATCCGTCCCCGAACTTGGCGACGAAGCGCAGCTGGCCGGCGATCTTCCGGGCTACCAGACGCAAATCGTGCTGCGCAAGGGCCAGAGCACCGTTGCTCTGTTGGCGTGGAGCGGCGATCCGCAGATTGGCGGCGACGATCTTGCGCTGCGCATGGCCACGGCGGTGGCGCAGGCGCTGCCGGCCTCGGGCCTTCGGCGCGGCGGCGCCGGCAAGGCGGGCTAAGGCTTCACGCCGCCCAGCTTGCACACGTGCGCCCATTCGGCGGCCGTCACCGGCTGCACGGAGAGACGCGCGTTCTTCACCAGCACCATGTCCTTCAGTTTGGCGTCGGTCTTGATCGCCGCCAGCGTCACCGGCGTCTTGAACGGCTCGGCGGCTTTCACATCGACGACAACCCAATTGCCCTCGCTCGCGGTCGGATCGGGATAGGCTTCCTTCACCACCTCGGCGACGCCGACCACCTGCTTCTCGTCACCCGTGTGATAAAAGAAGCAGCGTTCACCCTTCTTCATATCCTGAAGATGTTTGCGCGCCTGGAAATTGCGCACGCCGGTCCAGGGTTCGCCTTTCGCGCCCTTCTTGACCTGCTGATCCCAGGACCATGTCTCCGGCTCGGTTTTGATCAGCCAATACGCCATCGCTTCATCCTCGTTTGTGCGTCGCAAGTGTAACGCCTGGCGCGCCGCCCGGCGAGCCGCGCGCGACGGGCGGCGATTGCTGCATTGCAGCGTCAGCGGCCCGGCTTGATCTCGGCGCGCGAGCGTCTAAACCCGGAAGGGCATGCACATCGCGCTCGAAGCTGAAGGGCTCGCCAAGAATTATGGCGGGCGCCCCGCGGTCCAGGATCTGAGCTTCAAAGTCCCGCAAGGTTCGATCTGTGGCGTGCTCGGGCCCAACGGCGCCGGCAAGAGCACGACATTGCGCATGCTGGTCGGCGTTCTGAAGCCCAGCGCCGGGCGCATCGCCGTGATGGGCGCGGCGCCGACGCAGCGCGCGCTGCAGCGCGTCGGCTATCTTCCGGAGGAGCGGGGCCTTTATCGCAACATGACGCCGCGCGCGGCCATCGCTTATCTCGCGCGGCTCAAGGGCGTGCATGCGCGCCGCGCCTTCAAGCGCGCCGACTTCCTGTTGGAATCGCATGGACTCGCCGCCGTGCGGCGCAAGAAGATCAAGACGCTGTCCAAGGGCATGGCGCAGAAGGTGCAAGTGCTGGCCGCGATCGCGCACGAACCGGACCTCGTGATCTTCGACGAGCCTTTCTCCGGCCTCGATCCCGTCAATCAGCGCGTGCTGGAGGATACGATCCGCGCGGAAGCTGCGGCCGGACGGACGATCCTGTTCTCCACTCACGTCATGGAGCACGCCGAGCGCTTGTGCGATCGCATCGTGCTGATCGCCCAGGGCCGGAAGGCTTTCGAAGGCACAACCCAGGAAGCGCTGGCGCTGGCGCCCAGTGCGGCGATGTTGGAAACGGACGGCGAGTTCGATCTGATCGCCGCGCTCGAGGGCAGGGGATTCACCATCGCGCCCGATGGCGTCGAAGCGGGGCGCCGGCGCTGGCGCGCCGCGCTGGAGGGGCCGGACGCGTCCCGGCGTCTGTTGGCGGCGTGCGTCGAGGCGCAAGCGCCGCTCAGCCTGTTCGAGCCCGCGCGCGCCAGTTTGCATGAAGCGTTCGTGGCCCTCGTCGGCGACCGCATCTCGCACGGGGCTTGAGGCATGCGTCAGATCTATCTCGTGGCGCGGCGCGAATACCTCGCCTACGTGCGCACCTGGGGCTTCTGGATTTCGCTGTTTACGGCGCCCGTGCTGTTGGCGGCATTGCTGTTCGGCCCGGTGCTGTTGGCGCGCGCCGAGCCGTCGCGGGCGATTGTCGTGCTGGCCGAGCAGGCCGACGACGCCGCTCTTGTCCGCGCGGCGTTCGAGAAGCAGGCGCGCGACAATGCCCGCGCCGAAATCAAGACCTACCTCGAAGCGGCCGCGCCCAATACGGCGCCAAGGGCGCTCGCCGCGTTCGATGCGGCGCCTAGCGCCGCGGCCGCGGGCGCCGCCGCGCGCGCAGTGGTGGTGCGCGACGCGCCCGCCGCGTTGCGCGCCTTTCCCGGCCTGTCGCCGCGCTACGTCATAGCAGCGCCGCCCGCCGACAATATCGAGGCGTTGAAGCCCTATCTCATCGGCCGCCGCGCCCTGCCGGACGGACGTCCGCTCTATGGCGCGATCCATGTTCGCCGCGTCGATGCGCAGCCGCGCGTGGACTATTGGAGCGTCAATCTTTCGCAGCGCGAGCCCGCCGATATCGCCCAGCGCGCCATGCGCGCGCAGATGCAGCGTGAAACGATTGCCGGCCTCGGCCTTGCGCCCAGCGAAGCGGATCGCCTGGACGGGCTCTCGCCCGATGTCGCGCAATTCGATCCGCGTCCGACCGCGGCCGCGGGCGGGCAGGTCACGCTGCGCGAACGCGCTCCGTTCTACGCGGCGATCATGCTGACGTTCATTCTCTGGAGCGTCGTCTTCAGCGTCGCCAACATGCTTCTGAGCGGCGTGCTTGAGGAGAAGTCCAACAAGATCCTGGACTCGCTGCTGACGAGCGTCGCGCCGCTGCAATTGTTGGTGGGGAAATTGATCGGCGTTGCGTGCGTGAGCGCCACGCTGCTCGGGCTGTGGGCCGCGTTGGGCGGCGGATTGCTGAGCGCCGCCGCCGCTCATGCAGGGCAAGGCGTGCTTGGCCAGATCGCCGCGGCGTTTCTCGACACGCGTCTTCTCACTGCCTTCGCGATCGGCTTTTCGGTGGGCTATCTGCTTTATGGCGCGATCTTTCTGGCGATCGGCAGCTTGTGCGAGTCGTTGCAGGAGGCGCAATCGCTGATGGGTCCGGTGGCGCTCGTTCTCGCCGTGCCGATGATGCTGCTGGCCCCGGCGCTCGACAATCCCAACGCGCCGATGATCGCCGCCGCCTCGTGGTTTCCGCTGTTTACGCCGTTCCTGATCCTCATCCGTGCGCCGTCCAATCTGTCATGGACGGAGATCGCCGGCATGTCCGCGATGATGGGCGCGGCGTTGATCGTCGTGCTTGTCATGGCTGCGCGCGTCTTTCATGCCGGCGTGGTCCATCAGCTCAGTCTCACGTCGCTATTCCGCAAGAAGGAGAAGTGACGGCGGCGGCGACACACACGCCTCGCGCTCGTGTGTGTCGCCTTTCCGGTTAGACTTGCGGCGGCGACGAGCCGTCGATGATCTGGCGCACTTCGCTTTCGCCTTCCCATTCGGGCCATAGCTTGATGTGCAAGTCGATGAAGCGCTGCGTCCAATACAGCATGTCCTCCTTGGTTTTGACGTTGAAGAACGCGTAGCCGCCGACGACCTCCTTGGCTTCGGAAAAGGGCCCGTCCGTGATGGCGGACTTGCGGTTCTTGGCGCGCGCGCGGAAGCCGTCCGCCGTGGGCAAGAGGCCGCCGCCGCCTTCCATGACGCCGGCTTTCATCGCTTCGGCCATGAGTTCATCCATCGCCGCATACAGGGCTTGCGGCGGCGGGCCGAACTTGTTCTCGGCCGATTTCACGAGACAGAGATAACGCATGATCATGCTCCTGGGAGATCTGAAAGGAAAACGGCGGTTCAGCCCTTGTGGGCTTTGCCGACTTCGGAATTGGCGACGATTTCGCGCACGTCCTCGGGCCAGTCGCTCATTTCCTGAACCTGGCGGAGCTCGATCACGTCGCCGGGATCAGCGGGAACGCGTCGCGCCCACTCGACGGCCTCTTCCTTGGACTTGACCTGAATCATCCAATAGCCGCCGAGCACTTCCTTGGCTTCCGCATAGGGTCCGTCCGTTACTTGCGGCTTGCCTCCCGCGAACGAAACACGCGCGCCCTTCGACAGCGGGTGCAGGCCGTCGAGCGCGACGAGGGCGCCGGCTCTTTGCAGTTCGTCGTTATATTTCATCATCCGCTCGACGGCGTCGGCCGGCGGCGTGCCGGTCTTGGACACGTCGTCGTCCGCGCCCGGCTGGTATACGCGCGGGATCATCAACATCATGAAACGCATCGGTCTTCTCCTCGCATTGGAGCGGCGCTTGGGCTGCTCTACGTACACGACGAACGAGGAGGCGCGGGACTCGACAGCGCTGGTGAAAAAAGTTTGAGCTCCAAACAAAAAGGGCGGCCCGTCTCCGGGCCGCCCTTCATTCAAGGCTCTGGCGGAACTTTACATTGCCGCGAGGCGCAGCATGCGGCGAAGCTCGTCGGGCTCGCCCGTGCGGCGCTTGCGCGCCTGACTGGGCTGGTAGGCGAGGCGGGCGTGATCGGCGCAATACGGGCCGCCCACGGCGCCGCGGCCGCAGAAGGCGAAATTGGCGTCGTTCGGATCGCCGATCGGGAATTTGCACATGCTCTCATTGAGCGTGAGGACGTTGGCCGTGCGGCCGTCCTCGAATTTCACCGGCTCAAGCTCGGGAATGACGACGGTGGGCATGGCGGAGGCCGGCCGGATGCGCGGGGCGGTCGGCCCCACGACGCGGGGGCGCGCGGTGCGCACCGGGCGCTTGGCGGGGCGTGACGGCGTGGCGCGCCCGGCGAGGCCAAGGCGGTGAACCTTGCCGATGACGGCGTTTCTCGTAACGCCGCCGAGTTGCTTGGCGATCTGGCTGGCCGACAGGCCCTCCGCCCATAGTTTTTTGAGCGTGGTGACGCGTTCCTCGGTCCACATATGTTCAGCCCCTTTATATGTGCCCAGGACGCCTTGCGGACGTCCTCGACTCGCCGCATTGGCGAGCCATCCCATAAATATAGTGCCGGGACTTCTTCGCGGGCACAACATCCTGTGTGGATAAGGTCGGGGTTATCCCCAGAACGACTCGAATCACTCACAGGTTAGTCAAGGGGTGCTCAGCTTCTTTCGAGCCCCTATTTGTAAGCGGGACAAGCACTTGGCTCGCGCGCCTGAGCAAATCAGGCCCGAACATGGTTAATTTCGCCTAAATGGAGATTCGATGGACGCGCGCGTACAATCCGCACCCGGAATAAGCTCGCGTCACTACGGAGCGATCAATTGGCTGGGCCTCGAGACGCTGATCCGGCGCGAGGTGCGGCGGTTCCTGAAGGTCGGCTCGCAGACGGTGTTCGCGCCGCTCATGTCGACTTTGATGTTCATGCTGATCTTCGGCGTGGTGCGCCGGGGCGTGTGGCCGGGGACGGAGCATGCTTACGTCGACGGTCTCGCCGCCGGGCTGGTGATGATGTCGATCCTCTCCAACGCGTTTCAGAATTCGTCCTCCTCCATCGTCATCGCCAAAGTGCAGGGTAATGCGGTGGACTTCCTGATGCCGCCGCTCTCTTCGCTTGAGCTCACCATCGCATTCATCGTCGGCGCCGCCGCGCGCGGGCTGCTGGTGGGCGCGGGCAGTTTGATCGCCGTGTCGTGGCTCGCCAACATCGTGCCGACCAATCTCTTCGCCGTGCTCTATTACGCCATCGTCGGCTCGGTGATTTTCGGCGCAATCGGTTTGATGGGCGGCATCTGGTCGGACAAGTTCGATCACATCGCCGCGGTGACGAATTTCGTAGTGACGCCGCTGACGATGCTCTCCGGTACGTTCTATTCGACCAAGGCGCTGCCCGAACCGTTCGTCACCATCTCGCACATGAACCCGGTGTTCTTCCTGATCGACGGCTTCCGCTACGGCTTCATCGGCTCGCACGACGCGCCGCTCTGGACCGGCGCGATTGCGTCGCTCGCGATCGCGCTCGCGCTGTGCTGGGGAAGCTGGATGATGCTGAAGAGCGGGTATCGGTTGCGGGCTTAATGGAAGACGACAACCAGACCGTCCGTTTCGTTCGTCCGAACCTGCGAATTGGCTTGGTTTGATCTTGCTGCGTTCCTTGTCCTTGCGTTTATCGGGGCGCCGTTTTGGGCCTGCGCGTTCAACAGCACGATGTGTCCATGATGAAATCAGTCATCCCGGGGCTCGCGTAGCGAGAACCCGGGGCCCAGAGGATCATAGAGCGCCGTGTGCGCAGCTCCTGGGTCCCGGATCGCGCTCCGCGCGTCCGGGATGACGGAGTGTGCGGCAGGCGCGCGTCGTCGCACTCACCGGCCGGCGCCGATGAAAGGGCGGGAGAGCGAGGCGCGCTTTAAGCTTGCGCGAAAGCGAAGATGTTGAGGTGTGCTCGAAGCGCGCCTCGCGCGGTTGTTGTTCGCCGGCGGAGGTCTGAAGCGTTCAGGGCGCCTCGGGGCACCATGCGTTTTCGGGCAGATGGGAAAGGCCGATCGGCGAGACTCCTCACTCGTTTCCGGCTCA
>DASZQK010000045.1:0-37494 GCA_035549695.1 Caulobacterales bacterium | reverse complement strand
ACTCCTCGATCTGGAACCTTCGGGTCTTTCCGCCCCGAAGCTGCAGACGATCGCCTCGCGGCACTATCTGCATCACGCTCAACCGCATCTCCCACGCTGTTGGCTGTTGGTCGACCGCAGCCTCCCATGTGAGGAGATGCGTGCATTGTACGCCAAGCCCGGGCCCGGTCGGATTGCGCGGCATGTATCCACGCCCTCCCCCAGCTGGTCACGCGATGGAGAGCGATTGCTCGGCGGCGCGGCGCGGAAGCCAAGGCGGCGCCGTGCGCTTGGCCAGCCAATAGGGGCGCCACATCGCGTTCCACGCCGACTGGCTGAGCGCGAGGGGCGTGAAGGCCGGCTCCGTGCGCATCAGCGTCGTCTCGTCCTGCTCTAGAAACCAACGCTGCACGACGCGCACGACGTCGGTCGGCGCCTGCTTGTCGTCAAGCACGCGCACCTGCGCCAGCGCGATCAGACGCGTGGCGTAGTTGAAGTTGATTTCCACCGTGGCGACGCGCTCGCGGTCGCGGCGCACGCTCCAGACGCGGGACCAGCCTTCGGCCAGCGAAGCTCCGTACGTGCGCAGGCAATTTTTCATCGCCCGCGCTTCGTCGAGCACGTCCTGCGCCATACGCAGTGGAACGAACTCGTATCCGTCGATGACGGCGGGTTCGAACCACGCGTCGTCAATCGCCCGCTCGCCCATCGCCAGCATCAGCGAAACGTTGTCGTACCAGCGCTGCGCCGCTTCGCGCGCATGGGCGAGCCCGATCTCGGGGCGCCAGGGCGTCTCGATCAGCGCGTGCGCCTTGGCGTCGGGCCGCTGCGAAAACCACGCCCAGAGCGCCAGCATCCGCCGCTCGCGCTCGCTTTCGCGGCGCGCGCGTGTGCGGCGGCGTCTTCCCCGCGGCGCCTTGACCTTCGGCTGCGTGAGTTCGCGCGCGAGCCAAAGCGCGACCGCGTCGTCGGCCCAACGCGCGGCGAAGGCGATTTCGTCGAGCCAGCGCGCGGAGGCGCGCGGCGTCGGCAAGTGGTTGGCGATCTGGCGCTTGAACAGCGCTCCGTTCGGGAGATCGGGCAGGCGCGTTGCGAACGCCTCCGGCGCGAGATTACGGAGCCAGAGCGGAATCCCCGCTTCGGCGGCCAGCGTGGACAGCGAAATTCCAGCAATGACGCCGGCGATCACGCGCTCGGCGTCGAGGCCGCGGCGCGGCGCCCCCAGCGCCGCGAGCAGCGCGGGGAAGCTGACGGCGAGATCCGCCAGACGTGCATGACGCGCCGCGAGAGTGCGGACGTGCGCATTGATGGGTTTCGGGAACCTGCGGAGGCGCGCCTCCACACGTTCCGCGCGCGCGCGAGCGGTCGCCGCCACGGGCGCGCGCAATTCGAACGAGGACTTGTGCATGGTCACTCGCTGCCCGAGGCAGCGCTGCTGGTGTTTTGAACGATGGTTTGAATGTGCGCGGGGGGTCGCCCGCGCGGGCTCAACTACCCTGCGGACAGAGCCGGAGGCGTGCGTGGATCAGCAATGTCGCCTCCTCTTCAGAGCGCCAAGGGGCGCGTCTCGTACAGCGGAGGCGCGCATTGAGCAATGCTGGCGATCGAAGAAGATTGCGGTGATGCGAGCGCGCCACAGGCGCTGGTGCCGCAGGGGAGGATTGAACTCCCGACCTCACCCTTACCAAGGGTGCGCTCTACCACTGAGCTACTGCGGCGGCTCCCGGCTTTCGGGAAGCGGGCCTATAGCCCGGGTCGCCGATCCGGGGAAGCCCGCAAACCGCATTTGCAACGCCTACGCCGGCGGGCGAGAACGGCGCATGTCCGACAAGGTTCGCCCGCCCCAGCCGCCGAAAGACGACAAGGCCGAGCGCCGGGCCGCCGCTTTGAAGCGCAACCTGGCGCGCCGGAAGGCGGCGGCGGCGCCCAAACCCAAGGGCTAAGCGGGCCGGGCGCGTTTCAAATCAAGTCGCTACGACACCGAAACCACGCAAAGAACGCCCGCCCAGGCCCGCGCCGCCTTGCGCCCGCCAAACCCGGCCCCCATAAACCGAGACGCCAGCGAGGCGGGGGCGCGAAGGCGCGAAAGGTTCGACACCGAAGAGATGGACCGCATTGCGATTACCGGCGGCGCGCCGCTCAACGGCGCGATCCCGATTTATGGCGCCAAGAATTCCGCTCTCAAGCTGCAGGCGGCGAGCCTGCTCTCGGCCGAGGCGCTGGTGCTCGAGAATTTTCCGGACCTGGCCGACACGCGCTTCATGGCGCAGCTCCTGGCCTCGCTCGGCGTGCACGTGGCCTGGATCAAGGAGGCGCGGACGCTGCGTCTGCACGCGTCCGAGATCGTTTCCACCATCGCGCCTTATGACCAAGTGCGGAAGATGCGCGCTTCGTTCAACGTGCTGGGGCCGCTCCTGGCGCGGGTTGGGCACGCGACCGTGTCGCTGCCGGGAGGATGCGCCATCGGCGCGCGGCCGGTCGATCTGCACTTGAAGGCGTTCGAGGCGATGGGCGCCGATATTCATATCGAGCAGGGCTACGTGAAGGCCGCGGCTTTGCGCGGCCTCAAGGGCGCGGAGATCGTGTTCCCGTTCGTCTCGGTGGGCGCGACGGAGCATTCCATGCTCGCCGCCGTGCTGGCGAAGGGCGAGACGGTGTTGAAGAACGCCGCGCGCGAGCCGGAGATCGCCGACCTCGCCAATTGCCTGAACGCGATGGGCGCGCGCATCGAGGGCGCGGGTTCGAGCGAGATTCATATCCAGGGCGTGGATGCGCTGAAGGCGGCGAAGCACCGCGTGGTGGCGGACCGGATCGAAGCGGGCACGTATGCGATCGCGGCGGCGGCTGCCTCGGGCGACGTGCTGCTGGAGGGCGCTGAGATCGATCATCTGGGCGCCTTGGTGCACGTGCTGCGGCAGGCCGGCGTGCATGTCGAGAACGAGGCCAAGGGCATTCGCGTGAGGCGCAATGGCGTGAAGATCGCGCCGGTGGATTTCGAGACCGAGCCCTTCCCGGGCTTTCCGACCGATCTGCAGGCGCAGGCGATGGCGTTGTTGTGCTTGGCGGACGGGCGTTCGCGCATTCGCGAGAACATTTTCGAGAACCGCTTCATGCACGCGCCGGAACTGGCGCGGCTGGGCGCCCAGATCGCGGTGCAGGGCAATGAGGCGATCGTGACGGGCGTGCCGCGCCTGATCGGCGCGCCGGTGATGGCGACGGATCTGCGCGCTTCGGTGAGCTTGGTCGTGGCCGGGCTCGCGGCGGAGGGCGAGACGGTGGTGAACCGTGTCTATCATCTCGACCGCGGGTTCGAGCGCTTGGAAGAGAAGCTCGCCGCATGCGGCGCGCAGGTGAAGCGGCAGAGAGAGAACGAAGAGGTTGCGGCTTGAGACTGATGGCTGAAGATGCGGCCGATCTCGATGTCCTCGCCGCCGCGGCGCAGGACGCGCTGGTGCACGTGCGAGAGCTTCAATACGACAAGAAGGCGCGCCGCTTTTCCGCGTTCCTCAGCCGCTTCCGCTGGGAGAAGGCCAATGGCGGCGGGCCCTACGAACGCATCCGGTCCGCGCTTTCCTTCGACGGCGTGCTCGGCGTGAAGAGCCGGCGGTTCCGCTTGGACGCGCCGGACGCGCTGGCCTCCCTGCTTTCCCTGGAGTTTACGCCGGCTGAAGAACCGCCGGCGGGCATGGTGCGGCTGGTGTTCGCGGGCGGGGGCGAGATCGCGCTCGACGTCGAGTGCCTCGACGCGGTGCTGGCGGACGTGGGCGATCCGTGGCCGACGCCGCGCCGGCCCGATCACGAGAGGTCCGGGGCTTGAGCGATGGTGCGCCGCCTTCGCCTCTCCGACGACGGATTTGACACCGCCTATGCGCGCTTGATCGGCGCGCGGGGCGAGCGGCTGGATGCGGCGGAAGCAGCGGTGCGGCCGATCGTCAGCGCCGTGCGCGAACGCGGTGCGGAAGCCGTTCTGGAATTTACCGCGAAATTCGACGGAATGGTGCTGACGGCGGACGCGTTGAAGGTTTCCGACGCACAGCGCCAGCGCGCGCGAGCGGCGTGCGCGCCCAACGTGATCGCGGCGCTGGAGCTGGCGGCGGAGCGCATCCATGCGTTTCACGCGCGGCAGGCGCCGGAAGATGCGCGCTGGGTGGATGCGCGGGGCGTGACGTTAGGCTGGCGCTGGACGCCGGTCGATGCGGCGGGCGTCTATGCGCCGGGCGGCTTGGCGGCCTATCCGTCGAGCGTGCTGATGAATGCGATCCCGGCGAAGGCGGCCGGCGTGGCGCGCGTGGTGATGGCGACGCCGCCAGGCAAGCTGATGGAGAACCCCGCCATCCTCGCGGCGGCCGATATAGCGGGCGTGGACGAAATCTGGACCATTGGCGGCGCGCAGGCGATCGCGGCGCTCGCGTATGGCGCGGGCAAGCTGGCGGCGTGCGATGTCGTGGTTGGGCCCGGCAATGCATATGTGGCGGCGGCGAAGAAGATCGTGTTCGGCGATGTCGGCGTCGATGCGGTGGCGGGGCCGTCGGAAGTGTTCATCCTCGCCGACAGCACAGCGCCGGCGGAATGGCTGGCGGCCGATTTGCTGGCGCAGGCGGAGCACGACGCGGACGCGCAGAGCGTGCTGTTCACGGATGACGCGGCGCATGCGGATGCGGTGTGCGCGGCTGTCGAACAGCAATTGGCCAAGGGCGATGCGGGCGCCTCGGCGCGTGAATCATGGACGCGCCATGGCGCGGTGATCGTGGTGGATCAGCTCACGGACGCCTGCGCCCTGATCGACCGCGCCGCGCCCGAGCACGTGCAGATCGCGACGATGGATCCCGAGCCGCTGGCGAAGCGCATCCGCCACGCGGGCGCGCTGTTTCTGGGCGTGCACGCGCCGGAAGCCTTGGGAGACTACGTCGCCGGCCCCAGTCACGTGCTGCCGACCATGCGCGCGGCGCGTTACGCGTCGGGCGTCAACGTGCTCACCTTCATGAAGCGCACAACGATTATCGGCGCGAGCGGCGACGGCGTTGCGGCGATTGGCGCGGAAGCGGCGGATTTGGCGGACGCTGAGGGCCTGCCGGCGCACGCACGCTCGGTGCGCACGCGGCTGGGCTTATGAGCGAGCGCGACAAACTCATCGCTGTCGATCTCGACGAAGGCTCGCTCGCGGCCGCCAGCGCGAATGCCGAGCACGAACGGCGCATCGCCATGTTCGATCTCTTGGAAAGCAATTCGTTCGCGGTCGAGGGGCAGGATCGCGGGCCCTACAAACTCAGGCTCTCGACCGAAGACGGCCGGCTCAACATGGCCGTGCGCGACGAAGCCGACGCCGACGTGTTCACGCACCCGCTCTCGCTCGCGCCGTTCCGGCGGCTGATCAAAGATTATTTCATGATCTGCGAGAGCTATTACGCGGCGATCCGCGATGCGACGCCGATGCAGATCGAAGCCATCGATATGGGCCGGCGCGGCCTGCACAATGAGGGCGCGGAGACGCTGACCAAGGCGCTCGCCGGTAAGTTCGCCGTGGATTTCGAAACCTCGCGGCGCCTCTTCACCCTGATCTGCGCGTTGCATGTCCGCAATTGAGAGTGCGGCTCTGCCGAAGAGAGTGCTGTTCGCGTGCACCTCGAACGCGCTGCGCTCTCCCCTCGCGGAAGCCCTGATGCGCCTGAAGCTCGGCCCGCTGGTGACGGTGGCGAGCGCGGGCGTGCGCCCGCGCGAAGAGGTCGACGGCATGGCCATGTTCGTGGCCGACGAACTGGGCGCCGATCTCGCCCAACATCGCCCGCGCGGGTTCGAGGCGCTGGAAGAAGAGCTCCCGTGGGATGTGATCGTCAGCCTCTCGCCCGAGGCCCATCACCATGCGCTCGAACTTGTCCCCAGGCTGGCGGCCGCGGCGGAATATTGGCCGACGCGCGACCCCTCCCTGGTGGAAGGCTCGCGCGATCAGAGGCTTATGGAGTACCGGGAGGTCCGTGACGGGCTGGCCCGGCGCATCGATCAGCGTTTCCCGCGCCCGTCGACGGGGTGACCGACGCGGCCTATATAGGCCCGCCGCCGCCCAAAACGGGCGGTTCGAACTTGGAGAACGAATGCCGAAAGAAGAACTATTGGAGTTTGCCGGGACCGTGGTCGAGCTTCTGCCGAACGCCACCTTCCGCGTGAAACTGGAGAACGGCCACGAGATCATCGCCCACACCGCCGGCAAGATGCGCAAGAACCGCATCCGCGTGCTCGCCGGCGATAAGGTGCTCGTGGAAATGTCGCCGTATGATCTGACCAAGGGTCGGGTCACGTACAGGTTCAAATAATGGGATCGCCGCGCCTCGATCGCGCGATCGTGGTGACCGGCGCATCGACCGGGATCGGTCGCGCCGCCGTCGCTTCGGCCGTCAAGGCGGGCGCGCGCGTGTTCGCCAGCGTGCGCAAGGACGCGGATGCGGCGGGGCTCGCTGCGGAGTTCGGCGATGCAGTGACGCCGCTTGTATTCGACGTGGTCGATGAAACGGGCGTGCGCGCGGGCGCGGCGAAGGTGAGCGAAGCGCTCGGCAAGCAGAGGCTCTTCGGGCTCGTGAACAATGCGGGCGTCGCGGTGCCGGGGCCGCTTCTGCACCTCGACCCCGAGGAATTGCGCCGCCAGCTCGACATCAATCTGATCGGCGTGCATCGCGTCACGCAGGCGTTCGCGCCGCTCATGGGCGCCGATGCGGAGCACACCGAAGGCAAGCCGGGGCGGATCGTGATGATCTCGTCGGTCGGCGGGCAGAACGGATCGCCGTTCGTGGGCGCCTATGCGGCGTCGAAGTTCGCGCTCGAAGGCTATTCGCAATCGCTGCGGCGCGAGCTGATGCTCTACGGGATCGACGTGATCGTCGTCGGCCCCGGGGCCATCGCGACGCCGATCTGGGACAAAGCGGACGAAACCGAACTCGCGAAATACGCCAATACGGCTTACGGGCCGATGCTCGCCAAGGTGCGCGATTACATGGTGACGTCGGGCAAGAAGGGTCTCCCGGCAGACGAAGTGGGCGATCTGATCTGGCGCTGCCTCACCGACGCCGCGCCGAAAACACGCTACGCCATTTTGCGCCGCCCGTTCATGGACCGCACGCTGCCGCGCCTGATGAACCCGCGCACGGTGGACCGCATCATCGCCAAACGGCTCGGCTTTCCAAACCGCGCATGAAGCCGCGTTTCGTGTTGGCGAGCGCGAGCCCGCGGCGTTTGGCGCTGCTGGCGCAGATCGGCTTGAAGCCGGACGCCATTCTCCCCGCCGACATCGATGAGACGCCGCTCGAGGGCGAGACGCCGCGTGCGCACGCGTTGCGCCTGGCGCTGGAGAAAGCGTCGGCGGCGGCGGCGGGCGCTGCGGTGACGTTGAGCGCGGATACGGTTGTCGGCGTAGGGCGGCGGATTTTGCCGAAGGCGGAAACGGAGGCTGAGGCGCGCGCGTGCCTCGATCTGCTTTCGGGGCGGACGCATCGCGTGTTTACGGCGATCGCCGCGCGCCAAGGCGATGTTGTGCGCGCCCGAGTGGCGGAGGCGCGCGTTTCGTTCAAGCCGCTGTCGAAGGCGGATGTCGAGGCGTATATCGCCAGCAAGGAATGGGAAGGCAAAGCGGGCGGATATGCGATCCAAGGAATCGCGGGCCGCTTTGTGACGCAGATCGTCGGCTCCTATTCCGCGATTGTCGGCCTGCCGCTTTATGAGACGGCGAACCTGCTCGAAAGCTTCGGCGTCCGCGCATGAGCGAGTCCCTGGAAACCTGGATCGACGCCGGGATTGGCGAAACACGCGAGGCTTTGGTGCGCGACGGTCGCGCGATTGCGCTGCGCATCGTGCGGCGCAGCGACGAAGGGCGGCGCGCGCGCTGGGGCGAGGTTTATGTGGCGCGCGTGGCCGAAGTGGATCGCCGCCGGCGTGGAGCGTTTCTTGAGCTGGGACTGAAGGATGATCAGGGCTTTCTGCCGCTCGGCAACGATGGACGCGCGCGGCTGGGCAAGGCGCAGATCGCGCTGACACAGGGCATGGGCGTGGCTGTGAGCGTCGGGCGTGAGGCGGCGCGCGGCAAGAACGCGGTCGTCGCGCTGATGGAAAGTGGCCATGACGGCGAGACCCCGCATCGCATCGCGCAGCACCAATGCGATCTCGATCTGGCGGCGGCGAAACCGGCGAACGCGGAGACGCGGTTCAAGCTGGATGGCGCGATTGAGGATGCGCTGGCGCGCACGGCGCCGATCCCCGGCGGCGGCGTGCTGACGATTGAGCCGACGGCGGCGCTGGTGGCGATCGATGTCGACGCGGGCGGGCGCGCGGGTTCGGGAGACCCGGAACGCTTTGCGCTCGATCTCAACGTGGCGGCGGCGCAGGAGGCGGCGCGGCAGGTGCGGCTGCGGAGCCTCGGCGGCGTGATCGCCATTGATTTCGTGTCGATGCGGGCCAAATCGCATCGCATGCGTTTGGAAGAAGCGGTCACGGCGGCGTTCGCGGGCGACCCGTGGAGTGTGCAATTCGGCGCGCTGTCACGGTTCGGTGTGTATGAGCTGGCGCGCGCGCAATTGCGGACGCCGCTGCACGAAGTGCTGTGCGACGCGGATGGCCGGCCGAGCACGGAGACGCTGGCGCTTTCCGCGTTGCGGGCGCTTGAGCGCGAGGCGCGGGCGGTGACGGGGCGGCAGATTGCGTGCGTTGTGTCGCCGGACGTGAAAGCGTGGCTCGACGCGGCGGAGTTCGATTGGCGCGGCGAGCTGTCGAACCGCATCGGCATGCGCTGGAGCTTGGAGGCGGGCGCGGGCCCGCGCGAGAAAATCGACGTGAGGGCGCCATGAGCGAACGCAAATGCGCCATCTGCGGCAAGCCGCAGGACGAGAAGTACAAGCCCTTCTGCTCGAAGCGCTGCGCGGATGTTGATCTGAACCGCTGGCTCTCCGGCGCGTACGCGATTCCAGCCGAGGAAGAAGACACGCCGGAGGAAGAAGGCCGGGAGACTTAATCCCGCAGGGTGGCGATCACGGGCACGTGGTCGCTGGCTTTTTCCATCGCCCGAGCGTCCTTGTGGACGCGGAAGCCGTCGAGTTTGTCCGCCGCCTGGGGCGAGAGCATCACGAAATCGATGCGGATGCCGTGGTCGCGGCGCCAGGCGCCGGCCTGATAGTCCCAGAAGGTGAACTGGCGCGCACGCCCGTCGGTCTGCATGAAGGCGTCGGTGAGGCCGAGATTGAGCAGCGCGCGGTATTTGCCCTTGGCTTCCGGCGTGAACAGCGCGTCGCCCAGCCAGCTCTTGGGATCGTCGGCGTCTTCGTCGCGCGGGATGATGTTGTAGTCGCCGGCGATGGCGAATTTCTCTTCCGTTCTAAGCAGCGCGCGGGCGTGATCACGCAGCGCGTCCAAGAAGTCGAGCTTAAGATTGAATTTCTCCGTGCCGATCGGATTGCCGTTGGGCGCGTAGAGCGAGGCGACGCGGATCGGGCCGGAGGGCGCTTCGATTACGCCTTCGATATAACGCGCGTGTTCGTGCTCGAAGGTGGGAAGCCCGCGCGTGACATCGGTGATGCGGTGCTTCGAGAGCAGGGCGACGCCGTTATAGCTTTTCTGCCCGTGCGTCTCGACATTGTAGCCGAGGTCTTCGATCTCCAGGCGCGGGAAGCGGTCGTCCTCGCACTTGATCTCCTGGAGACAGACGATGTCAGGTGACAGCTCCCGCAGCACCGCAAGCGCGACGGGCAGGCGGGCGAGGATCGAATTGACGTTCCAGGCGGCGATGGTCAGCGGCATGGCCCTGACTTAACGGGCCGGCGTCGCTTTCGCCAGCCGGTTACGGAATGTGCGACGCCATGGTGGCGAGGGCGACGATGCCAAACCCCAGGGCCACCAGCAGCGATGAATAGATGAGAATGTAGCGGACGTGGAGCCCGGTCTGGCCGGAGCGAACTTCCTCCTCGCCGATCTCGATGTGTCCGTCGACTTCGTGGACGCTCATGGCGGGTTCGCCTTCATGGGCCCCCGCCCATGACCGGTATGTTCTCCAATTTTAGATTCAACGGAAGACGGCTTGTGCCGCGCATATGCTAAACTGTCAGACATGATTGTTCTGCTTTGGGCCTTGAGCCTCTTCAATGTGGCGGTCGGGGTGGGCGCGCTGGCGTTGGCGCTGCGTTTGGCGACCGCGGAGGAACGCGCGCACTGGCAATCGCCGCGCCTGCTGCGAATCGCGGAGGTGTTCGCCTGGGTGCTGCCGATTCTGGCGCTGGCCATGACGGCGATCGCCTGGATCGAGTTCCAAGCGCATCCCGCGGCGGCCTTGTTGGCGTTCGTTCCGCTCGGTTGGCTGTTGCTGATGGGGATCGTGTTCGCCGTTGTGGATTTCGCTGAGGACGGAATCCTGGGCAACGCGCGGCGATAGCTTCGCCAGCGGCGCGTTGGGTCACTAGAAGCCCTTGAACGTCGCGAAGCCGTCGACCTCTTCGCGCTCGCTGCGCAGCTGGTTCACCGGCGCGGTTTCATCGGCGTAGCCGAGGGCGATGCCGCAATAGACCATGTCGTCGGGCGCAAGGGCGAAGTGCGCAGCGAGGCTGGCGCGCAGGCGGCCCCAGAATTCCTGCATACAGGTGGAGAGCCCGCGTTCGGTCGCTGCGAGGGCGATGGATTGCATGAACATGCCCATGTGCGCCCACTGGGCGTGTCCCATGCGCCGGTCGATGAGCAGAAAGAGGCCGACAGGGGCGCCGAAGAACTCGAAATTGCGCGTCACGTGCCGGATGCGGGCGTCGCGGTCTTCGCGCGGAATGCCGAGCAGCGCGTACATCTGTTCGCCATTGGCGAAGCGGCGCGAGCGGTAGGGCTCCCAGAGCGCGGGCGGATAGGCGCGGTATCCGCCCTCTTCGCCGGCGATGTCCTGCATGAAGCGGCTTTTGGCGAGAGCGACCACCGCGTCGCGCTCGGCCCCGGCGACGGCGATGACGCGCCATGGCTGAAGATTGCCGCCGGAGGGGGCCCAGCGCGCCACGTCGAGGATTTCGCGCACCTGCGCTTCGGACACGGGATCGGGCCTGAAGGCGCGGATCGACGTGCGCGTCTTGAGCGCCTCGCTGACGGAGATCATCGGGTGCGCCTGTCCTGACGTTTGAGTTGTTTCAGCAGCACGCGCCCTCGCTTCAGCGCGGCGTCGATTTCGTCGGCGCGCAATTCGCGGGCGAGATCTTCGGCATGGCGGGAGACGGCGTGATTGCCGGTCAGCGAAACGTGGGCGTAGAGCAGGCCGAGCGCCTCGATCGGATCGTCGCCCATAATGGCGTCGGCCAGCAGGCGCATGGCGGGCGGATGGCCCGCATCGCTGGCGCGGCGCAGCAAAGCGAGCGCCTCGGCCTTGTCGGAGAGCGCCGCAAGCTGGGTCATCGCCTCCACATCCCCCGCGCCCGCGGCGGAGCGGAAAAGCGCGCGCGCCTGCGCCTCGTCCTTCGGCGCGCCGACGCCGGCCTGCACCGCAAGACCAAGTGCGGTTTGCGCGGCGGCGTGGCCGGCTTCGGCGGCGCGGCGGAAATGATGCACGGCGGCGCGGTGATCCTTCTCCCCGCCGAGGCCGCGCCAATAGAGCAGTCCCAGGTGAAAGTCGCCGATCGCGCGCGGCGCTTCGATGACGGCGTCCTCAAGATGCTTGCGGGCGTTGCGCCAGTGGCGCGCGGCGAAAGCGTCGAGCCCCTTGTCGAGTTCGCTGCGCCCCCGCCCGAACATGGCTAGACGGAGAAGCTGACGCCGCAGCCGCAGCTCGACTTGGCGTTGGGATTTCGGACCTTGAACGAAGCGCCAATCAGTTCGTCGACCCAGTCCACCTCCGCCCCGAGCAGGAAAGGCAGCGAGACGGGATCGACGAAGAGGCGCGCCCCGTCGCGCTCGATCACCAGATCGTCCGCATTGGGGGCGGTCGCGAGGCCGATGTCATATTGAAAGCCCGAGCAGCCTCCGCCCTCCACCGCGACGCGCAGCCCCGCGCCGGCGGGCTCGCTGGCGGCGATTTCCGTGATCTTGCGGGCGGCGGCGGCGGAGAGGGCGACATTAGCCATGGGCGGCGGAGGTTCCTTCAGCGGATTCTCAATGCTTCCACCCCCCATATATGATCGAAAGTCGCGGCAAGGAGAACCGATGGCCGAAGGCCAAGCACGTCCACGGCGGAAGGCCCCGGCCGGAGCGGCGCGGCCGGAGCGGGCGGTTTACGCCACGGATCCGGCGCGCTCCCGCGGCCGGCTTCACCCCGAACCCGAAAGCCGCCACCGGACCCCGTTCGAGCGCGACCACGACCGCATCGTCCACGCCCAGGCGTTTCGCCGCCTCAAGGGCAAGACGCAGGTGTTCGTGGCGCACGAAGGCGATCATTACCGCACGCGGCTGACGCACTCGCTGGAGGTGGCGCAGATCGCCCGCGCCGTCGCGCGGCGGCTGGGGCTCGACGATGATCTCGCGGAAGCGCTGGGGCTGGCGCACGATCTGGGACATCCCCCGTTCGGGCACACGGGTGAGGATGTGCTCGACGATTGCATGGACGGCTATGGCGGCTTCGACCACAACGCGCAGACCTTGCGCGTGCTCACCAAGCTGGAGCGCCGCTATCCGGCGTTCGATGGACTGAACCTCGCCTGGGAGACGCTTGAGGGCGTCGTGAAGCACAACGGGCCGCTGATCCGGCCCGGCAAGAAACTTACGGACCTGCCGGTGGCGATCCAGGAATACGACGCGCAGCACGATCTCGAACTGGCGACATGGCCGGGCCTGGAGGCGCAGGTCGCGGCGCATGCGGACGATGTGGCCTACAACAATCACGATATCGACGACGGCCTGCGCGCGGGGCTCTTCACGCTGGAGGAAATCCGCCGGGAGGCGCCGATGGTCGGGCGCGCCATCGACGCGGTGGAGGCGCAGTATCCGGGCATCGACGAGGGCCGCGTCGCCGCGGAGGCGGTGCGGCGCCTGATCGGCGATTGGGTCGATGATCTCGTGGCCGAAACGGAACGGCGCCTGTCGCGGGTCAATCCCAAAAGCGCGGAAGACGTGCGCGCCGCCGGCGAGCCGCTGGTGGGCTTTTCAGACGCGCTGCGTGGGGAGGAAGCGGTGCTGCGGCGCTTTCTGATGGCGCGGATGTACCGGCACTGGAAAGTCAACCGCAGCCGCAGCCACGCCAAACGCATCCTCAAGGAGCTGTTCGCGCTCTTCCTTGCCGAGCCGGAATTGCTGCCGCCGAGCTGGCAAGTGGGCGGCGACGGCGCGGGCGGCCAGAAAACCGCGCGGCGCGTCTGCGATTACATCGCCGGAATGACCGACGAATACGCAATCGACGAGCACCGCAAGCTCTTCTCGCTGTAAACGATCGGCCGCCTGCGCCGTGTTATGATCGCGGTTCGCCTGTTCGATTCCGCATGGAGCATCGCCTTGGCCAAGTTCGACGCCCGCAGCCAAGCTTACGAAGACCAGACGCGTGTCAGCGCGGCGGTCTATGTGGTGATGCTGGTGATCGCCGCGGCGTTCGCGGCGTTCGTGTGGAATCTCTATGTGGGCCAGGACAGCCCCCCGCGCATCACGCCGCCGCCCGGCGCTTACAAAACGGCGCCGCCGTCCGAACTGCCGGTCGTCGCGGACGCGGGCGAACAGGGCGAAGACGCCGCCGCGTCCGCCGCGACGGCGCCGGCCGGTTCCGCTCCGGCCCAGAGCGGGGCGGCGCGCTTGACGCCGACGCCCAGCTTCGCCGCCAACGGGCCGTATGTCGCGCAGATCGCGGCGTTGCAATCGGAGGCCGGCGTGGAGCCGGCCTGGGCCCGGCTCTCCTCGCGCGCGCCGCAATTGTTCGCGGGCGCCCATCTCGATGTCGAGCGCGCCGATCTTGGCCAACGCGGCGTCTATTTCCGCGTGCGCGCGGGCTATTTCGCCGACCGCGAAAACGCGCGCCGCTTTTGCGACCGCATCACGCAAATGGGCCAGGACTGTATCGTGGTGAACCGTTGAGCGCGCTCGCGTGCTCACTGGGCGTGCGCACGCCGAAGCTGGGCGCCGATCTGCGCGCGCTGTTCGCCAGCGCCAAGCCGTGGAGCTTCATTCTGTTCGCCGAGGCGTGCGTGACGCGCGAGCAGGTCAAGCGGCTGTGCGACGACCTGCGCGACGCGGTGGGGCGCGATGCGATGATCTATATCGATCAGGAAGGCGGGCGCGTGGCGCGGCTCAAATCCCCGGAATGGCCGAAATGGCCGCCGGCGGCGGCCTATGGAAAGCTGTTCGCGAAATCTCCCGATCTCGGCCTGGAAGCGGCGAAGCTTGGCTATCGGCTGATCGCGCATGAACTCAGGGACATCGGTGTCGACGGCGATTTCGCGCCGGTGTGCGACGTGCCGGCGTCGGGCGCCGATCCGATTATCGGAGACCGCGCCTTCGCGGCTGAGCCCGACGCGATCGCCATGCTCGCGCGCGCGGCGCTCGAGGGCCTGTGCGAAGGCGGCGTCTCCGGGTGCATCAAGCATATGCCCGGGCACGGCCGGGCCGAGGCGGACAGCCATCTGGCACTGCCTCGCGTAGCGGCTCCGGAGGAAGCGCTTGAGCGGGACCTGCTGCCGTTCGCGGCGCTTTCCGACGCCCCGGCGGCGATGACGGCGCACATCGTCTACGACGCATGGGACCGCGACCGCCCAGCGACCTGCTCGCCCATCGTGATCGACGACGTCATTCGCGGCCGGCTTGCGTTTCAAGGCCTGCTGATGAGCGACGATCTCGACATGAAGGCGCTTCAGTTCGCACTCAATGGGGGCCTCAAGGCGCGCGCGGAGGCGGCGCTGCTGGCGGGTTGCGACGTGGTGCTGCAATGCTCCGGCGTCTTGCGGGACATGGAGGAAGTGGTCCAAGGATGCCGCGAATTGTCCGGGCTTCCGCTGGTGCGGGCGCGGGCGGCGGAATCCTACGGCAAACGCGCCCCCGCCGGCTTCGATGCGAAGGCCGGCTGGGCGCGGTTCGGCGAGCTGATGCAGGGATGAGCGAAGAAGACGTTACGCAGCTTGATCTCGGGCTGGCCGAGGAAGCGGAGGGCGCGGAAGCGCTGAACCTCGCGCTCGAGGCGTTCGAGGGGCCGCTGCACGTGCTGCTGGAGCTGGCCCGCGCGCACAAGGTTGATCTCGCACGCGTGCCGATTGCCACGATCGCCGATCAATACCTCGCCTTCATCGCCGAAGCGCGCGCGCAGAACATGGAGCTGGCAGGCGATTATCTGGTCATGGCCGCATGGCTCGCCCTGCTGAAGTCGCGCCTGTTGTTGCCGAAGCCGCAGGCGGAAGAAGAGGCGGCCGATCCCGACCGGATGGCGGCGGCGCTCAGGCAGCGCCTGATGCGGCTAGAACTCGCGCGCGCGGCGGCGAAGCGGCTCGACGCGATGATGCAATTGGGGCGCGACGTGTTTCTCAACGGCGCCCCCGAACCGGTGAAGCTCACGCGCACGACGATGTGGCGCGCCGATCTCTACGAATTGCTGGGCGCGTATTGCGCCGAGCGCGCGAAATCGGTGCGCAAGCGCGCCTATCGCGCCCAGGTGCGCCGCGCCTATCCGCTGGAGGCGGCGCGCAAGCAATTGGAAGCGGCGCTCGACACGCTGACGGAATGGCGCCCGATCGACAAGCTCGCCCCGCGCGCCGAGCACGGGCCGGACGCGCCGCCGCCTTCTTCCTATCTCGCCTCCACGTTCGGCGCGGCCCTGGAACTTGCGCGGGAAGGGAAGATGGACCTGCGACAGGCGGAGGTGTTTGCGCCTTTGTTCTTGCGCGCGCGGCCACAAGGGCCAAGCTGACAGGCGATGGACGACACTTCCCGACCGCCCATGGCCGACACTTACGATCGGATCGAGGACGCCTTCGCCGAGGACGGCGATCGTCCGGGCGAATCCGCACGGGCCGCGCCATCGGCCGAGGCGATCCGCGCAGCCGAGGCGCTGCTGTTCGCGGGAGGGCAGCCGATGACGGCGGGGGCGCTGGCGGAGAAGCTCGGCCCGCAGGTGGACGTCGCCGCCGTGCTGATGCGGCTCAAAAAGGATTATGCGGGCCGGGGCGTGCAACTGGTCGAGGCAGGCGGCGCCTGGCGCTTTCAAAGCGCGCCGGACCTGGCCGGGCTCTTTTCGGAAACGAAGGACGTCCCCAAGCGGCTTCCGAAGGCCGCCCTGGAAACTTTGGCGGTTATTGCCTACCACCAACCGGTGACCCGGGCCGAAATCGAGGAAATCCGCGGCGTCTCGCTCAGCCGGGGCGCGATGGAGCTATTGCTCGAACTGGGCTGGATCCGGCCGCGCGGACGCCGCCGCACGCCGGGGCGGCCGTTAACCTTCGGGACCACGGAGGCGTTCCTCGCCCACTTTGGTCTCACCTCGCTTGACGCGCTCCCGGGCAAGGACGATCTGAAGGGTCTGGGCCTCTTGGATCCGCGGGCGGCGAACGAGCTGGATGTGCCGCGTCCCAGCGACGAGGCCGGCAGCGACGAGGAGCCGCTGGGTCCCGGCGAAGACTTGGCAAGCTTTTTCGTGGATCATCTGGACGAATAACGGCAGCCCGCCGGCGCCCTGGGCCGCAAAAAAGCGATGAAGCGCCTATAAGGGCGAGGCGAACGAGAATTGGCGGCGCACGCCGCGAGGAGTTTGGAAATGCACGTACCGGGACTGATACCGCTTCTGATCGTCCTGATTTTGGCCTTCCTGCTGTTCGGCAAGCCGGGCCGGTTGTCCTCGACGATGGAAGATTTGGGCAAGGGCATACGCGGCTTCCGCAAAGGCCTGTCGGAAGGCGAAACGCCGCCGCCCGCGCCCGCGCCGCCGCCGCAGCAGGTTCCCGACCAGCGTCCGGCCGAAACCAGCGGAGACCGCGCGCCGCACTGACGCGCGCCGCTTGAAGAGCGCAAGCCCATGCTGCCGAGCCTCGGCTTTCAGGAAATAGTGTTGCTGGGCATCCTCGCGCTTGTCGTGGTGGGCCCTAAGGAATTGCCGCTGCTGCTCAGAAAGATCGGGCGGTGGACCGCGAAGCTGCGCGCCATGGCCCAGGAATTCCGCACCGGCTTCGACGAACTGGCGCGGCAAGCGGAACTCGACGAACTGAAGAAGGAAGTGGAGGCGCTGCGCCGCAACCAGGTCTTCACGGACATCAGCAACGAAGTGCACAGGCCGCTCGACGCGCCTCCGCCAACCTTGCCTCCGCATGACGTCGAGCACGGCGCGCCCGCCGTCGAGGCGGAGACGTCCGCGCCCGCCGATGAAGCGGCGGCGCTTCCGAGCGGCGATGGCGATCCGGTGGCGGAAACGGCGCAGCCCGCGCCGCCGGCGCGAACGGCGCAGCATGCGTCCACGCGTGCGGGCGAGAGCCCCTCTGTCGAGGAAGAGCGGGGCGCTGTCGCGCGGACGGCGCCGTGAGCAAGAAGCCGGACGACGAGAATGAAATCGAGGCGTCGCGCGCGCCTCTGCTCGATCATCTGATCGAATTGCGCTCGCGCTTGGTCACGGCGATCGTCGCTCTGCTGGCCGCGTTCATCGGCTGCTTTCTGGTTTCCGAACAGATTTTCCTCTTCCTCACCGACCCCTTCATCGCCGCCGTGCATCGCGTTGATCCCGAGCGCGCGCGCGAAGCGATCAAGCTCTACAACACCGACGCCATGGGCTTCTTCGTGGTGAAGGTGAAGGTGGCGCTGTTCGCCGCCATTGTGCTCGCCTTTCCTGTCATCGCCTGGCAGGCTTATGCGTTCATCGCGCCCGGGCTCTACAAGCGCGAGCGCTCGGCGGTCGCGCCCTTCCTGGTCGCGGCGCCGATCATGTTCCTGCTTGGCGCGACGTTCGTCTATTTCGTGGCGATGCCGTTCGCGCTCGAGTTCGCGTTGAACCAACAGGTCACGGTCGGGCAGATCCGCGTCGAGTATCTGCCGAAGGTTGATGAATACATCGCGCTGGTCACCACTCTGGTGCTGGCGTTCGGCCTGTTTTTCCAGATGCCGGTGGTGCTGGCCTTGCTCGCGCGCATCGGCGTGGTCTCGACGTCGATGCTGCTCAAGAGCTGGCGCTATGCGCTGGTCGGGATCGCCGCGTTCGCGGCGCTGGTGACGCCGCCCGACGTGCTGTCGATGAGCATCATGGCCGTTCCCATGTTCTGCGTGTTCCTGGCGTCGGTCGGCATCGTCTGGCTGATCGAGCGCGGGCGCCCGCCGGACGGCGGAAGCGAAGTGCGGGCGGCGGCGGAGTAGGCCATGCGCTATTTCAAGATGAATGGCTGCGGCAACGATTTCGTCATCCTGGACGCGCGCTCGCGCGGCTCGCTGCCGCTCTCCCCCGCTCAGGCCAAGGCGATCGCCGATCGCGCGACGGGCGTCGGCTGCGACCAGGTGATCGCGGTGGAGCGCTCCATCCGCGGCGACGCGTTCATGCGGATTTGGAACGCCGATGGCGGCGAGGTGGATGCGTGCGGCAACGCCACGCGCTGTGTCGCCTGGATGCTGATGGAGGAAGGCGGCGCGGCCACGCGGCGGATCGAGACGGGCGCGGGCATGCTCTATGCGACGCGCGCGGGCGAGGACGCCATTACCGTGGACATGGGTTCGCCGCTGCTGCGCTGGGAGGAAATCCCGATCGCCAAGGCGATGGACACGGCGAAGCTGGATTACGAAGCGGGCGGTTTCACTGAGCCGGGCGCGGTGAACATGGGCAATCCGCACGTCGTGTTCTTCGTCAACGACGTGCGCGCCGTGCCGATTGAAAGCGTCGGCCCGAAGATCGAGCGCGATCCGTTTTTCCCGAAGGGCGTGAACGCGGGCTTTGCGGAAGTTCGTTCGCCCGCGCAGATCCGTCTGCGCGTGTGGGAGCGCGGCGCGGGGCTGACGAAAGCCTGCGGCACCGGCGCTTGCGCGGCGGTGGTGGCGGCGCACCGGCAAGGGCGCGCGGACCGCGAGGTCGAAGTGCTTGTCGACGGCGGCGCGCTTCAGATCGAATGGCGCGCCGGCGACGACCGCGTGCTGATGACCGGGCCGGTCGAACTTGAGAGCACCGGCGAGCTGCCCGCGCCGGGTTGAGCATTGCAAGCGCTCACAGCTCGCCCTTCAAGGGCGCGCCTGGAGGTCAGGGCGGCCAGCCGTCGCTCACGGAGGGCTTGGCGTCCACGACGGCGTCGCAGCTGACCGATGAGCGCACGATCCAGTTCATGACGGCGCTGCGCAGGAAGCGCGTACGCTGGCTGTCGCAGGTGCGCCAGAGGTAGGGCGCGAGGGCGCCGCCGCGCCACATGCCGAGGCGGTCCTGCTGGGCTTGCTGCATCTGCACGGCGTAAGTTTCATTTGCGCGACCGTGATTGTCGCGGAAGACGTCGGCCTGGCCGGCCGCGACCATCGCCTGGCCGATATCGACCGGCGCCTGGCCCTTGCGGTGCAGTTCGCAAACGACGATCGGGCGGCCGAAGCTTTCGCGCAGCGCGCCGGACAGCGAATGCGGCCGGCACACGACGAGATTGTCGCTGACCAGCCGGCTGAGATAGGTCCAGGATTCCCAGCCGCAGCCGAAGCGTTCGCGCGATTGCGCCCAGCATGCCTGGTTGTGCGCCGTGTATTGCGTCTTGTCGCTGTCTTCCTTGAGGTACTCGGGCGCATCAATGCCATAGAGGCGCAGGCTGACGTCGCCCATGCGGATGGTGTCGCCGTCCAGCACTTCGACATTGCGCCCGACATAGAGGCGGTCCTTCGGATAGCCGGCGATGCCGCCCGCCACGATCAGCAGCGCGAAGAACGCGCCGGCCATGGCGCCGAAGATCACCAGCATTGCGCGCTGCAATTGCCGTTCAAGCCAGACACCCGGCGTCAACGCGACAGCCGCGACGATCAGCACCAGCACCGAAAGGATCAGGAAGACGTCGAGCGTCGGCGTCATCGCGTTTTCGATGATGCCGGCGTTGGAGGTCATGGCCGCGGCGAGCACGCTTTCGCTGAACGGGCGTCCGCTGGAGAAGGCGTCGCCGAGCACCGTCACGAGGCCGACATCGTCGCCGACGCCGCGGGTCAGGAAGGCGGCCACGAGCAGGATCGCGCCCACGGCGATGAGGGCGACGCGGAAGTAGATCTTCAGCTGGATCGTGCTGACCAGGAAGATCACCAATCCGAGGATCAGCAAACCGAACGAGACAATCATGGAGGCCCCCCACCTACCGCGCGCCTGGCCCTGAGGCGCCGGCCCCAGCATCGACCGCAAGACGCGGGCGCGTCAATGCCTCACCCTCTCGCGCCGCGCGCCGGAAGCGCTTATTTAGCGCCCCATGGCCGGCAAAACATTGTACGATAAGATTTGGGACGCCCATCTGGTGGCCAAGGAGGCCGACGGATCGGCGCTCATCTATATCGACCTGCACCTGATCCACGAGGTGACGAGCCCGCAGGCGTTCGCCGGTCTCAAGAGCGCCGGCCGCAAGGTGAGACGGCCCGATCTGACGCTCGCCGTGTGCGACCACAACACGCCAACCGAAAACCAGGACCGCGGCTTCGCCGCCGTGCGCGATCCCGAAGCGCGGCTGCAATTGGAAACGCTGGCCAGGAATGTCGCGGAGTACGGCGTCGAATTTTTTCCGATGGGCGACATCCGCAACGGCATTGTTCACATCGTCGGGCCCGAACAGGGCCGCACGCAGCCGGGGCTCACCATCGTTTGCGGCGACAGCCACACATCGACGCACGGCGCCTTTGGCGCGCTGGCGCACGGCATCGGCACGAGCGAAGTCGAACACGTGCTGGCGACGCAGACTCTGCGCGCGCGCAAGTCGAAAAACATGCTGGTGCGGTTCGACGGCAAACCGGCGCCGGGCGTCGGCGCGAAGGACATGGTGCTCGCCCTGATCGGGCGGATCGGCACCAATGGCGGAGCCGGCTATGTCGTAGAATATGCCGGCGATGCGGTGAGCGCGCTCTCGATGGAAGGGCGCATGACGATCTGCAACATGTCGATCGAAGCCGGCGCGCGCGCGGGGCTGATCGCGCCCGACGAGAAGACCTACGCATACCTGATGGGGCGCCCGGCCGCGCCCAAGGGCGGGGGATGGCAGGAGGCCCTGCTTTACTGGCGGACGCTTCACTCCGATCCGGATGCGCATTGGGACGACATCGTCGAGATCGATTGCGCCGCCATCGCACCGCTCGTCACCTGGGGCACCAATCCCGAGCAGGTCGCGACCATCGCCGACGCTGCGCCGGACCCCGAAAGTTTTGGCGATGCGGTGAAAACGGAAACCGCACGGCGCGCGCTGGCCTACATGGGCTTGGCGCCGGGGCAAAAACTTGAAGGGCTACCGGTGGACCGCGTGTTCATCGGCTCGTGCACCAATGGCCGCATCGAGGATTTGCGCGTGGTTGCGGGGCTGGTCAAAGGCAAGCGCGTGGCCGAAGGCGTGCGCGCGATGATCGTGCCGGGCTCGGGGCTCGTGCGCCATCAGGCCGAGGAGGAAGGGCTCGATACGATTTTCACCGATGCGGGCTTCGAATGGCGCGAGCCGGGATGCTCCATGTGCCTCGGCATGAACCCCGACATCGCCGCGCCGGGCGAGCGCGTCGCGAGTACGAGCAACCGCAATTTCGAGGGACGCCAAGGCCGTGGCGCGCGCACACACCTGATGAGCCCCGCCATGGCCGCCGCGGCGGCGCTTACAGGCAAACTGACGGACGTGCGCAAGGTCATGTGAGCCGGCGCAGCGCGTAGATGTAGCTCGGCCTCGCGCACGGTTCGCCGACGTCCCCGGTCTGGTAGCGCGCGACACGGCGCAGGACGTTGCGCGGCAGCGGCGCGCGATCTGGATCACCGATCAGCACGTCAATGCCCGACGCGGCGCAGCGCTGCAGAAACGCCAGCATGCGCCGGGCGAGCGCACGGTCATAGAAGACATCGCCTGCCAGGACGATGCTGACGCCCGGCGGGGGCGCGCCGGGCGTCACATCGCGCTGCATGCTGGCGACGGCGACGCCGTTGATCGCGGCGTTCAGTTCCGTCGCGGCGATCGCGGCGGGATCGACATCGCTGGCGAACACGGCGCGCGCGCCCGCCTTCGCGGCGGCGATGGCGACGAGTCCGGAGCCGGTCCCGAGATCGAGCACGCAGCGCCCGGCGACGAGATGAGGATGGTCGAGCACATGGCGCGCGAGCGCGATGCCGCCGGCCCAGGCGAAGGCCCAGAACGGTGTCTCGCCTGTCCCGCCGGCGTCCGCGAGGCGCGACAGGCCGCTGGTCGGCTGCGCCTGGTGCAGGCGGATTTCAGGAACGCCGGGCGCCGCCGCCACCGGCGCGCGCCGGGCGATCAGGCCGCGCATCCGGCCGGTGCGATCTTCGGCGTCTGTCACCGCTTTCATTCTAGCTCCAGCGCCCACGCGCACTAGCCTTCCCGCGCGATCCGTGATTGAGACGCCCTCCATGACGCCGTTCACGACACTCACCGCCGTCGCCGCGCCGATGCCGATCGCTAATATCGACACGGATCAGATCATTCCCAAGCAATTCCTCGCGACGGTGGAGCGCACCGGCCTGGCCAAGGGGCTGTTCTTCGATCTGAGGTTCAATCCGGACGGCAGCGAGAAGCCCGATTTCGTGCTCAATCAGGAGCAATATAAGGGCGCGCACATTCTGATCGCGGGGCCGAATTTCGGTTGCGGCTCGTCGCGCGAGCATGCGCCGTGGGCGCTGGAAGATTTTGGCATTCGTTGCGTGATTTCGTCGAGCTTCGCCGACATCTTCTACAACAATTGCTTCAATAACGGCATTCTGCCGCTGGTGCTGGATCAGGCCGATGTCGAGCGGCTGATGGACGAAGCGCGCGGCGCCAATCACAAATTCGTCGTCGACCTCGCGGCGCAGACGGTGTCGGCGCCGTCGGGCGCGAGCTATCGCTTCGAGATCGATCCGGGCCGCAAGGCCAAGCTGCTGGAGGGGCTCGACGACATCGGCATGACGCTGAAGCGCGATGCGGATATCTCCGCGTTCGAGGAGAAGCGCCGCATGGGCATGGCATGGCGTCGATGATCGCCATCGCGGGCTTTGTGCGCGTGCCTTTGGACAAACGCGCGGCGCTCCAACCGCATATCGAGACGTATGTCGCCGCGTGCCGGGCGGAGCCGGGGTGCCGCGCGTTCGATGTCTCGTTTGACGCGGTCGAGCCGGAGAAAATGCGTTTCTTCGAGGTGTTCGACGATGAGGCCGCGCACGCGGCGCATGATGCGACCCCGCACGTGGCGGCGTGGCGCGCAGCGCGCGCGGCGTTGGGCGCGCCCGGGCGGGAATTGACGCGTTACGAAATTGCTGCTTCCCAACCGCTATGAGCAAAACCCTTCTGCTGCTTCCCGGCGACGGCATCGGCCCTGAGGTGATCGCGCAGGCGCGCCGCGTGCTGGAGGCGCTGGCGCTCGATCTCCGCGTCGAGGAGGATCTGTTCGGCGGCGTCAGCATTGACGCGCATGGCGTTCCGATCACGGACGCGGCGGTGGCGCGGGCGCTGGAGGCGGACGCCGTGCTGATGGGCGCGGTCGGCGGGCCGAAATGGGCGAACGTGGCGCGCGACAAGCGGCCGGAAGCGGGGCTCTTGCGTCTGCGCAAAGAGATGGAGGTGTTCGCGAACCTGCGCCCCGCGCTTTGCTTCGACGCGCTGGCCGATGCTTCGCCTTTGAAAAGCGATCTGGTGGCGGGGCTCGACATTGTGATCGTGCGCGAACTGACCGGCGGGGTTTATTTCGGCGAGCCGCGCGGCATCGAGACGCTGGCAAACGGCGAACGGCGCGGTTTTGACACGCAGGTTTACACCACCGGCGAAATCCGCCGCGTCGCGCGCGTCGCATTCGAACTGGCGCGCGGGCGCAAGAACATCGTGCACTCGGCGGAAAAGTCGAACGTGATGGAATCGGGCCTGTTGTGGCGCGATGAAGTCTCGAAGCTGCACGCGGCGGAGTATTCCGACGTGAAGCTTGAACACATTCTGGCCGACAATTGCGCGATGCAATTGGTGAAGGCGCCCAAGCAGTTCGACGTCATTCTTACCGACAATCTGTTCGGCGACATCCTCTCCGACGAAGCGGCGATGCTGACCGGCTCGATCGGCCTGCTTCCGTCCGCGGCGCTGGGCGCGCCCGGCGCGCCGGGACTCTACGAGCCGGTGCACGGCTCGGCGCCGGACATCGCCGGCCAGGGCGTCGCCAACCCGCTCGCGGCGATACTGTCGCTGGGGATGGCGCTTCGGCTGTCGCTTGGCGCGGCGGAGGCGGCGGATCGCGTGGCCGGCGCGGTGCGCGCGGCGCTCGCCGCGGGCGCGCGGACCCGCGATCTGGGCGGGGCTCTGTCGACCGCGGATATGGGCGCGGCGGTGCTCAAGGCGCTGTAATTTGCGCGGCGATTGAACTCGTCACACGTTCGGCGCATCTTCGCGGACCGTACAGGCCTTGGGAGGGGTGCATGGCGGACCAGCAGCCTTTACGTGCGACATTCTTCACATTCCGGCGGCGCGAACGCGGGCTCCTGCTGCCGGCGGCAATCACGTTCGCCGTGCTGATGATCCTATCGTTCATTGCTCTGACGGTGCTGGTGTCGCTGGCGATGGGCGTCTCGCCGGCGGCGATGTTCAATCCGCGCGAAAGTCAGGGGGTCGCGCTGGAGATGGCGAACGCGCCGCAGCGCATCCTCAATGTGTTGGGCATCGAATTTCTGTTTTTGGTGGTCTTCTTCATTCTGTGCGCGGCGTTTGAAGCCGGATGCCTGCGTTGGATGATACGTGGCGAACGGGGCGGACTGTTTGGCATCGCCTTGAACGCAGACACCTGGCGCGTCTATGGGACCTACTGGCTGTGGGCCATCTTCGCGTTCATCGCTGACCTCTTCATAGCGCTCATTGGCGTCATGCTTGGTTTCGTCGCCAACCAAATCGGCGCTTCGACGCCCGGGTTCGAATGGGTGTGGATGCTGCTTGTCGCCCTGATCGTGCTGTGCCTGCCCGTCATCCTGATCGTGCGCACCGCGCCGGCGGCGGCAGTTTCGGTCGGCACCAAGCGCTTTGCGTTCTTCGATTCCTGGAAGGTCACGAAGGGGCGATTCTGGGCGATGTTCGGATCGTTCCTGCTGCTCATCATCCTTCAGATCGTGCTGACTCTGGCGCTGTGGGGCGCCATGTTCGGCACGGTGTTCGCGGGGATGCTGCAGGCGATCGTGGCGGGGTGGAGCAACCCGCAGCAGATGTCACAGGGGATGGAGGCGGCGATGGCCAACATCTACGCTTCGCCTGCGGTGTTCGCGCTCTATGTCGGCTTACAGATCGCCGGCGTCGTCATGGGCGTGATTTTCCATTTGCTGTTCTTCGGGGTGAACGCCCGCGCCGTGATCGCGGCGGCGGAGGACGGCAAGATTCAGGGACTCGTCACCGTGGAAACGGCCAAGACGTTCGAGTAGGCGCTCAGCCGCTGGCGCGCTTCCTGCCGTTCTTGCGAGCGGCGGAAGCCGCCTTGGCGGCCGGCGCGGCGGCCTTGGCCGCAGCCGGGCGCTTGCGCGCTCTCTGCCGCTTCATCGCCTCGGCGAGATAGCGCCCGGTCCAGCTTTCGGCGACTTTCGCGACATCTTCCGGCGTGCCCTCGGCGACGATGCGGCCGCCGCCATCGCCGCCTTCGGGGCCGAGATCGATCAGCCAGTCGGCGGTTTTGATGACGTCGAGATTGTGCTCGATGACCAGCACGGAATTGCCGTTGTCGACCAGCTCATGCAGCACTTCGAGCAGCTTCTTCACGTCTTCGAAGTGCAGGCCAGTGGTGGGTTCGTCGAGAATGTAGAGCGTGCGGCCGGTGGCGCGTTTGGACAGCTCCTTCGAGAGCTTCACGCGCTGCGCTTCGCCGCCGGAGAGCGTCGTCGCTTGCTGGCCGACATGGATGTAGCCCAGGCCGACGCGCTTCAGCGTTTCCATCTTGTCGCGGATCGACGGCACGGCGTTGAAGAGGTTCGCGGCTTCTTCGACCGTCATGTCGAGCACGTCGGAGATCGACTTGCCCTTGAACAGAATCTCCAGCGTCTCGCGATTGTAGCGTTTGCCTTTGCAGACATCGCAGGTGACGTAGACATCCGGCAGGAAGTGCATCTCGATCTTGATGACGCCGTCGCCCTGGCACGCTTCGCAGCGCCCGCCTTTGACGTTGAACGAGAAGCGGCCGGGCCCGTAGCCGCGCGCTTTGGACTCGGGGAGCCCCGCGTACCAGTCGCGGATCGGCGTAAAGGCGCCGGTGTAAGTGGCCGGGTTGGAGCGCGGCGTGCGGCCGATGGGCGATTGGTCGATGTCGATGATCTTATCGATATGTTCGAGACCGAGGATCGCATCGTGCGCGGCCGGCACTTCGCCCGAGCCGTGCCATTGGCGCGAGACGGCCTTGAACAACGTCTCGATCACCAGCGTCGACTTGCCGCCGCCGGAGACGCCGGTGACGCAGGTGAAGACGCCGAGCGGGATAGTCGCATCGACGTTCTGCAGGTTGTTGCCGCTCGCGCCCTTGACCGTGATCATGCGCTTCTTGTCGGTCCAGCGGCGCTTGTCGGGGATGGCGATCTCGCGCGCGCCGGTGAGATAGGCGCCGGTGATGCTGTCTTTGCTTTTCTCGATTTCCGCCGGCGTGCCTTGAGCGATGATGCGCCCGCCATGCACGCCCGCCGCCGGCCCCATGTCGATGACGTGATCGGCGGTGGTGATGGCTTCTTCATCGTGCTCGACCACCAGCACGGTGTTGCCGAGATCGCGGAGACGGCGGAGCGTTTCGAGCAGACGCGAGTTGTCGCGCTGGTGCAGGCCGATGCTGGGTTCGTCGAGCACGTAGAGCACGCCGGTGAGGCCGGAGCCGATCTGGCTGGCGAGACGGATGCGCTGGCTCTCGCCGCCGGAGAGCGTGCCGGAGGCGCGGTCGAGCGAAAGATAATCGAGGCCGACATCGACGAGGAAGCGCAGGCGGTCGTTGATCTCCTTGAGGATGCGCACGGCGATTTCGCGCTGCTTGGCGTTCAGCTGCTTGTCGAGCCCGGCGAACCATTCGCGCGCGTTGCGGATGGAGAAGCGCGAGGCGTCGGCGATGTGCTTGTCGGCGACGCGCACGGCGAGCGCTTCAGGTTTGAGGCGTTTGCCTTCGCAGACGGGGCACGGCGCCGAGGATTGATAGCGCTCCAGATCTTCGCGCACCCAGGCTGAATCGGTTTCCTTCCAGCGCCGCTCCAGATTGGGCATCACACCTTCGAAATTCTTCGTCGTCTCGTAACGGCGCACGCCGTCGTCATAGACGAACTTGATCGGATCCTTGGTGCCGTTGAGCACGGCATTGCGGACGTCCGTCGAGAGCTTCTTCCACGGCGTCTTCACGGAGGCCTTGAAGTGCTTGGCGATGGCTTCGAGCGTTTGCCCGTAGAGCGGCGACGGGCCTTTGGCCCACGGCGCCACCGCGCCCTCTTCGAGCGATTTGTCGTGGTCGGGGATGACGAGAGCGGGATCGAACTTGAGCTGTTCGCCCAGCCCATCGCACGCGGGGCAGGCGCCGGCGGGATTGTTGAAGGAGAAAAGGCGCGGCTCGATTTCGGGGATGGTGAAGCCGGAAACCGGGCAGGCGAACTTCTGCGAAAAGATGAGCCGCCGCGCCGTCGCCGTCTTGTTGCTGATCTTGGCTTTGCCGGTGGCGGCGTCTTCGCCCGTGGCGTCTGCGAATTCCGCGACCGCGATGCCATCGGCGAGCTTCAGCGCTTGTTCGAGCGAATCCGCGAGGCGCGTTTCGATGCCGGCTTTGACGACGATGCGGTCGACCACGATGTCAATGTCGTGCTTCAGCTTCTTGTCGAGCGTGGGCGGCGATTCCAGTTCGTGAAACGCGCCGTCGATCTTGGCGCGCTGATAGCCTTTCTTCAGCAGCTCCGCCATTTCCTTGCGGTATTCGCCCTTGCGGTCGCGCACGACCGGGGCGAGCAGGTAGAGCCGCGTGCCCTCGGGCAGCGCCATGATCTGATCGACCATCTGCGCCACTTGCATCGCTTCGATGGGAAGACCCGTGACCGGCGAATAGGGAATGCCGACGCGCGCCCAGAGCAGGCGCATGTAGTCATAGATTTCGGTGACGGTGCCGACGGTCGAGCGCGGATTGCGTGACGTCGTTTTCTGTTCGATCGAGATCGCCGGGGAGAGGCCGTCGATGGAATCGACGTCCGGCTTCTGCATCAGCTCGAGGAATTGGCGCGCGTACGCCGAAAGCGATTCCACATAGCGTCGCTGGCCTTCGGCATAGATCGTGTCGAACGCGAGCGAAGATTTGCCCGAACCGGACAAGCCGGTGATCACCACCAGCTCGCCGCGCGGGATGTCGATATTGATGTTCTTGAGATTGTGCTCGCGCGCGCCGCGCACGCGAATGTCCTTAAGTTCGCTCATGCCGCGAGCTCCGCGGCAGGGGTGAGGCCGAAGCCGATCGAGGTCATCGAAATGCCGGTTGCGACGCTGCGATTGAAGATTTCCGCGCGCTCGTCCGGCGCGCGGGCGCCGAGCGCGTAGAAGAGCGGGAAGAAGTGATCCCAGTCGGGCGCGGCGATAGCGGCGGCGGGATGTGTCGCGTAGGCCGTCACGGCGGCCGCGTCATTCGCGGCGACGCGGTCGAGGATAAAATCGTCGAATTGCTTGGACGGCGCTTGCAGCGAGGAATCTCCGGAGAAGAAGGCGCGTAGATTGTGGACGATATTGCCCGTTGCAATGATCGCCACGCCTTCGTCGCGCAGCGGCGCGAGCGTCTGAGCGACCGCATAGTGCGCGGGCGCTTGGCGCCTGCGGTCGAGGCTGAGCTGCAGCACGGGGACGTCGGCGTTCGGGTACATCCAGCGCAGCACGCTCCAATTGCCGTGGTCAAACCCCCAGGAATTATCCACGGCCGCGCCAAATTCTGTCAGCAGCGACGCGACGCGCGCGGCCAGTTCCGGCGCGCCGGGGGCCGGGTATTGGACCGCGTGCAGTTCCGGCGGAAAGCCGCGGAAATCGTGGATGGTCTTGGGCTGAGGATTGCCCATGACGCGAACGCCGTCCGTGACCCAGTGGGCGGAGACGCAGAGCACGGCGCGGGGCTTCGGGAAGCGCGCCGCGACCGCCCGCCAACCGCGCGAGAAGTCCGTCTCCTCGATCGCGTTCATGGGCGAGCCGTGCCCGACGAACAGGGCTGGCGCTTTCTGCGTCATCTTCACTTCCGACTGCCGTGAGACTGAAACCTCACGGTATTTGGGGGCTGCCGACGCCCCGGGCAATCGCCGGCGCCCGTTCGGCCCACAGCCTTGTCAGGCCGCGGGCGGCGTCTCGCCGGCGCGCATCTGCGCCAAGGTCGCGTCGACATCGTCCTGCTGCTTCTTGGCCCGCTTGCGTTCCCACCAGAATATCAGCGGCGCGAAGACGAGACCGAGCAGCCCAGCGCCGGCGCCGATCCACATGTTGAGCTGCTTGTCCGCCGCCTGCTGCTCGGCGTCGCGCACCAGCACGATCGTGGAGGGATCTTCCGCCAGATATTTGATTTCCGTCGCGCCGATGGTCAGATTGCCGTCGACGACGACGCGGTGGGCGAACTCGGAACTGATGTCCACCGTCGCGGCGTGCCGCAGACCGCCAGCGTCCGCCCAGGCCAAGTCCAGGTTGTAGGTGGTCACGCCCCGGCGCGTGCGCTCTTCGCCGCCGGTCACCTCGGCGATGGTCTGCACGCCGGCGGCCATGACGTGCTCGATCTTCTTCCCTTCGGTGTAGCTGAAATAGGCCCATGCGGGACCCGCGAACACCGCGATGACCAGCAGCCATTTGATCTGTGAGAACCAGCGTCCGAAATTCATTTTGTCCCTCCCCGCCGCCTGCTCGGGCCGCGCCAAGCGTTAATGCCTCTTTACCTTTTGGGCGAGTCGGCATAAAAGAACAATATGAGAACACGGATCGGCCAAATCGATCTGGTTGCTTTCATCCATCGAGCTTAAGCGCAGGAAACAGGAGGTCGGCGATGGCTGGCAGCGTGAACAAGGTGATTTTGGTCGGCAATCTGGGGCGCGACCCGGAAGTGCGCCGGCTTAATTCGGGCGAGCCGGTCGTCAATCTGCGCATCGCCACCTCGGAAAGCTGGCGCGATAAGCAATCGGGCGAGCGCCGGGAAAAGACCGAATGGCATAACGTCGTGATTTTCAACGAGAACCTGGCGAAGGTGGCCGAGCAATATTTGCGCAAGGGCTCGAAAGTGTACGTCGAGGGCCAGCTGCAGACCCGCAAATGGACGGATCAGCAGGGGGTCGAAAAATACACCACGGAAGTCGTGCTGCAGCGCTTTAACGGCGTGCTTACCATGCTCGACGGCAAGGGCGAGGGCGGCGGCCGTTCTTATGACGAGGGCGAGGGATTTACCTCGGGCGCCGGCGCGAAGCGCGTCTCCGAGGGCCCGCGCGAAAGCTTCAGCGCCGATCTCGACGACGAGATCCCGTTCTAACTCCCGCGGGCGAGTGTCTGCTCGCAATTCCTTGATGTTTCTGTGCTGCAATCGTCATTCAGAGCTGGGTGACGGTTGTGGCGAAGAAATCGGACAAGGCCAAAAAGGGCGAGGGCAAGAAAGCCAAGAAGGCCGAAGCGGTCGGTGGCGTTGACGCCGCCAATCCGCATGTTCTGCGCGCGCGCAACATCGGCGCGATGCAGCAGACCTTTTCCCATCCCTGGAACCCGAATTCCCAGATCACCGGCGTGCAGCTCAGCCGCCAACTCGGCCTCAAGCGCGCCGGGGTTTCGATCGCGCGCATCGCGCCGGGCAAGGAGAGCTTCGTTCCGCACGCCCACCACCGCGAGGAGGAATGGCTCTACATCCTGATGGGCGAGGGGCTGGCGCTGATCGGCGAGGAGAACGTGCGCGTCGGCGCCGGCGATTTCATTGCTTTCCCCGCGCCGCAAGTGACGCACCACCTGACCAATGTCGGCGGCGAGGACCTCGTCTATCTGATGGGCGGCGAACACGCGAAAATGGACGTCGTGGACTTTCCGACGCTGGCCAAGCGCACGGTGCGGCTGGGCGATCGCGTCACGGTCTATGACGCCGAGAGCGGGGTCGAACTTTCGATGCCCAAGCCCGCCAAGAAGGCCAAGAAATAATCCACAAGCAGAGCGGGACGAGGCGCTCTTCACACGCGCGTCGCCGCCAGCGACAATACCGCGCTTTTCCATGACGCCCTCGCGCGCCTTTTCCCCTTTTGACTTGGCTCAGCTGATCGCCGTCGCGGCGATTTGGGGCGTGAACAATGTCGCGGCGAAGGTGGCGCTCTCCGCGTTTCCGCCGATGATGACGGTGGCGCTGCGCTTTGGCGTGGTGCTCGTTGTGCTGGCGCCGTGGCTGAAGCCCGTGCCCAGAGAGGCGGTCAGGCCTCTGGCGACAGTGGCGATCTTGATGGGGCCGCTGCATTTCGGCCTGCTCTATTTCGGCATCTATCTGGCGCGCGATCTGGGGCCGATGATCATCGCCATGCAGCTCTGGGCGCCGTTCTCGGTGGTGTTCGCGGGGCTGATCCTGAAGGAGCCGAGTTCGCCGCTCCGGCTCGCCGGCGTGGCTGTCGCGTTCGCGGGGGTCGCCAGCATGACGTTCGATCCCGTCGTCTTCGCACAGGGGCCGGCGCTGGCGCTGATCGCCTGCGCGTCGGCCATCTATGCGCTGGGAACGATCTCGCTCCGGCGCTTGCCGAGCATGAACACGTGGACCATCCAGGCATGGCTTTCGGCGGCGATCACGCCGACGATGATCTTGGGCTCGGCCGCGTTCGAGCACGGCCAGCTCGACGCCGCCTTGCATGCCGGCTGGACGCCTTGGGCCTGCGCCATGTTCGGCGCCGTCGCCTCGAGCCTCGTCGCCAATTACATGCTGTTCCGCCTCGTGCAGCGTTATGAGGTGGCGCGCACAACGCCCTATCTGCTGCTTGCGCCGCTCGTTTCCTTCGCGCTCAGCGCGGCGGTTTTGCATGATCGGATCACGGCCCAAATCGCCGCTGGCGGAGCGGCTGCTCTGGCCGGCGTCCTGCTGGTCGCCGCAGCGGAAAAGCGGTTCGCCTTCGTGTTTAGAAAACAAGCGTTAAAACAATAAGATAGCCGCACCGAAGCGTGGTGTTTTGAGCCTCTCGAAGTTTGCCCTTCGGCACCCCAAATGCTAACTTCGCGACGGATTCGTTAATGCGCCGTGGGGCGCGTGTTTCCCGCCGTTCTCCAGCCCGACAGAAGCCCAGGCCACACCTTGTCCGACACCAATGATGCCGCCCCTCCGGGCGGCCCGTCTTTGCCGAAAGGCGTCTCTCTCATCACCATCGAGGACGAGCTGAAACGCTCGTATCTCGACTATGCGATGAGCGTCATCGTCTCGCGCGCGCTGCCGGATGTGCGCGACGGCCTCAAGCCCGTGCACCGGCGCATCCTCTACGCGATGAAGGTGTCGGGAAACACATCCGACAAACCCTACCGCAAGTGCGCCACCGCCGTCGGCGACGTGATGGGCGACTACCACCCGCATGGCGACGCGGCGATCTACGAAGCGCTCGTGCGCATGGCGCAGGATTTTTCGATGGGCCTGCCGCTCATCGACGGACAAGGCAATTTCGGCTCGATCGACGGCGATCCTCCGGCGCAGATGCGCTATACGGAAAGCCGGCTGTCGAAGGCGGCCAATTTCATTCTCGCCGACATCGACGAAGACACCGTTGATTTTCAGGCGAACTATAATGGCGAGCGGCAAGAACCGACGGTTCTGCCGGCGCGCTTTCCCAACATCCTCGTCAATGGCGCCGGCGGCATCGCCGTCGGCATGGCGACCAACATCCCGCCGCACAACCTGACCGAAGTCGTCAACGCGGCCATCCAGCTGATCGACAAGCCGGACACCACCGATCTCGAATTGCTCGACATCGTGCCCGGTCCCGATTTTCCCACCGGCGGCGAAATTCTCGGCCGCAACGGCGCCAAGACAGCGCTGCTGACGGGCCGTGGATCCGTCATCATCCGCGCCAAGTATCACAACGAAACCATTCGCGGCCGCGAAGCCATCGTGTTCACCGAGATTCCCTATCAGGTGAACAAATCGGTGCTGGTGGAGCGCATCGGCGAGAACGTGCGCGAGAAGCGCATTGAGGGCATCGCCGAAGTGCGCGACGAGAGCAATCGCGAGGGCGTGCGCATCGTCATCGAGTTCAAGCGCGACGCCGTGCCCGATGTCGTGCTCAATCAACTCTACCGTTTCACCCAGCTGCAGACCTCGTTCGGCGTCAACATGTTGGCGCTCAACGGCGGCCGGCCGGAGCAGATGGGGCTGCGCCCGATGCTGGTTGCGTTCCTCGGGTTTCGCGAACAGGTCATCACCCGGCGCACCAAGTTTCGTCTCGCGAAAGCGCGCAAACGCGGCCACGAGACCGTGGGCCTCGCCATCGCCGTCGCCAATATCGACGAAGTGATCCGGGTCATCCGCGAAAGCGCCGATCCGGCGGCGGCCAAAGACGCGTTGATGTCGCGGGCGTGGCCCGTGGGCGACATGCTGCCGCTGATCGCACTGATCGCCGACCCGCGCACGCAAGTGATCGAGGGCGGCGCGATCCGGCTGTCGGACGAACAGGCGCGCGCCATCCTGGAATTGCGCTTGCAGCGCCTCACCGGGCTCGGCCGCGACGATATCGCCAAGGCGGCGAACGAGGTCGCCGACGAGATCAAGCAATTGCTCGAAATTCTCGGCAGCCGCGACATGATCCTGCAGATCATTCGCACCGAACTCAGCGAAGTGAGAGAGGCCTTCGGCGTGCCGCGCCGCTCGTCATTCTCGGAAAGCGAAGCCGAGATCGACGACGAGGCTCTCATCCCGCGCGAAGATATGGTCGTCACCGTCACCCACGGCGGCTACGTGAAGCGCACGCCGCTCGCGGTTTATCGCACGCAGCGCCGCGGCGGCAGGGGCCGCGCCGGCATGCAGATGAAGGACGAGGACTACGTCACGCGCCTCTTCTCCGCCTCGACGCATACGCCCGTGCTGTTCTTCTCTTCGGCTGGGATGGTCTACAAGATGAAGGTGTGGCGCCTGCCGCTGGGCGATCCGCGCACCAAGGGCCGGGCGCTGATCAACATGCTGCCGTTGGCGCAGGGCGAAACCATCACCTCGGTGATGGCTTTGCCGGAAGACGAGCAGGCCTGGGACAAGCTCGACGTGATGTTCGCGACGCGGTCGGGCTACGTCCGCCGCAACAAGCTGTCGGACTTCGTGCAGGTGAACCGCACGGGCAAGATCGCCATGAAGCCGGACGAGGGCGATGGCATCGTCGACGTTCAGATCTGCTCGGAAGACGATGACATTCTGCTCAGCACCAAGAACGGCATGTGCATCCGCTTCGCCGTGCCGGACGTGCGCGTCTTCTCAGGCCGCACCTCCACGGGCAATCGCGGCATCGACCTGAAGCAGGGCGACGAGGTCATCGGCATGGGCGTGCTGCGGCATGTCGACATCACGCCGAAGGAGGCCAGGGACTTCTTCAAATGGGATGCGAAAAACCGGGGCGCCGAGGAGGTCGAAGCGGCGGCGGACGAGCCGGGCGAGGAAGCCAATGGTTCGGAGGCGCCGACCCCGTTCGAACGCCTGTCGGAACTGAAGGCCAAGGAGCAATTCATCCTGGCGGTGACGTCGGAGGGCTTGGGCAAGCGGGCTTCGTCCTACGAATACCGGGTCACTGGCCGAGGCGGCAAAGGGCTGATCGCGCATCGTATGCCCGAGAGCGCGCGCCTGATCGGCTCGTTCCCGGTGCATGAGGGTGAGGAGCTGCTGCTGGTGACCGATCGCGGCCTGCTCATCCGCACCAAGGTCGACGACATCCGCGTCGCCGGCCGCGCCACGCAGGGCGTGTGGATCTTGCGGCCCGGCGAGGACGAGCATGTCGTCGCGGCGGAGCGGATCGAAGACGTCGGCGGCGAGGGTGAAGACGCCGGCGAGGCGGGAGAAACCGAATAAACGCCGCCAGGCGGGTGCTTTACTGCATACGGGCGCCTTTTGAACGGTTCCGGTCCGTGCAATCTTGCCGGCGCTGCGATTTTGGTCCCGGGCCGTCCCCGGGGAGGCGGAGGCGGGATGAGCAAGGCGAAGGTGCGCACCGGCCTTTATCCCGGTACGTTCGACCCCGTCACCAATGGGCACATCGACATCATCCGCCGGGCCTGCAAGCTGGTGGACAGGCTGGTCATAGGCGTTGCCATCAACGAGGAAAAAGCGCCGCTTTTCAGTCTCGCCGAGCGGACGGAGATGCTGGAGCACGAAAGCGCCCGTCTCGGCGCGGCGACGGAAATCGTCGTCCGTCCTTTTGACACATTGCTCATGAAATTCGCCGAGAGCGTAGGGGCGAATGTGATCGTGCGGGGCTTACGCGCGGTCTCAGACTTCGAGTACGAGTTTCAAATGGTCGGCATGAACCAGAAGCTCAATCCCGACATCGAGACGGTGTTTTTGATGGCCGATCCGAATTGTCAGGCGATTGCATCGCGACTGGTCAAGGAAATTGCGCGCCTAGAAGGGGATGTCGCACAATTCGTGCCGCCGGAAGTGGAACGAAGACTGAAGGCGAAATTCGGGGTCTAGGAAACGCAATGCGTATTTCAGTTTTTATCGCCATGGCCGCGTGCGTGATCGGCTTGTCCGGCGCGGCGCAGGCCGCCGGCGCGCCAGATCCGCTTAACTGGCGCCAGCTCGATCCGGAGAACACCCTCTACATTGACACCGGCAAGGGCCGCATCGTCATCGAGATGTACCCCGAAATCGCGCCTGCGCACGTTGAGCGGATTAAAACGCTGACGCGCGCCGGGTTTTATAACGGGCTCCTGTTCCATCGCGTGGTCGACAATTTCATGGCTCAGACCGGCGACCCGTTGGGCACGGGCGAAGGCGCCTCCAGCCTGCCGGACCTGCATCAGGAATTCGTCTTTCGCCGCGGCCCCGACATGCCGTTCGTTGAAGCGGCGACGCAGACCGGCTCGCGCCTGGGCTTCTACAAAGCTCTGCCGATCGAAACCCAACCGGATGCGCAGATGGCCGTGACGCGCGATGGGCGCGTCTTCGCCAACGCGACGCATTGCCCGGGCGTGGTCTCCATGGCGCGGGCGGACGACCCGAACTCGGCCAACAGCCAGTTCTTCATCATGCGCGCCGCCAACGCCTCGCTGAACAAGCTCTATACGGCCTGGGGCCGCGTGGTCTGGGGGCAGGAAATCGTCATGCAATTGGCGGTGGGGAACCCGCCGCCTAATCCGGATCGCATGATCGCGGTCAGAATCGCAGCGGATGTCCCTGAAAATGAACGCGCGCCGATCTATGTGTTGCGCACGGATGGCCCGGAATTCCGGCATCTGATCGATGAGACGCGGCACGACCGGGGCGCGGATTTCTCCGTGTGCGATGTGCAGATCCCCGCGCGCGTGCCGCAAGAAGGACGAGAGAGGCACTGGTGGTCGATCATACCTTTCATACCCTGAACCTGAAGCTCGACACGGGCAATGTGGTGATCCGCTTCCGCCCTGATCTGGCGCCCAACCACGTGCAGCGCATCGGCGAATTGGCAAATGAAGGCTTCTATGACGGGGTGCCGTTCCACCGCGTCATCCCGGGCTTCATGGCGCAGGGCGGCGACGGCAAGAATTTCAACGGCACCGGCGGCTCCTCGAAGCCGAACCTGAAGCAGGAATTCTCCGCGGAGCCGCACGTGCGCGGCGTCTGCTCGATGGCGCGCACCAGCGATCCGAACTCGGCCAACAGCCAGTTCTTCATCTGCTTCGACGATGCGCGCTTCCTCGACAAGCAATACACGGTCTGGGGCGAGGTCGCGTCCGGCATGGAAGCGATCGACGCGCTGCCCAAGGGCGAGCCCCCGCGCAATCCGGGTAAGATCATTTCCGCGAAGGCGGAGTGAGCCGCAGCGCTGATGCGCGTCGATCAATTCGACTTTGATCTGCCGGAAGAGCTGATCGCGCTCCGCCCCGCGCGGCCGCGCGACAGCGCGCGGCTGCTGCATGTCCGGGCTGACGGTGTATTCGAGGACGGGATCGTCCGCGATGCGCCATCGATGTTTCGTGCGGGTGATTTGCTGGTGTTCAACGACACGCGCGTGATCCCCGCGCGGCTGAAGGGCGTGCGGACGCGGGACGAGAACGTCGTCGCGGTGGAAGCTACGCTGCTGAGGCGCCTTTCGCCCTCGCGCTGGACCGCGTTCGCCAAGCCGGGAAAGCGCTTGAAAGAGGGCGACCGCATCCGTTTCGGCGAAATGGATGACCGCGCCTGCCTGCTCGGTGCGCTCGATGCGACCGTGGTGGAGAAGGGCGAGGATGGCGAAATCACGCTCGCCTTCGATCTCGCGGGCGCCGATCTCGACGCCGCCATCGCCGCAGCCGGCGTGATGCCGCTGCCGCCCTACATCGCCGCCAAACGCGCCGAGGATGAAGCGGACCGCGACGACTATCAGACCGTCTATGCCGCCAAAGAGGG
>DASZQK010000044.1:0-226031 GCA_035549695.1 Caulobacterales bacterium | reverse complement strand
GACCTCCGGCGTGACAGGCCGGCGCTCTAACCGACTGAGCTACACCCGCGTCCTAGTGCGCGAAGAGCGAGCGGGTTAGGCCAAGCCGCCTCACCGGTCAAGGCGCGTGCGGGGCGGCGCCTGCTTGCGGATTGGCGCTCTAACGGCTTTGGCTCCGACACTCGGCCTCCGCGTCGCCGTCATCGCCACGCCGCCTCGGGTCAGCCAGCGGCCCGCGCTTTGTGCCGGCGCTCCGCCGGGGCCTGTTGGCCGGCGGAGCGCCGACATGCTTACGGTCAGTTGGAACGACGCCTTCGACAAGATCCATGCGCCGGGAGCGCGCCTGCCATCGAAAGGCGATGCGCGCCTCACGCCGCTTGGCGCGTTTCCCATTCTCACGCCGCGCTTCGAATTGCGACCCGGCCAGCGCGTGTTCACGATCGGCTCGTGCTTCGCGCGGCATATCGAGAAGCGACTGACGGGCTTCGACCTGCCGACGCGCCGCTTTGCGGCGCCGTCCGAGGAATGGCCCTACGCGCCGAACGGCCTGTTGGGCGAGTTCAATCCAGGCACGATGGCGCAACGCATCCTGACGGCGCTCGAAAAGCGCGATTTTGGCGACAATGGGTTGGTCGACCTGCCCAGCGGAGCAACCGTGGATCTGCTGTTGCGGAGCGGCGCCGCGCCGGTGTCGCGCACGCGCGCGGTGGAGCGCCGCGCCGAGATCGACGCGATCTACGCAGAACTGCCCACATCCGACGCAACGATCATCACGCTGGGACTGGTCGAGGCCTGGTTTGACCGTGCGACAGGACTCTATCTCAACCAGATGCCGCCGATTAGCGCGCTCCGCAGCGAACCTGATCGCTACGAACTTCGCGCGCTTGACGAGGTGGATTGCTTCGCGCTGCTCGAGGGCGCGTTGGGCGCGCTGATCGAATCGGGCATGCGGCGAATCGTGGTGACGGTTTCACCGGTGCCGATGAACACCACCTTCAGCGGACGCGATTGCATGATCGCCAACAGCGCCTCGAAAGCGGCGCTCCGCAGTTGCGCCGACCGGCTGTGCCGGCGGTGGCCGGAAGTGGACTATTTCCCGAGTTTCGAGATCGTCATGTCGGGCGGGGCCGCGAGCTTCGAGGACGACCATGTCCACGTCCGTGACGAGGTGGTCTCCGCGGTCGTCAGGCACTTGCTGGACGCATACGTCCCGGAATCGAAAATAACCAGCCGGATTTCAAGGGAATAGGATTTCGAGCTGTTTGGGGCCCGACAGCACCGAAAATCCATCGCCGGCATTGCGCCCTAGGGCGGCGTTGACTAGCGTCCGCGCCATTCGCAGCTGCGGCGCCCTGGAGGGTGGCGCGGCGCGGTCGCGCGTCCTAGGTGGAGGTCATGGAACTCAACCTGCTCGATTATCTGCCGATCATCATCTTCTTCGCCATCGCTACGGCGATGGGCGCGGGTTTCATCATCGCCGCCTGGGTGCTCGCGCCCAAGAATCCCGACAAGGAGAAGGTTTCGGCCTATGAATGCGGCTTCAACGCCTTCGACGATGCGCGGATGAAATTCGACGTCCGGTTCTACCTTGTTTCGATCCTGTTCATCATCTTCGACCTGGAGGTGGCGTTTCTGTTTCCCTGGGCGCTGTCGCTCAAGGACATCGGCGTGTTTGGCTTCTGGTCGATGATGGCGTTCCTTGGCGTGCTCACGGTCGGCTTTGCTTACGAATGGAAGAAGGGGGCGCTCGAATGGGAGTAATCACGCCTCCGAAATCCGAACTGGTCGCCGCCGGAACGGCGGCGCGCGCCGGCGTGGAGGGCGGATTTCCGGTGAAAGAGGACGATCCGTTCTTCACCGGTCTCTCGAACCAACTCGCCGACAAGGGTTTCCTTGTGGCCGCCGCGGACGACATCATTACGTGGGCGCGCACGGGGTCGTTGATGTGGATGACGTTCGGCCTCGCCTGCTGCGCGGTTGAAATGATCCAAGCCTCGATGCCGCGGTACGACTTGGAGCGTTTCGGCTTCGCGCCGCGCGCATCGCCGCGCCAGTCCGACGTCATGATCGTCGCCGGAACGTTGACCAACAAGATGGCGCCGGCGCTGCGCAAGGTCTACGATCAGATGCCTGAGCCGCGCTATGTGATCTCGATGGGATCGTGCGCCAACGGCGGGGGTTACTACCACTACAGCTATGCGGTCGTGCGCGGCTGCGATCGCGTCGTTCCGGTCGATATTTACGTTCCCGGCTGCCCGCCGACGGCGGAGGCGCTGGTGTACGGCGTGCTGCAATTGCAGCGGAAAATCCGTCGCGAAGGCACGATTGAAAGATGATTGTGCGCATCTGGAACGCGCGCACTACGCGCGAAAACGCCCCGGCCTATTACGGGCAGTTGGAGGCGGCGGTGTTCCCGGTCATGCGCAATGTAAAGGGATTTGTCGACGCTGAAGTGCTCGAGCGCGAGGACGGCGGAGAAATCGAGATCATCGTTGTGAGCCGCTGGGCGACGATGGCCGCCGTGCGCGCATTCGCGGGCGACGCCTTCGAAAGGGCGGTGGTCACGCCAGCCGCGCGCGCCGTGCTCACCTCGTTCGACGATCAAGTGGCGCACTACAAGGTGAAGGCGGAATGCAAACCGTGAGCGGGCTGGACGAATTGGGCGCCCACATCGCCGGCTCGATGACGAGCGCGGTGGAAGAGACGATCATCGTTCGTGATGAGCTCACTCTGCGCGTGCGCGCCGACCAGATCGTCGCCGTGCTGACGTTCTTGCGCGATGATCCGCGCTGCCGTTTCACCACGCTGATCGACATTTGCGGTGTCGACTATCCCGAGCGCGCCAAGCGATTCGACGTGGTCTATCACCTGCTTTCAATGCAGTTGAACCAACGCATCCGGCTGCGGGTCGAAACGGACGAAGAGACGCCCGTGCCCTCGGTCGTCGGCGTCTATCCCTGCGCCGACTGGTTCGAGCGCGAGGCGTTCGACATGTATGGCGTGCTCTTTTCCGGACACCCCGATCTGCGCCGCCTGCTCACCGATTACGGCTTCCAGGGCTATCCGCTGCGCAAGGATTTCCCGCTCTCCGGCACGGTCGAGGTGCGCTACGACGTCGATCAGCAGCGTGTCGTTTACGAGCCGGTGAAGCTGCAACAGGCTTTCCGCAATTTCGACTTCCTCTCGCCCTGGGAAGGCATTCCGCGCGATCTGCCGGGCGATGAGAAAGCCGCAAAGCCGGATCAGACAGGTTGAACGGTGGCCCGGCGTCATCTCCTCGCGCTCTCGGCGCGCTTGTAGGCTCAGAGAATGGCTGACGATCTGTCTCACGCGCCTTCGGAAGAGAAGCGCACTTTCACCATCAATTTCGGGCCGCAGCACCCGTCGGCGCACGGCGTGCTGCGCCTTGTGCTGGAGCTCGACGGCGAGGTCGTCGAACGCGTCGATCCGCACATCGGCTTGCTTCATCGCGGCACCGAGAAGCTGATTGAATATAAAACCTATCTGCAGGCGATCCCGTATTTCGATCGGCTCGATTATGTCGCGCCGATGAACCAGGAGCACGCTTTCGCGCTGGCGATCGAGCGGCTTGCGGGCATCGAAGTGCCGCGCCGGGCCTCGATCATCCGCGTGCTCTATTGCGAGATCGGCCGCATCTTGAACCACCTTCTGAACGTCACCACGCAGGCGCTGGACGTCGGCGCGCTGACGCCGCCGCTATGGGGCTTCGAGGAGCGCGAAAAGCTCATGGTGTTCTATGAGCGCGCCTCGGGTTCGCGCATGCACGCGGCGTATTTCCGCGCCGGGGGCGTGCATCAGGATCTTCCGCCGGCGCTTATTGACGACATCGAGGCGTGGTGCCGCCAATTCCCGAAGGCCATTGACGACATCGAAGGCTTGCTCACCAACAACCGCATCTTCAAGCAGCGTAACGTCGATATCGGCGTCGTCACGCAGCAGGACGCGCTGGACTGGGGTTTTTCCGGCGTGATGGTGCGCGGATCGGGCATGGCCTGGGATTTGCGCCGCGCGCAGCCCTACGAAATCTACAGCGAACTCGATTTCAAGATTCCAGTCGGCAAGAACGGCGATTGCTATGATCGCTATCTCTGTCGCATCGAGGAGATGCGCGAGTCGATCAAGATCATGCTTCAGTGCATTGAGTTGCTGCGCAAGACGACAGGGCCGGTGTTGCCCGAGAACTCAAAATTCGCGCCGCCGCGACGCGCCGAAATGAAGAGTTCGATGGAAGCCTTGATCCATCATTTCAAGCTCTACACCGAGGGCTATCACGTTCCGGCCGGGGAGATTTACGCCGCCGTTGAAGCGCCGAAGGGCGAGTTCGGCGTGTATCTGGTCGCTGACGGGTCCAACCGGCCATACCGGCTCAAAATCCGCGCCCCGGGATTTCCTCACCTCGAGGCCATGGACTACATGTGCAAGGGACACATGCTGGCTGACGTGTCGGCCGTGCTCGGATCGCTCGACATTGTGTTCGGGGAGATCGACCGGTGAAGCCGGCCGTCGCCTCGGCGACGCCTCACGTCATGTCCTGGATCGAGGGCGGAGTGACGGGCGGGTTCACGCTGCTGTTCTTTTTGTTCGCCTTCTTCATCTTCAAGCCCGAGCACGTCGAGCATCATCCGAACCGGGTCTATATCGGCGCGCTGCTGCAAGGCTTCATCATCGGCGCGCTCGTGGCGTTTGTGATCCTTCCGCTGCGTTTCGCGTTCTATCTGCCCGATTCCAGTCTTATGCCCGCGCCGCCGAAGGGCGTCGCCTCGCTGGCGATTCTCCCGGCGCTGCTGCTTCTATTGGTGATCCGAAGGGGCGTTCTGGCTCGGGTTCCCTTGATCGGACCCTATATTCGCGCGTATCGACGCGCGGCGCTGAAGCACCAAATCGACGGCGCCCGGCGCACGCTCTCTCGCCTTGAGGCGCTGGACGCCCGCCCGTCAGTGGAGATTTGAATTGTCCGTTCGTCGTCTCGCCGCAGAACAGCCCGACAGCTTTGCCTTCAGCCCGGCGACGATGGAGCAGGTGCGCTGGTGGCTGGGCAAGTACCCCGCGGAACGCAAGGCGTCGGCGGTGATCCCGATCATGTGGCTGGCGCAGAAGCAGGAGGGCTGGGTGTCCGAGCCCGCCATCCAGGCGATCGCGACGCTGCTTGAAATGCCCGTGATCCGCGTGCTCGAGGTGGCGACCTTCTACACGATGTTTCACCTCGAGCCGGTCGGCCGGCACCACCTTCAGGTCTGCGGCACGACGCCGTGCATGTTGCGCGGCGCGGAGGATTTGAAGAAGCTCTGCAGGCATCGCATTGGCGCCCAGTTCGAGATCAGCAAGGACGGCGCGTTTTCCTGGGAAGAGGTCGAGTGCGTCGGCGCCTGCGTGAACGCGCCCGTCGTCGTGATCGACGACTATTTTCACGAAGATCTCACGCCCGCCGCGCTGGAAGCGCTCATGGATGCGTTGGCGCGCGGCGAGGCCGTGAAGCCCGGATCGGCGATCAACCGCCAGACGTCCGCCCCGGAAGGCGGGCCGGACGTCTTGAAGGACGGCGCGCTCTATGACGGTTCGCTGGCGCAAAAGTTCACGCTCCCCAATCTGCCCGAGCCGCAGAAAGCATGAGCGATCCGAAAACTCCCGATCCGCCCGAGACCAAGATCGCCCTGGGCAAGACGCGGCTTCCGTTCGAGCGGCGGCCGTCCCAGGCCAAGGGCAATGTGGGGAAGATCGCGCTTTTCGCACTGATCGCCGTGGGCTGCGCGGGCGCTGCCGGGTATGGCGCGCTGGTTGCGCATTTTCCACTGACCGACATGCGCGTGATTGCGCCGGGCGTGGGTGCGCTGTGGTTCGCGCTACGCATTTTCATGCTAACGACGCCGAGACTCTGAAGGACGTTCGATGCTCGCCGACAAAGACCGCATCTTCCTGAACCTCTACGGCGTGCATGGCGCCGATTTGGAGAGCGCCAAGAAGCGCGGCGCCTGGAACGGCACTGCCGACATGATCGCCGCCGGCAAGGACTGGATCATTCAGCAGGTCAAGGACTCGGGTCTGCGCGGCCGCGGCGGCGCGGGCTTCCCGACGGGCCTCAAATGGTCGTTCATGCCGAAAGAGGTGAAGGACCGGCCGCACTATCTTGTGGTCAACGCCGACGAATCCGAGCCGGGCACCTGCAAAGACCGCGACATGATGCGCCACGACCCGCATCTGCTGGTCGAGGGCTGCTTGATCGCCTCCTACGCCATGAGCGCGCACGTTTGCTATGTCTATATCCGCGGCGAATACGTCGCCGAGCGCGAAGCGCTCGAACGCGCTGTGAAGGAAGCCTATGACGCCAAACTCATCGGCAAGAACAATGTGAACGGATGGGATTTCGATCTGTTCGTCCACCACGGCGGCGGCGCTTATATCTGCGGCGAGGAAACCGCGCTGCTCGAAAGCCTTGAAGGCAAGAAGGGCCAGCCGCGCCTGAAGCCGCCATTCCCGGCCAATGTCGGCCTTTATGGCTGCCCGACGACGGTGAACAATGTGGAATCGATCGCGGTTGTGCCGACGATCCTGCGGCGGGGCGCGAAGTGGTTCGCCGGTTTCGGGCGCGCCAACAATACCGGCACCAAGGTGTTCTGCGTCTCCGGCCACGTGAACCGGCCGTGCAACATCGAAGAAGCCATGAGCATTCCGCTCAAAGAACTGATCGAGAGCTATTGCGGCGGCGTGCGCGGCGGCTGGGGCAATCTGAAAGCGGTGATCCCGGGAGGTTCGTCGGTGCGCATGATCCCGGCGCACGAAGCCGAAACAGCGCTCATGGATTTCGACAGCCTGGTGGCGCTGAAATCGGGGCTTGGGACGGCGGCGGTGATCGTGATGGATCAATCGACCGATCTCATCCGGGCCATCGGCCGGCTCGCCTATTTCTACAAGCACGAAAGCTGCGGCCAGTGCACGCCGTGCCGCGAAGGCACGGGCTGGATGTGGCGCGTGCTGGAGCGCATGGCGCGCGGTGAAGCCGAGCACAGCGAGATCGATCTGCTGCTGGACGTCGCGAGCCAAGTCGAGGGCCACACCATCTGCGCCTTGGGCGACGCCGCCGCCTGGCCGATCCAAGGGCTTATCCGCCACTTCCGCGGCGAGATCGAACAACGCATCGACCGCTACCGCAGCGCCAAAGGCAGCCACCAAGTGCTGACGCCAGTGGCGGCGGAGTAGGGCGCGCGCCGCGCGCGGGGGACGGCGACTTGCACGCTCAGTCGCGCTCGGGGCGCGCTACTTGGAATAGGCATGAAGCATTTCGTTGTCTTCTACGATTACGTTGCGGATTTCCGGGAGAAGCGCGCGCCGCATCGCGCCATGCATCTCGCGCACGCCAACGCGTCGGCAGCGCGGGATGAGCTGCAGCTCGGCGGCGCGTTCGCGGACGATCCGCCCATGGGCATGTTGCTGTTCAAAGCGGAGGCCGCGTCGGTGGCGGAAACCTTCGCGCGCACCGATCCTTATGTCTTGCAGGGCGTGGTGATCAGCTGGCGCGTTCGCGAATGGGTGTCGGTCGTCGGCCCGCAAGCACTCACGCAAATCTAATCACAGCATAGCTGGACGGGTTTGGGTTGCACCTCCGGCCCACGGCTGGTATCCGCGTTTGTTCGCTCAGGAGAACTCGGACGAAAATCAAAATGGGCTCGCCGCCCCGTGCTTCTGGCTAGTCGTGGCTGACGATGAGGGCCGAAGACCGCATGGAGTTACTCATGGAATTTCCGACTGGCCACGGCAAGGCCTCCTTCGACGCCATTTATCTCAAGCCGGACCCTCGCGATTACTTCGCAATATTGGGGTCTCTGGACTATTCGATCCCCGATCTGGCGAAGCCAATTCTGCGTCAATTGCTGGGGGCATGGCGACAAAGCACGGGACGTTCCGCCACCGTGCTCGATCTCGGCTCTTCGTACGGCTTCAATGCGGCGCTGCTGCGCTATCCGCTCACATTCGACATGCTCCGCCGCCGCTATTCGCGGCCGGAAATGATGTCCCTCACCACGGATCATCTGCTGCGTTTCGATGCGCGCTATTTCGAGGCTTGGCCGCGCGTGAGCGCTGAGCGGATCATCGCGCTGGACGCCGCCGAGCCCGCGGTTCGCTACGCCACCGCGGTCGGACTCGTGGACGAGGGCATCGCCGCCGACTTCGAGCGAGATCCGATGACGCCGAGTCAGGCCCGCGTCCTGTCCGGTGTCGACGTCGTCTTCTCAACGGGATGCGTCGGCTATGTCGGCGTGAAGACCTTTGACGCCCTTCTCTCGGCCGCGCGCTCGCCTTGGGTGATCTCGTTCGTGCTTCGCATGTATGATTATGAGGCCATTGAAGAGCGTCTCGCCCGGGCGGGCCTGATCACCGAAAAGCTTCTTTCCATCGCCTTTCTGCAGCGCCGGTTCCGCGACGAAGGCGAAGCGCGCCATGTGCTGGGCCGGTTGGCCGAACGCGGGCTCGACCCCACGGGGCTCGAATCGGACGGGCTGATGGTGGCGGAGCTCTATGTGTCCAGGCCCTCGGAAGCGGTGGCGCGAGCGTCCCTGGAGGAGCTGATCACCGTCACCAGCGGCCGAAACCTCAATCTGGGGCCGCGTCTGGTGCATTTGGTCCGCTCCGGGCGCACGGACTTCGTGGGCGCCCGCTAGCCCATGGGCCGCGCCTGCGCGGCGCGGCCCATCGCCCACTTGCGGCGACGCAATAAATCGTCCATGCGGACCCGCGAACTGCGGACCCGGATATGACTAAAATCCTCGTCGACGGAACAGAAGTCGACGTCCCTCCCGAGTATACGCTGCTGCAGGCGTGCGAGAGCGCGGGCGCGGAGATTCCGCGCTTCTGCTACCACGAGCGGCTCTCGATCGCCGGCAATTGCCGGATGTGCCTGATCGAGGTGAAAGTCGGCGGCAGGGCCGGGCCGAAGCCGGTCGCCTCCTGCGCGCAGCAGGTGAAGGATTTGCCGCCGCCGCGCGACAACATCCCGAACGAACTCATCACCAAATCGCCCGGCGTCACCAAAGCGCGCAACGGCGTGATGGAATTCCTGCTCATCAATCACCCGCTGGATTGCCCGATCTGCGACCAGGGCGGGGAGTGCGATCTGCAAGACCAGTCGATCGCCTACGGCCGCGGCGGCTCGCGCTTCGACGAAAACAAGCGCGCGGTCGAAGAGAAATTCATGGGGCCCTTGGTGAAGACGGTGATGACGCGCTGCATTCAATGCACGCGCTGCATCCGCTTCGTCACCGAGGTGGCCGGCGTGCCGGAAATCGGCGCGACGGGCCGCGGCGAGGACATGGAGATCACCACCTATCTCGAAGCCTCGCTGGGCAGCGAGCTTTCGGCCAACGTGATCGATCTTTGCCCTGTCGGCGCGCTGACTTCGAAGCCCTATGCGTTCAATGCGCGGCCGTGGGAATTGAACAAGACCGAGAGCGTCGATGTGATGGACGCCTTGGGTTCGGCTATCCGCGTCGACTCGCGCGGCGACGCGGTGCTGCGCGTGCTGCCGCGCGTCAATGAAGACATCAACGAGGAATGGATCTCGGACAAGACGCGCTACGCCGAAGACGGGCTCGGCCGCCAGCGACTCGATCGCCCATACATCCGTGAGAACGGCAAGCTGCGCGAAGCCTCCTGGCAGGAGGCTTTAAGCGCGACCGCCGCGGCGCTCGCCGGAGATCCACGGAAGATTGGCGCCATTGCCGGTGATTTGGCGTGCGCCGAGAGCATGAAGGCGACGCTGGACCTCTTCCGCGCGCTCGGATCGCCCAACACGGACTGCCGCCCCTACGGCGCCGCCCTCGGCGGCGGACCGCGTCAGGGCTACATCTTCAATTCGACGATCGCCGGCATCGACCAGGCTGATATTATCCTGCTGATCGGCACAAACCCGCGTATCGAAGCGCCAGTGCTCAACGCGCGGATTCGCAGGGCGTATCTGCGCGGCGCGCGCATCGGCGTCGTCGGCGAAGCGGTCGATCTCACCTATCGCTACGAACATCTCGGCGCCGGCGCGGATGCGCTGACGAAGCTCGGCGCGTTCGCGGACGCCCTCAAGAGCGCGCAATTCCCGATGGTGATCGTCGGCGGCGCGGCGCTCGCGGGGCCGGATGGGCCGGCTGTGCTGCGCGCCGCGGCCAAGCTGGCGACGGTCAAGGAAGGCTGGAACGGCTTCAACGTGCTGCACACGGCCGCGGCGCGTGTCGGCGCGCTCGATCTCGGCTTCCTGCCGGGCGAAGGCGGTCAAAACGCGGCGGCGATGCTGACGGGCGGCGTCGAGACGCTGCTCCTGTTGGGAGTCGATGAGGTCGACCTGCCACGATCCGGCAAGGTCATCTATCTGGGCACGCATGGGGATAAGGGCGCGCACCGCGCCGACATCATCCTGCCGGGCGCCGCCTACACCGAAAAGAACGCGACCTGGGTCAACACCGAGGGCCGCGTGCAATATGGCCGCCGCGCCGTCTTCCCCAAGGGAGAGGCGAAAGAGGATTGGACGATCCTGCGCGCACTCTCGGCCGTGATGGGCAAGACGCTGCCCTATGACTCGCTCGAAGCGCTGCGTGCGAAGATGATCGCCGATCACCCAACGTTCGGCCACGTCGACTACGCGCCGGGCCCCGCGGACGCGGCGAACTTTGATCTCGGTTCGTTGGGCAAGGAGGGGTCGCTCTCGTCGGCGCCGCTCAAGAGCCCGATCACCGATTTCTATCTCACCAACCCGATCGCGCGCGCCTCGAAGACGATGGCCGAGTGCTCCCGCCTCAAAAGCGGCGCGATGAAGGTGGCGGCGGAATGAGCGGCCTGATCCGCGATCTCGGGCCCGTCTGGGGCTTCTGGGCCAGTGTGGGTCAGGTTCTGCTGATCATGATCATGCTGCTGCTGACGCTCGCCTTCATTCTGCTGTTCGACCGCAAGGTCTGGGCGGCGGTGCAGCTGCGCAAGGGGCCGAACGTGGTCGGCCCGTTCGGCCTGCTGCAGAGCTTCGCGGACTTCTTCAAATTCGTGCTGAAGGAAATCGTCATCCCGGCGGGCGCGAACAAGACGGTGTTCATCCTCGCTCCGCTGATCAGCTTCGTGCTGGCGTTCATCGCCTGGGCGGTTGTCCCGCTCGCGCCCGGTTGGGTGATCTCCGACATGAATGTGGGGATTCTCTACCTGTTCGCGATCTCCTCGCTCGGCGTTTACGGCATTATCATGGGCGGGTGGGCGTCCAATTCGAAATATCCGTTCCTCGGCGGTCTGCGTTCCGCCGCGCAAATGGTCAGCTACGAAGTTTCGATCGGGTTCGTGATCATCACAGTGTTGCTGCTGGTCGGCTCGCTGAACCTGACGACGATCGTCGATCATCAGCGCGCCGGCATTTGGGCGTGGCACGGTCTGCGCATTTTCGATTTCGCGGACTTCCCCAACAATCTGATCGTTGGCGTGGTCATGCTGGCCATGATGGTCGTGTTTTTCGTTTCGGCGCTGGCGGAAACCAACCGGCCTCCGTTCGATCTGCCGGAGGCCGAGTCCGAACTGGTGGCCGGCTACCAGGTCGAATACAGCTCGACGCCGTATCTGCTCTTCATGATCGGGGAATATCTGAACATCGTGCTCATGTGCGCGATGATCAACATTCTCTTCCTGGGCGGCTGGCATCTGCCGTGGGGCCCGGTCGACAATCCATTCGTCGGTTTCGCCGTCTTCTACGTGAAGATATGGTTCCTGTTTTTCATGTTCGCGATGGTGAAGGCGATCGTGCCGCGCTACCGCTACGACCAGCTCATGCGCATCGGCTGGAAGGTGTTTCTGCCCACATCGCTTATCGCCGTGGCGGTGATCGGGGGCTACATCGCCTACGCGCAGACAGGAGCGCACTGATGTCGCGCATTCTTCAAGCCGCCAAGGGCGCCCTGATGCTCGACATGCTGGGCGGGTTCATGCTCGGCATGAAATATTTCGTGCGCCGCAAGGCGACGATCAATTATCCGTTCGAGCGCAATCCGCAGAGCCCGCGCTTCCGCGGTGAGCACGCGCTTCGGCGTTACGCCAACGGCGAAGAACGCTGCATCGCCTGCAAGCTTTGCGAGGCGATCTGCCCGGCTCAAGCCATCACCATCGAAGCCGAACCGCGCGCCGACGGCTCGCGCCGGACCACGCGCTACGACATCGATATGGTGAAATGCATCTATTGCGGCTTCTGCCAGGAAGCCTGTCCGGTGGATGCGATTGTCGAAGGTCCGAACCAGGAGTTCGCGGCCGAGACGCGCGAGGAGCTCTACTATGACAAAGAGAAGCTTCTCGAGAATGGCGATCGCTGGGAACGCGAGATCGCGAAGAATCTGGAATTGGACGCGCCGTATCGGTGAGACGTGCAGGGCTGGAAGATGTCGATGAGGAGGCGGCAATTCTGCGAGCGCTTGGTAGCGCTCTACGACGTCGAGGACGGCAAGCGCGGTGCGTTCGAATACATGGAATGGACGTTGGACAAACTGGATTCAAAGGCCGCATCGCTGTTGCAGTTCAATGCGCTCGTGTCCGGCGTTTTCCTGATCCTGTGGCAAGGACTGCACGCCAGCGGGCAAGGCGAGGTTGCGGTGTTTGTGGCCGGATTGGCGATCTTGGGCGTTTCGACCTTGCTGGGACTGTCGATCGTGTGGGTGCACTGGGTGAATGCGCGTGACCTGGAGGATATCGCGACGTACTTGTTGCGGATCACTCAAGTCAGGGACGTGCGCACGACACGCTATCGGGCGGCGTGGATCATGTCGGTGCTGGGCTTCTTCCTGTTCATGGTCGCGTTGGGCTTGGGTTTTGCCGATTTGACGAAGGGACAAGTGAGCTGATGTTGGCGGCGATCGCCTTTTATGTGCTGGCGGCGACCGCGATCGGCTCGGCGTTCGCGGTCATATCCGTGCGCAATCCGGTGCACTCGGTGCTGTTCCTGATCCTGACGTTCTTTACGTCGGCGGGACTGTTCGTGCTGCTCGGGGCCGAGTTCCTGGCGATGCTGCTCGTTGTTGTCTATGTCGGCGCGGTCGCCGTGCTGTTCCTGTTCGTGGTGATGATGCTCGACGTGGATTTTGTCGAGCTGCGGCAGGGCTTCCTGAACTATGCGCCGCTCGGCTTCATCGTGGCGGCAGTGCTCCTGGGAGAGCTGATTCTGGTGGGCAGTGCGGCGTCGTCGGCCGGCGGCGCTCCCATCGCGCCCACGCCGGGACCGAGTTCGGTCACCAACGCGCAAGCGATCGGGCGCGTGCTGTACACCGACTATCTGCTGCTGTTCCAGCTCTCCGGACTCATTCTGTTCGTCGCGATGATCGGCGCGATCGTGCTGACCCTGCGCCACCGGCCGGGCGTGCGGCGTCAAGATGTCGGCGCCCAGGTCGGCCGGCGCCGCACGCAGTCAGTTGAGCTGAAGGACGTGCGTCCAGGGCAGGGGATCGGCTGATGGAAATCGGACTTGCCCACTACCTTTGGGTGGCCGCCGCGCTCTTCACCATTGGCGTGTTCGGCATCTTCGTGAACCGCAAGAACGTCATCATCATCCTGATGTCGATCGAGCTTGTGCTGCTCTCCGTCAACATTAACCTCGTGGCGTTCTCGGCTTTCCTGCACAACATCGCGGGTCAAGTGTTCGCCATGATCGTTCTGACGGTCGCCGCCGCCGAAGCCGCGGTCGGCCTGGCGATCCTTGTCACCTATTTCCGCAATCGCGGCGGCATCGCCGTCGAAGACATCAATCTGATGAAGGGCTGATCGTGGCGTTTCACTACGAAATCCTGATCGTCCTTGGGCCGCTCTTGGGCGCGGCCGTCGCCGGCCTGCTGCAAAAGCAAATCGGCGACAAGGCGGCGATGGGCGTCACCACGGCGCTGGTCGGCCTGTCCTTGGCGCTTTCTTATTACCTGTTCGCGCGCTTCGCCTGGGGCGGGGAGGATCCTCGGACCTTCGAGCTCTGGCGCTTTGTCGATGTCGGCAAGTTCACGTCGATCTGGAGCGTTCGCATCGACGCGCTCTCCGCGGTCATGCTCGTCGTCGTCAACACCGTGAGCTTTCTCGTCCACGTCTATTCGATCGGCTACATGAAGGACGATCCCGACAAGGCGCGGTTCTTCTCTTATCTTTCCTTCTTCACGTTCGCGATGTTGGCCCTGGTGACGGCCAACGATCTCTTGCAACTTTTCTTTGGCTGGGAAGGCGTCGGCGTCGCTTCGTATTTGCTGATCGGCTTTTGGTTCAAGAACAAGGCGCCGAATGACGCGGCGATCAAAGCTTTTGTCGTCAACCGGGTTGGCGATTTCGGTTTTGCGCTCGGGATTATGGCCGCGTTCATGGCGTACGGCTCGATCCAGTATGACGCCGTATTTCACGCCGCCGCCGCCGATCCGGGCAAGATGTTCGACTTCATCAGCTTCCGCGCGCCGGCGGTGGAGGTGGTGTCAGCGCTTCTGTTCATCGGCGCGATGGGTAAGAGCGCGCAATTCTTCCTGCACGTGTGGCTGCCCGACGCCATGGAAGGCCCGACGCCCGTTTCCGCGCTGATTCACGCGGCGACGATGGTGACGGCGGGCGTGTTCATGGTGTGCCGCTGCGGCGCGCTCTACGAGCTCGCGCCCTACGCTGCGGGCTTCGTCACCATTATCGGCGCGACCACGGCGCTGTTCGCCGCCACGGTCGGCGTGGCGCAGAACGACATCAAGCGCGTCGTCGCGTATTCGACCTGCTCGCAGCTCGGCTACATGTTCGCCGCCGCGGGCGTCGGCGCTTACAACGCGGCGATGTTTCACCTGTTCACGCACGCTTTCTTCAAGGCGCTGCTGTTCCTGGGCGCGGGATCGGTGATCGTGGGTCTGCACCACGAGCAGGACATGCGCGCCATGGGCGGCGTACGCAGGCCGATGCCGATCACGTGGGCGATGATGCTGATCGGGACGCTGGCGCTGATCGGCTTTGGCGTGCCGGGCGTCGGCGGACTGGCGGGCTTCTACTCGAAAGACGCCATCATTGAGCGCGCATTCGTGGCGGGCGAGGCGAATGTGATCGGCGGCCAGTTCGCGTTCTGGTGCACGGTCGCAGCGGCGTTGCTGACGAGCTACTATTCCTGGCGCCTGCTGTTCATGACCTTCGAGGGCAAGTATCGCGGGCAAGCCGCTGTGGCGCACGGCCACGATCACGGCGAGGAAGGGACCGCCGAACCGGACGATCATGCGCATGGCGGGCACGGCCACTCGCCGGCGCCGGCGGACGGTTCCGCGCCGGCGCATGAGTCACCCTGGGTGATGCTGGCGCCCCTTTTCGTGTTGGCGTTCGGGGCGATCTTCGCCGGCGCCCTGTTCCAGAGCGATTTCCTTGGTCACGGCGCAGAGGCGTTCTGGCGGGGCGCGATGCCGCTGGCGGGAGAGGGCCACGAGGCGCTGCCGGCTTGGGTTGTCTGGGCGCCGCTGAGCGTCACGGCGTTCGGATTTCTGATGGCCGTATTCTTCTATTTGCTCAATCAGGGTCTCGGCGCGCGCATCGCCGCGGTGGGCGGGCCGATCCATGCCTTCCTGTATCACAAATGGTATTTCGACGAGATCTACGATTTCGTGTTCGTCAAAGGCGCGCGCGCCTTGGGCGACCTGTTTTGGAAGGTCGGAGATCAGAAGATTATCGACGGGCTGGGGCCTGACGGCGTGAGCGCGGCGTCCCGCTTCTTCTCGGCGCAACTGCGCAAGCTGCAAACCGGGTTGGTGTATCACTACAGTTTCCTGATGCTCGCCGCCGCCGTGATCTTCGGCGCCTACGCCATCGTTTCCGGCCTGGGGGCGCTGCGATGATCTCCAATTTGCCGCTGCTTTCCATCGTCACGCTGTTCCCGACCGCGGGGGCGCTGCTCATCCTTGCGGCGCGCGCCGTGTTGCCGGGATCGAACAAGGGGTTCGACGACGGCGTGAAGCTCATCACACTGATGGTGTCGATTGCGACATTCGTGGCGTCACTTGTCGCCTTCGCCAATTTCGATTTCCGCAATCCGGCGTTCCAACTCGTCGAGCACGTGCCCTGGGCGTTCGGCTCGGCGTATCATCTGGGCGTCGACAGTCTCTCGATGTCGCTCATCCTGCTGACGACGTTCCTCACGCCGCTCTGCATCCTGGCGAGCTGGACGATCGAGAAGCAGGTCGCATCCTATATGATCCTGTTTCTGATCCTGGAAACGCTGATGATCGGCGTGTTTTGCGCACTCGACATCCTCGTCTTCTACATCTTCTTCGAGGGCGGCCTCATCCCGATGTTCATTCTCATCGGTGTTTGGGGCGGCGAGCGGCGCGTCTATGCGGCGTTCAAGTTCTTCCTCTACACGTTGCTCGGCTCGCTGCTGATGCTTGTCGCTATTGTGGCGATGATCATCATCGCCGGCACGACCAGCATTCCTGAGCTGCTGCGTCAGCACTTTGATCCGCAGGTGCAGATCTGGCTCTGGCTCGCGTTCTTCGCTTCCTTCGCGGTGAAGCTGCCGATGTGGCCGGTGCACACCTGGTTGCCCGACGCGCACGTGGAGGCGCCCACCGCGGCGTCGGTGGTGCTGGCCGGCATTTTGCTGAAGATGGGGGGCTACGGCTTCCTGCGCTTCTCGCTGCCCATGTTCCCGGACGCATCCCACTACTTCACGCCGCTGGTGTTCGCGCTCAGCGTAGTCGCCATTGTCTATGCATCGCTGGTGGCGTTCCGCCAGGTCGATATGAAGAAGCTGATCGCGTACTCGTCCGTGGCGCACATGGGTTTCGTCACCCTTGGCATGTTCGCGGGCAACGTTCAGGGAATTCAGGGCGCCATCTTCCAGATGCTGTCGCATGGCGTGATTTCGGGCGCGCTCTTCCTTTGCGTCGGCGTTGTCTATGATCGCATGCACACGCGCGAGATCGCCTTCTACGGCGGCTTGGTGAACCGCATGCCGGTCTATGCGGCGATTTTCCTGCTTTTCACGCTGGGCAATGTCGGCCTTCCGGGAACGAGCGGGTTCGTCGGCGAAATTCTGACCATGACCGGCTCGTTCCAGGTCAATGCGTGGTACACGGCGGTCGCCGCGACGGGCGTGATCCTTTCGGCCGTTTACGCGCTGACGCTCTACCGCAAAGTCTCTTACGGCGCGATCCAAAACCCCAAGCTGGCCGGCATCCTCGATCTCGACGCGCGGGAATGGGTCACATTCGTTCCACTCGTGATCGCAACGCTGGCGATGGGCGTGGCGCCCAGCGCCGTGCTCGATTTCACCCGAGCCTCGGCTGAAGCCATTTCCCTTGCTTATGTCGGAGCCGCGCCATGAGCGTCGCCATGCTCGATCTGCTGCAGAGCATACCGCTGGCGTGGCCGGAACTCGTACTGGCCGGCTATGCGCTGCTGGCCGTTCTCTTGGGCGCTTGGAACGGCGAGCGATCGTTCGGCCTGCTGTCGTTTCTGGGCGTGGCCGCGCTGATCGCGGCGGGCGTGCTGGCGATCGCGCACCAGCCGGCCTCGGCTGTGCGCATCTTCCAAGATGAGTTGACGATCGATGGCCTCGCCGTGTTCGCCAAGGCGCTGATCGCTTTCTCGGCGGCGGCGACCCTCATCCTCGGGGCGGATCATTTCGCTCAAACCGGCGAAAAGCGCTTCGAATTCCCCGTGCTCGTGGCGCTTTCCGTGCTTGGCATGTTCATCATGGTGTCCGCGCGCGACTTGATTGCGCTCTATGTCGGGGTCGAACTCAACAGTCTCTCGGCCTATGTTCTTGCCGCCTGGCGGCGCGACGATGCGCGTTCGTCCGAGGCCGGCCTCAAATATTTCGTTCTTAGCGCCATTTCTTCCGGCCTGCTGCTCTACGGCTCGTCGTTCATTTACGGCTTCACCGGCGCGATTTCGTTCGACGCCATCGCGGCGGCGCTTCCGAACGGCGCCGGCGTCGGCGTGATTTTCGGTTTGGTTTTGATGCTGTGCGCCATCGGCTTCAAGATGTCGGCCGCACCGTTCCACATGTGGACTCCAGACGTTTATGAAGGCGCGCCAACTCCTGTAACGGCATTCTTCGCGGCCGCGCCCAAGGCGGCGGCCGTGGCGCTCATGGCGCGGATTCTTTACGAGCCGTTCTCGGCGATGTCCGGGCAGTGGCAACAGGTCATCGTGGCGCTGTCGGCGATCTCGATGCTGCTGGGCTCGTTCGCCGCGTTGCTGCAGAGCAATCTGAAGCGCCTCATGGCGTATTCCTCCATCGGCAACATGGGCTTCGCGCTGATGGGCCTAGCCGCGGCGCGCCCCGACGGGGCGGCCTCCGCGCTGCTTTACCTTGCAATGTATCTGCCCGCGAACATCGGCATCTTCGCGCTCATCCTGGCGATGCGTCGCGGCGGCGTCGCGGTGGAGAACGTCGACGATCTTTCCGGGCTCGCGCAACGCCGACCCTGGATGGCCGCGCTGTTCACGATGCTGCTGTTTTCGATCGCCGGCATTCCTCCGCTGGTCGGCTTCTGGGGCAAGCTCGTGGTGTTTCGCGCGGCCATCGAGGGCGGACTCGTGCCGCTCGCCGTCGTCGGGGCAGTGTCGGCGGTGGTGGCGGGCGCCTATTATTTGCGTATTCTCGCGGCGATCTGGTTCAAGCCCGCGGGCGCGGCTTTGGCTCCGGCTTCAGGCGCGGTCGTGCTGACGGCGTCGGCAGCGGCCGTTTTGACTTTCCCGGTCCTCGTGTTTGCATTGGGTGCGTTGCAGCAGTGGGCGGAAGCTGCGGTGCGCGGGTTTTGACGCCCGACGGAATTGAGGCGCGATGATCGTCGCCGAAGCGCCGGTCGAAGTTTTCGACGAGATCGACTCCACGATGGTCGAGGCGCGGCGCCGCGCCGAGCGCGCCGAGTTCGGGCCGGTTTGGCTGATCGCGCGGCGGCAGACCGCGGGCCGGGGCCGGCGCGGACGGTCGTGGACCTCGATTGAAGGCAACCTGCTCGCGACATATCTCGGGGCCAGCGAGAGGGCGCCGGCCGAGATCGCGCATCTCGGCTTTGTCACAAGCCTCGCCATCGCCGAAAGCATCGACGCGTATGTCGGTCCGAATCACGCTTCGCTGAAATGGCCCAATGACGTTCTGCTCGACGGCGCCAAAGCTTCGGGCCTGATGCTCGACAGCGGCGCGGCCGGATCGCGGACGTGGTTCGCGTTGGGATTCGGAGTGAACCTCGCCGCGGCGCCCGAGGCGCTGGACCAGCCGACATCCAGCCTCCGCGCCGTCCTTCCGCCAGACGCGCTCGCGCCTGCACCCTTGGAATTTTTGTCGCAACTGCGTCCCCGCCTGACGCTTTGGGCGGACCGGATCGGACGCGAGGGCTTCGAACCGCTGCGCCGCGCGTGGCTTGCACGCGCGCATGGCTTGGGAGAAGCGGCTCGAGTCGCCACCGGCGCCGCCACGCTCGAGGGCCGCATCGTCGGCCTTTCCCCGCGCGGCGAACTGGAGTTGGAAACGGCGGACGGCGTCAAGCTCATCGCCGCGGGAGATATTTTTCTACGCGGAACGGAGGCGGCGTGATGCTGCTCGCCATCGACGTCGGCAACACCAACAGCAAGTTCGCCGTCTGGGATGGCGCGAACTGGCGCGGGCAGTGGCGCGCGTCCACGGACTCCACCCGCACGGCGGACGAATACGGTCCCTGGTTCGCTCAACTCATGGCGCTCGCGGGCCTCAGCTTCGCCGATATTTCGGCGTGCATCGTTTCCACCGTCGTGCCGCAGGCGCTGTTCAATCTGCGCAATCTTTCCCGCCGCTATGTCGGCGTCGAACCACTCGTGATCGGCGAGGACGGACTCAATCTCGGAATTCAGGTGCGCATCGATAAGCCCAGCGAGGCGGGCGCTGACCGGCTGGTCAACGCCGTCGGCGCTTTTATCACTTACGGGGGGCCCGCGATCGTCATCGACAGCGGTACGGCGACGACATTCGACATCGTCGGCGCGGACGGCGCGTTCGAGGGCGGCGTTATTTCTCCCGGCATCAATCTTTCGCTTCAAGCGCTTCACGAAGCAGCCGCGCGCCTGCCGCGGGTCGAAATTCGCGATCCGGGCCTCGTCATCGGCAAGGATACGGTGCGCGCCATGCAGTCGGGCATCTATTGGGGATCCATCGACATGATCGAGGGGCTGCTTCGGCGCATCCGCGCCGAGTACGGCAAGCCAATGATCACCATTGCGACGGGCGGCGTTGCTTCGCTGTTCGAGGACGCCGCCACCAGCATCGATCACTTCGATCAGGAGCTGACGTCGCGCGGCCTGCTCGAAATCTACCGGCGCAACGGTGGAACCCTTTGAGCCGCGCCCGCGCTTCATCCTCCATGCAGGCGAGCTCCGACGACGAATTGGTATTCTTGCCGCTCGGCGGTTCGGGCGAGATCGGCATGAACCTCAACGCATATGGCTATGGTCCGCCCGACGCGCGCAAGTGGATCATCGTCGATATTGGCGTCACCTTTGGGCGCGAGGATCAGACGCCCGGCGTCGACATCATCCTGCCGGACCCCAGCTACCTTGAGGACCACAAGGATGACATCCTCGGCATCGTGCTGACGCACGCGCATGAGGATCATATCGGCGCTCTGGGATGGCTCTGGCCGCGCCTCAAGGCGCCGCTCTACGCAACGCCCTTCACGGCGGCGCTGATCCGCGAAAAGCTGCGCGAGCGCGGCCTTTTGGAAAAGGTCAAGCTCACGGAGATTCCGCTCAAGGGTTCGCTCGCGCTCGGTCCGTTCACGATCGACTTCGTCACGCTGACGCACTCGATCCCCGAGCCAAACGGGCTCGCCATCCGCACGCCGCTCGGCCTCGTCTGGCACACGGGAGACTGGAAGATCGATCCCGATCCGCTGATCGGCGAGGCGACGGACGAAGAGACGCTGCGCGCCATGGCGCGCGAAGGCGTGCTGGCGATGGTGTGCGACAGCACCAACGTGTTCGTGGAGGGCCATGCGGGGTCCGAGGCGGATGTGCGCGTGCGTCTGACGGATGTGATCGCCGCATGCCGGCGGCGCGTGGCGGTGACGGCGTTCGCGTCCAATGTGGCGCGCGTGGAAACGGTGATCTACGCCGCCAAGGCGGCGGGCCGCACCGTCTGCCTCGTCGGTCGGTCAATGCATCGGATCGTGGCTGCCGCGCAAAGCGTGGGGCTTTTGAAGGACGTGCCGCAATTCGTCGACGAGGACGAGGCGGGAGGACTGCCGCCGGAGAATGTCCTCTATCTCTGCACGGGCAGCCAGGGCGAGCCGCGCGCCGCGCTGACCCGGATCGCTCGAAATGAGCATCGGCACATTTCGCTGAGCGAGGGCGACACCGTGATCTTTAGCTCGCGCGTCATACCCGGCAACGAGGCGGCGATTTACGCTCTTTACAACGCATTGCTCGACCGCGGCGTCCAGGTGATCACGGACAAAGAGGAGGATGTGCACGTATCGGGCCATCCCGCACGCGACGAGCTGCGGCAGATGTATGCCTGGGCGCGGCCGCGCATCGCCATCCCAGTGCACGGCGAGCGGCGGCACTTGCTTGAGCACGTCAAGCTTGCGCACGAGCTGCAGACGCCGGAAGCGATAGCGCCGAACAACGGCGAAATGATCCGGCTGGCGCCGGGGCCGGCGGCGATCATCGACGACGTCCCTTCCGGACGGCTCTATGTCGACGGCGGCGCGATCATCGCCACGGACGATGAAGCTATCCGCGAGCGGCGCCGAATTGGAGCGGAAGGCGTCGTCAACGTGTCCCTCGTCGTCAATGACAAGAACCACCAGATCGTCGCCGGGCCCAATGTCAGCCTGCGCGGGCTCGCCGCGCGCGAGGACAGCGAGTTTGATCTGGCCATGGAGGAGTTGGAGCGCACGGCGGAAGCGGCGTTCGCGCGCCTCAATCACAGCGAACGCGCGGAAGACGAGCCGGTGGACGCCGCGGTCGGCCGCGCGGTGCGGAAAGCGGTTGAAAAGCTCTGGGGCAAGCGTCCATTGGTGGACGTCTCTGTGCTGCGAATATGAAGGAGCGAGCCATGATTGGGCGGCTCAACCATGTCGGCGTCGCGGTGCCGTCGATCGAGGCGGCGAAGCAGATCTATCGCGAGCTGTACGGCGTCGGCGAAAACGACATCACGCCGACGCGCGACATGCCCGCTCAGGGCGTGCGCTTCGCGTTCGTCAATCTTCCCAACAGCCAGATCGAGCTCATTGAGCCGCTGGGCGAGGCGTCGCCCATCCTCAAGTTCCTGGAGCGCAACCCCAGCGGGGGCCAGCACCACGTCTGCTTCGAGGTGGCCGATATCCGCCAAGCGCGCGACGCCATGATCGCCAGGGGCGCGAACGTGCTGGGCGAACCGCGCATCGGCGCGCATGGCGTGCCGGTGATCTTCGTTCATCCAAAGAATTCGAACGGCGTTCTCGTCGAACTGATGGAAACGCCGAAGGCCGGGCACGCATGAGTCCGGTGCTCGCCATCGCCGTTTACGTCATCATTTGGTGGCTGGCGTTCTTCGCCGTGCTGCCCTTGGGCGCGAAGAGCCATCACGAAGCCGGCGAGGCGCCGCCGCCGGGCTCGGAAGCGGGCGCGCCCCTGGCGCATCGACTGCCGATGAAGGCGGGGCTGGCGGCGGCCATTGCGGCGGTCGTTTGGCTCGGCGTCTATTGGGGCGTGTCAGTGGACCTCTTCGGCGTGTTGCGCGCGCGCTGAGTGCTCCCAGGCGTGGCTGGGGAAATGCACCGACATCATGCGCGCCACGTAGCTTGTGAGATTGCGATAGCACATGGCGCAATCGCGCAGAGGCGAATCGAAGAACGGCGTCATGACGCCGGCGAGCATGGCGAACGCGGTCGCATCGACGCCGGCAGGCCGTTCGCCGAAAAGATAGGTCTTCTCCGCCAGAAGCTCTGAAAGGGCGAGCAACGAACGATCGCCGAGCGCAGTGATTTCATCTTCGCTGTGCCGGCCAATACCCGCCGCGCGGACGCTCATGCGCACTGCATCGAGGCGCTCGACCCGGACATGATCCGGCAACCCGGTGAAGAAATGCGCCGGTCCCTTGGCGAAGTTTGACGGCATCAGCCAACGCGCATGCACAATTGCCCAGTTGAAATGGTTCTCCAGCATGCGCTCGACCGCCCATGCCTGCGCCCGCTGCAGCGGCGAGAGGCCTTCGTCGAGGTCGAAGCCGTACTTCTGTTCGAGGTGAGCGCGGATGAAGCTGGAATCGCCGATGCGGACGCCATCGTCGTCGATGAAGGGGATTTGCCCTTTCGGTCCCTCGCTAGGTCTCGCGCCCTTCTTCTCATAGGCCAGCCCCGCCATTTGCAGCTGCACCTCGGACTTGGTGACAAACTGGCTGATTTCCGGAAGCCCAAATCCCGGCCCCGCGCCATAAAGCGTGATCATCGCCGCCTCCTCGCTGCTGACAGCCTCTTGCCTATTCCTCGGCTGCTGCCACCATGCTGTCAGCATCACGACCTAAGGGTGGCGCCATGCGCCGGGCAGATCGTCTGTTTCAGATCATCCAGATCCTGCGCCGCAGCCGGCAGCCGGCCACGGCGGACGCCATCGCCGCGGAACTCGAGACCTCCAAGCGCACCGTTTACCGCGATATCGCCGCGCTCATCGGTCAGCGCGTTCCCATCCGCGGGGAGGCGGGGATCGGCTATGTGCTCGATCAGGGTTTCCATCTGCCTCCGCTCATGCTGACGCCGGACGAGATCGAAGCAGCGGTGCTCGGAGCGCAATTGGTCCAGGCGCGCGCCGACCCGGCTCTGGCCAAGGCGGCCGAGGACTTGATCGCCAAGCTCGCGGCCGCGATCCCGGAGCGCCTTCGGCCCTATGTTTTCGAATCGGCGACGGGCGTTCCCCCGTGCCGGGCGCCCATCCCGCCCGATCGCCTGGATGTGGCGCAGGTGCGCGCGTGGATCCATGCTGGCAAAAAGATCGCGCTCCGCTACGAGGACGAGGAGGGGCGGCAAACGCAGCGCACGATATGGCCCGTGGCGGTGGGTTACCACGAAGCCTCGCGCCTGCTCGCGGCCTGGTGCGAACTCCGCCGCGATTTCCGCCACTTCCGCGCCGACCGTGTCGCCAGCGCCGAGTTCCTGGACGAGCGCTATCCGGATCGGCCCGCCGCATTGCGGGCCAAATGGCGCAAGACCCTGATGAAACAGGCGCAGACCCGCCGGGCCTGAGCGCCGCATTGTTCGCCCGAGCGCCGCAGTCTATCAGGGCGGCTCACATCACGAGGTTCATCCCCAGCATGCATGCGCTCAAGGTCACGCGCGCCGAGAACTTTCCCGAGTGGTACCAGGCGGTTTGCCGCGAGGCCGACCTCGCCGAGAATTCGCCCACGCGCGGCTCGATGATCATCAAACCCTGGGGCATGGGGATGTGGGAATTGATGGTCGCCGACCTCGATCGGCGCATCAAGGAAACGGGCCACGAGAATTGTTATTTCCCGCTGCTCATTCCGATGAGCTTCATCGCCAAGGAGGCCGAGCACGTCGAGGGCTTCGCCAAGGAGATGGCCGTCGTCACGCACCACCGCCTTAAGAATGTGGGCGGCAAGCTCATGCCCGATCCGGCCGCGGAACTGGAAGAGCCGTACATCATCCGGCCGACGTCCGAGACGATCATTGGCGACGCCATGAGCCGCTGGATCAAATCCTATCGCGACTTGCCGCTGTTGTTGAACCAGTGGGCCAACGTGATGCGCTGGGAGATGCGCACGCGGCTGTTTTTGCGCACGGCGGAATTCCTCTGGCAAGAAGGGCACACCGCCCATGCGACGCGCGAGGAGGCGATGGAGGAGACGCTGAAAATTCTCCATGACGTCTATCAGCGGTTTGTCGAGGATCATCTGGCGATGCCGGTCGTTCCCGGCGAAAAGCCGGAGAACGAGCGTTTCCCAGGCGCAGTCGCCACCTATTCGATCGAAGCGATGATGCAGGATGGAAAGGCGCTGCAGGCCGGAACCTCGCACTATCTCGGCACGAACTTCGCGGAAGCCCAGAACATCCGGTACCAGGATCGCGACGGCAATCTGACGCTCGCACATACGACCAGCTGGGGCTGCACGACGCGTCTCATCGGCGCCGTCGTCATGACTCACGGCGACGATGACGGCCTGCGCGCGCCGGCGACGATCGCGCCCAAGCAGATCGTCATCGTGCCGATGCTGCGCGGAAAGCCGGAAGACGCGGAGATCCGCGACTATTGCGCGTCGTTGGCGGGCGAACTCAGCGCTCAGCGCGCGTTTGGAGCGCCCGTGCGCGCCTTTGTCGACATGAAGGAAACGCGCCCAGCCGACAAGCGCTGGGACTGGGTGCGCCGAGGCGCGCCCATCATTTGCGAGATCGGCCCGCGCGATGCAGCGGGCGGGCAGGTCACCTTCATGCGCCGGGAGGCGCTGCGCGAAGGCGACAAGATCAGGAGCGTGACACTCTCGCGCGCGGAGTTCGTCGCCAGGGCCCCGGCCTTCCTGCAGGACGGGTGCGAAACATTGCGCCGCGAGGCGGACGAGCGGCTGCGCAGCAATATTCGCGCGGACATCGGCGCGTGGGCGGACCTGGAAGCCTATTTCGGCGCCGAGGACGATGAGACCAGTTTCAAGGGATGGGCGCGCGTCGGCTGGGCGCGGCCGACGGGCGCGGCGCTGGCCGAAGTGGCGGATCGGCTCAAGTCCCTGAAGCTCACGATCCGCAACGCGCCGCGTGAACAGGGCGCGGTGAGCGGCAAGTGCATCTTCACCGGCCGGCCGGCGGTCGAGAACGTTCTCATTGCGCGGGCGTATTGAGTGAAGCGCCGGGGAGAGACACCATGACCGCCCGCTCGCGACCGTTCGGCCTGTTCGAACGCATGCTCGCCGGCCGCTACCTGCGCGCAAAGCGCCAGCACGGCGGCGTGGCGATGATTTCGGTGATTTCGGTGGTCGGCGTGATGCTGGCCGTCGCCGTGCTCATCATCACCATGTCGGTGATGAACGGGTTCCGCGAGACGCTGCTCTCGCACATTCTGGGCGTCAACGGCCACGTTTTCATAGACACGCGCGACATGACGCCGACGGAGGTCGCGCGGGTCACGCAGATCGCGCGAACCGTCCCGCATGTAACCCACGCAGCGCCCATCATCGAGGAACAGGCGCTGGTGGCCGCCAACGGACAGGCGTCCGGCGTGATCGTGAGGGCCGTATCGCGCGACGACATCCGCGCATTGGCCGAAGTCTACAATTCGCTGCAGAATCCGCACGCGTTGGATGGATTTGAAGGCGTCGAAGCGCCGACGATCCTGATTGGCGACCGGCTGGCCGCGAAACTTGGCGTGCGGGAGGGAATGGCGTTGTCGATCGTGGCGCCGCAAGCCGCGCAAACCCCGTTCGGCTTCGCCCCGCGAAGCAAGTCGTTCATGATTGGCGGAGTGTTCAGTGTCGGCGTGGCCGATTTCGACGTCGGCATTGTGTACATGCCGATTGAGCAGGCGCAGATTCTATTCAGTCGCGGCGACGGCGTCGATCGCATAGAAATCCGCGTCGACGATCTCGACCGCATTCAAGCCACGGAAATCATCCTGCGCGACAAGCTCGGCCCGCGCGTCGACATTTACGACTGGCGCGCGCAGAGCCAGGGGCTTTCCGACGCGCTTGTGGTCGAACGCAACGTGATGCGGCTCATTCTCATGATGATCGTCGCCATCGCCTCTTTGAATATCGTCGCCGGTCTCCTCATGCTGGTGAAGAACAAGAGCCGCGACATCGCCATTCTACGCACGATGGGCGCCACGCAGGGCGCCGTGATGCGCGTATTCCTGATGTGCGGCGGCGTGGTCGGGGTCGTGGGCACGGCGGCGGGCGTGCTCGTTGGCACGCTCTTCTGCATCTACATCAAACCGATACAGGACTTCATCAGCACGGTCGTCGGCTTCGATATTTTCCCCGGGACCGTCTATTCGCTGGAGTCGCTTCCCGCCAAGCTGGAATGGCCCGAAGTCGCGCTGATCTCCGGCTGGGCGCTGCTGATGAGCCTGCTCTGGACTCTGCCGACAGCATGGCGCGCGTCCAAGCTCGATCCCGTGGAGGCGCTCCGGTATGAGTGAGCTGGTTCTGCGCCTGCACGATCTACAACGGCGTTACAGATCGGGTGATTCCGAACTTGTCGTGTTGGACGGCGTCGACCTGGAAGTCATGCCCGGCGAGATTGTCGGGCTCGTGGGGCCGTCGGGATCGGGAAAGTCGTCGCTACTGCACGCCGCGGGCCTGCTTGAGCGCCCCACTGCCGGCGAAGTCTGGATCGACGGCGCCGGGGCTTGGAACCTTGACGATGGCGCTCGAACGCAATTGCGGCGCAACAAGATCGGCTTTGTGTATCAGTTCCACAATCTGCTTCCGGAGTTCGACGCGCTGGACAACGTCGCGCTGCCGGCGCTCATCGCGGGCGCGCCGCGCCACCGCGCGCGGTGGGAGGCGGAGCGTCTGCTGGGACTGATGGGTCTGAAGGAGCGGCTGCATCACCAGCCGGCGCAGCTCTCCGGCGGGGAACAACAGCGGGTGGCGATCGCGCGCGCGCTGGTGAACAAGCCGCGCCTGATCCTGGCCGACGAGCCGACGGGCAACCTCGATGTCGACACGCAAACCGCCGTGTTCACTGCGCTGACCGATCTTGTTCGCACGGAAGGCGCGGCGGCCCTTATCGCCACGCACAATCTCGAACTCACCCGCTACATGGACCGGGTCATGGGGCTGGAGCACCACAAGCTGGTGCGGCGCAGCTGATTTCAAGACTCTAGCGCTTTTACCGCGGCTTGCTCCTGCCGATATAATCGGAGCGAATCATGCCCGCGCCGTTCATCCACCTTCGCGCCCGCTCCGCCTATTCGTTGCTGCAGAGCGCGCTGCATGTCAGCGATCTGGCTAGGCTCGCCGTCAAGCACGAGATGCCGGCGTTGGCGCTTACCGACTCGAACAATCTGTTCGGCGCGCTGGAATTCTCCGATTATTTCGCGGCGAAAGGCGTGCAACCGATTGTGGGACTCGCGCTCGACCTGAGAGGCGAGGGCGGCGTGGAGGGAGCTATCGCGCTGCTCGCGCAGAGCGCGGAAGGCTACGCCAACCTGATGCGGCTTTCGAGCGCGGCGTTCCTTGACGTCGCAGCCAACGAGGAGCCGCACGTTGCGCTGACGCGGGTGGGCGAATTCTCCGAGGGCCTGATTGCGCTCACGGGGGGAGCGGCGGGACCGCTGACCTCGTTGCTGGAGGCCGGCCACTCGGATCGCGCGAAAGCGATATTGGGCGAGCTCGCCGCAATGTTCAGCGGCCGCCTCTATGTCGAACTGCAACGGCACGGCGAGCGCGCGGAGGCCGAAACAGAAGCCGCGCTGGTGGAGTTTGCATACGAGCTGGGCCTGCCGCTGGTTGCGGCAAACGACATTCGCTTCGAGAGCCGCGGCGATCACCGCGCGCACGATGCGCTCATGTGCATCGCGGCCTCCTCCTATCTGGGCGAGGAAGACCGTCCGCGCGTCACGGAGGAGCACTATTTCAAGAGCGGCGCTGAAATGGCGACGCTGTTCGCGGATTTGCCGGAGGCGATCGCCAACACCTCCGAGATCGCGCGGCGGTGCGCGTTTCGGGTCACGAAGCGCAGCCCCATCTTGCCGCGTTTCGACACCAAGCGCGGCCGCGACGAGTCGGCGGAGTTGAAGGCGCAGGCCGAGGCGGGCCTCAAGGAGCGGCTCAAGGCGCTGGGCCCCGAAAGGCTGGCGGCGTCGAAGGAGGAGTACGAAAAGCGCCTCGCTTACGAACTCGGCGTCATCACCCAGATGAAGTTTCCGGGTTACTTCCTGATCGTCTCCGACTTCATCAAGTGGGCGAAGGCGCACGGTATTCCCGTCGGTCCAGGGCGCGGTTCCGGCGCCGGCTCCGTCGTTGCATGGGCGCTGACCATCACCGACCTCGATCCGCTCCGTTTCGGCCTGCTGTTCGAACGCTTCCTCAATCCCGAACGCGTGTCGATGCCGGACTTCGACATCGACTTCTGCCAGGAGCGGCGCGGCGAGGTTATTGACTATGTGCGCGACAAGTATGGCGCCGATCACGTCGCGCAAATCATCACGTTCGGCACATTGCAGGCGCGCGCCGTGCTGCGCGATGTCGGCCGCGTGATGCAATTGCCGTTCGGCCAGGTGGACCGCCTGGCCAAACTCGTGCCCGCCAATCCCGCGAACCCGGTGACGCTTGAGCAAGCGCTCGAAATCGAGCCGAAACTGAAGGAGGCGAGTGAGAAGGAGCCGGAGGTCGCCGAGCTGCTCAGCGTCGCGCGCCAGCTGGAAGGGCTCTACCGCAACGCCTCGACGCACGCCGCAGGGGTTGTGATTGGAGACCGGCCCTTGATCGAGCTGGTCGCACTCTACCGTGATCCCCGGTCGGACATGCCCGCCACTCAATTCAACATGAAATGGGTGGAAAACGCCGGGCTGGTGAAGTTCGATTTCCTGGGTCTTAAGACGCTCGACGTGATCGACCGGGCGGCAAAGTTTGTGAAACAGCGCGGAATTGATCTCGATCTCTCCCGCATCCCCTATGACGACGTGAAAACGTACGAGCTCATGCAGTCCGGCATGACGTTCGGCGTGTTCCAGCTCGAAGGCCAGGGCATGCGCGATACGCTGCGCAAGGTGAAACCCACGACGCTGGACGACATCATCGCGCTGATCTCGCTCTATCGTCCCGGGCCGATGAAGAACATCGATCACTACGCCTCGGTAAAACACGGCAAGGAGCGGCCGGATTATTTGCATCCCACGCTGGAGCCGATTCTCCGGGAGACGTACGGCGTCATCATCTACCAGGAACAGGTGATGCAGATCGCCCAGGTGCTCTCTGGCTACAGTCTCGGCGAAGCGGATCTGTTGCGCCGCGCCATGGGCAAAAAGCAACCGGCGGAGATGGCCAAGCAGAAGTCGCGCTTTATCGAAGGCGCCAAGGGTCGCGGCGTCAGCGAAAATCTCGCCGCGCACATCTTTGACCTTGTGGAGGAATTCGCGGGCTATGGATTCAACAAGTCGCACGCGGCCGCATACGCCGTGATCGCCTACCAGACGGCGTATCTCAAGGCTCATTATCCGGTGGAGTTCATCGCCGCCTCGATGAGCCTCGATCTTTCGAATTCGGACAAACTCGCTAGCTTCGCTCAGGACGCCAAGCGCATGCGCGTGAGCGTGCTTGCGCCGGATCTGAATGCGTCGGAGGCCGATTTCAGCGTCGAAGCCGTGGAGGACGGCCACGCCATTCGCTACGCGCTCGGCGCCGTGCGCAATGTCGGCCTGGCGGCGATGGAGACGCTCGTTGCCGAGCGCAAGCGGGGCGGGCCCTTCAAGTCGTTGCACGATTTCGCCGAGCGCATCGACCCGAAGGCCATCAACCGGAGGCAGCTTGAGAATCTCGCCAAGGCCGGCGCGCTGGATGCGATCGAGCCCGATCGCGCCCGTGCGCATGCGGCATGCGAAGTGCTGGCGGCGTATGCGGCGCGCGTCGCCGAGGAACGCGCAAGCGCGCAGGCGAGCCTGTTCGGAACCGAGGAGCCGAGCGCGCGTCCCGCGTTTCCAAAACCCCCGGCATGGTCGGGTCAGGATCGTCTCGACGCGGAACGGGAGAGCGTGGGTTTCTACTTGTCCGGGCACCCGCTCTCGGAATTCTTTCTCGACGCGGGCCCGCGCTACATGAGTTTTGCGGACATCCTCGAAGAGGGCGAAACCGAGCCGCGCATCTACGCGATGGCTGGGGTCGTGCGCCGCGTGCAGTATCGTCCGGCGATGAGCGGCGGCACGCTGGCGTTTGTCTCTCTCTCCGATCCAACCGGCGACTACGAGGCGATGGTCATGCCCGAACACGTCGCGGCGGCGCGCGAGCGGCTCGAAGTTGGCAAACCGGTCGTGTTCCGCGCGCGCGTGCGCTGGCGCGACGGCGATCTCAAGCTTTCGGCCGACACGTTCGAGCCTGTTGAAGCCGCCGAGGCGCGCACGACCGACGATTTGCGCATTGTGCTCAAGGAAGGCGCGCCGCTCCATTTGTTGGCGGAGACGTTGAGGGCGCTGCCGCCGGCCCAGTCCGGAGAGGCGCGCCCGCTGCGCCTCGTGCTCAAGTTGAAAGATGGCCGCGAAGTGGAGCTGCGCGCGGCAAGGGCCGTGCCGGCGGGTCCGGCGGCCCGCGCCGCGATCAAGGCGGCGCGAGGCGTTGAGCGCGTGATGTAACTATTGGGCGCTCGCTGCGTCCGCGACCGGCAATTCGGCGGCGTCCGGCTCATGCACGACGATGGCTGGATTGCCGTCGGCGGAGAGCAGGATCGCGATCCAGCGCGTGGCGGGGAATTGCGCCAGCACGATCATCACGAGCACGGTCAGCGGCGCCGCGAGGAAAACGCCGGCCAAGCCCCAGATGCTGCCCCAGAATGTCAACGACAGCACGACGACCAGCGTCGAGAGATTGAGCGAGCCGCCGGTCATGCGCGGCTGCACGAAAGTGCCGATCCCGAATTGCCAGATATGCAGACCGATGGCGACGGCGGCGGCGTAGCGCCAGTCGGAAAACGCCACCAATGCGAAAAGCGTCGGCAAGGCGACGGCGATGATCGAGCCGATGGTGGGGATGTAGTTGAGGAAGAACATCAGCAGACACCAGAACAGCGCGTTCGGGAGGCCGATCAGAACAAGAGTGACATAGCTGAGGACGGCGATGATCACGCTAATTACGGTCTGCACCAGCAGGTAGCGTTCGACCGAGACGCGGATCGCCGCAAAAACGCCGGCCCATTGGCGCGCCTCGCCCGGGCCGGTCGCCATCAGCGGCAGCTTGCGCATGACCGAAGCGCCCGCCGGGAACAGGAACAAAAGATAGATGAGCACCATCGTCGCCTGGCCGGCGAGAGCATTCAGCATGCCGGCGATCTGCCCCATGATCGCCACCGGACCGAACATGCCGAGCGCCTGGTCGACCGTCCAAGCGGGTCCGCCTATGCCAAGCTGACGCTGCAGGGCGCCCGCGAGCGCATCGAGCCGGGCCTGAAGCGGTTCGGCTTTTGAAGCGATCTCGCCGATCTGTTCCGCCAGCGCCTGGAGAATGATCAGCGCGTCGCCGGCGACCACCGCGATCGCGAGCAGCAACGCACTCCAGCGGGGCAATATTGGAACCCGGTTCTTCACCCAATCGGCGATCGCCGCGATGGCGATCCAAAGCATGAGCGCCAGCGCAGCCGGGGCCAGCATGTCGCGCAAAAAATAGAGCGCCGCCCCCAAGGCGACGGTCGCGACGATCCAATTGGGCGTGTTGTCGGCCACACGGGTCATGCCGCTAGGTTGCGCCCTGAAAAGGGCGCTCGCCAAGCCCCATGACTGTTGGGTGGGGGCCGGCGAGCTTGCCTGGCCGCCAAGCTTCCCCTATATCCGCGCCTCACTTCGCACGCGGGAACGGCGGAACGGTCTGAAAGCGGCCGTTTCCTCCATCCGGTCCGGGAAATCCTTCTTGGGACGACCTGGGTACTCCCGCGGCGGCAAACCGGAGAAGAATGAACCCATGGCGCTGCCTGAATTCAGCATGCGTCAGCTCTTGGAAGCTGGCGCGCATTTTGGACACCAGACCCACCGCTGGAACCCGAAGATGGATCGCTACATCTTCGGCGAAAAGTCCAACATCCACATCCTTGACCTGTCGCAGACGGTGCCGCTGTTGCACCAGGCGCTGCTGAAGGTTCGCGAAGTCGCCGCCGGCGGCGGACGCATCCTCTTCGTCGGCACCAAGCGCCAGGCGGCGGATCACATCAAGGCGGCCGCGCAACGCTCGGCCCAATACTTCGTCAATTCCCGCTGGCTGGGCGGCACGCTGACCAATTGGCAGACGGTGTCCAAGTCGATCGCGCGTCTGCGCGAACTCGATCAGATCGTCCAGGGCGGCGGGCAGGGGCTCACCAAGAAGGAAGTGCTGAACCTCACCCGTGAGCGCGACAAGCTCGACCGCTCGCTGGGCGGCATCGCGGCCATGGGCGGCATCCCGGACCTGATGTTCGTGATCGACACCAACAAGGAAGCCATCGCCATCAAGGAAGCCAAGAAGCTCGGCATTCCGGTGGTGGCCATCATCGACTCGAACTGCGATCCCGATGAGGTCACGTTCCCGATCCCCGGCAATGACGATGCCGCGCGCGCGATCCAGCTCTATTGCGACCTGATGGCCGACGCCATTCTCGACGGCCTGACCGAAGGCCAGGTGCGCGGCGGCGTCGATATCGGCGCGTCGTCGCGTCCCCCGGTCGAGGCGGCTGTCCGCCAGCCGGCCGCTGACGAAGGCGCTGCGGCTCACTAAATACACGCTCGTCCGAAGGAGTACGAACATGGCGGAAATCACCGCGGCGCTGGTCAAAGACCTGCGCGAAAAAACCGGCGTGGGCATGATGGACTGCAAGAAGGCGCTGGCCGAAACCGGCGGCGACCTCGAAGCGGCTGTCGATTGGCTGCGCGCCAAGGGCCTGTCCAAGGCGGCAAAGAAGGCCGAGCGCGCGGCGGCGGAAGGCGTCGTCGCGATCGAGACCAAGGGCGGCCGCGGCGCGGTGGTGGAACTCAATTCCGAAACCGACTTCGTCGCCCGCAACGCGGACTTCCAAAAGGCCGCGCACGCGTTTGCGCAGCTCGCGCTCGACGCCGCGGACCATGACGCGCTGCTCAAGGCCGATTTCGGCGGCGGCACGGTGTCCGACCACGTCACCAGCCTGATCGCCACCATCGGCGAGAACATCTCGCTGCGCCGCTCGGCCGCGCTCACCATCGAGCCGGGCGTGGTCGCCGCTTACGTTCACGCCAAGGTCGAGAACGCCGACAATATGGGCCGCATCGGCGTGCTGGTCGCCGTGCAATCGACCGGCCCGGCGGCGGCGCTGCACGAAATCGGCAAGAAGGTCGCCATGCACATCGCCTCGGCGAACCCGCTGGCGCTGACCGACAGCGACATCCCCTCCGAGCGCGTCGAGCGCGAGAAGGCGGTGCTGCTCGAACAAATCAAGGAAGACCCGAAGGCCCAGGGCAAGCCCCAGCAAGTGCTGGATAAGATGCTGGAGGGCCGCCTGCGGAAGTTCTTCGAGGAATCGGTGCTGCTGAAGCAGGCGTTCGTCTTCAATCCGGATCAAACGGTCGAGGCCGCGGTGCAGGAGGCGGCCAAGGCCGCCGGCGCGCCGATCGCGATCAAGGCCTTTGTCCGCTTCGCCGTGGGCGAGGGCGTGGAGAAGAAGACCGACGATTTCGCCGCCGAAGTGGCGGCGATGAGCGGCCAGAGCTAAGAAACCTGACGATGCCGCGGCGGGAAGCCTTTGCACCCGCCGCGGCATCCAAGTATTGCTGGCGCGAAGCTCCGACGCCGGACGGTTTTCTATGAGCCTTGCCCAATCCACGCCTGAGCCGCAGCGCGCGCGCCGCTACAAGCGCGTGCTCCTGAAGATTTCCGGCGAAGCCCTGATGGGCGAGCAGCAATACGGCATCGACATGGCCGTGTGCCAGCGCATGGCCGAGGAGGTCGTCGAGGCGACGCGCGCCGGCGCCGAGATGTGCCTCGTCATCGGCGGAGGCAACATCTTCCGCGGCATCCAAGGCGCCGCGAAGGGTATGGAACGGGCCAGCGCCGATTACATGGGCATGCTGGCGACGGTGATGAACGCGCTCGCCATGCAGAACGCGATCGAAGCCATCGGCGGAGAGGCGCGGGTGCTCTCGGCCATTCCGATGGTGACAGTGTGCGAGCCCTATATTCGCCGCCGCGCCATGCGCCACATGGAGAAGGGGCGCATCGTCATCTTCGCCGCGGGCACGGGCAATCCGTTCTTCACCACCGACACCGCCGCCGCGCTGCGCGCCGCCGAGATGGGCTGCGACGCCCTATTCAAGGGCACGCAAGTCGACGGCGTCTATACCGCCGATCCGAAGAAGGACCCTTCCGCGACGCGTTACGATCGGCTGACCTATCACGAAGTGCTGGCGCGCGATCTGCGCGTGATGGATGCGTCCGCCATCAGTCTGATGCGCGACAACGGCATACCCATCGTCGTGTTCTCGATCCTCAAGCGCGGCGGGCTGGCCGAGGTGCTGGCCGGCGAGGGCGTTTGCACGACGATCAGCGAATAGAGGACATTCCCATGGCCGCTTCGCCGCCTTTCAAACTCGAAGACTACAACAAGCGCATGGATGGCGCGCTGACGGCGCTGCAGCACGAATTCAGCGGTTTGCGGACTGGGCGCGCTTCGTCGGCGCTGCTCGATCCGATCCATGTGGACGCCTACGGCTCCAACGTGCCGCTCAATCAGGTTGCCGGCGTCACCGTGCCCGAGCCGCGGATGATTTCGGTCCAGGTGTGGGACAAGGGCGTTGTCGGCGCCGTCGACAAGGCCATCCGCGCCTCCGGCCTCGGCCTCAATCCGATTGTCGACGGTCAGACCCTGCGCATCCCCATTCCGCCGCTGACAGGCGAGCGCCGAGCCGAACTGGCCAAGCTCGCCGGCAAGTACGCCGAGCAGGCGCGGGTGGCCGTGCGCAACGTGCGCCGCGATGCGATGGAGCATCTCAAGAAGCTCGAGAAGGAGCACGCGATCAGCGAAGACGAACACAAGAAGCAGAGCGAGACGGTGCAGAAGGCCACCGACGCGCACATCAAGAAGATCGACGAGTCCCTGAAGCACAAGGAAGACGAGATCACGCAGGTCTAGGCCTTGCGCGATCGCGGTTTCATGGCCCAAGCACCTCCGTCTTCCGCAACGCCGCAACACATCGCCATCATCATGGACGGCAACGGCCGGTGGGCGCGCCAACGCGCCCGGCCGCGCACCTTCGGCCATCGCCAAGGCGTGGAGGCGCTCCGGCGCACGGTGGAGGCCGCGGGCGAACTTGGCGTGCGTTATCTCACCGTGTTCGGATTCTCGACCGAGAATTGGTCCCGCCCCGCCGAGGAGGTGAGCGCGCTGCTCGATTTGCTTCGGCTCTATGTCGCGCGCGATCTCGAGCGGCTTGAAAAGGAAGGGGTGCGCATCCGCATCATCGGCGCCCGCGAGGGGCTGCAGGCCGATATCGCCGGCATTATCGACCGCGCCGAGGCGCGCACGCTGCACAACGACAAGCTCAATCTCACGATCGCCTTCAACTATGGCGGGCAAGACGAAATCGTCCGCGCCGCGCGGCGCCTGGCCGAAGACGCCCGCGCGGGAAAAATTTCGCCAGCCGATGTCACGCCGACGCTGTTCGCGCGTTATCTCGACACTGCCGAGCTGCCGCCGCCGGATCTTCTTGTGCGTACTTCCGGGGAAATCCGGCTCTCGAATTTCATGCTTTGGCAGGCCGCATACGCCGAACTTGTGTTCTTGGACGTGCTATGGCCAGATTTCGACAAAGCCGCGCTGGAGTCCGCGATCGATGAATACCGGCGCCGCGATCGGCGGTTCGGAGCCGCGGACCCAGAAACCGCCGCATGACGCGGCGGCGCTGGATCTGACGGGCTCCGAAATGAACGCCGCGCCCGCGCCCGCGGACCGACACGATTGGTCCGATCTCGGCCTGCGGATCCTGTCGTCAATTATTCTCATCCCCGCCGGACTGTTCGCGGCCCGCGCGGGCGGGCCGTGGCTTGCGGGAGCAGCGGGGGCGGCGGTCGTCGCCATGTCATACGAGTGGGCGCGCATGAGCGAGCCGAACGGCATTCGCTTTGCGTTCCCGTTCGCGCTGGCGGGCGCACTGGGCGCGGTCATGCTGGCGAGCTGGCGAGAATGGGGGCTGGCGGCGGGCTGGCTCTGCCTCTGTGCGGCCGCCTCGGCGACGCGCCGGCGCAGCGCTTCCGGCATTGTCGAGACGGCGGGCGGGCTGCTCTACATTGGTTCGCCGGCGGCGGTCTTCTTATGGCTCCGCGCCCGCGCCCCAGAGGGCTGGGAAACGGTTTTGACGCTTTTTCTCGTTATCTGGGCGGCGGACGTAGCGGCGTATTTCGGGGGCAAGCTTATCGGCGGACCAAAGGTCGCGGAGGGTCTTTCGCCCAACAAGACCTGGTCCGGCATTATCGCCGGCGCGTTCTCCGGGTGCGCCGCGGGCCTTGGCTGCGCGGCCCTCTTCGGGTCACATTCCTACGGCGCCTGGGCCGGCGTCGGTCTTGCATTGGCGTTCACCGGATTGATGGGCGATCTGTTCGAATCCTTTCTGAAGCGCCGTTTTGGCGTGAAGGACGCCAGCCGCCTCATTCCCGGCCATGGCGGCGTCCTTGACCGCATTGACGGCCTGATGGCCGCGACCCTTCTGACGGGCGCGGTCCTCGCGCTCTGGCCGCCTCTCTCCGCCTTTTTGACGGGCGCTGGCCCATGATCCCCCGCCGCGTCTCAATCCTTGGGGTCACCGGCTCGATCGGGAAGTCCACGATCGAAGTGATCGAGGAATTGCGGCGCCAGGGCGAGATGATCGAGGTGGAGGCCGTCACCGCCGCGCGCAATTTGCCGGAACTGGTTCAGGCCTGCCGCCGGCTCAAACCGAAATTTGCCGCCGTGGCCGACAGTTCGCTGCTGAACGGCGCACGCGAAGCGCTGGCCGACCTGGGCGTCGCCGTGGGCGCCGGCCCTGACGCACTGCTGGAGGCGGCCGATCGGCCCGCAGACTGGGTGATGTGCGCGATTGTCGGGGCGGCGGGCCTCGCGCCCACATTGGCGGCCGTGCGGCGCGGCGTGCGGGTCGCCTTGGCCAACAAGGAATGCCTGGTCTGTTCGGGACCGCTCATGCTCGACGCCGCCGCCGCCAGCGGCGCCAAGCTGCTGCCGGTCGATTCCGAACACAACGCCATCTTCCAGGTTCTTGGCACGCCGGATCGGGTCGAGCGGCTGACCCTCACCGCTTCGGGCGGGCCATTCCGCACTTGGAGCCGCGAACAAATGGCCGCCGCGCGGCCGGCGGAAGCCGTTGCGCATCCGGTATGGTCGATGGGCGCGAAGATTTCCGTGGATAGCGCCACCTTGTTCAACAAGGGCCTTGAGCTGATCGAGGCGGCGTACCTGTTCGGGGTCGGGCCTGAACGCATCGATGTGCTGGTGCATCCCCAGGGCGTCGTACACTCCATGGTGCATTACGTGGATGGTTCGGTGCTGGCCCAGATGGGCGCGCCCGACATGCGCATCCCCATTTCCTATGCGTTGGCCTGGCCGGACCGCGCGCCAGTGTCCACCGCCAGGCTTAACCTTGCGGAGATTTCGCGGCTCAGTTTCGAGTCCCCCGACGAAGACCGGTTTCCCGCTCTTGGGCTATGCCGCGGCGCCCTCCGGGCGGGGGCGGGCGCCCCAGCCGCGCTCAACGCCGCCAATGAAATCGCCGTAGAGGCGTTCTTGCAGGGGCGGATCGGCTTTCTGGACATAGCCCGCTTGGTTGAGCAGTCTTTGACTGCGCTTGAGGCCCGGGAGCCGGGCCTGATCGCAAAAACGCCTTCATCATTCGATGAGGTGGCCGCTATCGATCTGGCCTCCCGCCGGGCAGCGGGCGCGATCATGGGCGAATTGGCGGCCGCGTAGGCAGGTCGGAGGGACAAGCAGGGCATGGCGGTTCTTCAGCATCTCTTGTTCTCGCTGCTGCCGTTTGTCGTGGTGCTGAGTGTGGTCGTCTTCGTCCACGAGTTCGGGCACTTCCAGGCGGCGCGTTGGTGCAAGATCGCCATCGACACGTTCTCGATCGGCTTCGGCAAGTCGCTGGTCAAATGGCGCGACAGGCAGGGCGTGAGCTGGAAGGTCGGCGCATTGCCGCTGGGCGGGTATGTGAAGTTCGCTGACGACGCCGACGGCGTCAGCATGGGCCCGCGCGAACAGATCGACGACCCGGCGGCGAAAGCCGAAGCGCGCGCCAAGGGGATGTTTCACGCCCAGCCGGTATGGAAGCGCGCGGTGGTGGTCGCGGCCGGACCGTTCACGAATTTCGTTTTCGCGATCATCGTTTTTGCGTTCTTGCTCCTGATGATTGGACGCGATCCGCCGCGCATCGACGAAGTACGCCCGGGCACGCCCGCCGCGCACGCGGGGCTGCAACAGGGCGATGTCATCCGCGCGTTGAACGGGCACGCGATCGAAAGTTTCCGCTCTCTGCAAATGGTGATGGCCAATTCCGGCGCGGAACCCATCGCGGTCGACTATCAGCGCGGCGCGCAGCGATTGAGCGCCACGCTGACGCCCGTTCCGATCGAAGGACGGCTGGCGCTGGGGATCACCCATCAGAGCGATCCGGCGCGCTACGAGAGATTGTCGCTGCTCGGGGCGTTGCGCGGCGGCGCCGTGCAAACCTGGGAGTTCGTCGCGTCGACCGGCGTCTATCTCTACGGGATGGTCACGGGGCGGAATTCCGGCGGTGACATCGCCGGGCCGCTGGGCATCTTGAGCGCTTCCGGAAAAGTCGCAGCCGGTGCGTTGGCGGGGCCCCAGTCGCCCATCGACGCCGCGGCGTCATTGGCGCTGTCGCTGCTCAATTTCGCCGCCATGCTGTCGGTCGCGGTCGGGCTGGTGAACATCCTGCCCATCCCGATCCTCGATGGCGGTCACTTGATGTTCTACGCGATCGAAGGACTTCGAGGCGGACGTCCGCTGCCGCCTTCGGCGCAGGAATGGGCGTTCCGGGCGGGGCTGGCCGTGATGGCGAGCCTGTTCCTGTTCGCAACCTGGAACGACATTACACGTCACCTCTGGTCGCAGGGGTGAACGGCGCCGCATCCTTGTCTTTCCGGGCAGGATGCTGTCTTAAATCCGCGGCGCAGGGGAGCGCCGAAGCGTCGAGGGCTTGATGAAGCGGGTGTTGCGGGATGTCGTGGTCGGCGCGGTTGCAAGCGTCGCCACGGTTGGCGCGGGGACCAGCGCTTTTCTCTCCGATGCGTTCGCGCAAACGGCGCCGACGCCGCGCGCGACTCCGCCAGGCGCGCCCGGCGCCGCCGCGAACAACGCTGCGCCGGCCGCCAACGCCGCTCAGCCCAGCACCGCCATTCGCCGCATCGTGGTCGAAGGCAACCAGCGGATCGAGCCTTCGACGATTACGTCTTACCTGCTCGTGCATCCGGGCGACACCTTCGATCCGGCCCGCATCGACTTGAGTCTCAAGACGCTGTTTGCGACCGGTCTCTTTGCGGACGTGCAGATCGAGCAGCGCGACAGCGACCTCGTCGTCTCGGTGATCGAAAACCCGATCATCAATCGCGTCATTTTCGAAGGTCTGCACACGCTCAAAGAAGACGATCTTGAGAAGGAGGTGCAGGCTCGCCCGCGATCGGTGTTTACGCCCGCGCGCGCGCAGGCGGACGTCCAGCGCATTATCGAGTTGTACCGCCGCTCCGGCCGCTTCGCCGCGACCGTGACGCCGCAAGTGCGCGAGCTCGACCAGAACCGAGTGGATTTGATTTTCGAAGTCGACGAAGGGCCGGTGACAGGCGTTCGCGACATCAACTTCCTCGGCAATCACGAATTCAACGACCGCACTCTGAAGGATGCGATTGTCACCACCGAGTCGCATTGGTGGAACTTCTTCTCCAAGAACGACAATTACGACCCCGATCGCCTCGAGTACGATCGCGAGCAGCTCCGCAAGTTTTACAACAATCGCGGCTATGCGGATTTCCGCGTCATCTCCGCCGTGGCCGAACTGACGCCCGATCAGAAGGACTTTTTCGTCACGTTCACGGTGGACGAGGGGCAGCGCTACGAGTTCGGCGACATCACGGTCTCCACCGATCTCAACCGGTTGCCGCAGGGAATGCTGCTCGCCGCCGTGCCGATACATTCGGGCGAAGTGTTCAAGGGCGATCAGATCGAAGACGCGATCGACGCGATTACATATGTCGCCGGCACGGTCGGCTACGCCAATGTCGACGTGCGCCCGGTGATCGAGCGGGACGCCGAGCACCGCAAGGTCAACATCCGCTTCGAGGTCAATGAAGGTCCGCGCGTTTTCATCGAACGCATCGACATCGTGGGCAATACCCGCACCGTCGACGAGGTCATTCGCCGGGAAATGCGCGTGAGCGAGGGCGACGCCTTCAACCGCGTGCTGCTTGACCGCTCCAAGAACCGCATCCGCGGCCTGGGTTTCTTCCACGACGTGAAGGTGGATGAAGCACCCGGTTCTCAACCTGACCGCTCCATCGTCACGGTGACAGTCCAGGAGGAATCGACCGGCGAACTGGCGTTCGCCGCAGGCTATTCTTCAACCGAGAACTTCTTGTTCGATGCCTCGATCTCGGAGCGCAATCTGCGCGGCCGGGGCCAATTCCTACGTTTGCGCGCTTCAACAAGTTCGTACCGCCAGCAGGTGGATCTGCGCTTCACCGAACCGCGCTTCATGGGCAAGGAAATGTCGGCGGGCGTCGATCTCTATTCGCTGCGGACCGATTTTCTCACCCAATCCTCGTTCGAAAACCAATCGACCGGCATTGGCGTTCGGTTCGGGTTCCCGCTTTCCGAGCATTCAAGTCTCGGCCTCAACTACTCGCTCATCAAAGACGACACGGATATCGCCAATCTCCTCGTCGACGCCGACGGCGACAGCGTCACGACGCCGAACGACATCGTCGATCAGTGCGACCCGAGCTATTACGCGCGCCCCATCCTGTGCGACCAGGAAGGCACCTTCATCACGTCGATGGTGGGTTACACCTTCAACTGGGACCATCGAAACGACCCGATCACGCCGACGCGCGGTTTTGATCTTTCCATCAATCAGGACATCGCCGGCGTGGGCGGGCAGGTGAACTACCTGCGGACCGAATTGGAATCGGGAATCTATTACGGGATTTTCCCCGGCTGGCGTGCGAGCCTGCACACGAGCATCGGCTATATCTTCGGCTGGGGCGGCGACGACGTTCGCATCAACGACCGTTTCTTCAAGGGCGGCTCTTCGTTCCGCGGCTTCAAGATCGCCGGCATCGGGCCGCGCCAATTGCTGACGACCGTCGACAATCAAGGCACAGCCGACCCCTCCGACGACGTGCAGACGCAGTTTGTCCGCGGTGACGCAGTGGGCGGCAACATGTACGCGATCGGCAGCCTGCAGTTGGATTTCCCGAACGGCCTGCCGGACTCGTTCGGCATCGACAGCGCGCTGTTCGTGGATTTCGGCACATTGGGCATCATCGACGCCGATAGCCGTCAAACTCGTGTCATAAGCAGTCCCCAAAACTGCTCTTTGACGCAGGCCGTGCAGTGCACTGTCACGCGCCAGTTCGTGGACGATTCTCCAAGCTTTCGGGCATCGGCCGGTTTGTCCGTTTTCTGGGATTCGCCGTTCGGTCCCGTGCAGTTCGACTTCTCTCAACCGCTCGCTTACGAGGAATACGACCGGCGCGAAGGCTTCCGCTTCTCGACCCGGACCCGGTTCTGAAGAACATCAAGAAAGGCGTATGGTATGCGTTTTCTGAAACCAGTTGTCGCGTCCGCGGCCCTTGCCGCGGCTCTGGCCGCTGCGCCCGTCGCGCTCGCGCAGCCCTCTCAATCGACCAGTGTGATCGTGCTCAATGTCGGCCAACTCGTCGCAAATTCCGAAATCGGCCGGGACATGAACACCAAGCTGCAGCAGATCGGCCAGCAGATGCAGGGCGAACTGCAGCCGGAGCAAACGGCGATCCAAACCGAAGAACAGTCGATCCAGACCGCCGCGCACGGCAAAACGCCGGAGCAAATCCGCGCGGACACGGCGCTTAGCAATCGCATCAACGCGCTGAATCAACGCGCTCAGACGTTCCGCGAACGTCAAGTCAACATGGCGCGCGATTTCGAATACACCCAGCAAATGACGTATCAGGACTTCAACCAGCAGATCACGCCGGTCGTGCGTGAAGTGATGCAGGCGCGTGGCGCGGGCGTCGTGCTCGACGCGAGTTCGATCCAGCTGGTCGAACCGCAATTCGACGCGACCAACGATGTGGTGCAGCGCCTGAATCAGCGTCTGCACACGATCAACGTGACGCGCCGCTCCGCGCCGCCGCCGCAGCAGCCTGGCGCGCCAAACCCTCCGCGGCCGTGACAATAGGCCCGCGCGGCGCCAGCATGCGTCGCGATGATTGACCCACGTTTCTACGAGGCGCTCGGACCGGTGACGGTCCGGGCGCTTGCTCCCTCTGCGGAAATTGGCGGCGATCCCGAAACACGGATTACCGGCGCCGCCTCCGCCGATCGCGCGGGTCCGCACGACCTTTGCTATTATGAGGGCAAGGTCGGGGCGCCGCTGACGGGGGCGCCCGGCGCCTGCGTGATCACGCCCCCAGCCGCCCACCTCGCGCCGCAGGCGAAAGCGCTCATCCTCACCGATCATCCGCGCGCGATGTTCGCACGCCTGGTTTCCAAGCTGGCGCGGCCTCGCGGCTTCGCCGGGCCCCACGCGATCGATCCCGGCGCGAAGGTCGAGCCGGGCGCGCGCATTGCGCCCGGCGCCGTGATCGGGCCAGGAGCGGAAATCGGCGCGGATGCGGAGATCGGCGCCAACGCAGTCATCGGGCCAGGGGTCGCCATCGGCCGACGAACGCGAATAGGCGCCGGCGCCTCGGTGTTCTTTGCGCTGGTCGGCGACGGCGTGAACGTCCTTGCGGGCGCCCGGATCGGCGAGACAGGTTTCGGCGTCGCCGGCGGAGGCGGCGGACCGGTGGACATGCCCCATCTCGGGCGCGTCGTAATCCAGGACCGGGCGACCATCGGCGCCAATACGACGATCGATCGGGGCGTGTTCGACGACACGACCATCGGTGAAGACGCCAAGATCGATAATCTCTGCCAGATCGCCCACAACGTCACCATTGGCCGCGGGGCTCTTATCGCCGCTTTTGGCGGCATTTCGGGATCCACGGTGATCGGCGACGGCGCAATGATGGGAGGGCGCGTGGGGGTCACCGACCATCGCGTGGTCGGGCCGCGCGCCGTGCTTGCGGCGGGCTCGGCCGTGTTGCAAGACGTGCCCGCCGGCGAGACCTGGGCCGGCTATCCCGCCAAACCGATCCGCAGATGGATGCGCGAAGCGGCATGGTTGTCCCGCAAGGTTGGAGCGCGCAATGGGGAGTGAAGAAGGGACGAAAATCGAAATCGGCGAGGTGCTGCAGCGCCTCCCCCACCGCTACCCGTTCCTGCTCATAGACCGCGCGGTCGACTATGTGGCGAACACGTCGATCCGCGGGATCAAGAACGTCACAGTCAACGAGCCGTTCTTTCCGGGCCACTTTCCCGGCGCTCCGGTCATGCCGGGCGTGCTGCAGATTGAAGCCTTGGCTCAGACCGGCGCGCTGCTCATGTCGAAAACGCTCGAAGCCGACATCACCAAGCACCTCATTCTTTTCATGTCGGTGGACAATGCCCGCTTCAAAAAGCCGGTGATGCCGGGGGATGTGATGGAGATGCCAGTGAAAGTGCTGTTTGCGCGACGCAACATCTTCAAGTTTCACGGGCAAGTGGAAGTGCGCGGCGAATTGTGCGCCGAATGCGAGTTCGCCGCCATGAAAGCGGACCGCCCATGAAATCACGCATCCATCCCGCCGCCTTCGTTGACGCCAAGGCCGAGATCGGGGAGGGCGTGGAGATCGGACCCGGCTGTGTCGTCGGTCCGCACGTCGTCATCGGCGACCGGACACGCTTGATCGCTCACGTCTATGTCGACGGCCACACCTCGATTGGGGCCGATTGCACGATCTATCCGTTCGCGGGCCTGGGCGCGGAGCCGCAGGATCTCTCCTACAAGAACGAGCCGACGCGGTTGGAGATCGGCGCCAACAACGTGATCCGCGAGCACGCCACCATGCATCGCGGCACGACGCGCGGCCGCTCCGTCACCAAGATCGGCGACAACGGCCTGTTTATGGGCAATGTTCACATCGCCCATGATTGCATTGTCGGCGACAATGTAATTGTGGCGCAGACCGCGACGGTCGGCGGCCATGTCGTGATCGGCGATTACGCGTTTCTGGGTGGGCTTTCCGGCATCCATCAGCACTGCCGGGTCGGGCCGCACGCCTTCGTCGGCGCCTCCGCGCTGATGACGACGGATCTCATTCCGTTTGGTTCGGCGATCGGCAATCATGCGCATCTCGCCGGTCTCAATGTCGTCGGCCTCAAACGGCGCGGCTTCTCACGCGATCAGATTCATGACCTTCGCGCCGCGTACCGATTGCTGTTTGCCGAAGAAGGGACGTTCCAGGAACGGATCGAAGACGCCGCGCAGATCTACGCGGAGAATGTCGACGTCATGAAGATCGTCGATTTCGTGCGCGCGGACGCGCCGCGTCCGCTCTGCATGCCGCGGGATTAGCCCCCATGGCCGAGTGGAGGAAGCTCGGCATCATCGCCGGAGGCGGTGAACTGCCCGTAGCGATCGCCGAAAGCGCTCGCGACGCCGGTCAGCCCTATTTCGTTGCGCGCATCGCCGGCTACGCCGACGCCGCGCTTAATGAGCATCCCGGCGCCGCCAGCGACCTCGGCGAGTTCGCCGGACGCGTCGCGGCCATGAAAACCGCGGGATGCGACGCCGTCGTGATCGCCGGCCAGGTCGCGCGTGTCGATCTGGGCAAATTGAAGCTGGACGCCGGCGCGATGCAATTCATGCAAATCCTGAGCGGCGCGGCGTCGGCCGGCGACGATCCGTTGCTGCGCGCCCTGGTTCAGTTTCACAGCGACGCTGGTTTCCAGGTTGTCGGCGCGGAGCGGGCCGCGCCGAATCTCGCCGCGCCGGCCGGCGTCTTGGGCGCGTTGTCGCCCAATGATCGCGACCTCAAGGATATGCGACGCGGGGCAGCGGTTGTCGCGGCGCTGGGTCCCTTCGATATCGGCCAAGCCGTCGCTGTGGCGGACAACCTCGTGCTGGGGGTGGAGGCGCAAGAGGGCACCGATGGCTTGTTGCGGCGCCTCCGCGACCTTCCGCTGACTGTCCGTGGCGACGAGAGCAAGCGGCGCGGTGTTCTGGTGAAACGTCCAAAGCCGATGCAGGAGCGGCGCATCGATTTGCCCGTCGTGGGCCTTCGCACGCTCGAAGGCGCCAGCGCGGCAGGCCTCGCCGGAATCGCCGTTGAAGCGGGCGGCGCGCTCGTGCTGCAACGCGCCGCCCTGGTAGAGGCCGCCGATCGCTTCGGGATGTTTCTCTATGGGTTCACGCGCGGCGAAGTGGGCGAGACGTGACGCGCATTTTTCTGGTCGCCGCTGAATCGTCCGGCGACGCCTTGGGCGCCGATCTTATCCGGGCGCTGCGCGCGCGAGACCCCAAGCTGGAGATCGTTGGCATAGGCGGGGCGGCGATGGCCGCGCAAGGCGTCCAAAGCCAGGCCGACATCTCCGGATTGGCGGTGCTGGGCTTTGTCGAAGGACTGATGGCGTATGACCGGGTCCGACGCGCGGTGAAGGAGGCGGTGTCCGCTATCCTCGCGGCGGCGCCGGACGTTGTCGTGCTGATCGATTCCTGGGGCTTCACATTGCGTGTGGCTCAACGCGTGCGAGCGGCCGCGCCTCAGATCAAGCTCGTGAAGTATGTCGGCCCTCAAGTGTGGGCGACGCGCCCGGGGCGCGCCGAAACGTTGGCGCGGACGGTCGACCACCTGATCGCCATTCATGATTTCGAAGTTCCCTATTACATGCCGTTCGGCTTGCCCGTAACAGTGTGTGGCCACCCCGCGTTCGGGCGCTTCCAAGCGGGCGACGGAGCGGCCTTCCGCCTCCGCCACGGCCTGGCGCCCGAGGACAAAATTCTTCTGGTTCTTCCCGGCAGCAGAGCCGCCGAAGTGCGCCGCATCGGCCCTGTCCTCTGGAGCGCCGCCGACGTACTCAAGCGGGACCGTCCGGCATTGCGCTTCGCCATGGTCGCCGCCCGCTCCGTATCGGCCGAAGCCCGCGAGCAGGCCCCGCCGTCGACGCTGATCGTCGATGAAAGCGAAAAGGAGGACGCCTTCGCCGCCGCCACCGCGGCGCTTGCCGCTTCGGGCACTGTGACCACTGAAGTCGCCCTGCAAGGCGCGCCGCTCGTCGTCGGTTATCGCGTCGGCGCCATCACCGGAGCGCTGGTCAAGCGCGTCATGCGTTCACCCTACGCGACTCTGATGAACGTCGCCGCCAAACGCGAGGTCGCGCCGGAATTTCTGCAGGAGCGCATGACGCCGGAAAATCTCGTCGCGGCCGCCGCGCCGTTGCTCGACGATCCAGCCAAGCGCGATCAGCGCGTCCGCGAACAGGACGAAGCTTTGGCGTTGATGGGGCGCGGCGGCCGGCCGGCCGCGGAAATCGCGGCGGATGCGGTGCTCGGCGTGCTGGGCGCTTAGCCGCGCCGGCTCATCGGCACGTATTCACGCTGCGGCGCGCCGGTATAGACTTGGCGCGGGCGACCGATCTTCTGGCTTGGGTCTTCCATCATCTCGGTCCATTGCGCGATCCAGCCCACGGTGCGCGCCACCGCGAACAGCACCGTGAACATCGACACGGGAAATCCCATCGCCCGCAGCGTGATGCCCGAATAGAAGTCGACGTTCGGATAGAGCTTGCGCTGGATGAAGTATTCGTCGTTGAGCGCGATCTTCTCCAGCTCCATGGCCACCTTAAGCAGCGGATCGTTCTCGTGGCCGACTTCCTTCAGCACCTGGTGACACAGCTTCTGCATCGCCTTCGCGCGCGGATCGTAGCTCTTGTAGACGCGGTGCCCGAAACCCATCAGGCGCACGTCCGAGTTCTTGTCCTTCACTCTGGCGATGAAGTCGGGGATATTGTCGACCGTGCCGATCTCCGAGAGCATCTTGAGCGCCGCCTCGTTGGCGCCGCCGTGCGCCGGGCCCCAAAGGCAGGCGATGCCTGACGCGATGCAGGCAAACGGATTGGCCCCTGACGAGCCCGCAAGGCGCACGGTTGAGGTGGACGCGTTCTGTTCGTGGTCGGCGTGCAGGATGAAGAAGACATCCATCGCACGCGCAAGCGTCTCGTTGACACGGTAGTCTTCCGCCGGGACGGCGAAGCACATGCGCAGGAAGTTCGAAGCGTAGTCATATTCGTTGCGCGGGCTGACGAACGGTTGGCCGATATTATATTTGTAGGCGCGCGCGGCGATGGTCGGCGTCTTCGCAATCATGCGATGCGAGGCGATCACGCGCTGGCGCGGATCGTCGATGTCGGTGCTGTCGTGATAAAAGGCGGCGAGCGCGCCCACCGTGCCGACCATGACAGCCATCGGGTGCGCGTCGCGCCGGAAGCCCTCGAAAAAGCGATCGAACTGCGCGTGCAGCATGGTGTGGTATGTGATCGCTTTGTTGAAATCCGCGAGCTGTTTCTCGTTCGGCAGTTCGCCATGCAGCAGCAGGTAACAGACCTCGATGAAAGTCGAATGCTCGGCAAGTTGATCGATCGGATAGCCGCGATAGAGCAGCACGCCCTCATCGCCATCGATGTAGGTGATTTGGCTTTCGCAGCTGGCGGTGGAGGTGAACCCGGGATCGAACGTGAATGCGCCGCTTTCGGCGTAGAGCTTGCGGATGTCGATCACGTCGGGCCCGACCGAACCGCCATAAACCGGCAATTCGATTTGACGATTGCTCACCGTCAGCGTGGCGGCGGGCTTCTTCGTGATCTTGCTATCCATCGTGTCCAGTCCTTCCGCGCGGAGGCGGCGTTCAAAGCTGATCCGACATGCGCCCCAGAACTTCTTCGGGGCCCAGAATCTCCAAAACGTGACCCAGATCGGGCGCCGGAGCGCCGCCTGTCAGGACGGCGCGCAACCCTGGTCCGATCTTGCCCATGCCTACGCCTGCTTCCGTTGCGAAAGCCTTGAGGGTCTCTGTCAGGTCGGCCGCTCTCCACGACGGCGCCTCACCGAGTCGATCTCGCAAGCGCAGCAAAATATCACGAGATTGCTCTTTCGTCTTTTGCGCTGCAGCGTCAAGTGAAAGAGGGCGTTCGAAGATCAGGAAGCGGGCCTGTTCGGCCAGTTCCGCAATGGTTTTCGCCCGCATTTTCAGCACCGGGATCGCCCTTTCGAGCCGTAGCGCCGCCGCTGGACCGAGCACCCAATCGGTCTTTGTCGCGATATGTTCACGCACCAGCGCGAGCAGGCGCGCATCGTCCGCCAGATGCATAAAATGGCCGTTGACGGAATCCAGCTTTGCAAAGTCCAGCCGTGACGGCGCCTTGCCGATGTGCGCGATGTCGAATTGGGGAACGGCCTCTTCCTTGGTCAGGATGTCGTCATGCCCCGGGCTCCAGCCCAGGCGCATGAGATAGGCGTTCATCGCTTCGGGGAGGTACCCCATATCGCGCCACTCATGCACCGCTTGCGCGCCGTGGCGCTTGGAAAGCTTCTTGCCGTCTTCGCCGTGAATGAGCGGCACGTGCGCGAAGCGCGGCGGCGTCCAGCCCATGGCCCGGAAAATCGGAATTTGCCGTGCAGCATTGGTAAGGTGGTCGTCGCCGCGGATCACGTGCGTCACGCCCATGTCGTGGTCGTCGACGACGACCGACAACATGTACGTGGGATTGCTGTCGGCGCGCAGCAACACCAGATCGTCGATATCGCGCGCCCTAATCCGCACCTCACCCTGTATCAGGTCGTCGTTGACGACTTCGCCATCATCTGGGGCGCGTAGACGGACGACGAAGGGCGCGTCGGGCGAGGGCGGCCCGTGTCCATCCCGATAGGGCGAGCGCAGCGCGCGGCCTTCCGCGTGCGCCTTCGCGCGCTCCGCCTCTTGTTCTTCCGCCGTCATGAAGCAGCGAAACGCCGTTCCGCGCGCAATCATCTCTTCGGCCGCCTGGCGGTGCCGCGGCGCACGCTCGAACTGGTAGGTGATCGCGCCGTCGTGCTGAAGGCCGAGCCAATCCAGTCCTTCGATGATCGCGGCGATCGCTTCCGGCGTGGAACGCGCGCGGTCGGTGTCTTCGATGCGCAGCAAATACTTGCCGCCCGCGTGACGCGCGAACAGCCAATTGAAAAGCGCGGTGCGCGCGCCTCCTATGTGGAGGTAGCCTGTGGGCGAAGGGGCGAAGCGTGTGACGACGCTCATATCGGATCGGGTCTGGGCCAAGGGAGGCGCGCGTCCTAGCACGGCGGCGCGTTTTTCTCCTAGCCGCGCCCTGGCGGGAATCTGGGCGCTGCAGCGCGACCGGTGGATCCTCTGGCTTCCCGTCGGCGTGATCGCCGGCGCGGCCGCCTGGATCACCGCCCCCGCGGATCCCCCAACTTGGCTGGGCGGCGCGGTGTTTATGGGAGCACTCGCGCTTTCGTGCGTCTTCGCATTCCTTCCGAGCCGGCGCGTTGACGGGGCGGACGTGCTTCTGCGTCGAATCTTGGCGGGCGCGTTCGCGATGCTCGCCGCGGCGGGCTTGGGCGCCGCCGCCGCGCAAGTGCGCACCTGGGAGGTGTCGGCGCCGCCTTTCGTCTCTCCGCCGGGTCCGGTTGAAGTGCGAGGCTGGGTGGCGGACCTCGACGCCGGCCAATCCGGCCCAAGACTACGGATACTGACCGCGAGCATCGAGGGTCTTGCGGCGCCGCCGCGCTACGTCCGCGTCGCCGTGCCCGCGCGCGCCGTGCTGACGCCGGGACGCGCGGTTTCCTGCCGCGCCGTCCTCGCACCGCCGGCCGGGCCGCTGGCGCCGGGGGGCTACGACTTCGCGCGGCGCGCATTCTTCGAGCGACTTGGCGCCTCGGGCTATTCATACGGCCGCTGCCGGCCGATCGAGCTTTCGCCGCCGCCGAACCTGCTCGATCGCCTGCGTTTGAGGCTCGCGGCGATGCGCTACGATCTGTCCGCGGCCATTCAGGACATCTCACCCGGCCGCGGCGGCGCCATCGCCGCGGCGCTCGTCGCCGGCGACCGCAGCGCAGTCGACAACGCGACGAACACGGCCTTGCAGAATTCCGGGCTTGGACATCTGCTTTCCGTGTCGGGCGTGCACATGGGCGTAGTCGGCGGATTGGTGTTCGCGGCGCTCGTTTGGTCGTTGGCGCTTATTCCCCCGCTGGCGCTGCGCGCGCCGGTGAGAAAGATCGCCGCCGCGGGCGCGCTCGCGGCGCTTGCGTTCTATGTCGTTATTTCCGGCTGGAGCGTGCCGGCGCTGCGTTCTTACATCATGGCGTGCGTGGCGTTTGGCGCGATCCTAATTGATCGGCCCGCCATCTCCATGCGCGGCTTGGCGCTCGCGGCCCTCGTCGCCACACTATTGTTTCCGGAATCGGTGCTTGAACCAGGATTCCAGATGTCATTCGCCGCGACCATGGCTCTGGTCGCGCTGTACGAGATCGCTCGCCGGCCGCGCAGCGAGCCGATTTTGCCGGCGCCCGGTCCATTGATCGGCGTCTTGCAATGGATGGGGCGCGGAATGGCGGCGGCGCTTGGCGTGAGCCTCGTCGCGGGCCTCGCGACCGACCCATTCGCGCTCTACCATTTCCAGCGCTTTTCGCTCTATGCGCTCGCGGCCAATATGGCGATCGCGCCGATCATGTCATTCGTAGTCGCGCCCGCCGCCGGCGTAGCGGCGGTGCTGGCGCCGTTCGGACTGGCGGATGCGCCGCTGAAAGCGATGGCGGCCGCGCTCGATCTTGTCGCCGCTATCGGCGACGCCTTCGGCAGCAGACCCGAAGCCGTGCGGGCGCTTCCCCGTCCGCCTGACGCCGCGCTGATCGCTTGCGTGGGGGGACTGCTCTGGGCTTGCTTGTGGCGCGGCGCGCTGCGCTGGGGCGCGCTCGCCGCCATCCCCCTAGTGCTCTTGTGCCATGTTGGCGCGCCGCGTCCGGTCATCGCGTTCGACAGCGACCTGCGCGCGCTCTTTGTGCGCGAGGACGGTCATTGGTCTTTGCTCCGCGGCGCCAGCCGCTCAAATTACGGCGCCGAAAAGCTCGGCGCCATGCTCGGCGTCTCGCCGGTGCAGGTAGCGCATCTCGCACCGCCGGAAGGCTGCACGCCAAGCTTCTGCGCGTTACGGCAAGGCGACGTCCTGCTCGCGTTCGACGCTGCGGGCCTCGCCCACAGCTGCAGGGCCGGCGCGGTGGTGCTCACACGCATAGCTGCGCCGGCGAGATACAAGCAGCAGTGCCGCGTTACAATGGTCGACGCCGCGGACTTGGCCCGACTTGGCGGCGGTATGATCTACGAAACACCGCGCGGACTGCGCCTGCAGCGCGCGTCCCCACTCGCCGTGAGGCGCCCGTGGACGCCTCACGCACGCGGCGATGACGATCAGGCGTAACGGCGCATCAAGGCGACGAGCTTGCCTTGAATGCGCACGCGATCTGGGCCGAAGATCCGTGTCTCGTAGGCCGGGTTCGCGGCTTCGAGCGCAATCGAATTGCCGCGGCGGCGCAGGCGCTTCAGCGTAGCTTCCTCGCTGTCCACGAGGGCGACGACAATGTCGCCGCTCTCGGCGGTGTCGCCCTTCTTGAGGATCACCACATCGCCATCGAGGATGCCCGCACCGATCATGGAATCGCCCTTGACCTCGAGGGCGAAATGCTCGCCGGCGCCAAGATCGGAAGGCGCGGCCACGCGGCCGATTTCCGTCTGCAACGCTTCAATCGGCACGCCAGCGGCGATACGTCCTATGATCGGGATGCCATCCGCGCCGCGTCCCTCCGCATTGACGAGGCTCGGGCGGAACGCTCCGCGCCCCTTCGGCGGAGCAGCCGGCGCGGCCGAATCCGGCAGCTTGAGAACTTCGAGCGCCCGGGCCCGGTGGGGTAGGCGCCGCAGGAACCCACGTTCTTCCAGCGCGGTGATGAGCCGGTGGATGCCGGACTTGGAAGCGAGGTCGAGCGCTTCCTTCATCTCGTCGAAGGAGGGAGAGACGCCGGTCTCCTTTATCCGCTCGTGGATGTAGAGCAGCAGCTCTTTTTGCTTCGCGGTCAGCATGGCGGCTCCAAATCCGGACCAAAAAGGGAACGACGCTGTTCTACATCCGTTCCTGGTCTCGCGTCAAGGCGCCAGCAAGGCTCGTGTCGCGGCCGCGACATCGTGCTGACGCATAAGGGATTCTCCGACCAAGAATGCTCTGGCCCCGGCCCGCTGCAGGCGGGCCACGTCGGCATTCGTGAAAATACCCGATTCCGCCACCAGCAAACGGCCCTGCGGCACGCGTTGGGCAAGCCGTTCGGTGGTGTCGAGCGTCGTCTCGAACGTCGCGAGCGAGCGGTTGTTGACGCCGATCAGCGGCGCGTCGAGCAGCAGCGCACGCTCCAGTTCGTCTTCGTCGTGGCATTCGACCAGAACATCCATTCCGAGCGCGACTGCCGCCTCGGCCAAATCGAGCGCCAACTCGTCGTCGACCGCGGCCATGATGATAAGGATGGCGTCAGCGCCCAACGCCCGGCTCTCGGCGATCTGCCAGGGATCAATCATGAAATCCTTGCGCAGCACCGGCAGCGCCACGGCGGCGCGCGCGGCTTCAAGGTCGTGCGAGGAGCCCTGGAAGCTCGGCGCGTCCGTAAGCACGGAAAGGCAGGCGGCGCCCCCGGCCTCGTAGGCGCGCGCAAGCGACGGCGGATCGAAATCCTCGCGGATCAATCCCTTGGAGGGGCTTGCGCGCTTGATTTCCGCGATGAGAGCGGGGCGCTCGCGCGGGGCGGCGAGAGCGGCCGCGAAGCCGCGCGGCAGTTCCTGGGCTCGCGCCTGCTCCTCCAACAGGGCGTGCGGCCGCGCGGCTTTGCGCATGACGACCTCTTCGCGCTTGTAGGTGAGGATCTTCTGCAGAACGTCGCTCACGGCGCGTCCCGCGTAATGGCGATGAGCTTGTCGAGCGCGTCCAATGCCGCGCCGCCTTCGAGCGACTCGCGCGGCAACGTCATTGCCTGTTCCGCCGGAAGTCCCGCGACGTTCAGCGCCATCGCGGCGTTGAGTTCCACGACATGCCGGTAGACGCCGTTGTCCGAGCTTCCATCGAGAAGCGCGCGCAAGGCCCTCGCGTTGTCCGCCGCGGAGCCGCCGCGCAGCGCCGCGCGGCTGACGCCGGAATCGTCGGCCCCGTGCACGTCCAGCCGCGCCGGGCCGATGGCGCCGGCGTCGAGATCGACCCATTGATCACCCCGGTCGCCGGTCAGCTCGTCGAAGCCGCCCGCGCCGTGCAGGACGATGGCTCTTTGGGCGCCGAGATCGTTCAGCGCCCGCGCGACCGGCATGAGGAAGTCGGGCGCGAACACGCCGACGAGTTGACGCTTTACTCCGGCGGGGTTGGACAGGGGCCCCAGCAGATTGAAGATCGTGCGCCGCCCGATCTCGCGCCGCGCCGCTGCGACGTGGCGCATCGCCGGGTGGTGATTCTGCGCAAACAGAAACGCAACGCCCGCTTCGCGCAGCGCGCGCTCCAAGCTCGGAATGTCGCCCGTCAGCTTGACGCCCAGCGCCTCCAGCACGTCCGCCGCGCCGCATTTCGAACTCATGGCGCGGTTGCCGTGTTTGGCGACGGGCACGCCCGCGCCGGCGACCACAAAAGCCACCGCCGTCGAGATGTTGAGGGTATGCGAACCGTCGCCGCCGGTGCCGCACACGTCGATGGCGCCGTCGGGCGCGCTCAGCGTCAGCATGCGGGCGCGCATCGCCCGCGCGCCCGCGGCGATGGCCGCGGGATCGCCCATGCGCTCGATCGAATTGAGCAGGAATGCTTTCGTCTCTTCCGGCGTCGTCTCGCCGTCGAGCACGCGCGCGAAGCCTGCGTCCAGGTCGCTCATTGCACCGGCGCGGTTTCGCGCACCTTCGCGGCGGCGAGAAAGTTAGCGATCAATGCGTGTCCGTGCTCGGACGCGATGGATTCGGGGTGGAATTGCAGGCCGTAGAGCGGGCGCGTCTTGTGCGACATGGCCATCACTTCGCCGTCGGCCGTTTCCGCATCGACCTGAAAATCAACGGGAAGCGTCTCGCGTTTCACTGCGAGCGAGTGATAGCGCGTCGCCTTGAACGGGGAGGGGAGACCTCGAAACAGGCCGCCGCCCTGATGATGAACCTCCGACACCTTGCCGTGCATGATCGCCTTCGCCGCGATCACTTCGCCGCCGAAGGCCTGCCCCATCGCCTGATGTCCAAGGCATACGCCGAGGATCGGCAAATTCGCAGGCGCTGCGCTCAAGAGGTCAAGGCACACGCCCGCCTCGTTCGGCGTGCACGGGCCCGGCGACAGGACGATGGCCTGAGGCTTCCTCTTGAGAATTTCGGCGACGGAGAGCGCATCGTTGCGATGCACTTCGGTGTGAGCGCCCATATCCTCGATGTAATGGACGAGGTTGTACACGAAGCTGTCGTAATTATCGATGACGAGGATCATGGGTCGAGAGGCTCCAGGCGAACGGACAAAAGGCTCAAGCGCGTGTCGCCGGACGCCATCGGAGCAGGGGAGCCGCCTGGAAAGTCATGGCGGCATCTTTAGCGGAAAAATGGCGGCGGAAAATGGGCTTTGCCGCCGGCGGCGCCAATCAGGGCGAAAAGATCGATGATCGCGCCGGCCCGCCCTCTTCCAATCCGCCCAGCTGCCCGGAAAACTCGCGGAATATCTCGACGGCGTCGTTGATGTCGAGTTGGGGTTCGCCGCGCACGCTCTTGAAGCGAAAGCGCCAGTAGGAATCGATGTGTTTGATGATGCTGATGGCGTCTCCCACCGACAGAAAGAGCGCCGGCGCCTGCAGCAGGAAGTCGCGAAACGCGCTGGGCTTGCCTTCGGCCAGCTGATCGTAGGCGTTGCGATAACGCTGCACCCCGTCGCGCACCTTGCCGGAGGCCACGCCAAGGCAGCGCACGATTTTGCGGCGCGCCTCGTCGATTTCGGCGCGTTCTTCCGAGCTCGCCCGCAAGATCTTGACCGCCAGGATCTGCCGCGAGAGTTCGGGCAGTTTGGGCGCGAACTCCGAGACCGACCAGCTGTAGTAGAGAAACCCCTTCCAGGCGAAGACGCCTTCCCGGTACTCGTCGCCGGAGAGCTGCAAGGTTCGGCGCAGCGGGTCGAGGCTTTGCGCCGTTTCGTCGGTCATCAGCTTTTCGGCCATGCGTTTCGACATGGAGCCGATATTGGCGGCGCCGGCGAAGGCGAGATTCACGAGCTTGCTGATCTCGTTCTCGACGAACGCGCGCATGCGTTCGGCGTCCGCCTGGGACAGGTCGAAATAGCAACGCGCAGGCGTGTAGCCGTGGCGTTTCAAACGTTCCCGCAGCAGGAACGGATCGAACGAGGGCAGGCCGTCAATGAGATTGAGGATGTCGAGATCGGCGTAAAAATCGGCTTCGGACGTGTCCGCGCCCAAGGCGGTGCGGAGGTTCTTCTGAATGTCTTTGTCGCTGACGAAAAAGCTGTAGCCGCCCAGTTGCAGTTCGACAGTGTCGAACGGCAGGACGATCTTGGTGGCGGTCGATCCGCGCGAGCGCACATGATCGCGTTCATATTCGCGCAGCGTGTGTTTGAGCAGGATGCAGCGATTGAGCCGTTTGCTGCGGAAGAGAGGGTGGGCGGCGTATTCCTCGGTCGTTCCGTACTGCTCGTACACCGCCGCGAGGTTGAGGACTCGCGCGGTCGAGCCGCTTGAGCGCAACAGCGCGAGATCCTGCTTGCTGGCCATCCTTGCTTCGGGCCTAGCAAACAAGGGTTTACGATTTATGCACCTTCAGGCGTAACGCCAGGCTTCGGCCGCCGCCCGGAAGAGCGCGCGCACCTTGTGCTGCGTCTCCTCCAGCTCCAGCTGCGGGTCGCTATCGAGCACGACGCCGCCGCCGGCTTGGACATAAAGCGTACCGTTCTTCACAACGCCCGTGCGCAGGGCGATGCACGTATCGAGGTCGCCGCCGGCGCCGAAATAGCCGACGCCGCCCGCATAGATGCCGCGCCGATGCTTCTCGAGTTCGTTGATGATTTCCATGGCGCGGACTTTCGGCGCGCCCGTCACCGTGCCGTGCGGAAAGCCCGCCATCAGCGCATCAAGCGGCGTCTTGTCATCGCTGAGCCGACCCTCGACGTTCGAGACGATGTGCATGACATGGCTGTATCGCTCGACGATGAAGGAATCCGTCACCCGCACATTGGCCGACCCGGCGCTCGCGCCCGCCGCATTGTAGCCGGGCCCGGCGCCGCGGCGTGCGACGCGGCCCAGATCGTTGCGTGCGAGATCGACCAGCATGAGGTGCTCGGCGCGTTCCTTGGGGTCGGCGAGCAAATCCTGTTCGAGCCGATGATCGTCGGCCGGCGTCGCTCCGCGCGGCCGCGTGCCGGCGATGGGCCGGATGGTCACCGTGCGGTCCCGCACGCGCACCAGAATTTCCGGACTGGACCCGACAATCGAGAGGTCGTCGAAGTTCATGTAGAACAAGAATGGAGACGGGTTGAGGCGGCGCAGCGCGCGGTACAGCGCGAACGGGGGCTCCCGCATGGGCGCGGAAAACCGCTGGCTCGGCACGACCTGAAAGATGTCGCCGGCGCGGCAATATTCCTTCGAGCGACGGACGATGGCGCGATACTCGTCTTCGGTCGTGTTCGACAGCTGCGCCGGCGAAGGCTGGGTCGGGGGCTGCGGCGCGCCCGTGCGGGGCAACGGCCGGTCCAGCGCTTTCAGCACGCGCTCAAGCCGCTGGCGAGCCCGATCATAGGCCTCGGCGGCGGTCTGCTTCCCCTTCGCGCGGGCCGGCGTCACCACAGTGATTTCGCTCGTGACGTTGTCGAAAACCGCAACGATCGTCGGGCGCACGAGCAGGGCTTCGGGCGCGCCGATGGGATCGGCGGCCTTGTCCGGGAGGCGCTCGACTTGGCGCACCATGTCGTAGCCCAGATAGCCGAACAGGCCGGCCGCAGGCGGAGGCAAACTGGCCGGCATATCGAGCCGCGAGCGGTCGAGGAGTTTGCGCAGGGACTTCAGTGGGGCGTCGCGCTGGCGCCGGAACGCCTTGTCCGCGAAGCTGCCGCGGCTGATCTCCGCGACCCCGTCGCGCACGCGCCATACGAGATCCGGCTTGGCCCCGATGATCGAATAGCGGCCGCGAAAATCGCCGCCTTGGACGGACTCGAAAAGGAAAGCGCCAGGCAATGCGGCGCCGAGCTTGAGCATCGCGGACACCGGCGTGTCGAGGTCGCTTACGCGGCGGGTCCAAACCACGCCGCCGCCGCGCCCGTACGCGCCTGCGAATTCCGCCAGCAGAGGCTCAAGCGTCGTCATTGCTGCGGTTGCTGCTGCGATGTTTGCCCCTGCAATTCTTCGGTGAAGCGGCGGATCTGGGCTTCGTTGCGCTTGGGTTTGGCGTGTTCGATCGCGGCGGCGGAGATCACGTCGACCAGCGATTGGCCGATCGATTCCTGAATTTGCCGCCGATTTTGCTCCACGCGCTGGGGCGCTTGCGAGGCCGGCGCGTGCTGAATGTCTTCAACGATGGCGAGGACGAGCGCTTCCTGGCCATCGCTGCGCATGTCGCTCACGACATCGCCCGGGTGCGCGGTGAAAATAGCTCCAGGCAGATTGCGGGCCGGAAGGTGCTGAGCTGCTTCCCGGTCGATCGGCATCGACGTCACCACGGTCAGCATATGCTGCGCCCTTGTCGCGGCCGCAAAGCTTTGTCCGCCGGCGACAGCCTCCTTCACCTGATTGCCGATCGCTTCGAGCCTGCGCGCCTTTTCCCGCAGCACCCACAACTGGCTTAATTGGGAACGTACGTCCGCCAGCGGGCGGGTCGCCGCCGGACGGATCGCATCAACCGCAAGCAGGACGTAGCCGTCGTCGCCGAGCGGCATGAACTCGCCGGCCTCGCCTTGATTGGTTTGAAACGCCGTTTGAATGAGGCGCGGTTGATCGACGAACGCATCCGCGGGACGGCCCTCGGGGGTTAAGCCGCGCTGATCAACGGCCGGCACGTTGACGACTGCGAGGTGGTTCGCCGCCGCGGCCTGGGCCAGCGCGGTTCCGGCGGAGCGCGCCGTTTCAAAGGCGTCCATGGCGTCGTTCATCTGGTCGGCGGCTTCGCTGCGGGCGATCTCGTCGCGCAGCGCGCTGCGCTGGTCCTCGTAATTGGGCGCCGCCGCCGGCGTGATCGATTCGAGCTTGACGGCGGCCCAGGGCGACAAGGTGGCGCGTATCGCCGTCGGCCTCGCGCCCGGGGCCATAGCGAAAACCGCCGCGCCCACGGTAGCGTCAGCGACCGCGGTGCGCGCCTGCTCGGTGTTGCGCACCAAGTTCAAGCCGAGCGCATGCGCGACCGCCTCCGGCGCCTCGCCGGCGCCCAAGCGCGTCGCAGCTTGTTGCGCCCGCGCTTGATCCGGGGCCGAGATCTGCACGAAGGTGCGCCTTTCCGGTTGCGTCAGCGACGCGCGGCGCGCTTCGAATTCCTGGCGAATACGCTCCTCTGGAACCGTAATCCTGGCCTCAAAATCGCTGGGGCGCGCATAGATCAGCGTGACCGTCCGATATTCCGGCATCTGCAATTGCGGGGTCATCTCCCGATAATAGGCCTGCAATTGGGCATCCGTCGGCGGCGCGACGTTGCCAGCGAGCGCGGCCGGCGCTTGCGCTATGCTGACGGTGCGCCGTTCGCTCTCGTAAGCCAGCATCAATGCGCCGAAGCTGGAAGGCGCCCGCACTCCGGACGTGAGCGCGTCGATCACCATGGACGCCGCAATCGCGTCATGCTGTTCGCGCTCGAATTCGTCCTGCGGAAACTGGATTTCGCGAAGGAAATCGAAATAGCGTCCGCGGTCGAAGGTTCCGGTTAGCGGGTTTTGGAAGATCGACGCCGAGCGGATCAGTCTCCCAACCTGGGCGTCGCTGGCATAGACGCCAAGCCGATGCGTGTAGTCGGCAAGCGCGCGCTGCTCGATCAGGCTTTCCAGAGCCTGGCGGTGGCGGCCCTGTTCGACGGCGTCGGCGCGGGAGATCTCCTGGCCGTTGTTGCGCATGGCCTTGAGCGTGTTCTCGAACTCGCGTCTGAGTTGCGCCGGCGTGATCTGGCCGCCGGCCATGGTCACGACGGCTCGCCCGCCCGCCGGTTGCACAAAGGCGTCGAAGATCGACAGATTACCCGCGCCCAGGAAGATGACGAAGGTCGCCGCGAGGATGAACAGGATGACGCCGGAGACCCAGCCCCGCGTCGCGCCCCGTATCTGTCTAAGCATGCAAAGGTCCGTTATGTGATTGGGCGCGCGACCATAGAGACGGCCTTAAGGCGCGGCAATGTCCGCCGGCGCCGCGCGTGGAGATGAGCATGGGGTTCAGGAAGCCGCTGATCGCCGGCAATTGGAAGATGCATGGCCGCCGCGGCGATTTGACGGCCTTGAAGGCGGTGGCTGAAGCCTCCGGAGTCGCCGCCGATGCCATGGACATCCTATTCTGTCCGCCCCATCCGCTGATCGCGGAGGCGGCGCGGCTGTCCCAGGGGCTGCCGCTTCTTATCGGGGCGCAGGATTGCGCCGAGTTCAATGATGACGGCCCGTACACCGGCGAAGTCAGCGCGCCCATGCTGAGGGATGTGGGCGCAAGCCACGTCATTGTCGGCCACTCCGAGCGCCGGGCGGGGCGCGGCGAGACCAACACACAGGTCAGGGTCAAGGCGGAATCCGCGGCCCTGGCGGGGCTGGCGCCGATCGTCTGCGTCGGTGAAACGCTCGACGCCCGAATGTCCGGTGCTGCGGGGGAGTGGGTCGCGCGCCAGCTCGCCGGAAGCCTTCCCCATGTCGCCCCCATCGGTTTGACTGTCGCCTACGAACCGATTTGGTGCGTCGGGACGGACCGGACCCCCACGCCGCGAGAAATCGAAGCCATGCACGCCCAGGTGCGCGCGGCCCTCAGCGCGCGCTTCGGCAGCGCCGCGGAACGCGTCCGCGTGCTCTATGGCGGCTCCGTCAATCCCAAAAACGCCGCGGAGATACTGGCGATTGAGGGCGTCGATGGCGCACTGGTCGGCCGCGCCAGCCTCAATGCCGCCGATTTTGCCGCCATCATCGCCGCCCATCCCGCCGCTCGCTGAAACCCGGCTGGCATTTAGCATCCGCCTCGGCTATTGAGCCCGCTTTCCGGCGCGCCCATGTGAGCTGCGGCGGAGGGGACGCGACACATCGATGACCTTGGCTTTCCTGATCCTTCACGTGGTTATCTGCATCGGCCTCATCGGCCTGGTGCTGTTGCAGCGCTCCGAGGGCGGAGCGCTGGGCATGGGCGGGGGAGGCAGCGGCGCGCTGATGTCGGGCCGCGGGGCCGCCGACGCCCTGGCGAGGATGACGTCGTTCGCGGGCGGCTTTTTTCTGGTTACGTCGCTGGTCTTGACGGTGATGTCCGGCGGGGCCCAAAGCGTGGCCGGCCGCTCGGTGATCGATGCGCCCGCGCAGCAGACCAATCCGCTGGTGCTGCCGACGGCGCCGCCGCCGGCCACGACCACGGAACCCGCCGGCCCTGACCAGAGCGCCATTGAGCCTGCGGCGCAGCTCGCCTCGGCGAACGTTCCGGCCGGGCCGACGGACGCCCAGGCCGTGGCGCCGCCTCCGGCTTCGGCCGCCACCCATGCGGCGCCAATCGCGACGACGCCGCCGCGCGCGAACGCCAGCACGGCCGCCAACACGACCACCCAACGGACGCCGGCGCCCCTGACGGTTCGCTCCAATCCTCCGCCCGCCCGCACGACGCCCGCGGCGGCGACCGCCAACAATCCGCCCCCGGCCTCCAATCGGCCGCTCCAAGGGGTGCCAGCCCTCACGCAGTCTCCCGAGCAGACCGGGAGCGAATCGGGTCAGACTACGACCACAACGGACCAGCCCGTCCGGCGCGAGCGCGCCGGGCCCGATCAATAACGTTCGTAGAAGCGAACGGGGTCGCGCGCGGCGGAAACCTGGAAGGACGATGGCGCGCTATGTGTTCATTACCGGAGGCGTGGTCTCTTCTTTAGGGAAGGGCATCGCCTCCGCCGCCCTCGGCGCGCTCCTGCAGGCCAGGGGCTACAAAGTCCGCCTCCGCAAGCTGGACCCCTACCTCAATGTCGATCCCGGAACCATGTCGCCGTACCAGCACGGCGAAGTGTTCGTGACCGACGACGGCGCCGAAACCGACTTGGATCTTGGCCACTACGAACGCTTCACCGGCGTGAACGCCACGAAGGCCGACAACATCACGACCGGACGCATCTATCAGGAGATCATCACCAAGGAGCGGCGCGGCGATTATCTCGGCGCGACGGTGCAGGTGATCCCGCACGTCACCAACGCCATCAAGGAATTCATCCTCTCCGATCACGGCGGCGCGGATTTCGTGCTCTGCGAGATCGGCGGCACGGTCGGCGATATCGAGGGCCTGCCGTTTTTCGAGGCCATCCGCCAGCTCGGCCAGGAACTCGATCCCGGACAAGCCGCGTTCGTGCATCTGACGCTGCTGCCGTACATCCCGAGCGCGGGCGAGATGAAGACGAAGCCGACGCAGCACTCGGTCAAGGAGCTGCGCTCGATCGGCATCCAGCCCAACATCATCCTGTGCCGTTGCGACCGCCCGATTCCGGAAGACGAGAAAAAGAAGATCGCTCTGTTCTGCAACGTGCGCGAAAGCTCCGTCATCGAAGCGCGCGATCTGCAGACCATCTATGAGGCGCCGCTCGCCTATCACGCCGCCGGGCTCGACAGCGAACTCCTGAAGCATTTCGGCGTCACCATCGCCCCACAGCCTGATCTCGGCAAATGGGAGACCATCGTCAAACGGCTGAAGAGCCCGGACGGGCAAGTCACCATCGCGGTGGTCGGCAAATATACCGAACTCAAGGACGCCTATAAGTCGCTGATCGAAGCCCTGCACCATGGCGGCGTCGCCAACAATGTGCGTGTCGATCTCCGCTGGGTCGAAAGCGAGAAGTTCGAGGAGCGCGGCGAAAAGGGCTGGGACGACGAGCTTGTCGGCGTTCACGGCATTCTGGTGCCGGGCGGATTTGGCGAACGCGGCACGGAAGGGAAAATCGCGGCGGTGAGGTTCGCGCGCGAGCACAACGTGCCGTATTTCGGAATTTGCTTCGGCATGCAGATGGCCTGCATCGAAGCGGCGCGCGATCTCGCCGGCCTCAAAGGCGCAAGCTCAACCGAATTTGGCGCGACCAAGCATCCGATCGTCGGACTGATGACCGAATGGCTCAAGGGCAACGAACTAGAGAAGCGTAACGCCGGCGGCGATCTCGGCGGCACCATGCGCCTTGGCGCCTATCAGGCCACGCTTGATCCCGAAAGCCGCGTCGCGCGCATCTATGGCGATACCGAGATCAGCGAACGTCATCGCCACCGCTACGAAGTCAACACGCGTTATCGCGACAAGCTCGAAGCCGCCGGCCTCAAGTTCTGCGGCATGAGCCCCGACGGCGTGTTGCCGGAAATCGTCGAACGCGAGGATCACCCCTGGTTCGTCGGCGTGCAATTTCACCCGGAACTCAAGAGCCGGCCGTTCGAGCCGCATCCGTTGTTCGCGAGCTTTATCGGCGCGGCGGTGGATCAGAGCCGGTTGGTGTGAAGCAGCCGCGGCGCGCCCCGGCCGGATGATCTTTCTTCCGCGCGGCTACGCCTTGTGCGCCGCCTCCTCGGAAAAGCGCTCGGCCCGGCTTGAGAACAGCCACAGGCCGGTCAGATAGATCGCCGGCAAAAAGTAGAGCAGCACATCCGCGAACGGGCGCCAACGCCGGTCAGACACGCGCACCAGGACCTGGGCGTCGTCCTGCGCAACGGTCGCCAAATGGTCCTGCAGCATCACGGATAGACCCACGAACGTCAGGAATGCGATCCAGAACGCAACGGCGCACACCACGATTGGCGTCGTGCGCTCGACGTAATCGTCGGCGGGATGCTCCTTGAGATGCGAAAAGCTGGTCCAAATCGAAAGCGGCCAAAGCGCGGCTGCCGCAAAGCGAAGCGGAGCGTTTCTCATTGTTCTCTCCCTATCAGTCCCTCAGCCCGAGCGTTCCTCCATTATGCTTTGCGCGGCGGAATCACGTCGCGAAAATCCTCTGAACTTTTCCAGCTGGGCTCGAGCGGCGCTTGCTCCGCCGTCGGCGTGAATTTCGAGAGCCGCTCGTGTTCGAGATCATGAATATAGCGCGGGCAGTTCGGAAAGATGTCGTCGGGGGTCACTCGCACCAGCGCCTGGGCGCCGACAAAATCGCGCGTCAGGGGATCGTCGAACTCGACGCGAGCGCGGCCGTTGACGCGCAGACGCTTGGGACTTTCGCCCATGGCGATGAAGAGCAAACCAACGTGCGGGTTGACGCTGATATTGCCGAGGCTGCGGAACATGCCGTTGCCGTCATAGTCTGGAAAGATCAGCAGGTCCGGCGCGGCCACGCGCACGAAACCGGGCGCGCCGCCCTTGTGCGAACAATCCGGCCGGCCTTCGGCATCCGCCGTGGCGAGGAAAAAAAACGCCTGGGCCTCGATGAAACTTTTGTCAGCTTCGGTGAACCGGTCGTGGCGCACGCGTTGTTCCAGCCGATCAGCCAAGGCCGTCGAATCGAACTGCGCCTGCAGGGCGCGCTGGCCGTTGTGGTAGAACGGCATGAGCCGCCTCCAGTGCCTTTCAACAGCATAGGCCGGTCGGCGATTCCGCTCAATTGCAACACGACTGCATCCGGAACAGGGCGTGCGCGCATCTTGGAGCTAGAAGGGGAGCGGGCGGCCCCAGCGCCCGCGCGTCCGCTACCGGAGAGAGGGTCATGAGAAGCGTTCTTGCAGCGGTGTCGATGCTTGCCGCTTTCACCGTCGCTGCGAGCGCCGAAACCCGTTCGGTGGGACCATTTAACGCCGTCGAGGCCCGGGGCCGCTTCCGCGTGGAGGTGATCCAGGGGCCCACGCGCCTGGTGGAGATCACCGGGCCCGACGCACAGCGCGTCGCCGCGCGTGTGCATGGCGACGAACTGGTTTTGTCGCCGGTCGACCGCAATTGGTTTGGGCCTGAGCCTGAGATCAACGCCGTGGTCCATGTCACAGTGACCGCGCTGGAGAGCCTTCAGGCCTCGCGCGGCGCCGAGATCGAAGCGCGCGACGTGCACGCCGGCCAATTCAACGCTGACGCCAGCATGGGCGGCGTTCTGCGCGTCTCCGGCGGCTGCGCCCGGCTCGAAGCGGCCGCCTCCATGGGCGGCCAGATCGACGCCGGCGCTCTCAATTGCACCGACGTACGCGCGGACGCTTCCATGGGCGGATCGATGCGTGTGACCGCCCGCAACGCCATCGAGGCGCACGCCTCCATGGGCGGCGTGGTCGCCGTATCGGGCGAGCCGTCGCGGCGTGAAACCCACAGCATCATGGGCGGCGAAGTTTCATTCAACTAGCACGCGGCCACGGGGCCGCGCGCGCCGGTGACCCGCGTCACGGCGGGGAGGCGGCGCGGGTCCTACCTTTCCGTCATTGGTTCTGGACGGAGCCCCGGCAATGACCCTCTATTCGCGCCTGAATTCGATGATCGTCGCGCTCACGCTGGTCGCCCCGTTGGCCTATGTGACGCTGGTTCAAGCGGCCCGGATCGTCGGCTGACATTATCGACCAAGCGCGCAGTTCGCCGCACGCGGTGCGGCGAAGCGCGAGGGGGAGGGCGCGGAAGCAATTCCGCGCCCTTTATTTTGGGCAATCAGTCGCGATCGTCTTCGGCGGGGCGTTCGGTGATCGGGTGATGCAGCGCGATCTGTTCGTCCGACGTAAGATTGACGCCGAGTTTCGCCGCGCCGTCCTCGAGCAAATCCCCCAGCAGCGGCATGCCCATCAGATAGCGCCAGGCGGGACCTTCGGACCGCGCACGCGCCTCAGCAAGCGCATCATTCCATTCCTCCGCCTCGAAATCGTCGCGCCCGAGCCAGGCCAAAGCCACCAAAGCCGCCTGCTCCTCTTCGTTGAAGCTGCGGATGGCCGCAGACAGCTCACGCGCCGTCGGATTGTCGGGAGAGCCTTCCAGCGCGTCGATGCTCCGGTCGTCCGCGGCGTTCGAGCCTTCGTCGGGATCGTCGATCTCCACCTCGGCGTCGTAGGCCCGGGCTTTAAGAACGATAAACGCCAGTTGGTCCGTCGAAAGCGGCAACTCGACGGGATCTGGAAAGGGATCCTCGACCATGTGCTCACGCGCGTCCGTCTGGGGCTTGGGTGTGCGCGCCGCCGGGGCGGGCGATGCCTTCGAGCGCCGCGCCGGCATGGCGCATTCCGCCGCGCGTGGCCAGATCGGCGAGCGAGACGATGCCGACCAGGCGCTTGTCCGCGCTGACGACGGGCAGGCGCCGCACCTGAATCTCCGCCATGTTCTCGCAGACGTCTTCGATCTCGTCCTCTTCGAAGCAGTAGAGCAGCTCCGGCGTCATCGCTTCGCCCACTGTCGCATCCGGGCCCTTGCCTGCGGCTATGCCGCGGATGGCGATATCGCGATCGGTCAGCATGCCAACCAGCCGATCGCCCTCCGCGACCGGCAGCGATCCCGCGTCGATCTCAGCCATAGCCCTCGCTGCTTCGCGAAGACTTGTGCTTGGCGCCACCGTGCGCGCGTGGCGGGTCATTAGCTCTTTGATTTTCATGTCCGGCTCCAGGCGTTGCCCCGCGCAGCCCCGGTCGGGCGGGCAACGCAGGGGGCGAGGGGTGGTTCCGAAGCGGTCCAGCCCTTGCTTCGGGGCCGGCTTTCGACTATCAGCCCCGCTTTCCCGTGGGCCGACGCCTCGCCGGGACCCAGGAGTTTTCCGGCCATGGCCGTTCCGAAGCGAAAAACCTCGCCGTCCCGTCGCGGCATGCGCCGTTCTCACGACAAGCTGCCGAAGAACGCCTACGTCGAAGACGCGGAATCGGGCGAACTGCGCCGTCCGCACCACATCGACCTCAAGAGCGGCCGTTACAACGGCAAGCAAGTCCTTCCTGCCAAGGAAGACTAATCCAGCTATTCGGGACCGAAAAGCGCGCGAGGACGTGTGTCATGACACGTTTGTCGCTTGCGCCGGACGCCAAATAGATTGAGGCGCAACGCTGCAACGATGAGCCTCCGCGCGCTGGAGGCATGCGGAGCACGATCAATGCGCGATCTGCAGCCGAAGAAGTCCGAGAAGCTCGAAGTCCGGCTCGACCACGAAACGAAGCGCGCCTTGCAGGCCAAGGCGAGTTCGGAAGGTCTGTCGGTCAGCGACGCCGTTCGCGGACTGATAGAGCGCTACATTGGCGACGCACTCTCCAGCTCTTTTGTTGAGCGGAGAAAACAAATCATGCGCCATTCTTCCCTGGCCGCGGCGATCGCCGCCGCTTTCGGTATCGCCGCGACCTTGGCGACGCCCGCCAACGCAACCGACGTCACGATCGGCGTCGCCTCAGAGCTCATGCTCAATCCGCCGGAAGGCCCGCTTCCGGAGCTCAAAGGCAATCCTCACGTCAGCGTCGCGCTCGATTTCAACACGCCCGTCCTGATCTGCGCGCCCAAGGCAAGCGGGGCGGCGGTGCAGGTCGCGCCCGCAAACGGGTCCTGCAGTTTCGACGTCTCTGGCGGATATTCGTTGCTGATGTGGGCAAGGCCCGGCGAAGGGCGGTCTGTTCTGGTCGGATGGCGCTTGCTGGGCGAAGGCGCCGCGTCTGGCCTGATGGTGGGGCCGGAGCTGCTGATCGCGGATGGCGAGAACGCAAGCTCGTGGATCAGCATCGCGGACCGGGAACATTCGGTGCTGGGCATGGATATCGCGCTCGCGCAGCATTGATCGCGCGTGCTGAGCCAAGGCTTGCGTTTTAGGGACGCCCGGCTGAAAACGCCGGGCGTTTCCAATTTGAAGAGCGGGACCTCCAATGACCGGCATCGCCGACCTTATCGGCCGTGAAATCCTCGACAGCCGCGGCAACCCGACCGTGGAGGTCGACGTGCTGTTGGAGGACGGTTCGTTTGGCCGCGCGGCGGTGCCCTCGGGCGCGTCGACGGGCGCGCACGAGGCCAACGAAAAGCGCGACAATGAGCCGGATCGGTATCTCGGCAAAGGCGTCCGCGACGCAGTCGAGGCCGTGAACGGCGAGATCGCCAACGCGGTGCTTGGCATGGACGCCGAGGATCAGCGCCGGCTCGACCGCACGCTCATCGAACTCGACGGCACGGAGAACAAGGCGCGCCTCGGGGCGAACGCCATCCTGGGCGTCTCGCTTGCAGTGGCGAAGGCCGCGGCGGAAGCGCGCGGGCAACCGCTCTATCGCTATGTCGGGGGGGTGCAGGCGCGCCTGTTGCCGTGCCCGATGATGAACATCGTCAATGGCGGTGCGCATGCCGACAATCCGATCGACATCCAGGAATTCATGATCATGCCGATCGGCGCGGAGACCATCGCGGACGCCGTGCGCATGGGCTCCGAAGTCTTCCATACGTTGAAGAAAGAACTGAAGGCCGCCGGCCACTCCACCAATGTCGGCGATGAAGGCGGGTTCGCGCCGAACCTGAAGAGCACGACCGACGCGCTCGATTTCATCATCCAGGCCATTCTGAAAGCGGGCTACAAGCCCGGAGAAGAAATCGCGCTCGCGCTCGATTGCGCCGCCACCGAGTTCTTCAAGAAGGGCAAGTACGAGATGGAAGGCGAGGGCAAGTCGCTCACGCCGGACAAGATGGCGCAATACCTCGCCGAACTCGTCGGCAAATATCCGATCATCTCGATCGAAGACGGCATGGCGGAGGACGATTTCGAGGGCTGGAAGGCGCTCACCGATCTCATCGGCGATGAATGCCAATTGGTCGGCGACGATCTCTTCGTCACCAATCCGGAGCGCATCGCCATGGGCATCGAGAAGGGCCTCGCCAATTCCGTGCTGATCAAGGTCAACCAGATCGGCACGCTCACCGAGACGCTCGACGCCGTCGAACTCGCGCACCGCTCCGGCTATTCGTGCGTGATGAGCCACCGCTCCGGCGAGACGGAAGATTCCACCATCGCCGATCTCGCGGTGGCGACCAATTGCGGGCTGATCAAAACCGGATCGCTCGCCCGCTCGGACCGTACGGCGAAATACAACCAGCTTATCCGCATCGCCGAACAGCTCGAGGACCAGGCCGTGTTCGCCGGCGCAAGCACGGTGGTGGGGCGCTAGCGGCCGTTTGCGCTTCGATCGCTAGCGTTTTCGCGTGCGTTCGGTCCACGTTGTCATACAATTGACCTCGAAAGGCGACTTGAAGAGATCGCCGCCGAGGGGAGAGACAACGTGTTCCGTTCGCTTATCGCGCTGGCGGCGCTCTTTTTCGCGTTCGCGGCGCCCGCTTACGCGCAGCAGCAAGCCGTTTCCGCTCAGATCACGATACACGCCGATCGCCCGGGCGCGAAGATCAGCCGGTACATCTACAGCCAGTTCAGCGAACATCTCGGCCGCGGCGTCTATGATGGCATCTGGGTCGGCCCTGGGTCACGCATCCCGAACACGCGCGGCATCCGCAACGATGTCGTCGCCGCTCTGCGCGAACTGCAGGTTCCGGCGCTGCGCTGGCCCGGCGGCTGCTTCGGCGAACTTTATCATTGGCGCGACGGCGTCGGTCCGCGTCCGCAGCGGCCGGTGCGGCTAAATTATTTCTGGGGCGGCGTTGAAGAGTCCAACGCCTTCGGCACGCATGAATATTTCGATTTTCTGGGCCAGATTGGCGCGGACGCTTATGTCAGCGCCAATGTCGGCACCGGAACGCCGGCTGAAATGAGCGATTGGGTCGAGTACATGACCTCCGCTTCGCACTCGGCACTCGCGCAACAGCGCCGCGCCAATGGCCGCGAGGAGCCGTGGAGCGTGCCGTTCCTCGGCATCGGCAACGAAAGCTGGGGTTGCGGCGGCGACATGACGCCGGAATTCTACGCCGATCTGCTCAAGCAATACGCCGTCTTCGCCCGCAGCGGGCGCGATCCTCATCCGGCGGTGGTCGCCGTCGGTCCAAGTGGCGATGACTATCACTGGACTGAAGTCGTTATGGCGCAAGCGGCGTCCAAGATGGACGCGCTCTCATTGCATCATTATTCGCTGCCCACGGGCGATTGGTCTCGGCACGGTCCCGCGCGGGGTTTCGGCGAAGACCAATGGATTGCGACATTGGCGCAGACTCTGCGCATGGAAGAGTTCGTGACGCGCCATTCCGCAATCATGGATCGCTACGATCCGCAAAAGCGCGTGGCGCTGTTCGTCGACGAATGGGGCACGTGGTACGATCCCGAGGGCCCGTCGAGCGGCCTGTTCCAATCCAATACGCTGCGCGACGCCATCGTCGCCGGCGTCAATCTGGACATCTTCCAGAACCACGCCGATCGCGTGCGCCTGGCCGCCATTGCGCAGACCATGAATGTGCTGCAGGCGATGATCCTCACGGATGGTCCGCGCATGGTGCGCACGCCGACCTACTGGACCTTCATGATGTATCGCCCGTTCAAAGAGACGACGTCGCTGCCCTCGGAGGTCGACGCGCCGGCGTATCGGTTGGGAGAAACGACGGCGCCCTCGATCCATGCGTCTGCCGCACGAGCGGAGGATGGCAAGATCATCGTCGCGCTGGTGAATCTCGATCCGAACCGCGCCGCGACGATCACTGGCCGCATCGTCGGCGCCGACGCCAGCGGCGTCAGCGGCCAAATCCTCACCTCAGGCGCCATGGATGCACAAAACACCTTCGATGCGCCCGACGCGGTGGTTCCCGCGCCCTTTACCGGCGCCGCCGTGGCGCACGATCGCTTGACGGTGAACCTTCCAGCGAAGAGCGTGGTGGTGCTGACGATCCAGTAAGGCTCGCGGCCAAGGCGACGGGGAGGGGACAATGAAGGGGTTGATGGCGGCTGCGCTGGCCGCTCTCGCGGTCATTTGTGCGCCGGCCCGGGCGCAAACCCCGGCGCACGGCCAATATCAGAACTTCCGCGTCGCCATCTACGTCGTCGTCGGTACGACGCGCAGGTTGGCGGATCGGGCGGAATTCGACCGCGAGTTCGATCGCGTCTGGCGTCAGGTGCATTTCGACAAAGTCTATCTCGAACCCTATCGCGATCACCAATTCGCCACCGATGAAGAAGTCGCCGCCGTCAAAAGCTATTTCGAGGCGCGAGGGATCGAGGTCGACGGCGGCGTCACCCTAGCGGCGGGCCAAACCGGCGGCCAGTTCAACACCTTCGACTATGAAAATCAGAGCGACATGGCCGAGTGCCGCCGCGCCATCGAGCTCGCGGCGCGCCATTTCGATCACATCATTCTGGACGACTTCTTCTTTTACAACACCAAGAGCGAGGCCGACATCGTCGCGCGCGGCGATCGCTCCTGGACGCAGTACCGGCTCGCGCGCATGCGCCAAGTCGCGCACGAATGCGTATTGGATCCCGCGCGCCGCGTTAACCCGCACGCGCGCGTCATCATCAAGTACCCGAACTGGTATGAGCACTTTCAAGGCTCCGGTTTCGATCTCGAGCAAGAGCCGCGCATGTTCGACGGCATCTATACGGGAACGGAGACGCGCGATCCTTACGTGACCGACCAGCTGCTGCAACAATACGAGAGCTACGAAATCATTCGCTATTTCGACAACATCCGCCCGGACGGCGGCAATGGCGGGGGCTGGGTCGACACCTACTCAACGCAATACGTCGACCGCTACGCCGAACAGCTTTGGGACACGCTGTTCGCCAAGGCGCCTGAAATTACGCTGTTCAACTGGGTTCCGATGGCGGACGAACACGCCGTGCAGCCCGGCGCCCGCGAAGCTTGGGCGAGTCGTCCGACCAGCTTCAACTGGAACGACATGGTGCGCTCGTATCGAAGCGCCGGTCCGGGCGATCCTGGCCCCGGTTGGGGGCGCGCCGCCGGGTACTCGCTCGAACAAGTCGATCGCGTGCTTGGCGCGCTCGGACATCCCATCGGCGTCATGTCGTACAAGCCGTACCATTCAAGCGGCGAAGACTTCCTGCAGAACTATCTCGGCAATGTCGGCATTCCCATCGAGATGACGCCGACCTATCCGGCCGATGCGCCAGTCGTGCTGCTCACGCAGCAAGCCGCCGCCGACCCGCAAATTATCGTCCGGATCGATCGTTCGCTGCGCGACGGACACAACGTCGTCATCACCTCGGGCCTGCTGCGCGCGTTGCAGGGGCGCGGTTTCGACCGCATCGCCGAAATCGACGTCACGGAAAACAGCGCCGCGATCGACCGGTATCTCGACGGATATGGCGCGGGCAACGGCACGAGCCTCAACACAGTCGGCGCCCACGATCCAGCCGTGCTGTTTCCGGAACTCCATTTCTACACAAACGACGCTTGGCCGGTCCTGCGCGGGGTCGCTGGCGCCAAGGGATTCCCGGTCATGCTGATGAACCGCTACGGACGGGGCGTCCTTTATGTGCTGAACATCCCGGAAAACGTCAGCGACCTCTACAACCTCCCCCGGCCATTGCTGACGCGCATACGCCAGCTGGTCAGCGGGGACTTTCCTGTGCGGCTCGACGCGCCGCCGCTCGTGTCCATCTTCGCCTACGACAACGGGACTTTCGTTGTGCAGAGCTTCCGTGACGCTCTCGCGGAGGTGAAAGTCGCGGTGTTGGGGGAGGGGCTGACGCTTACGAACGTCGCCTCCAGCCAAGCCGTCGCCGCCGATCCGCCGGTCTCGCATCCCGCCAACTGGCGCAGCGTCCCCGAGCCGGCGCGCACGACGTTCACGATCCATCTGGAGCCGCACTCGTTTGCAGCGTTCCGGTACGGGCGGTGAACACCGCATCGTTTCGGGATCGATCTGCAAATTAGTCGGAAAAATTTTCCGAGTGGCTCGACGCCACTGAATCCTGAGTCCCGTTAACACTCGACCCACAAGAGCTAGCGGTTCTAAGCTAAATGATTGATTCCAAAGCCTCGTCTCGACGCAAGAACAAAGCAAAAACATTAAGGAATCGATACGATTCCTTAACCTTTACGATTCAGCGTGCCGCCGAATCGGGGTTGGGACCATGCGCGTCAACGGTTCGACGGCAGTCACGATTGGGCTCGGCGCAGCCATTTTGTACCTCGGCGCACATGCCGTGACGGGGCCGCAGGGGCTCGTCTCGTATGTCGATGTGCAGGCGCGCGAGCAGGCGCTCGAGCACCAGCTCGCCGATCTGAACGCTCAGCGGGAAGAACTCCGCGCCCGCGCTTCCCGGCTCCAGGACGCCACGCTTGATCTCGATTATCTCGACGAACGCGCCCGCATCACCCTCGCCGCCGGCGACTCCCAAGAGATGACGTTCGCGCTCGATCAGCATTGAGCAGGGCAGGGGTTTCGGGCGTAGTGGCCCGATGCTGACCTTCAAGCACAACAAGATCGAGGTGCTGCGGGGCGTGATCGACCCCGTGGCGCTGGACGCCGTGCAGCGTCTCGTCCGTCTGACGCTTTCGGGCTACGCCGACGATCCGCCAGGCTTCTTCCGTTCCGACCCCCAGGTGAAGCTCCGCTATCCGTTGGCGCGCATGCACCTCACCGAGGCGATCATGTACGCGCTGACCCCCAAAATCCGAGAGATTGTCGGCGCGGAGGTGCTGCCAACGTATTCGTTCCCCGTGATCAACTTCCCAGGCGCGGAATTGGAGCGCCACACCGATCGTCCCGCCTGCGAAGTGACCTGCACGCTCACCTTGATCAACGAGCCGGAGACCATCTGGCCGATCTTCATCGAGGAGGCGCCCGGCAAGGTTCACCGGCTCGACCTCAATCCCGGCGACGTCGCCGCCTATGACGGCATCGCCTATCCGCACTGGCGCGAAGCGCAGCCCGAAGGGCACTACAATGTGTCGGTCTTCTACCATTACGTTCTGGTGGGTGGACCGTTCGAGGACTGGCACCGCAAAGAGCTTCGCCAGCACATGAAGCTCTCCGAACTCTACGAGCCGAAGCGCCTGAGTCAGCTCTTTCCCACGCCGCCTTGAGTGGAATTTGTGCGCTGCACAAGCGTCCCGCATGCGCAATGCTCCCTAGCGAGCACCAGCAAAGACGGATAACAGAGGCGCATTGCAGCCTGTGGACATTAGGCCACAGGTCAAGCATGAGCGGCCCGGGGCTGGAGACGATATGACGACGATCGCGAAGAAACCCGGCAACGGATCCTCACCGCCGGCTGAAGCCACCAAAGACGAACTCCTCGCCTATTATCGGGACATGCTGCTCATCCGCCGCTTCGAGGAGCGGGCGGGCCAGCTTTACGGCATGGGTCTCATTGGCGGCTTCTGTCACCTCTATATCGGCCAGGAAGCGGTTGTCGTCGGCATGCAAGCCGCGCTGCAGCCGGGCGATCAGGTCATAACCGCCTATCGCGATCACGGCCACATGCTCGCCTGCGGCATGGACCCAAAGGGCGTCATGGCGGAACTCACGGGCCGCGCCGCCGGCTATTCCAAAGGCAAGGGCGGCTCGATGCACATGTTCAGCGTCGAGAAGGCGTTTTACGGCGGCCACGGCATCGTCGGCGCGCAGGTTTCGCTCGGCACCGGTCTCGCCTTCGCCAACCGGTATCGCGACGACGGCAAAGTCTGCCTCACCTATTTTGGCGACGGCGCGGCCAACCAAGGCCAAGTCTATGAGAGCTTCAACATGGCCTCGCTGTGGAAGCTTCCGGTCATCTACATCGTTGAGAACAACCAGTACGCGATGGGCACGAGCGTGCAGCGCTCCTCGGCCGAGACGCATCTCTATAAGCGCGGCGCGAGCTTCAACATTCCGGGTGAAGAGGTCGACGGCATGGACGTCGTCGCCGTGCGCGAAGCGGGCCGTCACGCCGCCGCGCACGTCCGCGCGGGCAACGGCCCGATCCTGTTGGAAATGAAGACCTACCGCTATCGCGGCCACTCCATGTCCGACCCCGCGAAGTACCGCAGCAAGGAAGAGGTCGACGACATCAAGACGCACCGTGATCCGATTGATCACGTGAAGAAGCTTCTGAGCGAAAACCACGGGCTCGACGAAGACGCGCTCAAGAACATCGACCGCGATGTCCGCGCCGTCGTCGCCGAGGCGGCGCAATTCGCGCAGGAAACCCCAGAGCCAGACCCCAGTGAGCTGCTAACGGACGTCTATTTGAGCGCCTGACAAAACAAAATCGATAGGGAGAGATGGATGAGTACGGAGTTGAACCTGCTGACCTATTCGGTCGCGCTGTTGTTCGTGCTCATAATGATCCAAGCGCTGGCGGGCGTTTTCAAAAACGGCTCCAAAGTGATGGCGGGCAATCGGGACAGCCTGCCGCCGGATTCGGTCTGGATGGCGCGCACGAAACGCGTTGTCGCCAACCACATCGAAAACCTGGCCGTGTTCGCGCCGATCGTGCTGGTCGCGGCGCTTGCGCGCATCTCCAACCAATGGACCGTTCTAGGCGCGCAGCTTTTCTTCTATTCGCGCCTTGCTCACGCGATCATCTACCTCGCTGGCTGGCCCTGGATTCGCGCCGTCGCTTGGACGGTGGGCCTCGTCGGCATCGTTCTCATCTTCCTCGCCCTGTTCGGGATCCTTCAATGACGCAAATCCTCATGCCCGCGCTCTCGCCGACCATGGAGGAGGGCAATCTCGCCAAGTGGCTGATCAAGCCGGGCGACAAGATCGAGCCGGGCCAGGTCATTGCCGAGATCGAGACGGACAAGGCGACGATGGAGGTTGAGGCCGTCGACGAGGGCGTCGTCGAGCAGATCCTTATTCCGGAAGGCGCGCAGGGCGTGAAGGTCAACACGCCAATCGCCGTGCTCTCCGGCGAGGGCGGTCCCGCAATGAAGGCGCCGGAAGCCAAGGCGCCCGCGCAACCGGAAATGCGCGAGGAACCCGTGCGTCCGCGCCCGGAGCAAAGCGTCGTCAGCGCGCCGGCGGTCGATCCGGAGATTCCCCCCGGCACGCAGATGGTGAAGATCACGGTGCGCGATGCGCTGCGCGACGCCATGGCCGAGGAGATGCGCCGCGACCGCAGCGTGTTCCTCATGGGTGAAGAGGTCGCCGAATATCAAGGCGCCTACAAAGTCTCGCGTGAGCTGCTGCAGGAATTCGGCGCCAAGCGCGTCGTCGATACGCCCATCACCGAGCACGGCTTCGCGGGCCTCGGCGTCGGCGCCGCAATGGCGGGTCTCAAACCCATCGTCGAGTTCATGACCTGGAATTTCGCGATGCAGGCCATCGACCAGATCATCAATTCCGCCGCCAAGACGCTCTACATGTCCGGTGGTCAGATCAAATGCTCGATCGTGTTCCGCGGCCCCAATGGCGCCGCCGCGCGCGTCGCCGCGCAGCACAGCCAGGATTATTCCTCGTGGTACGCGCACATCCCCGGCCTCGTCGTCATCGCGCCGTATGACGCCGCCGACGCTAAGGGCTTGCTCAAAGCCGCGATCCGCTCGCCGAACCCGGTGGTCTTTCTCGAAAACGAGGTCATTTACGGTCAGGAATTCGAAATCCCGGACGTGGCCGATTGGATCGTGCCGATCGGCAAGGCCAAGATCCGCCGCACCGGTTCCGACGTCACCATCACCACGCATTCGCGCATGGTCGGCGTGGCGCTCAAGGCCGCTGAACAACTCGCCGGCGAGGGCATCGACGCGGAGGTCATCGATCTGCGGACGCTTCGTCCGCTCGATACCGCCACGATCATCGAGAGCGTGAAGAAGACCAACCGGATCGTCACTGTGGAAGAAGGCTGGGGTCCGTGCGGGATCGGCGCGGAGGTTGCCGCGTTAGTCACACAGGAAGCGTTCGATTATCTCGACGCCCCGCCGACCCGCGTGCATCAGGTCGATGCGCCGATGGCGTACGCCGCCAATCTGGAGGCGCTGGCGCTGCCGGATGTCGACAAGATCGTGCGCGCGGCCAAGGCGGTCTGCTACCGGAGCTGACCTTGATGCAAGCGACCGACGCCTATCTCATCGATCTGAAGCCGCTCGTCGCCGCCTTTCGGGAAACCGACGACCACATGCCGCGCATCGTCTTCACCATGTTGGAGCATTATCTCGACCACGGCCCGTTCGAGTTCGACGCCACGCAAATCGCCGAATGGCTGCAGGTGGATTCCACATCCGCCGATCGGCTCAATCCCGAGAAGATCGCCGCGCTTCAGCCGGAGATCGAGACCTTTTTCGAGAACACGCCCAGGGGCCTTGCGCCCCGCCGCGGCGTGCTCGCTTCAAACTGAGGGAGAAGGGCGGGGATGAGTGAGGCTGAGGTCGTCGATCAATTGGTGAACTTCACCAACATCCTGCTCGCCGGGATTTCGGTGCTGTTCACGGTGATCTCGGCTTACATCGCGGCGCTCAATTATTTCATCGGTTCGGCCAATCTGATCGCACGGCTATCGGCGTTCCTGTTCTTGACGCTGATTCTGGGCATGTTGGCCGTTGTCATGATCGGCGCACAGTTCACGCACGAAGGACTGATCGCCCGCCTGTATGAGATCAAGGACGAACACGGTCTCTCCGCGGCCGGGCGCTCGCTGCTCGCCAATTCCGCGCCTGAAGCCGCAACCGGGGGGATGCTCAGCATCGACGACACCGTGCGCGCGGGCGTCTGGTGCGGCTTCGCGCTCATCTATCTCGCGCTGTTCTACATGACATTCTTCCACCGCTGGAAAGACGACGTGAGAAAAGTCGTCATCGAAAACCAGAAAGCCGCCTGATGTCGATCCAGATCACCATGCCCGCGCTGTCGCCGACGATGGAGGAGGGCAATCTCGCGAAATGGCACATCAAGCCCGGCGACAAGGTCGAAGCAGGCCAAGTCATTGCCGAGATCGAGACGGATAAGGCGACGATGGAAGTCGAAGCCGTCGACGAGGGCGTGGTTGAACAGATTCTGATCCCCGAAGGCGCGCAAGGCGTGAAGGTCAACACGCCGATCGCGACGCTGAAAGGCGAGGGGCCCCCGCAAGCCAAAGCTCCAGCCTCCGCCCTTGCGGGGGACGCGCCGCCGAAGGCGGAGGAGGGGCGGCGTGCAGAACCCGCGCCGCCCGCAGCAGCTCAGCGCCCCACTGCCCCAAGCCCCTCTCCGCAAGCGAGAGGGGGCTCACGCGTCGCATCGTCGCCGCTCGCCCGCCGTCTCGCGCAACAAGCCGGCATCGATCTTTCCGGCCTTGCCGGCAGCGGCCCGAATGGCCGCATCGTCAAAGCCGACGTCGAAGCGGCGCAGCGTTCGCGCCCGATCGCCGACAATCGTTCGCTCACGATCAGCAAGGCCGAACAAGCGCCGCCGCCGGCGCATCCACGCCCCACGCTGGAACAGCTCGGCATTCCCCCGTCGAGCTACGATCTCGTGCCACTCGACCTCATGCGCAAAACCATCGCCAAGCGCATGACGGACAGCTTCCGCGACGTGCCGCACTTCCCGCTGACCATCGACATCGAGATCGACGCGCTGCTGAAAGCCCGCGCCGACATCAACAAGCGCTTCGGCGACAGCGGCGTCAAAGTCTCCGTCAATGACATGTGCATCAAGGCCGCGGCCTTGGCGCTCAAGATGGTGCCGGAATCGAACGCGTCTTACACGCCCGAAGGCATCGCCATGCACCACCACGCCGACATCGCCGTCGCCGTGGCCATCCCGCATGGCCTCATCACGCCGATCATCCGCGCCGCGGAAACCAAGGGCCTCGCGCAGATCAGCGCGGAAATGGCCGACCTCGCGCAGCGCGCGCGCGACAAGAAGCTGAAGCTCGAGGAATTCCAGGGCGGCACATTCTCGATCTCCAACATGGGCATGATGGGCGTCAAGAGTTTCGCCTCGATCATCAACGAGCCGCACGGTATGATCATGTCGGTCGGCGCCGGCGAGAAACGCCCCGTCGTCAAAAACGATGCGCTCGCCATCGCCACCATGATGAGCGTCACCGTCACCTGCGACCACCGCGTCGTCGACGGCGCGCTCGGCGCGGCGTTCCTCAAAGCCTTCAAGGGCTTCATCGAAGATCCGATGGCGATGTTGCTGTGACGCAGGGCCTCAATTGAGCATCGCCGCCGAACTTGCAAGCATGCTCGGTCCGTTATGGCTGATCGCTATCGCCGCCACGTTCGTCAGCAGCCTTTGCGAATCCGCGCGGCCCAAGGCGGTGGAAGGAGAGCCGCGTGTCAGCAATGGCGCGTTGGGCGCGGTCGGCGCATTCGCCGGCCTGGTCACGCCGTTCGTGCTCTTCCTCTACGCGTTCTGGCATGTGCTGGGCGACGACCGCGTGATCTACTCGGCTTCCGATCTCATCGCCCATTCGGTTGTGCGATCGACCGTGATCATCGCCATCTTCGCCATATTGTTCGTCGCGACGATGGGAGGCGCCATTCCCGGGTGGATAGTGAGCTCATCTGCTCCAAGGGCGGCCCGGGCGCTCTATCGCTTTTCGCCATTTGTCGCGACGGCGACGCTCATCTTTTCGTTCGCGTTTGCGTATCCCTCCGCGGCGCACGTCGTAGAACTCTTCCTCGCGCGCTGATGCTCTCGCTTCTTCTGGCCTCCTTCGTCACTTTCTTCGTCGTCATTGATCCGCCCGGCGTCGCGCCGATGTTCGCGACCATGACGCACGACATGGACGCTCAATGGCGGCGGAAGATGGCGTGGAAGTCGGTCACCGTGGCGACGGCCGTGCTGCTCGGTTTTGCGTTCGGCGGCGCGTGGCTCTTGCGCAATCTGGGCGTCAGCCTCGACGCCTTTCGCATCGCCGGAGGCATGCTGCTCTTTCTCATCGCCGTCGACATGCTGTTCGAGAAGCGCACCGAGCGCCGCGAGGAGCGCGCTGAGCAGGTCGCCGCCGAACAAGCCACGCATCCCGGCGTCTATGACGACATCAGCGTGTTCCCGCTGGCCATCCCGCTCATCTCCGGACCGGGCGCCATCGCCAGCGTCATGCTCTATTTCACGCAGAACGAGGACTGGACGCATCGCGCCATGGTGTTGGCCGGGGCGGGCGCCAACCTCGCGCTCTGCCTTATCGCGTTCCTGCTCGCCGGACCGCTGACGCGCTTGATGGGCGCAACGGTCGCCGCCATGCTCACCCGCATCTTCGGCATACTTCTCGCCGCGCTCGCCGCGCAATTCGTCGTCGACGGCATCCGCAATGCCTTTGGAATTCTCACCGCAACCCCCGCCTAGAAGGCGGCGCGCCAAGCCTCTAAGTAGGAGTCCATGAGCACATCCTTCGACGTCATCGTCATCGGTTCCGGTCCGGGCGGCTATGTCACGGCGATCAGGTCCTCGCAGCTCGGGCTGAAGACGGCCATTGTCGAGCGCGACAAGCTCGGCGGCATCTGCCTCAACTGGGGCTGCATCCCCACGAAGGCGCTGCTGCGCTCGGCGGAAGTTTACCGCAACATGCAGCACGCCAAGGATTTCGGGCTTTCGGTCGACGGTTTGAACTTCAACAGCGCCGCCGTCGTGCAGCGCTCGCGCGGCGTCGCCGACCGCCTCTCCAAGGGCGTCGCCATGCTGATGAAGAAGAACAAGATCACCGTCATCGAAGGGGAAGCGCGGCTGGAGAAGGGGAGTGCGGCGCCGAAAGTCATCGTCAAGGGCAAGGACGGTGCGAACACCGCTTACGACGCCAAGCACGTCATCGTCGCCACCGGCGCGCGGGCGCGCGAAATTCCGGCTGCCGGCCTCAAGGCCGACGGCAAGCGCATCTGGGCCTATCGCGAGGCCATGACGCCGCCCGAATGGCCGGAATCTCTGCTCGTGTTCGGCTCGGGCGCCATCGGCATCGAATTCGCCAGCTTTTACGCCGCCTTCGGCGTGAAGGTGACGGTGGTCGAATTGCTCGACCGCATCCTGCCGGTCGAAGACGAAGAGATTTCGGCCTTCGCCAAGAAGCGCTTCGAGAAAGAGGGGCTGAAGCTCCTCACCAGCACTGAAGCCAAATCACTCAAGGCCACCGCCAACGGCGTTGAAGCCACCGTCGTTTCAAACGGCAAGACCGAAACGCTGACTGCCTCGCACGCCATTGTCGCCGTCGGGATCACCGGCAACGTCGAAGGGCTGGGACTCGAAGCACTGGGCGCCAAGGTCGAGCGCGGCCACATCGTCACCGACGGTTACGGCAAAACCGGCGTCGCAGGCCTTTACGCAATCGGCGACGTCACCGGCGGCCCATGGCTCGCGCACAAAGCCAGCCACGAAGGCATCATCTGCGTCGAAGCCATCGCCGGAAAGCATCCGCATGTGATGGTGAAGGAACGCATTCCCGGCTGCACCTACTCTCACCCACAAGTCGCCAGCGTCGGCCTCACCGAAGCGAAAGCCAAAGCCGCGGGCCGTGAAGTGCGCGTCGGCAAGTTTCCATTCGTCGGCAACGGCAAGGCCATCGCGCTCGGCGAAGATCAGGGCCTGGTCAAAACTGTGTTCGACGCCAAGACCGGCGAACTGCTCGGCGCGCACATGGTCGGCGCGGAAGTCACCGAGCTCATCCAAGGCTACGTCATCGCCATGACCGGCGAACTCACCGAAGCCGAGTTGATGGAAACCATCTTCCCACACCCGACGCTGAGCGAAATGATGCACGAAAGCGTGCTCGATGCGTACGGGCGCGTGATTCACATCTGAGCGAGCTGCGCCAGCGCATCCGTGAGCAAATTCTTGGGCGACCGGCCACCGTGGAGCGTGACGACGAACTCGCCCTCCGCCGGTGGCTCCAGCGTCGCGAGTTGGCTGTCGAGCAAGCTCGCGGGCATATAGTGGCCTTTGCGGCCCTTCATGCGCTCCAACAACACGTTGCGATCGAGCTTGAGCCACAGAAACACCAGCGACCGCTCCGACAGGCTGCGCAAACGCGCACGATAGATCGCCTTGAGCGCCGAACACGCCAGCACCGCGCCGCCTTCGGCCTCCCGTAGCGCGCGCCCAAGCGTATCGAGCCACGGCCAGCGATCCTCGTCCGTGAGCGCCACGCCCGCCGCCATCTTCGCCACGTTCTCCGGCGGGTGAAACGCGTCGCCTTCGAGGAACGGGAGACCCAGCTTTTCCGCCAACGCCGCGCCGAGCGTTGACTTGCCGCTGCCCGCGACACCCATGACGACGATCCAGCGCGGATCGCTCATGTACGGCTCACGCTGCCTCGGCGCTCGCGAATTGCTGCGCGGCGAGCTTCTGCAGCGCCACGTAATCCGTCTTGCCGCTGCCGAGCACGGGAATCTCGTCGATCGCCACGATCTTCTTCGGCACGGCGATTTCCGGCGCGCCGTTGTGCTTGGCCCAATCCAACAGATCGGAGGCCTTAGCTTCCTTATAGTCGCTGAAAAGAATGAGTTTTTCGCCCTTGCGCGCGTCGGGCAGCGCGACCGCGGCATGGGTATTGTGCGGCCAGACTTGCTGGGCGTAGCTCTCGACCGCGTTCAGCGAAACCATTTCGCCGCCGATCTTCGCGAAGCGCTTCACGCGGCCCTTGATGCGCACGAAGCCGTCCGCATCGACGTCCACGACGTCGCCCGTATCGTGCCAGCCATCCGGCAGCAAATCGACGCCGCTTGGCTTCATCGGATCGAGATAGCCGCGCATGACATTCGGCCCGCGCACGAAAAGCTTTTGCCCTTCGTGAATGCCGGGCACGGCCTCGAGCCGCCATTCGATTCCAGGCAGGAATTGCCCCACGGTGCCGGGCCGATTCGTCTCCGGCGCATTCACGGCGATCACAGGCGCGGCCTCGGTCGCGCCGTAGCCCTCAAGCACGGTGACGCCGAAGCGTTCCTTGTACGTCTCCCGGGTCTCGTCCTTCACGCGCTCGGCCCCACAGACCATGAGCTTCAGGCACGAGAGATCGCCTTCAGCGGCGTTGCGCGCGTATTGCTGGGCAAACGTGTCGGTCGCCAGCATCACATTGGCGCCGACGCTGCGGATGAGTTTTGGAATTTCCTTCGCGTGCAGCGGCGTTGGATAGAGGAAGCATTTGTGCCCGGTGAAGAGCGGCAGCAACGCGCCGCCCGTCAGCCCAAAGCAGTGGAACATCGGCAGCGGCGAGAAGAAGCTCCACTCGGGATCGAATGGGACGTGCGAATAACACTGCTCCACGTTCGCCACGATATTCGCGTGGCTTAGCACCGCGCCGCGCGGCGTACCGTAGGAGCCCGAGGTGAACAGGATGACGCCGGTGTCGTCGGGATGCGCGTAGGCCGCCGAAATGTGCGGAAAAAAGCCGGAAATCAGCGCGCCGATCTTGTCGAATACGGTGATCTCCGCGCGGATGTCCTCCAGATAGACGATGTTGGCGAACTTCTGCAGTTCGGCCACCAAACCTTCCAGCTTTCCCAGCTCGACGAATTTTCGCGCCGTGAGGATCGTTTCGACGTTCGCCGCTTCGCAGCCCGAGCGCAGGTTCATCGCGCCGGCCGTAAAATTCATCATCGCCGGAATCCGGCCAATGGCGTGCAGCGCGAAAAACGTCACCGTGCAACCGACTCCTGTCGGCAGCATGACGCCCACGGATTCCTTCGCCCGCGTGCGCCTCTTGAGCCGCCCGCCGAGAGCGAACGCCGCGCGAATGATGTCGTCGTAGCTGAGCGCGCGGCGGTCATGGTCTTCAAGGATCGGCGTCTTGCCGCCCTTGGCCGTGCGGGCCCTCAGCAGGGCTTCGAACAAATTGACGCGCGTGCGCCCCAGCTCGAACGGACGTAGCGCCATGATCCTCTCCGATTGTTTCCCAGCGCGCGTGATTATTATTTCACGCTTGTAATAAGCCTAGTCAGATCAACGTCCTTGGCAAGAGAAACGCCGTCCGGCGGCTCCGGGCGCCGCAGCGGCGGCAAGGCTGCCATGCTGCTCAAGCCGTTGCGGGACAACCGGAAGCGGCTCATCTTCACTTTATGACCACACTGCTCGACCTGCGGGAAAAACAGCCCGGAAAGCCTCGCCATCCGGAAAAGCAGGGTCGGCCCGACGCGACTTCGCCCCGCAAGCCCGACTGGATTCGGGTCAAAGCGCCCACCAGCGCGGAATATCACGCGACGCGCGAAATTGTCCGCGCCAACAAGCTCGTAACGGTCTGCGAAGAGGCTGCCTGCCCTAACATTGGCGAGTGCTGGAGCCAAGCCCACGCCACCTTCATGATCCTGGGCGAGGTCTGCACCCGCGCCTGCAGCTTCTGCAACGTGGCCACCGGCCTTCCTGGCGCGCTTGACCCACAGGAGCCAGCCAATGTGGCCAACGCCGTCGCGACCATGGGCCTCAAGCACGTCGTGGTGACATCCGTCGATCGCGACGATCTCGAAGACGGCGGGGCTCAACATTTCGTCGAGACGATCCAGGCGATCCGTCGTTCCGCCCCTCAAACGACGATCGAGGTCCTTACTCCTGACTTCCTGCGCAAACCCGGCGCGGCCGAGCGTGTGATCGATGCGAAACCCGACGTTTTCAACCACAACCTTGAAACCGTGCCGCGCCTCTATCATTCAATTAGGCCCGGCGCGCGCTATTACCAATCGCTGCGTCTGCTCGACACGGTGAAGCAGCGCGATCCGCAGCAATTCACGAAGTCCGGCCTGATGGTTGGCCTAGGGGAGAGCAAGGACGAAGTGCTGCAAGTGATGGATGATCTGCGCGTCGCCGGCGTCGATTTCCTCACCATCGGACAATACCTGCAGCCGACCAAGAAACACGCCGCGCTCGAACGTTTCTGGACGCCGGATGAGTTCAAGGCGCTTGAGACCATCGCCTACGCCAAGGGATTCCTGATGGTCTCCGCCAGTCCGCTCACACGCTCTTCCCATCACGCCGGCGAAGATTTCGCCAGGCTCAAGGCGGCGCGCGAAAAGGCCCACGCTTGAATCTCCCTCTCCCTTGTGGAGAGGGGGCAGGGGGTGAGGGGCGAACGATTACCCACGCCGTCTGCGGTCGCAGCGCCCCTTCGCGTGTGGCGGGGCGCGTTGATTGCCTCTCATCCCGGCGGCTTCGCCGGCGACGCTCTCCGCGAGGGAGAGGGTCGTGACGCGAACTGTCATCGAAGCAGAGCGCGTCCTTCCCTACGCCCCGGCGGATTTGTGTCGCCTCGTCGGCGATGTGCGCGTCTATCCGGAATTCGTGCCGTTCCTGCAGCGTTTGCGCGTGGTGAAGGAGGCGCCTTTGGAAGAAGGCGGCTGGGAGGGCGTGGCCGAGGCGGAAGTCGGCTGGAAGGCCATTCACGTGCGCTTTTCCACCGCGGTGCGGTGCGAACCGGCAAAGGGCGAGGTGGAAGTGAAGCTCGTGCACGGGCCCCTGCACTCGCTCGCCAACCGCTGGTGGTTTGCGCCGCGGGGGGACGGCGCGCACGTGCGCTATTGGATCGCCTACGAGTTCAAGAACCCGATCCTGCAAGCGGCCATCAGCGCCAATCGCGACAAGCTCGCGGTCCGCATCATGGCGGCGTTCGAGAAAGAAGCGAAACGGCGTCTAGGCTAAGACCCGCTTCAACAGGCGGAACGCCGTCGCGACGCTCTCGGCCTGCACATTGAGGCGTCCGATATCGCCGAAGCGATGCTCCTCGTGCAGGGCTTCCCGACCGGCGCGGGCGGCCGCGAAGTGCACCAGCCCGACAGGCTTTTCCGCACTGCCGCCGTCGGGTCCAGCAATGCCTGTGACTGCGATCGAGATGTCGGCGCGGCTGTGCGCCAGCGCCCCTTGGGCCATGGCCAGCGCCACCTCCGCGCTCACCGCGCCCTTGGCCTCGATCAGCGCCATGGGCACGCCGAGCATCTCGGCCTTGGCGTCGTTGGAATAGACCACGAAGCCGCGCTCCAACGTCGCCGAGCAGCCGGGGATTTCGCACACGCACGCGGCGATCAGCCCGCCCGTGCAGCTTTCGGCCGTAACCAGCCGGAGATTCTGCTTCTGCGCCGCACTCAGGAAATCGCGCGCGGCCTGGTTCAGGGAGTCTGGAAACATGAGCATGAGCGGATAACGCAGAAGCGGACAAAAAGTCCATTTCCAGTCCGCCGCCTCAATGGCACAAGGCCGCAAACGAGAAGGGGAGGCGGATGCAGGCTCTGGCACGGCGCGCGGCGGCGCCCGTATTCGCGCTTGCGCTTTTCTCCAGCGCCGCCCTCATTTTCGCGCTCCAGCCGCTGTTCGCGCACATGGTGACGCCGCTCCTGGGCGGTTCGCCTTCGGTTTGGAACGCATCCATGGCGTTCTTCCAGGCGGCGCTTCTGATCGGGTACCTCTACGCGCACCTCATTGCGCGCCTCAAAGACCTGCGCATCCAGGCGGCGATCCACGCCATCGTGCTGGTGGGCGCGTGGCTCGTCCTGCCGGTTCACGTTACGGGCGCGCTTGGCGCGCCGAGTTCCAATCATCCCGCGCTTTGGCTCATTGGCGTGCTCGCGCTTTCCGTCGGCGCGCCGTTCGCGGCCGCCTCGGCGACGGCGCCGTTGTTACAGTCCTGGTACGCCCGCACTGGCCGCGCCGACGCGCACGATCCGTATTATCTCTACGCGGCAAGCAATCTCGGCAGTTTCGTGGGTCTCCTGGCGTATCCGGCGCTGGCCGAGCCGCTGCTCGGCGTGCACGCGCAGAGCGCTGCATGGACCGTGGGTTATGTCCTTGTGGCCGCATTGATCGGCCTCAGCGCGGCCGCCGCCGTCGCTGCGCGGGGGCCCGCGCCAAGCGCCGGCGAGCAAAGCGCCCCTCCCACGTGGCGCCAACGCCTCTATTGGCTTGCGGCGGCCGCGGCGCCTTCGGCGCTCGTGCTCGGCGTGACGCTGCACATATCCACGGACGTGGCGTCGGCGCCTTTGCTCTGGGTGGCGCCGCTCGCGCTCTATCTGGCGACGTTCGTCATCGCGTTTTCGCGCGGCAGCGAACGCGCGGCGCCGTTCTTCTATTGGCTCCAGCCGGCAGGGTTGGCGATTCTGGCATTCTTCTTCTTGTTCCGGAGCCATTGGGCGGCGGCGTTGTTCGCCAATCTGTTCGGCTTTTTCGTCTCCGCTCAGGTCTGCCACCTCGCTTTGGCGAGAACGCGGCCTCGCGCCGACCGGCTGACCGAATTCTACTTTTGGGTGTCGCTTGGCGGCGTCGCCGGGGGCGCGTTCGCGGCCTTTGCAGCGCCGGTGATTTTCAACAATGTCTACGAATTCCCGCTGGCGTTGGCTGCCGCGGCTCTGTTTCGCCCCCGCTATACGGGCCTCGATCGTTGGCGCGTCTCCGACGCCAGCGCCGCCGCCGCCGTCTGCATGGCGTTGCTGCTGGTCGCGCTCGTCCTCAAGCCGTCAACGCCGCTCATGATTATCTATTTCGGCGGCGTGGGCGCGATCGCCGCCTTTGTCGCCGCGGCCTGGAGCGACGATCAGCAACCGCGCGCGCTGCGATTCGGCTTCCTCATTTCCGCTTTGCTTCTCGCCGCGCTGATGCTGTGCGCGGCGCTGACATGCTTTCTCGGACATGTCGACCAAGTGCTGCTGCAATTTGTCAAAGATGACCGCGACCGAACTGCCCTCGCGCCGCCCTGGAATCTGCTGGCGATCCTATTCGGACTCGCCACCCTGATGTTCACCGTCCAGGCCATGACGCGGGAGCGTTATGAAGGGGAGAAGTCCCTGGTTGTCGATCTGGCGCTGGGCGTGACCACGCCCGCCATGATGTTGTTGCTCGGCCTGGCGCTCGGCGCGGACCTCACGCCGGAAAACGTCACGATCATCGGGCTCTGCTTCTGCGCGCTGGCGCTGCTGCTGAACTACTATCGGCCCCTTGTGCTCGCGGCTTTGGTGATCGCCGCGTTCGCGCTCGTCTTCCTGGAAGAGCGGGAGGGCCAGCACATCATCACCCAAGAGCGCGGCTTCTTCGGCGTGCTCAGAACGCTCGAAGTCGAATTTCCAGTCACGCCCCCCTTGCGCATGCGCACCCTGATGAACGGCACGACCATCCACGGCGCTCAGCTCACGACGCCGCCGCTCGATCGCCTTCCGCTCACCTATTACAATCCGCGCACAGCGCTCGGCGAGGCCATTCTCGGCGGGTTGAACACGGCCGATTCCAGCAATTTGGCGCTGATCGGGTTGGGCACAGGCACGACGGCCTGCTTGATGCGCCCGAGCGACCGCATGACCATCTACGAAATCAACCCGCAAGTGATCGCCCTTTCGGCGCGCCCGCACGGCGACTTTACCTACGTTGCGCGCTGCCAACCGAATGCGCGCTTGGAATTGGGCGACGCGCGCCTTCGCATCGCCGGCGCGCCGGACGGCGCCTATGACGTCATCGTCGTCGACGCCTTCACCTCGGACGCCATCCCCGCGCATTTGCTGACGCGGGAAGCGGTCGCGCTCTATCTTCGCAAGACGAGTTCGCGCGGCATTGTCGTGCTGCATCTTTCCAACCGCAATCTGGCGCTTGTGCGTGAAGCCGCGCGCGTGGCGCGCGATCTCCACGCGGCGTCGTTGTTCCGCATTAGCGACTATGTCCGGGATCCCGATACGCCTTTCACGTCGGGCTACGCCGCCAGCGTGATGATCGTCGCGCGGTCTCCGGAAATTCTTGCCCGCTTGCCGCTCGCGTCGCGCGCCGAATGGCGCGATGTCGCGGCGCCGCCGGGCCGCGCCTGGAGCGACGACTATATCAATCTTGCACGCGCGCTTTGGGAGAATTTCAATGGCCTGGAGGAATGCATGAGCTTTCCCGACGAGCCCAAATGCAAAGCGCGCTAGGCGGGCATCTCCACGGTGGCGGCCGCTTGCGCGGCCAGGCCTTCCTCGCGTCCCAGGAAACCTAGCCGCTCGGTTGTGGTCGCTTTCACGCTGACGCGATCCGGCGGCAGCGCCAGCACCTCCGCTGTCCGCGCGCGCATCGCCTCGCGATACGGCGCCACTTTCGGCCGCTCGCAAATCAAAGTGACATCGACGTGAACGATGCGCCCGCTCCGCTCGCCCACAAGCTTGGCCGCATGCCGCAGAAAGAGCTCCGAGTCGGCGCCGGCCCATTGCGGATCGCTGGGAGGGAAGTGCTGCCCGATGTCGCCCGCGCCAATCGCGCCAAGAATGGCGTCCACCAAAGCGTGCCATCCGACGTCCGCGTCGGAATGCCCGAGCAAGCCCTTGTCATGCGCAATGCGCACGCCGCACAGCGTCACATGGTCCCCAGCGCCGAAGCGGTGCGCGTCAAAGCCCGTGCCGACGCGTGCTGCGCGGTGTCCCCCCAAGATGGCTTCCATGATCGGGAAATCCTCCGGGAACGTCAGCTTCATGAGGCGCGGATCGCCCGGTATGAGCGTGGCCTCCGCGCCCGCGGCGCGCGCGACGGCCAGATCGTCATCGAAGGCGCGTCCGCCAACCAAGCCATAAGCGCGCCATATAAGGCTGTAGGCGAACGCTTGCGGAGTCTGCACGCGCAGGAGGCTTGATCGGTCGTGCTCACCCAGCAGCCGCCCTGTCTCGTCCACGCGCTTGAGCGCATCAGAAAGGGGAAGGCTTGGAGCGGCGGCCAGGGCGCCAGCGTTGAGCTGCGCCACCAAAGCGCGGACCATTTCGGCGCGCAGACCTGGGCGCGCCGCGTCGTGGATAAGCACGACATCCGGGGGCCGCGCAGCCAGCGCAGCGAGCCCATTGCGGACCGACGCCGTTCGTGTCTCGCCGCCGGGAACAACAATTACACCCGCGTTCCGGTCTTCTGGCTCCGGCAAGCGATCCGGCGCCGCAACGACGACGATCGGTTCGACGTTCGCATCCGCGAAAGCCCGAATTGACCAGCCGATCACCGTCCGCCCCGCGATCCGTCGGAATTGCTTGGGAATTCCGCCGCCGGCGCGTTCTCCGCGCCCCGCCGCCACGATAACCGCCGCCACCCGCATAGCGCTCGTTTCGCGCATCGCGTGTTGCATCGCAACATAAAACCCCTGGCGCCTTGTTTTTGGGCGCCGTAAGGTTGGGCAGTGGGAAACATCACAGACCGGCCGGAGATGACCGAAAACGCGCCTGCAAAGGCGAGGCAGATGTCGCGGGCGCCTGGACCCGCCCCGGACGCCGAACGCTGGCTGGAGGCGCTGCCTGCGCCCGTGCTTGGCGTCGACGCCGGCGAACGCATTCGTTTCGTGAACGCCGCCGCGGCGGAGCTGATGGCCGGCGTCGGCCGCGGCCTGCTCGGGCGGCGCCTCGATGAAATCTTTGGCCAGGACGGTCCCCTCGTGAGCCTCGCCCGGCGCGCGCTCGCCAGCGACACACGCGTCGCGGAAGCCGATGTCGCGCTGGTGGGGCCCGGATTTGCGCTGGGGCGCGCGGCCGTAGCCGCCGCGCCGGTCGGCGATCATGGCTACATCGCTCTGGTTGTTACCCAGCCGCCGAAGCCGCGCTCCGCCCCGGGGCAGGGAGTCAATTCCGCCGCCCGCACGCTGGCGCATGAGGTCCGCAATCCGTTGGCCGGCATTCGCGCGGCCGCTCAGCTTATCGCCCGCAGCGGCGATCAAGAGGCCGCCGCGCTCGCCAATCTCATCTGCGACGAAGTCGATCGCATGCGCCGCCTGACCGACCGCATCGATCCTCACGAGTCCATTGCGCCGCCGCGCTTCGAGCGCTTCAATATTCATCAGGCGCTGGAGCGCGTGCGCCGTCTCATCGGATCGAGCGCGCCGGACGTGATGATCCGCGAACGCTACGATCCGAGCTTGCCGCATGTGCGCGGCGACATGGATCAGCTGATCCAAGCCTTCCTCAACATCGCCAAGAACGCCGCCGAAGCCGTTTCCGGGCAAGCCGACGGCGAAGTCGCCTTCATCACCGCGTATCGCCCGGGCATCAAGTTTCGGTCCTCGGCCAGCGGCGCCGCACGCGCCCAGCTCGAAGTGCAAATCGTCGACAACGGCCCTGGCCTGCAGCCGCAGATCGCCGACCGTCTCTTCGAACCGTTCGCCACGACGAAAACCAATGGCATGGGCCTTGGCCTCACCGTCGCGGCCGATGTCATCGGCCGTCATGACGGCCGCATCGAGGTCGAAAGCGCCCCAGGCCGCACCGCCTTCAAAATACTGCTTCCACTGGATCCGGAGGACGATGCTCCATGAGCGCCAACATCCTGCTTGCCGATGATGACGCCTCGCTTCGCTTCGTTCTTTCGCAAGCCCTGAGCAAGGAAGGCTATCAGGTCCGCGCTACCGGCAACGTCGCGACCTTGGCCAAGTGGGTGCGCGAGGGGGAGGGCGATCTCGTTCTTTCAGACGTCTACATGGGCGATGAATGCGTGTTCGACGCCCTGCCCAGCCTGCGCGCCTCGCGCCCGCAATTGCCGGTCATCGTCATGAGCGCGCAATCCACGGTGACGACAGCACTCTCGGCCGCCGGCGCGGGCGCTTACGACTATATTCCGAAGCCGTTTGATCTCGATGAGCTCATGGGCGCCGTGAAGCGCGCTCTCGCGCGCGGCCCCGATGCGAAATCGCGCGCGCAGGCGAACAAGGCCGAGAAGGAAGAACGTCTGCCGCTGATCGGCCGTTCGCCGGCCATGCAGGACGTGTATCGCATCATGGCGCGCGTCACGGGGACGGACCTGACTGTTCTGATCGAAGGCGAAAGCGGCACGGGCAAAGAGCGCGTCGCGCGGGCCTTGCACGAATTCAGCCGGCGCGCCGGCGCGCCGTTCGTCACCATCAGCCTCGCAGGCGCCACGAGCGCGCGGCTGGAGAGCGACTTGTTCGGCCCGCAAGGCAAGCTCGCGGAGGCGCAGGGCGGCACGTTGTTTCTTGAAGACGTGGACGATCTTCCAGCGGAGGCGCAGACGCGTCTCGTGGGCCTTTTGCAGTCGAGCGATCCGAATGCGCGCCCCAACGTTCGCTTGATCGCTGCCGCGCAGCGCAGTCTGGGCGCATTGGCGCGCCAAGGACAATTCCGCCAGGATCTGTTCTATCGGCTGAACGTGGTCACGATTGTCCTGCCGCCCTTGCGCGAGCGTCTGGACGATATCGGCGATCTTGCCCGCGCGTTCCTTGTTCGCGCCCGCCGCGAGGGATTGCCGGAGAAAACATTGGACGCTTCGGCCATCGAGCGGCTCAAGGCGCACGACTTCCCGGGCAATGTCCGTGAATTGGAGAACCTCTTGAAGCGCGTGGTGGCGCTCAGCCCGGTCGCCGTCATCACGGCGCGCGAAATCGAGCGCGAACTCGGGGCCGCGCGGGCCGCGCTCGGCGCTCCGGCGGAGGAGGCGGAGACGTTCGAGGACATCGTCGCCCGACGCCTCGCAAATCTTTTCACAGCTGCCGGCCCTGATCTGCCCGCGCCGGGTCTCTATGACCGCGTCCTGGCGGACGTCGAACGCCCCCTGATCAACCAGGCGCTCCAGGCTACCAAAGGGAATCAAATTCGCGCGGCGGCCGTGCTCGGCATCAACCGCAATACTCTGCGCAAGAAAATCCAAACGCTGGGCATCCGAACTGGACGTGGCGATTGACGGAGGCGTGTTATGGCGCCAACACATGTTGCTCTAACGCAACAATGAGGTCTGCGCCGGCATGCCCCCCCAGCTCGCGGCGAGCCAAACCATTGAAGCTTGGGTGAGTGGCGCGCGCCGCAGCCGCGGCGCGATCTGGTTCGCCATCGGTTTCGCGGCTGCGACGGCGCTCACCATCGCGGCGACGCTGCAGGCGGTTTCCGGCGCCGGCCTGGCGCAGCCGGTCAGCCCTTGGATCACCATCTGTCTGGCGGCGAGCCTGGCGATTTGCGTCGTGCTTGCGGGCATTCTTGCTTTCCGCATCTACCGCATCCGCCGCGCATCCAGTGCGAGCGCTACCGGCGCGCGCCTGCACCTGAAGTTCGCCGGCCTCTTCAGCCTCGCCGCCGTTGTACCGGCCATCGCGGTGGCGCTCTTTATGGGCACCACCCTGACCCAAGGCATCGAGCGCTGGTTTGTGACCCAGGTGGGCACGGTGGTGGAAAGCGGCGCCGATGTCGGCCGCTACCTGGTGGACCAGATGCGCGACACCAATCGCGAAGAAGTCCGCCTCATGGCGAGCGACCTGAACCAGGCGGCCGCGGGTCTCAGCAGCGATCCGGCGACCTATCGTCGGTATCTGGCGGCGCAGGCCGACAATCGCTCAATGATCGCCGCCTACATCATCGATCGCAGCGGCCACGTGCTGGCAAGCTATGAGGCGCCGGGCGCGCCGGTATATCAGCCCCCATCGCCGGCCGTGTTCGTCGACGCATCGCGCAACGCCATCGCCGACCGCATGTTCGAGCCGCAGAGCCTGATCCGCGCGCTTACGCGGCTCAACGCCTACCCCAACAACGTCTATCTTTACGTCGTCCGCCCCATCGATCCGACGCTGTTGCGGCGCACGCGCGCGTTTGACGACAGTGTCGCCGCCTATCGCATGGCCGAAAGCCGGCGCCAGCAAATCCAGACCTTGTTCGCGATCTCCTACCTGGCCATCGCGTTGCTTGTCTTGTTGGGCGCCGTTTGGCTCGGCCTTTCCTTTGCGACGCAAATCGCCGAGCCTGTCGGGCGCCTGGCCGATGCGGCGCGCCGCGTCGCCGCCGGTGATTTGAAGGCGCGCGTGCCGGTCGGCGCTGAAGCGAACGAGGTCGAAGCGCTTGCGGGCGCGTTCAACCAGATGACGGCGCAGCTTGAGGCGCAGACGCGCGATCTCGTCGCCGCCCAGGAAGACGCGGAAACACGCTCGCGCTTCATTGAGGCCGTGCTGGGAGGGGTCAGCGCGGGCGTGCTCGGGCTCGACCGGGACGGCCGGGTCAGCGCCGCCAATCGCTCGGCGGCTCAACTCCTGGGCCACGGCGACGAAGATCTTGTCGGGCGGCGTCTCGTCGACGTGGCGCCCGAACTCGCGGAATTGCTGAATCACCCGACGCCGCATGACCAGACGCCTCCGCAACGCGTCGACCTTGAACGCGAGAATTTCAGCGCCAACCTCTCCGTACGCATGAGCCCGGACGCGGAAGGGGGCCTCGTGCTCACGTTCGACGACATGACCAAGCTTATCTCGGCGCAGCGCCAAGAAGCGTGGAAAGACGTCGCTCGCCGCATCGCGCACGAGATCAAAAATCCGCTCACGCCGATCCAGCTCTCGGCCGAACGTCTGCGGCGAAAATATTCCAGCGAAATCACCTCGGATGTCGAAACTTTCCAAAAGTGCACCGATACGATCCTGCGCCAGGTCGCCGATATCGGCCGCATGGTGGACGAGTTTTCCTCCTTCGCCCGCATGCCCACGCCGCGCATGGCGTTCGCCGACATGAGCGAAATCGCTCGCTCAACAGTGTTCGGTCAGCGCCTCGCCTTCGCCGATATCCGCTTCGATGTGGAAGGCGTTGAAAAGCCCGTCGCCCTGGTGTGCGACGAGCGGCTGATCGCGCAGGCCCTATTCAATCTCGTGAAGAACGCCGCCGAGAGCGTACAGGCGCGCCGCGCGCGCGACGGCGAACCGAAGAACGGCTTCGTCACGCTCAAGCTGCGCGATCTCGAGTACGGCGTACAGTTCGAAGTCATCGACAATGGACTCGGCTTTCCGGCGCAGGACCGCCACCGGTTGATTGAGCCCTACGTAACGACGAGGGCGCGGGGCGCCGGGCTGGGGCTGGCCATCGTCGCACGCATTGTGGAAGATCACGGCGGTCTCATAGAGCTGGACGACGCGGCCGGGCCTGGTCCCGGCGCGGTCGTGCGGTTCGTTCTCCCCAAACGCGGCGAAGAGCCGGTAGAACCCGCCGCGGAAGTCGGCGAAGGAGCGCTTTGATGGCGTCTGACATTCTCATCATCGATGACGAGGCGGACATCCGGGAACTCGTCTCCGGCATCCTCCAGGACGACGGCCACCAGGTGCGCGCCGCGCGCGATGGCGACGAGGCGCTCGGCGCCGTGCGTCAACGCCGTCCCGCGCTCGTCGTGCTCGATATCTGGCTACAAGGCAGCCGCATCGACGGGCTCGATCTCCTGACCATGTTCAAGGAAATTGATCCCGACATGCCGGTGATCGTGATTTCCGGACATGGCACGATCGAAACCGCGGTCTCGGCCATCCGCAAGGGCGCCTACGACTTTGTCGAAAAGCCGTTCACTGCCGATCGCCTGATGCTCGTGGTGCAGCGCGCGCTGGAGGCGGCGCGCCTCAAACGCGAGAACGCGGCACTGCGCGCGCGCTCTGCGGTCAGTGACGAGCTCATTGGGTCGTCGGCGGTGATGGCGCAATTGCGCGGCTCGGTGGAACGCGTCGCACAAACCAATTCACGCGTGCTGATCACGGGTCCGGCCGGTTCCGGCAAGGAATTGATCGCGCGTTTGCTTCACGAACGTTCGCCGCGCGTCGCCGGGCCGTTCGTCGCGATCAACGCAGCCTCCATCGCGCCAGAGCGCATGGAGAGCGAAATCTTCGGCGAGGAGGGGCCCGAAGGCCGCCCGCGCAAGATCGGCGTGTTCGAGCAGGCCCACGGCGGCACCCTCTTCCTCGATGAAGTCGGCGACATGCCTCCGGAAACGCAGGCCAAAATCTTGCGCGTGCTGGTCGATCAGCGCTTCCGCCGTCTGGGTGGGAACGCGGACGTGCAAGTCAATGTAAGGGTCGTGTCCTCCACCTCGCGCGACCTGCGCGGCGACATCGAAGACGGCCGCTTCCGCGAAGATCTCTTCCATCGCCTGAACGTCGTGCCGCTGCGTGCGCCGAGCCTCGCCGAACGGCGCGAAGACATTCCCGAACTCGCGGGCTATTTTGTGGGCCGCCTCGCCGGCATGTCTGGCGTTTCGCCGCGCCAGATCGGTGAAGACGCGCTCGCAGCGCTGCAGGCCGCCGATTGGCCCGGCAACGTGCGCCAGCTTCGCAACGTCATCGAACGCATCCTCATCCTCGCCGTCGGCGATCCCGCCGTCCCGGTCACAGTGGACGCGCTGCCGCCGGAAGCATGGCCTTCGGCCGGATTCTCCAAGCATGACGGCCTGCAAGAGGTGATCGGCCTCCCGCTGCGCGACGCGCGCGAGCGGTTCGAGCGCGAATATCTCAACGTGCAGATCACCCGCTTCGGCGGCAACATTTCACGCACGGCGGCCTTTATCGGCATGGAGCGCTCGGCCCTGCACCGGAAACTCAAATCGCTCGGCGTCGACGCGCCAGGCCGCGCCGCGCACGACGTGGAATGAGCCGGATCGCCTACGTCAACGGCGCTTACCGTCCGCTGAGCGAAGCCGGCGTCTCCGTTCAGGACCGCGGCTTTCAGTTCGCCGACGCCGCATACGAGGTCTGGGGCATGCGCGGCGGGCGCGTGTTGGATGGAGCGGGTCACGTCGCGCGGCTGCGGCGCACGCTGAGCGAGATGCGCATTGCCTGGTCAATGAGCGACGCCGCATTGCGCGTCGTGTTGCACGAAACCGCGCGCCGCAATCGCATGCGCGACGGCTACATCTACCTGCAGATCAGCCGAGGCGTCGCGCCGCGCGATCATGTGTTCCCGGCGAAGACGACGCCAACCATGGTCGTCACCGCCAAGCCGCTGAACACCAGTACGCTCGACGCCCGCGCGCGCGCCGGCGTTGCAGTCGTCACGCAGCCCGACATCCGTTGGGCGCGGTGCGATCTGAAAACAGTCGGCCTCCTCCCCAATGTGCTCGCGCGTCAGGCCGCGAAAGAGCAGGGGGCGTTCGAGGCATGGTTCGTCGATAGCGACGGTTACGTTACGGAGGGTACGGCATCGAACGCTTGGATCGTCGACGCGCAGGGCCGGCTGCGCACGCGCGAACTCTCGAACCGCATCCTGCACGGCGTCACCCGCGCCGCCTTGATCGAAATCGCGCGCGAGCGGCAAATTCCAGTGGTCGAACAGGCATTCACGCTTGAAGAAGCCAAGACCGCGCGCGAAGCCTTCATCACATCCGCGTCAAATTCCGCCGTGCCGGTGATCTCCATCGACGGCGTCCGCATCGGCGACGGCAAGCCGAGCCCAACGGCGCTCCGGCTGCGTGATGCTTATTTCGGCGCCTGATCACAAACTGACCTGTCCGTGGTTGCCGCTCCGTCCAGCGCCGCCTATAGCTGCGGTCACAGCCGCGCGATCGTCGCGGTGCAAAACAGGCATGACCCAACATGGACAAGAAGCAAAACTTGCAAGACACGTTTTTGAACGCGGTCCGCAAAGCCAAGACGCCGCTCACGATTTTCCTGGTGAATGGCGTCAAACTGCAGGGCGTCGTCACGTGGTTCGACAATTTCTGTGTGCTCCTGCGCCGCGACGGCCAGGTGCAGCTGGTCTACAAACACGCCATTTCGACGATCATGCCGGGCGCTCCCGTCCAGCTCTATGAAATCGAAAAGGCCATCGATGAAGCCGGCGACTGACGCGCCGACCAGCCAAGACAAGATTCGCGCACTCGTGCTGCGTCCCGTGCTGAACGGCGACGCACGGGATCAGAGCGCTCGTCTCGACGAGGCCAAGGGCCTCGCCGCGGCGCTCGATCTTGACGTCGTCGCCGGCGACGTCGTGAACTTGCGCGACATAAGCCCGCGCACGTTGTTCGGCTCGGGACGCGTCGAGCGCTTGAAGGACGATGTGGCCGCGAGCGAAGCCGGCGTTGTCGTCATCGACAGCGCGCTCTCGCCCGTGCAGCAGCGCAATCTCGAACGCGACATCAACGCCAAGGTGATCGACCGCACGGGGCTGATCCTCGAAATCTTCGGCCGCCGCGCGCAGACGCGCGAAGGGCGGCTGCAGGTCGAACTCGCGCGCCAAGCTTACGAGCGCTCGCGCCTCGTGCGCACCTGGACGCACTTGGAGCGTCAACGCGGCGGCCTCGGCAAAACCGGAGGTCCTGGCGAAACGCAAATCGAGCTTGATCGCCGCCAAATCGCCGACCGCATCTTGAAGCTGAAGCGTGAATTGGAAGACGTGCGCCGCACGCGCGGCCTCGCGCGCCGAGCCCGCGCACGCGCCGGCCTGCCCGCTGTCGTGCTCGTTGGCTACACCAACGCCGGCAAGTCCACGCTGTTCAATCGTCTCACCCGCGCTGGCGTGTTGGCGAAGGACATGCCCTTCGCCACGCTCGATCCGACCGCGCGCCTCGTGAAGCTGTCGAGCGGGCGCGGCGTCATCATGAGCGATACGGTGGGCTTCATCTCCGATCTGCCCACAGAACTCGTCGCCGCTTTCCGCGCCACGTTGGAAGCGGTGATGGAGGCCGATCTCCTGATCCACGTGCGCGACATCGCCAGCCCCGAAAGCGATGCGCAGCGCAACGACGTGCTCGCGGTGATCGCCCAACTCGCGAAGGAAGACGGCCACAACACGCCGCCTCTGATCGAAGCCTGGAACAAGATCGACCTGCTCGCGCCCGCCGCGCACGAAGCCCGCCTGCGGCGCGCCGAAGCGCTCGAACCGACCGCCCTCGCCCCCGTCGCCATCTCCGCGCAAACAGGGGAGGGGATCGACGCCCTGCTCACCGCGATCGACCGCGCGGCCTTCTCCGCCACGCGCATCATCACCATCCCGCTCGATCCAGCCGACGGCCGGACCCGCGCCCGCATCGCCGCCGCCGGCCGCATCTTGGAAGAAAGTCTCGACGACCAAGGCCTCCTCCAGATCACCGCCGAACTCACCGTAGAGGACGCCGCGCGCTTTGCGCCGTTGGAGGCGCTGCCGGAAGAAGTGCGGCCTGCGGCGGAGTAGACGCGGGCTTTCCGCTTTTGGCCCTTTGCGGCCATTGACCAAACTCGTTTTGGTGGTCAGATCGCCGGATGGGTATGGTCCTCTTAGTCTTGACTATGAATGGCCCTGCGGCATTCGTCGCGTCCGTTCCTTGTTTGATTGCGTAGGCAAACCGCCGGCGCTTGCTTGGCCGGATTGTGATCGTCGGCGCCGTCGTCGTCACGATGCCCGTTGCGATATTATTGGATAGAGCACGCGTGGACGCACAGCTTGGGGCGGGCCACCCGATGATTGGGCAGTATCCCTTGCTCTGCCATATTTTCTGGGCGCTCTGTACCTTCTTGCGGCAACGCCTTTCTGTGTTGCCTTTGCGCTCCTAGTCAAACGCCCTCAATCCTCCTCGATTGATGCGCAGGTCAGCTTCCGGCGAAAATCGGTCGTCAATCGAGAGCTCAACTTGCCCCTCTCCCCTTGTGGGAGAGGGATCGCGGGCGCGGCGTTGCGTGCGATGAGACATGGGTGAGGGGTGATGGCGCGAACCTCGAAGCGTCGCGCGATCACCCCTCATCCGGCGCTTCGCGCCACCTTCTCCCACAAGGGGAGAAGGACGAGGTCGCGCTTAGTGCTCTTGAAGGTCCGTAGTCGGCGAGAAGCGAAACCTGCCGTCATCCCGGCCGACCGGAGGGAGAGCCGGGACCCAGAGCTGCAAAGCTCCATGCGTGTCGCCCTGGGTCCCGGATCGTTTGTGTTGCTGAACGCGCGGGACGCTCAGCCTTTCACAAACGCGGCAAACGCCTCCGCATAATCCGGATGCCAGCGCGAGAGCGCAGGCCGGTTTTCAATCACGTCGCCAACAGCCCATGCCATGCGCTTCTCATCCATCGCGCGCGTCACGTCATTGTCGGGGCAGAGGATGTAGAAATCGCCGCGCGCGACGCTCTCCAGCATGAAGTCGACGACCTGCTCGCCCGTCCATGCGCCGCCGGGCTTCTCCGTGCGCCCGCCCGCCGTCATTCCGGTGAACGTGAAGCCCGGGATCAGCAGATGCGCCGAAACTTTGCAGTCCGTTGTGTTGCGCAGCTCATGCTCAAGCGCCTCCGTGAACACTTTCACGCCCGCCTTCGACACGTTGTAAGCCGCATTGCCCGGCGGCGTGGTGATGCCTTGCTTGGAGCCGGTGTTGATAATGAGCGCGGGCGTTTTCTGCGCGACCATAGCCCGGCCGAACGCCTGCACCCCGTTGATCACGCCCCAGAGGTTCACCTCGAGCAGCGCCCGCCACGCGCTCGTATTACCCAGCGCCGTGCCGGGATTGTGCATCACCGCGGCGTTATTCATCAGCAGGGCCACAGAGCCGAACGCATCGCGCGCCGTCGCGGCCAGGCGCTCCACATCCGCCATCACGCTGACGTCGCACGGCACGGCGATCACGCGGTCATTGTTGGTTTCGCCAGCCACTTCGGCGCACGCGTGATTGAGCTTGGCCCCGCCCAGATCCGCCATCACCACGGGCAGGCCCAGCATCGCGAACCGCTTTGCAGCGGCAAGCCCGATGCCGCTCGCCGCGCCGGTGATTGCCGCGCAGCCGCCGCTGGTTAGCGCGGGGATACGCGCGCGCAATTCGTCGTCGGTCATGTTCCGCTCCGCTGAAGGCGTGCGGAGATTAGCCGCGTCCCTAGGCCGATGTCACCGGGACCGGCGCCCGCCGCGGCGGGCGCGCAAAGCCGAACAGCGGCAGCAAGCCCCAGCGCTCCAGCAGAACGTGTGTGAACGCCGGTCCGAGCAGGCCAAGGGTCACGCCCGCGATCAGATGCAGGATCGGATCGTCCACGCCCATCGCGCTCAGCGCCATGCGCACACCTGCGAGCGCCAGTATATGCAGCACGAAGATCGTCATTGACGCGCGCCCAAGCCACCGCAGCGCCGCGCCAAACGCATCTTCCGCCGAAAGCGCGACGGCAAACGTCGCGGCGACGCCGAGCAAGGCCGCTGGCGTCACGACGAGCGCTTCGGCTTTCCATTCCTCCAGCGCATGGCACGCTGCGACGGAAACGCCAAACGCCGCCATCAGCGCCAGCGTCACCCACACTGGCGGCGCCCGCCAGCGCAGCGCGCGCGTCGAGAGGATCATGCCCGCGGCGTAGTACGGCAGGAAATGCAGCGTCTTCGCCGCGATCCAGGTCCACGGCATGAAGCTCGCCGCAACCCAGCCAATCAGGCTCACGCCCAAGAGCACGTAAGGGCGATCTTTGAACGCCATGCCCGCCGCATGGCACAGCAAAAGCGCGTAGAGGAACCAGAATTGGCTGAGTGGCTGCCAACCAATCGAAGCCAGCGCCTTGAAGGTCCAAGGCTGCCCCAGCGCGCCGTTGATCCACATTTGTAGCGCGCCCTGCGTGAGCGACCACAGCACGTACGGATAGATGATCGTCCACGCTTTGCCGGTCCAGAAGTCCTCCGCGCCGCGCTTGGCGCCATCCGCGAGGAAGATGCCCGACAGCACGAAGAAAAGGGGCATATGAAACGTGTAGATCGCGTAGTAGACCCAGTGCGGCCCCGCCGAGTGCTCCATCACGCCGGCATTGAGCAGCCCGGCGATCGTGTGTCCCAACACCACGAGCACGATGCCGACGCCGCGCGCGACATCGGGCCAATGTACGCGGCCGGCCTTCCGCGCCGCGATCGGCGAAGCAAACTTCACTGGTGTCATGAGCTGGCTTTAGCGAGTTCTGCGCTGAGGAGGTGAGGGAACGTCAGTGCGCCGCGTCAGTGGAACGCAAACGCCGCGGTGACGGCCGCGAGCAGGGCGGATATCCCCGCGATTGGCCCGATCTTAGGCAGCCGCGCAGCGGCCTTCATGTTCCCCTTCTTGATATCGGCGTACGTGAGTTCCGTCGCGATCGCCGCGACGGTCAAGCTGACGATGAAGATGGCCTTGATCCAGAAAAGTTCCGGCAGGTGCTCGGGCCCGCCATAGACACTCCAGATCATGATGAGGCCGGTCACCCACAGGATGCCGAGCCCGATGTGCGCGAAACGCGCCAGGATCGGCCCCAGCGTACGCAGCGTGGCGGCTTGTTCCGGCGGTTTGCTGTTGGCGACGCGCGCCACGATGGCGCTGCCGAAACCGCCGCCGGCGCCCATCATCAGGCCGATAAAATGCAAAGCGAGCAGGGCGTCATTCATGGCGCGCTCTTCTTCTCCGTTGTCTTCGCTTCCACCCACAGCGCTTCGAGTTCATCGAGCGGCTGCTTCCCCGTTTTCCCCATCTCCGCCAGCCGGCGTTCGATGTGCTGGAAGCGGGAGGTAAACTTGGTGTTGGCGCGCCGCAACGCCTCCTCGGGGTCAACACCGAGCTTTCTGGCCAGATTGGCCATCACAAATAGGATATCGCCCATCTCCTCGGTCATGGCTTCGAGATCGGCGTGGCCGCGGGCCTCATCGAGTTCCGCCAATTCCTCGTCGAGCTTCTTCAGAACCGCCTCGGCGTTCGGCCAGTCGAAATTGATCCGCGCCGCGCGCTTGGTGAGTTTTTCCGCCCGCATCAGCGCCGGCAGGGCCATGGCGACGTCATCGAGCAGGGAAGCGTCTGGACGCTTCCTCGCGCGCTCCTCGGCCTTCTGTGTCTCCCAGGCGCGGGTCTGCTCCTCCGCCGTGCGCATATCGGTCCCGCCGAAGACGTGCGGATGGCGCGCGACCATCTTGGCGGCCAGCGCGTTGGAGACGTCTGCGAAATCGAACGCGCCTTGCTCCTCGGCCATGCGCGCATGGAACGCGACCTGAAACAGAAGATCGCCCAGCTCTTCCTTCAGCGCCGGCAGATCCGCGCGCTGGATCGCGTCGGCGACCTCATAAGCCTCCTCGATGGTGTAGGGGGCGATGGTCGCGAAGGTCTGCTCTTTGTCCCACGGGCAGCCGTCTTGCGGGTCTCGCAGGCGCGCCATGACGTCCAGAACCGCCCGAATGGCCGCGCCGTCGCGCTGGAAGGTGCTCTCAGCGCCACTATCTATCTCATTGTTTTTATCTGCTTTATCGTCCATGCGGTTCTCGCATAAGATAGATTATGGGAAATGATGGATGGTTCGGTCCAGACCGACTCAGACGGCGAGGTCGGCGCTCCAGCCATCATAGGCGGGTTCGATCCCCGCCGGCAGCCGCGCCTTCAAGGCGTTGTAGTCGAAATCGAGATGCAGGTTCGTCAGCACCGCGTGCTTGGGCTTGAGCCGCGCAATCCATTCCAGACTCAGCGCCAGATGCGCGTGCGTCGGATGCGGCGCCTCGCGCAATGCATCGACGATCCACAGCTCCAAGCCCTTGAGCGCCGCCATCGTCGAGTCCGGCATCGCAACGACATCGTTTGAGTACGCCACCGGCCCGACGCGAAACCCGAGCGAGATCGAGCCGCCATGATCCTGCGCCAGCGGCTCGGCCGTTAACACGCCGCCCGGCCCATCGATCTGCACCAACGTATGCGGCGTCAGTGAACCCGCGTCTTCCAGGATCGCCGGATACCCGCCGACGCCGTGGAAGCAATAATAGAAGCGCGGCTCGAGAACCGCGCGCGTCGGCCCATCCATATAGACCGGGATGCGTTTGCGCCGTTCGATGAAGAAGCCGCGCAGATCGTCGATGCCATGCACCTGGTCCGCGTGATCGTGGCTGTAGAGCACGGCGTCGATGTGATGCGGTTTCGCGCGCGCGAGCTGCTCGCGCAGCTCCGGCGCGGTGTCGATCAGCACCACGGTCGCCTCTTCCGCCGGCCCCGCTTCGCCGCGCCAGAGCTGCAGCATCAGCCCGCAGCGCGTGCGCCGGTTGCGCGGTTCGTTCGGATCGCACACGCCCCAATTTCCTGTCGAACGCGGCACGCCGCCGGAGGAACCGCAGCCCAGAATGGTGACGCGCAGCGTGCTCATGCGCGCGGGATCGATGCGAAGAGCCGGAAGAAATTCTCCGCGAGCAGGGCCGCCCCCTCCTCCGGTTCGATCCCCCTCAACTTCAAGAGGTACGCCTGCACCTCCGCCACCATGGCGGGCTCACAGCGCTGTCCGCGATGCGGCACGGGCGCGAGATATGGGCAATCGGTCTCGACGATCAGCCGGTCCAAAGGAACCATCTCCGCCACGGCGCGCACATCGTTCGCGTTCTTGAACGTAAGAATGCCCGAGAACGAAAAATAGGCGCCGAGCTTCAACACCCGCCGCGCCAGCTCCGCGCCGCTCGTATAGCAATGCATCAGAATCGTGAGCGGCCCCCGCTCCACAGCCTCCTCCAGCATCGCCGCCGTTTCCTCGTCAGCCTCGCGCGTATGGATGATGAGCGGCAGACCCGTCTCCCGCGCCGCCTCGATGTGTGCGCTGAACACGCGCCGCTGATCTTCGAGCGGGCTGAACTTGTAGTGCAGGTCAAGCCCCGTTTCGCCGATGCCGACGACCTTCGGATGCTTCGCAATCTCCACCAGCCGCGCGGTGGTGAGATCGAGGTGGTCCTTCGCATAGTGGGGATGCGCGCCGACGCTCGCATAAATATCCGCGTGCGTATCCGCGATCGCGGCGACGGCGGGAAAGTTCTCCGTGCGGTCGCAGATCGTGATCATGCGCTTGACGCCCGCAGCGCGCGCCCGCGCGATCACCGCTTCGCGGTCTTCCGCAAAGCTCTCGTGGTGCAGATTGACGTGGCTATCGACAAGCATGCGCGTTTTCAACAAAAGTGGAGGCCGGTTTTGTGTCCGAAAACGCGCCTGCGAAAATCATCGGCGCGCGCCCGCCGCACGGTCCAGCATGCCGATGGCGCGCGCGAGCGCGTGGCGCGGATCCATGTCCAAATCTTCCGCCTCGACGCGCAGCGCTTCCAGCGCCGACCAGGCCTCGGCCCATCCTTCGCCGCCGGTCTCAACGCCGCGCGCACGGATTTGCTCGCACGCCAGTTCAATCGCTGCGCTGAAGCGCTCGAACGGTTCGCCGCCCAGCTTGTCATAGAGCGCCGGCAGCGCGCGCCGCGCATCGCCGCGCGCCAGAGATTCCAGATCGCGCTCAAGATCGCCCGCCGCGATCTCTTGCGCCGCCAGGGCAATCGCGCGCCCCGGTCGGCCACGCGCCAAGCGCAATAGCGCTGGATCGGCTTTGCCGCCCAACGCCGCGCTCACCTCCGCATCCGGCAACGCGCGCAGCGCCAGCCTGCGGCAACGTGAGCGGATCGTCGCCAGCGCCGCGCCCGGCGCATGACACACGAGCAGCAGCACCGAACGCGGCGGCGGCTCCTCCAGCGTCTTCAGAATCGCATTCGCAGAGTTGCGATTGAGATCGTCCACCGCGTCGATGATCGCCACCCGCATGCCGCCCTCAGCAGGCGCCAGCGCAAAAAACCCGCCCAGCGCGCGCGCTTCGTCGACAGCGATCTCACGCCGCGGCTTGCCGCGCTCGTTCAAGCCACGGCGCAGCACAAACATGTCGGGATGCGCGGAAGCCGCGATGCGCCGCGCGATCGGATCTTCGGGATCGACATCCAGCGGCCGTGGCCCCGTGCGCTTCGCGCCGAGCGCCATGCGCGCAAAGCGATACGCCAAGCTCGCCTTGCCCAGCCCCTTCGGTCCGGCAAGCAGCCACGCATGATGCATGCGCTCCGAGCCCAAAGCCTCCGCCAGCGCGTTCTCGGCAGCTTCGTGACCCACAAACGAAAACGTCTCGCGCGGATGCGGCGCGCCGGTTTCGCGGTCTGTCTCGACAGGCGGTTTTTCGGCCTTCATAGCCGCGAGTTTATAGCGCCCAGCGCGCGTTCGAGAACCTCTGCCGCGCCTTTGCTGGCATCCAGAACCACACAGCGGCCCGGTTCCGTCGCCGCGATCTCCAGAAACGCCGCCCGCACGCGCGCATGGAAATCCGCGGCCTTCCGCTCGAACCGGTCCTCGCCCGCCTCGACGCCCTTCGAACGCGCCAAGCCAGCCGCCGGATCGAGATCGAGCACCAGCGTCAGATCGGGCTTGGGCGCATCGATGAGCGCATTGAGCGTATCCAGCGCCTTCGGATCGAGCCCGCCCGCCGCCACCTGATACGCACGAGTTGAATCGTAGAAGCGGTCGCACACCACCCAAGCGCCGCGCGCCAAAGCCGGCCGGATGGTGTAGGCGAGATGGTTGGAGCGCGCCGCCGCGAACAGCAGCGCCTCTTCCATCGCGCTCCAGCGCGCCGCGTCGCCGCGCACCAAGAGCGCGCGAATATCGTCCGCGCCCGGCGAGCCGCCGGGCTCGCGCGTCTGTACGACATCGCGCCCGCTTGCGTGCAGCGCTTCGCAGATGCCGCGCGCCAAAGTGGATTTGCCGGCGCCTTCGCCGCCTTCGAGCGTGATGAAGCGGCCCAGCGTCACGAGCCGCCGGCGAAGCTCGCGCGCAGACCTTCCCACGCCTGCGCGAACCAATTGGCTTTGCCGACGCGCTCTCCCGCCACCAATGGGAACTCCCGCGCTTGCATCCCCGGCCCCTCGACCACGAGCCGCGCCACAACAGCGCCTTGCGCGATGGGCGCATGCAGCGGTCCGTTATAGATGATGTGGGCGGAGAGCAGCGCTTGCTGCGCGCGCGTGCCTCCGATCACGATTTCGTCTCTGGCGACGAGCGGAACGGTTCGATGCGATCCGAGCCACACCTGCGCCTCGCCGAGCTTCGCGCCGCGCGCCGCGATTCGGCGGATAGCGAACACGTCGAACGCCGCACGCATCATGCGGATGCTCTCGCTGCGGCGCGCCGCCATGCTGGGCATGCCGTTGAACACGATGATGCGACGATGGCCGTTCTGCACCGCCGATCCGACCAGGCCATAGCCGCTTGCGTCCGTGTGGCCGGTTTTCACGCCGTCAGCGCCCGGGAACCCATCGAGCAGAGGGTTGCGGTTTTCCTGTGTGTGATTGTTGTAGGTGAAGTCGCGCTGGGAATAGAGCCGGTAGAGCTCGGGGTGATTGCTTTCCAGATAGCGCGTCAGCCGCGCCAGATCGGCCGCCGAGATCACGTGCTGCGGATCGGGAAGGCCGGTCGAATTGGTGAAATGGGCCGAGCGGAGGCCCAATTCCTGCGCGCGACGGTTCATCAGCGCCACGAACGCGTCCTCCGAGCCGGCGACACCCTCCGCCAGAACGATGCAGGCGTCGTTGGCTGAGACGATAATCACGCCGCTCAAAAGGTCGCGGACCGACACGTTGGAGTTTAGTTCCAGGAACATGTGCGAGCCGTCGCTCATTGCGCCGTGGCGCCAAGCGTTCTCGCTGACGTGCAATTGCTGGTCAAAGCGCAGTCGGTTCGCCTTCAGCAAATCAGCGACGACGAGCACGGTCATCAGCTTGCTCATGGAAGCCGGGGGCATCGGAGCGTCGCAATTCTGGCAATAAAGGATTGCACCGGAATCGCCGTCCATGATCACGGCGTGCGAAGCTGAACTCGAAAAGGGCGCATTGGGATCGACCGGCGCCGGCGCAGCCACGGCGGCGGCGGCGGCGCGTCGATTGTGCGGGCGCGTGCGCGCGTCGGCGACGCCCACCGCCAGCACCGCGGCCATCATTAACACCAGCGCTCGTTTCATCATCCCGAGTTCCCGAATCGTCACGAGGGGTGGCCGCTCAGAACAAACCGCCGGTGGTGCTTTGCGTCAACAAACGGGCGTTTGTTACCGCGAGGCCAGAATCGTTTGCCCGTATCCCAGATCGGCCAGCGTCAGCTGTGCCGCGGCGGCCTGTTCCGGGCTCGCAAACGGCCCCACCCGCACCCGGTAGAGCTGGCCCGCGCCCGACTGGCGCGTATCGACGGCCACAGGCCCGGCCGAACGGATCGAAGCCTCCACGCGATGTGCATTATCCGGATCCGCAAACGCGCCGACCTGAACATAATAGCCGCCGACGCCGAACGCCGGAACCTGAAACGGCGCCGCCTGAGAGGATCGTTGTTCGTTTTGGATCGGCGCGAATTCGCTTGGCGTTGTGTCGTCCGCCCGCGCGGACGCGCCCTGTGGCGGCAGCAGCGACCTCGGCCCCTCCTCCGTGGATGCGGCGATGCGTTGAGCAGGGGGCGCGGGCGCGGCGGAAGGCGAGGGCGCGGCACTGGCCGCCACGTGACGCGGCGCGGGGCCGAGATAGCGCACGTTCACGCGCGCCTGACCCTGCCTATCGAACCCCAGCACTTCGGCCGCCTTGTGCGACACATCGATGATGCGGTCGCCGACGAACGGTCCGCGGTCATTGACGCGCAGGATCACTTCGCGGCCGTTTTCGAGATTGGTGACCTGCACGAGGCTCGGGATCGGCAGCGTCGGGTGCGCGGCCGTCATGGCCTCCTGATCGAACGCCTCTCCGCTTGCGGTGGCTTGACCGTGGAAGCTAGGCCCGTACCACGAGGCCGTGCCCTGCATGTCATAGCCGGGTTCGGCCGCGGGAACGTACCAGCGCCCGCCGACCTGATAGGGCGCGCCTACGCGTTCTTGTTCGAGCCAAGCGGGCGCGCCCTGCCCTTCGGCGGCGGCAGGCGCGGCCGGAGAGGGCGCGGAAGGAGCGGGAGCGCGGCGCAAGTCAATCGGGGCGCCGCCGGAGGTCCGTGCGCCGCCATAGCCGTAGGAATTGGCGGCGCCGCCATCAAGCGATGCGTAAGTGGCGCCGGAATTTTGGCTTGCGAAGGTGATCGGCGCCGCAGCGCGCTGCGCATGCGCTGGCGCGGCGGCCAGCACCAAAAACGCCGCTTGCGCACAGGCAATCACGGGCGCCGCGCGCCGCCAATCCAAAGCCATGTAGTCCACCCACGCAGAAAAATCAGACACCATTCATAAGGAGCGCGAGTTGAGGTGAAGTAAGCTTTCACGGTTTTTTCAGTTTTAAGGCTAACGGCGTGTTACCTGGCAAATGTTGCCGCGGGGGCCCCGCACTGCTAGGGCGAGCCGCTTCGGATGGGTGCGTGAGCGGTTGAAACGACCGGTCTTGAAAACCGGAGTAGGCGCAAGTCTACCGTGGGTTCGAATCCCACCCCATCCGCCAGATCAGGGCGTCCGCACCACGACGCCGCGACTCATCACGAAAACGACGTTGCGCGCGGCGTGGATATCGTTCGTCGGATCGCCGCCAAAGCCGGCCAGATCGGCGTGAGCGCCCGGCGTGATGGATCCTAGCCGGCCGCTTTGCCCGAGCAACGCGGCGTCGGCGGACGTGGCCGCGATCATCGCCTGCAGCGGCGTCATCCCGTTCTCGACCATAAGCTCAAGTTCACGCGCGTTCTGCCCATGCGCGAACACGCCCGCGTCGCTGCCATTACCGACGATAACGCCGGCGGCGAGCGCGAGACGCAGCGCGCGGCCGAAATTCGCGGTGTCAGGCCGCCGCACCGTGTCGGCCGCCGCCAGCGTTGGGATCAATGCGACGTGGCGCGCGGCCATGAGGCGAAACGTCTCGGCTGTTCCATTGTAGCCGTGCTCGATCGTGTCGACGCCGGCTAGCGCGGCGCGCCGCATGCCCTCGTCCGTCACCGCATGCACAGCGACGCGAAGCTCCGCGTCATGCGCCGTGGCGACGGCGGCGTTCAGTTCCGCCTGCGTGAAAGTAGGTCTCGATTCATTGCTCGCGCCAAAGCGATAGTCGGCATAGAGTTTGATCCAGTCCGCGCCATGCGCCATCTGATCGCGAACGGCCGCCACCACTTCATCTACGCCGCTTGCTTCCTGAGCCCCTTGCGGCAAATCGATGTCCGGCCGAAAGCCGGTGCGCCGCGGCGCATAGGCCCCGCGCGCGACGATCGCCCGCGTCGCCACGAACATGCGCGGGCCGAGCATCGCGCCGTTCGCGGCGCTGTCGCGCAGCGCCACATCGCCATAGCCCGCCCCTTCTGTGCCGAGATCGCGGATCGTAGTGAAACCCGCGAGCAACGTATCACGCGCCGCGTCGACGGCGCGGATCACCCGGGTCGCCTCGCTGTCGCGCAGCACCTGATCGTCCCAGGACTCGATCGAATAGGCGCGTAACAGCAGGTGCGTATGAATGTCGATGAGCCCTGGCGTCAGCGTGACGTTCGGCAGATCGAGCACGCGCGCGTTCGCCGGCCGGTCGAGCGATGCGTCCGGCCCGACGGCCGCGATGCGTCCGTCGGCGACGATCACGCTCCAGCCCGCGTGCGCCGGCGCCGCATCGCCGACCCACACGCGCGCCGGGCGCAAGACGATGGCCTCGCCCGTCTGCGCGAAGGCGGCGCCCGTCCAGGCCAACAGCAGCGCCAGCGCCGCCGAGAGGCGCTTAGCGAACATCGTCATACGCATACATGCCCAGCATCGCGCCCACGAACCCGCCAGCCACTCTGGTGCTGAGGATGCTCCCGTCCACGTCCCGCGCCAGCGGCGTCCATTGTCCTTGCGTCTCGCTAAAGGAAAAGTCGTAACGCCCGCCGCGCGCATCGATCCGCAGGTAAACCGGCCCGTCGCCCGCAAGCGGAGCGGAGGCGACCAGCACGCCATTGGCATCCTCATTGTGCCCCGCGCGACGCTTCAACAAGACGGCCCGGCGCCCCTCCGCCTGACCGACGCCGAGCACGAAATAGAAGTCGTCGTTCTGGTAGGCCGCGAGCCCGGCGATCCCGTTCGGATTGACCGCCGTGAATCGCACCTCTGTCGATGCGCTGGCGTTCGTGTGCTGCTGGCGATGCGCGACAAATGAGGGCTGTCCGAAGCCGCCTATGCTTTGGTTGCGCGCGCGCAGCGAAAGCACGCCGTCGTGCAGCGCATACCAAGGCTCGCGCGGCGTGCGAACGAACAGCCACTCAAAGCCAAGCTTGGGGTCGTCGAACTCGTAGCGCTGTGTGAAATTCCCCGTCGTCGGCGAGCCGGCCGGCGCGCTGGCCGGCAAGTTTGGCCGCGCGTGCGCGTAAGGGAGCACGTCGTCGTCGCTCGTAACCACCGGCCAGCCGTGCGACCAGCGCACGGGCGCCATAAATGTTTCGCGCCCTGTGTTGAACAGGAACGTGTCGCGGCTCGGCCCGGAACTGTCGTATGCGTAGGGACGCGTTCCCAAAAACACCGCCAACCAATCGCCATTCTGCGTTTCTACGAAGTCCGCGTGGCCCGTCGCGGAAATCGGATTCGGACGCGCGGGATCCAATTGGCGTTGGGTGAGGATCGGATTGCCGCTGTAGGCGACATAAGGGCCGCGCACATGCCGGCTGCGGAAAACAACTTCGGAGTGCTGGGCTTCCGTGCCGCCTTCGGCCGCGATCAGATAATAATAGCCGTGGAACTTGAGCAGGTGCGGCCCTTCGATCCAGATCGGGTTGCGCTCGGGATGTGTTCCGGCGTCGACGATGACCGCCCCGTCGCCGACCATCTTGTTTGCCTGCGGATCGAACTCCTGCAGCCAGATCGCGGTATGGCCATTGTAGCGCGGTGTCCCTACAGGCGGGCCATTGTGCACGACGTAGGCTTTGCCATCCTCGTCGAAGAAGAGTGACGGATCGATGCCGTCGAACGGAAGCCAGATCGGATCGGACCACGGTCCCGCCGGATCGCGCGCCGTCACGACGAAGTTCCCGCCGCAATCGATGCATGTGTTGATGATATAAAAGAGATCGCCGTGGTGCGCGATCGCAGGCGCGAACACGCCGCGCGAAATGCTGCCGAGGCCGTCGAACGAAAGCTGCCCGGGTCGGTCGATGGCGTTGCCGATCTGCGTCCAGTTCACGAGGTCGCGGCTATGCCAAACCGGAATGCCCGGAAAGAACGCGAAGGTCGAATTGACAAGGTAATAGTCTTCGCCCACCCGTGTCACGCTGGGATCCGGGTAGAAGCCTGCAAGTATCGGATTTTGGTACTCGCCGGACGGCGTGTTCTCGAACACGGGATCGCGGCCCGAATATTCAAACCAGTCGAAAACCGCAAAATTCTGCGCAGGCGCTTGCGGCGGCGTCGGTGCGGCGGGCGGCGAACTCGCGCAAGCCGCCAACACGCATGCGCACGCCAAGGCGATCCAGCTTTTCACATCCCCTCCCCGTCCGCGCGAACGGAGAGCAGGGGCTCTACCGTGCGACGAAGAGCATCGCCGGTTGCTCCAGCACGCCCTTGATTTGCTGAATGAACGCCGCCGCGTCGTAACCGTCAACCACGCGGTGATCGAAGGAGGAGGAAAGGTTCATCATCTTGCGGACGACGATCTGCCCCTCGCTCACCACCGGTCGTTCCATGATCTTGTTGACCCCGATGATGGCGACTTCCGGCGCGTTCAGCACCGGCGTCGAGACGACGCCGCCCATCGCGCCGAGGCTGGTGATGGTGATGGTCGAGCCGGAGAGTTCGCTTCGCGTCGCCGCGCCCGAACGCGCCGCCGCCGAGAGCCGCTGCACTTCGCTCGCGCACGCCCAGATATCGCGCTCTTCGACGTTGCGCACGACCGGCACCATGAGACCGGAATCGGTTTGCGTGGCGATGCCGAGATCGACGCCCTGGTGCCGGTAGATGACGCCCTCCACATCGTCGAAGCGGGCGTTGATCTGCGGAAAGTCGCGCAGGCACTTTGTCACCGCCAGCATCAAGAACGGCAGCATGGTGAGCTTGGGCCGATCCGAGCGGCGCGTCGCGTTCAAGTGCGCGCGCAATTCTTCAACGGCCGTCACGTCCACTTCTTCAACATAGGTGAAGTGCGGGATCGCGTTCGCTTCCTGCATCTTCTCGGCGATCTTGCGGCGAAGGCCGATCACCTTCACCGGCTCGACATCCGCACGCTGAGCGACGCTGACGCTGCGCCCGGTGCGCGCGAGCAGAGCCGTATCCAAATCCTCATGCGTGATCCGCCCATCCGGTCCGGTGCCGCGTACGGCGGCAAGATCGAGCCCCAGGCGCTCGGCGCGCTCGCGCACGGCAGGCGCGGCCAGCGTATGCGGCTTGGCGACGACTTGCGCCTTTTGCGGCTCTGGCTTCACCAGCGCCTGCGCCGACGGCGGCGCAGTATCCGCAGGGCGCGCGGGCGCGCCCTCGCCGAGCACTGTGCCGGCAGGCACCTTCACGCGAGGTTTGGGTTGCGGCGCCGCCTCGATGGGTTTGGCTGCGCCGTTGGCGCCGTTCGCGTGCGGCTTCGCCTCTTCTTCCCCGCTCTCGATTTGCAGCACCACCAGGGCTGAGCCCACCGCCGCCATATCGCCGGGCTCGCCGTTGAGCTTCACCACCTTGCCCGTGACCGGGGAGGTCATCTCGACGGTCGCCTTATCCGTCATGACGTCCACCAGCGGAGCGTCTTCCTGCACCACCTCGCCGACACGCACGTGCCAGGCGGCGATCTCCGCCTCGGCGGTGCCTTCGCCGACGTCCGGCAGTTTGAACACGTATTCAGCCACGGGCGGTCAAGCCTCCATCACTCGCCGCATCGCCTTGGCGATGCGCTGCGGGGTCGGGAAATACTCCCATTCCAGCGAATGAGGATAGGGCGTGTCATAACCGGTGACGCGCTGGATGGGCGCTTCCAGGTGATAGAAGCAATGTTCCTGCACCAGCGCAGCGATCTCGCCGCCATAGCCGCTGGTGCGGGTCGCCTCATGGACGATGATGCAGCGGCCGGTCTTTTCGATTGAGGCTTTGATCGTCTCGATGTCGATCGGCACCAGGGTGCGCAAATCGATGACCTCGGCGTCGCAAGCCGCCTCTTCGGCGGCGGCGATGGCGACATGCACCATCGTCCCGTAAGCAAGCACGGTGAGGTCGGCCCCCTCGCGCGCGACCGCGGCTTTGCCGAGCGGGATGCTGTAATAGCCATCCGGCGTCTCGCTCGCCGGATGCTTCGCCCAAGGGGTCACAGGGCGGTCTCGCCGCCCGTCGAACGGCCCGTTATAGACGCGCTTCGGCTCCAGAAAGATCACCGGATCGTCGTCTTCGATCGCTGAGATCAGCAAGCCCTTCGCGTCATACGGCGTAGACGGCACCACCGTTTTCAAGCCCGCAACATGCGTAAACAGCGCCTCTGGGCTCTGACTATGGGTCTGTCCGCCGAAAATGCCGCCGCCATACGGCATGCGCACCGTCATCGGCACCGTGAAGTCCGTCGCCGAACGATAACGGATGCGCGCCGCCTCCGACACGAGCTGGTCGTAGGCCGGATACACGTAATCCGCGAATTGAATCTCGATCACGGGACGCAGCCCGTACACCGCCATGCCGATCGCCGCCGCCGCAAGGCCGTTCTCGTTGATCGGGCTGTCGAAGCAGCGCGTGAGACCGTGCTTCTTCTGCAACCCCTCCGTCACCCGAAACACGCCGCCGAAATAGCCGACGTCTTCACCGAAGACGAGCACGTCCGGGTCGCGCTCCATCATCACATCGAGCGCCGAATTCAGCGCCTGGATCATGGTCATGGCCGGCATGCGTCAGCTCCCCAGCTCATCGCGCTGGGCGCGCAGGTGCCACGGCATGTCCTTGTAAACGTCCTCGAACATGGTCTCGACGCCCGGATGCGTGTCGTCGCTGAGGACACCGTACTTCTCGGCCTCGCGCCCGGCGTCGCGAACTTGCGTCGCGGCCTCGGCTATTGCGTCCTCGTGGTCACTCTCGGACCACGCGCCCAGCGCGATCAGGTGCTGTTTCAGCCGCAAAACCGGGTCGCCCAACGGCCACGCTTGCGCCTCGTCCGCCGGGCGGTAGCGGCTCGGATCGTCGCTGGTGGAATGCGCGCCCGCGCGATACGTCACGTGTTCGATGAGGGTCGGCCCGCCATTGTTGCGCGCGCGCTCGATCGCCCACTTGGTGGCGGCGTACACCGCCAGGAAATCGTTGCCGTCCACCCGAAGCGACGACATCCCATAGCCGACGCCCTTGGCGGCGAACGTCGTCAGCTCTCCGCCCGCGAAGCCCTGAAACGACGAGATCGCATATTGATTGTTGACGATGTTGAGGATCACGGGAGCGCGATAAACGCTGGCGAAGGTCATCGCGGCGTGAAAATCGCCCTCGGCCGTGGCGCCCTCGCCGATCCAGGTGCAGGCGATGCGGTCGTCGCCCTTATAGGCGGAGGCCATCGCCCAGCCGACGGCCTGCGGCACTTGCGTTCCCAAATTGCCGGAGATGGAGAAGAACGCCTTCTCCTTGCTCGAATACATCACGGGCAGTTGCCGCCCCTTGAGCGGGTCGCGGTGGTTCGAGTAAATCTGACACATCATGGTTTCGAGCGGATAGCCGCGCGAAATCAACACGCCCTGCTGGCGATAGCTCGGAAAGCACATGTCGTCGGCGTCCAAGGCGAGCGCCTGCGCAATGGATACCGCCTCCTCTCCCGCGCACTGCATGTAGAACGAGGTCTTGCCCTGGCGCTGGGCCTTGTACATGCGGTCGTCGAAGGCGCGGGTCAGCAGCATGAGGCGCAACCCGCGACGCATCAATTGAGTGTCGAGCCCCGGATTCCAAGCGCCGCCTGCGCGCCCCTCGAAATCCAGCACGCGAATGAGTCCGAACGCGAGATCACGCGTCTCCGGTTCGGCGGCCATCGGATTTGGCCGCGTCGCCGCCTCGATTTCCGGCACCGCGATGTAGGAGAAGGTCGGCCGATCGCCCGGCCGCGCGTGCGGGGTGGGAACATAAAGTTCGAGCGGCTTAAAATTTCGCTGGCTCATTGGCGCGTTTTATCGTCCGCGCACAGGCACGGCGACCTCCCTCGCAGCATATTCCGCCTTCGCGCTCAGAAAGTCCTCCTAATCTTTGCGCCGCGACGGCCGCGCAAAGAAAAAGAAATGCCCGCAAACGGTGCGTCGTAGAAACATCACACCCTTCCGCGGGGCTACGCGCTCGTCCCTCGCGCATGAAGGGATCCGTTCGGCACGGCGGGGATGTCCCGCGTTCCCCCTCCCCAGACAAGCTTGCACTTTCTCAAATCCGGCGGGGAGGCAATTAAGAATTCGCCGCGGGGGCGCAATAAACCATCGACTACTCGCATGTCGTGAGAGTAGTCATTTTAATACAAGTAAATATCAACCAAGTCTATTAAAACAGACAACACTGTCATTCTTTTCCTTGGCGAAGTTTACTTTGTGCACTCGGCCGTATTCGTCGCCCAATTGTTTAACCGCGATTAATGCCGCCGCCTCCGGCCATTTCGCTGGTCAGCTGGCTGCCTTGGATACCCAACCCAAAAGTTGGGGGGGCCGGCGTCAAACGGAGGTAAACGGGAATGCAACTCAAACTGATGAGCTCGGTTTGCGTCGTCGCCCTCGGTCTGGCGTTCGCGCCGGCCGCTTGGGCCGATCAGGCGCCGACGGGCAGCACGGGCGCGGCAGTCGCGAATGACGACAGCACGGCCCTTTCGGACAGCGCCAACGGCAATTTCTCCAACAACGGCAATCAAGCCAGCAGCTCGTCGACGAACTCGTCCAGCACCAGCGACAGCTCCACCAATGTCGATGTCGCGGACTCCGGCAATGGCAATTTCTCCGGCAACGGCGACCACACGGAAACCAACAGCCAGACGAACCAGGACGCTTCCACCAACACGGACGTCGCGGTCAGCGACAGCCTCAACGGCAACCAAATCGGCAACGACAATTCCGACAATTCGACCAATGTCGACGTCGCCGACTCGGGCAACGGCAACTTCTCGAACAACGGCAACCAAGACAACGACACCTACAATCATCAGTCGACGTCTTCGGAAACCAATCAGGACGCCTCGACCAACGTGGCGCTGAACGACAGCTTCAACGGCAACTCGGTTGGCAACACTTCCAACGACAACGACACCTACAATCATCAGTCAACGTCTTCGGAAACCAATCAAGACGCCTCGACCAACACCGACGTCGCCGTCACCGACAGCCTCAACGGCAACGAAATCGGCAACGACAATTCCGACAATTCGACCAACGTCGACGTTGCGGATTCGGGCAATGGCAATTTCTCGGGCAACGGCGATCACACGACGACCAATAGCGAGACCAACCAAGACGCCTCGACCAATGTCGCCTTCAACGACAGCCTCAATGGCAACTCAGTCGGCAACACCGAGAACAACACGGACAACACCAACAATTCCGACAACTCGACCAACGTCGATGTCGCCGACTCGGGCAACGGCAATTTCTCCGGCAACGGCGATCACACCGAGACGAACAACGACAGTTCGAACACCACGGCCGTCGCCAACAGCCTCAACGGCAACGAGGTCGGCAACGACAATTCCGACAACTCCACCCATACGGCCACGGCGTTCACGAACAGCCTGAACGGCAACGAACTCGGCAACGACAATTCCGACAACTCGACCAACGTCGACGTCGCCGATTCGGGCAACGGCAATTTCTCGGGCAACGGCGATCATACCGACAGCCACAACGAGACCAATCAGGATGCGTCCACGAACGTTGCGTTCAACGACAGCCTGAACGGCAATCAAGTCGGCAACACGTCCAACGACAACGACACCATCACGCATACGTCGACTGAGACCAATCAGGACGCCTCGACCCATGTCGACGTCGCCGACTCGGGCAACGGCAACTTCTCCAACAACGGCGACCACACCGAGACGCACGAGGACGATTCGACCAACACCAATGTGGCCGTCACCGACAGCCTCAACGGCAACGAAATCGGCAACGACAATTCCGACAACTCGAACCACACGGCGGTCGCGCTCAACGACAGCTTCAATGGCAACGAAGTCGGCAACGACAACTCGACCGACACATCGAACAACATCGACGGCGACCGCAACAGCATCGTCAACGGCAACCAGCAAAACCAGAGCTACACCGACACCACCTACAGCGGCGACGGCAACACTCAACAGACCGCTGGCGACGACAACGACGGCTCGTTCAACACGATCGAAACCTCGGTGGCCGATTCCGGCAACGGCAACTTCTCCAACAACGGCGACCACACCGAGACGAACACCGACAGTTCCACCAATGTCGACGTCGCCGACTCGGGCAACGGCAACTTCTCGAACAACGGCAACTCGATGACCCACACCGAGACCGACAGCTCGACGAATGTCGACGTCGCCGTGGCCGACTCGCTGAACGACAACAGCGAGAACCAAAACAACTCGGTCGACAATTCGATCAATACGGACGTGGCCGACAGCGGCAACGGCAACTTCTCGAACAACGGCAACTCGATGACCCACACCGAGACCGACAGCTCGACGAATGTCGACGTGGCCGACTCCGGCAACGGGAACTTCTCCAACAACGGCAACACGACGTCGAACAGCGAGACCAATCAAGACGCCTCGACGAACTTCGACGTGGCCGTCACGGACTCGCTGAACGACAACAGCGAAAACCAAAACAACTCTGTGAACACCGATCAATCGACCCACGTGGCTGTCGCCGACTCCGGCAACGGCAACAACCTTGGCGACGACTCGTTCAACACAACGAACCAAGACGCCTCGGTGCATGTCGACGACAGCGGCAACACCACGACGATGACCCACGAGGATAACTCGACCAATGTCACCGTGGCCGACTCGGGCAATGGCAACAATCTCGGCGACAATTCTTTCAATACGACCGAGACCAATACGCTGACGCACGAGGACAACTCGACGAATACCAACGTCGAAGTGGCCGACAGCGGCAACGGCAATCAGCTCGGGGACGGTTCGTTCAACACCACGAACCAGACAACCGACTCCTCGACCAATGTCGCCGTCGCCGACTCGGGCAACGGCAACAATCTCGGAGACAATTCGTTCAACACAACGAACTCCGCGACGGTTAACAAAACCGAGTCGAACACCGACTCCTCGACCAACGTTCAGGTCGCTGACAGCGGCAACGGCAACAATCTCGGCGATGACTCGTTCAACACGACGAACAATTCCGAGACCAATAGCTCGAGCGACAGCAGCACGAACGACTCGTACAATTCCGAAAGCCACTCGGAATCGCACACGATCGGCTCGTACAACACGCTGACGGACAGCAGCACGAACATCGACAAGTCGACCAACGTCCTCACGACGATGGAACTCGACGCATCGGTGTCGAACGTCTCGCTGGCCGCCGGCGATGCGGCTCACCCGGGCCGGATTGAAACGGGCTCCATCAAGTTCGACGATGGCGCCTTCAACAATTTCTCGGGTGTGCAAACCGCGAGCATGAACACGGGCGTCGGCTCGGCCAACCAGGCCGCGACGGCGATCGGCGCCAACGCCAACATCACGTTCGGCGACAATGGTGCGGTGACCCCGTAACGCAGATGAGGGCGGGCCGGCGGCGTCAACCGCCGGCCCAATCTCCCGAACCGGATCGAGGCGCTTCCAATGCAGCCAAGAACCCTCCTCCCCAGCGCTCTTCTCCTCGCGCTTGGCCTGGCGTTGACCAGCCCTGCCGCGGCGGAGGAAGCGCGTTCGCCTCAAACCGACCCGGCCGGCGCGCAAGGCGCCGACGAGGGCGCGGTGTTGAGCGCGGAAGATCTGGAAGCCTTGGCCGGCGGCGACGGCGTCGACGTTAACGTGATCACCGATCAAACGCTGACCGCCATCAATTCCGGCAACACGGTTTCCGGCCAGACGGTCACGTCCGGCCAGATCAACATGACCGACGGGGCCTTCGCCAACTTCAATGGCGTGGGGAACTTCGTCATGAACACGGGCCACAACAACAACCTTCAGTCCAACCTGAATGTCGATGTTGTCCTGGCCCGATAAATGCTGAGCCTGCTCAAATGACGAGCTATGCTCAAACCTGCGCCGCGCCGAGCCGCCTCCAGCGTCTCGGCGCGTTTGCGTTTGCGCTCGTATGTCTTGCTTTCACCTCGCCGGCCGCCGCGCAGGTGCGCACGCACGGGGAAGGCGGCGGCAGCTACACGATTAACGTCATCTCCTGGCGCGACATCCCGTTCCGCACGACGGTCCGGCAGCAATACGATTACAGCTGCGGCTCCGCCGCGCTCGCCACGCTGCTTCGCTACCACTACGGGATCGCTGTCAACGAGGCGCGGATTTTCCAAGCCATGTATGAGGTGGGCGATCAGGCGCGCATCCGCCAGGTCGGCTTCTCCATGCTCGACATGAAGCGCTACCTTGAAGGTCAGGGCTTCTCCGCTGACGGTTTGCGCCTCTCGCTCGACCGCCTCGATGCGCTCGGCGTGCCTGCGGTGGCGCTGATCACGCACCAGAACTATCGCCACTTCGTAGTGATTAAAGGCGTGCGCGGCGGACGCGTGCTCGTGGGCGACCCCACATTCGGTCTGCAGACCTACGCGAGGGCCGATTTCGAGGCGCTCTGGAATGGCGTCGTGCTGGCTATCCGCCGCAGCCCGCCTGGCACGCAGGCGCCGGCGTTTAACCGCGACGAGGAATGGCGGCCCTGGGCCAAGGCGCCAATGGACGTCGCCACCGGCCCCGTCTCGCCCTCGGAACTGCTGCGGGGGCTGCCCGAACTGTATCAACTTCGCCAGTCCATTCAGGTCAATTGACGTGCGCCGCGCTCTCGCCTTGGCGGCCGGGATCCTCGCGGTTGTGATCGCCGCGCCCGCCTATGCCAATGCATGGGGCGAAGGCGTCGAGGTGATCGAAGACGCTTCCTTGGCGGACCTGCGTGGCGGCTTTGCCGTCAATGGCGTGGAGATCGGGTTCGGCGCCACCATCAGCACCTATGCCGACGGCGTCCTTGCGCTAACGACGCAGCTCACCTGGAGCGACAACGGGGCGGTGATCGAGCAGACCCTCGGGAGCCTCGGTCAGGCCGTCGATGCGTTGACGCCCGAACAGCGCAGCGCCATGGGACTCGACGGGGTGACCGGAGGCGTTGTGATCGCTGACGACACCGGCGTCACGACGCTCATTCACAACGTCACCAACGGGGCCCTTCAAAATATCATTCTCAATACGGCCAGCGGCCGGCGACTGACCCAGGATATCGATGTCACCCTGACGCTCCCGGGATTTGAATCCGTTCAAAAGGACATGGGTTTCGAGATCTTCGGCATGCGCCTGAACGACGACCTCACGCACATGATGGCCACCAATCCCGGGGCCGGGCCTTAAGCCTCGCCAGCGCCGAAAGCTCAGAACTGCATCGGCATCCGGAAACCGACGCTCACGTCCGGGGCGTCTTCGGTTACGCCGACATTTACACTGGCGGCCATCGTCTTGCGCGGCGAAATTCGGAAAGAGAGACCGAGCTGAAGGGCGCCCACCTGCAACGACGTGGAGCGTTGGCGAGTCGAGCCGAGTTCGCTTTCGGTGGGCATAATGTAAGAATGTGAATAGCCCAGCGAGTAGGAGAAGCGGGGATTTAGCGCGAAGCCGAAGCCGAAACCGGCGCCGATCGAGTCGCCGGGCTCGACTTCGCCGACGTGCACCCCGCCGATCACGCGGTCGATGTTCTTCGACTGGTTATGCAGGTACGACAGGCTGCCGAACAGCACGGCCGGGTCGGTCGGGTAAAGCACCGAGAGACTCGCTTGATAGCCCCAAAAGCCTGAGCCGGTGGCGAGCTCGGTGGATACGCCCTGATCGTCCCGCCCGACGTCGAACGGCCCGCGCCCGCTGTCGGACTTGATCCGGCCGCCGATAACGAACACCGGTTCGCCGTGGGCCCCCTTGTTGAGCTGATAGCGCGCGGAAAATTCCACATCACCCAAATCCGAACCCTCGAGTTCGAAGGTCTGCGTCGCCGACTGATCATGCTGCGAAAGTGTCGTGATCCGATCGTGGCGATAGACGTACGGCACACGCGCTTCCAGTTCGAGGCGGTCAGTGAGCGCGTAGCGCACGCCGAGCGAACCGGCGATCGTGTCGCGCGACGTGTCGTTGGCTTCCAACAGGCCGATTTGCACGCCGGTGATGATCTCGACGCCGCGGAACACCAGCCGGTTCGAAGACGAATGCGAGTATTCGAGCGACGGTTCGACCACCCACCGGCCGCGGCCGCCCAGGGCGTTCTGCCCCTCGGGGAGCGCTTCCACTTGCGCGTGCGGACGAGCCTGCTCGCTGGGCGCCTCGCCGACTGGCCCCTGCGGCGCAGCGGGCGCAGGTTGGGCCGTGGCCGATGGCGCGCTTCCTCCGGGCGATGCATCGGCGAAAGCCGCGTAGCGGCTATTCGTCGAAATCGGCTGGTCCGGCGCCAGCCCGGTATAGTCCAGGCCCGCGTAGGCGGCCCCCTCGCCCGTCACGGTGGACAATTCGCTGTCCGAAATCCTGTTCATCCCCTCGATCTCGCGCCGCTGCCGCTCGATCAATTCGCGCTGCTCAGCAATCTGCCGCTGCTGTTCGCGCAACTGCCGTTCCTGGGCGTTCAGCCGCTGCTCCTGCTGCTCGATCAACGCCAGCACTCTGTTGAGATCCGGCGCCGTCTGCGCATGCGCGGCGCCGGCGAGCGCAAGCGCGCAGACGATTACGCACGCCGCCAAAGCGGGGCGTCCGCGTCGCTTCACGCGCGTCAATGCGGAACGAACCATTTCGCCACACCCAGCTGGAGAGCTTCGAGGCTCTCTTCTCAGCAGTAACCCGTGCCTGCTGTTGTATGGCGAAGGTAATGAGAAACGGTGAAGATCAGTCGATGATGCTGGATATGCACGATCTCGCGCGCGTTCGCATCACATTTACTTGCATGAATATTTGACGAGCAGTCGACGTCGACCGTGGCCGATGTTCAAGGCGTATTCACCATGAACCCCTCCCCTCTCGCTTCATCGCGCGGTTTTTCGCGAACGGGGGAGGAACGAAGCGTAAGCGCGAATTTTACGAAAGGGCGGTGACGAATGAGGCCTGCGTTTTGGCCGCGATCTCATCGACGCCGACACCCTCGGCCAATTCGAGCAGGCGCATTGGCGCGAGCCCCTTCTTGTCGATCTCGAACACGCCGAGGTCGGTGATCACGAGGTCGACGACGCTGACGCCGGTTAACGGCAATTCGCATTTGCGGAGCAGTTTCGGCGCGCCATCCTTGGAGGTGTGTTCCATCACGACGACCACGCGTTTGACGCCGGCGACGAGATCCATTGCCCCGCCCATGCCTTTCACCATCTTGCCGGGCACCATCCAGTTGGCGAGATCGCCGTGCTCGGACACCTCCATGGCGCCAAGAATGGAGAGATCAATGTGGCCGCCGCGGATCATCGCGAACGAATCCGCGGAGGAGAAGTAGGATGTCTTCGGCAAGGCCGTGATCGTCTGTTTACCCGCGTTAATCAAATCCGGATCGACTTCGTCCTCATACGGAAACGGGCCCATGCCCAGCATGCCGTTCTCCGACTGCAGCGTCACCTCCATCCCTGGCGGGATGTAGTTCGCCACAAGCGTGGGAATGCCAATGCCGAGATTGACGTAGTACCCATCACGCAACTCTTTCGCCGCGCGCTGAGCGAGTTGATCACGAGACCAAGGCATCACGCATTCTCCCGCTGGCGCACGGTGCGCTGTTCGATGCGCTTCTCAAAACTGCCCTTGACGATGCGGTCGACATAAATGCCGGGCGTGTGGATTTCGTCGGGATCAAGCTCGCCGGTGGGCACGAGGATTTCGACCTCCGCGACGCACTTCTTGCCGGCGGTGGCCATCATCGGATTAAAGTTGCGCGCGGTCTTGCGGTAGATGAGGTTGCCTTCCTCGTCTCCCTTCCACGCCTTGACGATTGAGAGATCGGCCACGAGCCCGGTCTCCAGCACATACGTCTCGCCGTTGAAGACCTTGGTCTCCTTGCCCTCGGCAACCAGCGTGCCGACGCCCGTCTTGGTGTAAAAACCGGCGATGCCTGCGCCGCCGGCGCGGCAGCGCTCCGCCAGCGTGCCTTGCGGATTGAACTCAAGTTCCAGTTCGCCAGCCAAGAATTGGCGGGCGAATTCCTTGTTCTCCCCCACATAAGAAGAAACCATCTTTCGAATCTGCCTGGTTTCCAGCAGCAGGCCCAGACCCCATCCATCGACGCCGGCATTGTTGGAAATGACGGTGATCGCCTGAACGCCGCTGTCTCTCAGGGCGATGATCAGGTTCTCGGGAATGCCGCAGAGCCCGAACCCACCGGACATCACGGTCATGCCGTCGAAGGTGAGGCCCGCAAGGGCGGACTTCGCGTCGGGATAGACTTTTTTCGCCATGGGAAACGCCTCTCGCCCGCCTGTTAAGGCGCGCCGCGCTGCAGTGCAACATACCGAGGCGTAAATGCATCTTCAGAAACAAGTTGCGCCGGCCGTATGAGCCTACGGCCGGCGCGTCTGTCTCGACCCTGAGCAGGGGCGATAAGGCGGGCCCCAAAGCGAGCGAGGGACAAAAATTCGCCCCGGGACCACGCCGCGCATTAGGCGCCACGGCGCTTGAACCGGGCCTGAATGAATTGCTAACCGCCGCTGGCCCGCCAGGCCGCCAGCACGTCCTCGGTTGTCGTCGCCACGGATGCCCGGACGGCGCCCGGCGTCCGCGTGAAACGCGGGGCGGTGTTGGGCTGGATCACGCCTTCGCATTCAACGAACACGTCGCGCGCCGCGTTGTGCGGATGTGCGGGCGCCTCCCCCATCGAGAGCACGGGCGCCACACAGGCATCCGTTCCCTCAAAGACCGCAATCCACTCGTCGCGCGTTTTGCCTCGGAAAATCGCGGCGAGGCGTTCTGAAAGCGCGGGCCAAGCCGATCGGTCCATCTGCGCATTGAACGCCGGGTCCGTCGCGAGCCCTGTTCGATTCAATAGCGCGGTATAGAATTGCGGTTCGATCGCGCCAACGGCGATCCATCGCCCGTCGGCGCACTCATAGACGTCGTAGAACGGCGCGCCGCCGTCGAGCAGATTGGCGTCGCGCTCGTCGATCCACCAGCCTGCGGCGCGCATGCCGTACATCATCGCCATCAGCGAGGCCGCGCCATCCGTCATCGCGCAATCGATCACTTGACCGCGCCCGCTTCGCGACACTTCGAGCAGAGCGGCGCAAACACCCATTGCGAGGTAGAGTGCGCCGCCGCCGAAATCGCCCACGAGATTGAGCGGCGGGGAGGGCGGCGCGCCAGCGCGGCCGAGCGAGCCCAGCGCACCGGAAAGCGCGATGTAATTGATGTCGTGACCCGCCGTGTGCGCGAGCGGGCCGGTCTGCCCCCATCCGGTCATGCGTCCATAGATGAGGCGCGGGTTGCGCGCGAGCGCTGTCTCGGGCCCCAGGCCTAGACGCTCCATGACGCCGGGACGAAATCCTTCGATCAGCACGTCCGCGTGCTGGATCAGATCGAGCGCGCGGCCATGATCCGCCGCGTCCTTCAGATCGAGTCCGAGATGACGGCGTCCGCGGTTCAGCACATCCTGGGCGGGCGGTACGCGGGCGCCCTTGCGGTCGATGCGCACGACGTCGCCACCCATGTCCGAAAGAAGCATGCCGCAGAACGGCGCGGGCCCCAGGCCCGCGAATTCCAAAATCTTAACCCCTGAGAGCGGACCCGGTGGCATCATCGCCTGCATTAACTGGACTGGTTTGCTTCCTCGCCGGATCGGACGATAGTTGCAACCGAGTCGTGACGTCAGGGGGCGGTCACAGTGCGCATCGTTGTACGCAGCCGCGAAGCCAAAGACGCGCGCGCGGCGCAAGAGCGTCTGGCGGCCGCCGGCGTGGACGCGGTCGCCCTGCCCGGCCCCCCCAGCCCCGGCCGCGAAGCGCCGACAGGCGAAGATGTCCTCATCATCGAAGCGATGTCGTGCGGGCTCGACGCCGCCCAGCCCTTCGCCGAAGCGGCGCGGGCGCGCCGCCCCCTCGCCGTACTTGCCGGACTGCACCACGACGAACCGCCGCCCGCCGGGCTGCATCTCGCGGGCGCGTTCGACGGAGCGGTGGCGCTCAATGCGCCGCCGGCGCTGCTGTCAATGCAAATCGAAGCGGCGCTGCGCGCCGGCATCGCCAAGGAAGAGCTTGTGCGGCGTCTCGCCACCGCCGCCGGCTTCGGCGCCGCCGCGCCGAAACCGCCTGAGGCGCGCAAGCTCAAAGCCCTCTATATCGGCCCGCCAACCCCGCTCTTTCTGTCTTTGGAGCGCGCGCTTGCGGCCTATGGCGGGCTCGTCGCGGCCGCGTTCAGTTCCTATTCGGGTTTCGACCACTTGCATGACGACGTGTTCGACGCGGTCGTTATCAACGGCGCCAGCGATCCCATGACGGCGCTCTCGCTCTGCGCGGCTTTGCGGCGCAATGCGAGCCTGCATCACCTGCCCACGCTCATGATCATCAATCCCGGCGATCACGCGCGCGCCGAAGCGGCGATCCAGCGCGGCGCCTCCGCCGTCGTGGAGGTAAATGCGCCTAGCGGTCCCGCGCTCGGATGGCTGTTCGAGGCGATTCGCCGCGAACGCCGCCGCCGCGCCGCCGAGCACGATCTGCGCGCGCTGCGCGACATCATGGGCGACGCTCGCACCGGTCTGTTCAACACGGAGCCGTTCGAAGTCCACCTCGCGCGCCTCGCCGAAGACCATCATGCCAACGGTCGCCCGTTCAGTTTGGCGGCGCTTCGAGTGCTGCCGGCGCACGGCCTGCGCGAGCCGCCCGAAGCGGTGTGGAAGCGCGGCTTTACCGAGATCGCAAATCTGTCGGCGCGGCTCATTCGCGATGCGGATTGCGGCTCGGTTTTTGGCAAGGATCTCATCATTGTGGCCATGCCCGCGACGGAGTTGATCGGCGCGCGTCGCCTTGCTGAGCGCGTCGCCTCCGTGGCCGAATGCACGGCGTTCGCCGCCGGCGAACAGGATGTAGGCCCGCTCGTATTCGAGCAGAGCGCTGCGGAGCTCCAGCCCGGAGAAAGCGGCGCCGCACTGCTGGCGCGCGCGCTGCGCATCTTCGAACTCGAAAGCGCGACCGCGTGAGCAGAGAGCGGGCGCGCGTCGCCATCGACTTCTTCGCCGATCTCACCTGCCCGTGGTGCTATATCGGTTGGGAAACACTTAAGCGCGCGGCCGCCGCGCGCCGAGATGCGATCGCTGTTTCGGTGTCGTGGCGCAGTTTTCTGCTTTCGGCCGATACGCCCGCGGAAGGCGTCGACCGTCGCGGCTATCTTGCGCAGCGTTTCGCGCCGGAGCAGCTTCGCGCCGCCCATGCGGCGCTGGAGGAAGCCGCGCGCGAAATCGGCGCGCCGCTCAACATTGACGCCGCGACCCGCATCCCCAACACCGTCGATGCACATCGCCTGGTTCACTGGGCCGCACAGGACGGTCAGGCCGAAACCATGATCGACGCGCTCTATGCCGCCTACTTTGTCGCGGGAGAAGACATCGGCGCGGGCTCCGTCCTGGTCGCGAAAGCCGCGGAGGCCGGGTTGGACCCGCTGGATATTGCGGCGCGCCTGGCGAGCGATCTCGACCGCCAGCTCATTGTCGACTTCCACGCCGCCGCAGAACGCTTCGGCGTGCAAGGCGTGCCAGTCGCGATCTTCAACAAGCGCTTACCCGTGATGGGCGCGCAAAGCGAAACGACGTACGGGAAAGCGCTCGACGCCGCCTAAGCCGCCTTGCGCTGCGCCAGCCGCGCCAACGTCTCGAGCACGCCGCGCAGCGCCTTCAAGCGCAGCGCCGCTTCCGGCCAGCCGCCTTGCACGACGAGCTTGCCGTCCGGGCGCATTTTGAAATCGTCCGGCCGTTCCTGCACGTAGCGCACGAGCGAGATCGGATCGGGATAACCCGTCTCGCGGAAGGTGAGCACCGCGCCCTTTGGGCCAGCGTCGAGCTTGGCGATCTGACAGCGGCGGCAAAGCGCCTTGAGCGCGGCGACGGCGATGAGCTGATCCGCTTCCGCCGGCAGCGGCCCGAAGCGATCGATCAGTTCCGCGGCAAACGCTTCGCGCTCCTGATCGGAATCGAGATCGGCGAGGCGGCGATAGAGCGCGAGCCGCACGGTAAGGTCCGCAACATAGTCCTCAGGGATCAGCACTGACGCGCCGACATTGATCTGCGGCGACCAGGACTTCTCGCTGACAGCATCCTCGCGGCCTTCGCGCAGCGCGACCACCGCCTCCTCCAGCATGGATTGATAAAGTTCGACGCCGACTTCGCGGATGTGGCCGGATTGCTCCTCGCCCAAGAGATTGCCGCCGCCGCGCAAATCGAGATCGTGGCTCGCGAGCGTGAAGCCGGCGCCCAGATTATCGAGCGAAGAGAGCACCTTGAGGCGCTTCTCGGCGCCGGCCGTCAAAGCCTGTTCGGCAGCCGTTGTGAGATAAGCGTAAGCGCGCACCTTGGAGCGGCCGACACGGCCGCGGAGCTGATAGAGCTGCGCCAAGCCAAACATATCGGCGCGGAACACGATCAGCGTATTGGCGCGCGGAATATCGAGGCCGGATTCCACGATGCTGGTGGAGACGAGGACATCGAACGCGCCGTCGTAGAACGACGTCATGATCTCATCAAGCTGGGTCGAACCCATTTGCCCGTGCGCCACGGCGAAGGTCACTTCGGGCACGTTCTGTTTCAAGAATTTTCCCGCCTCCTCAAGATCGGTGATGCGGGGCGTGACGAAGAAACTCTGACCGCCGCGATATTTTTCGCGCAGGATCGCCTCGCGCACCGTGAGCGCGTCGAACGGTGTGACGTAGGTGCGCACGGCCATGCGGTCGATCGGCGGCGTGGCGATCACGCTCATTTCGCGAATACCGGCAAGCGCCAGCTGCAGCGTGCGCGGAATCGGCGTGGCGGAGAGCGTCAGCACGTGCACGTCGGCGCGGAGCTCCTTCAGGCGCTCTTTGTGCTTCACGCCGAAATGCTGCTCCTCGTCGATAACCATCAGCCCGAGATCACGAAAACTCACCTGCTTTGAAAGCAGTGCGTGCGTTCCGATCACAATCTCGGCCGATCCGTCGGCGACGGCGGCGCGCGTCTCGCCTGCTTCCTTGGCATTGACCATGCGCGAAAGCTGGCGCACGCGCACTGGCAGACCGCGGAAGCGTTCAGCGAATGTGCGGTAGTGCTGACGGCAGAGCAATGTCGTCGGCGTCACCACCGCCACTTGGCGGCCCGTCATGGCCACCAGGAACGCGGCGCGCATGGCGACTTCAGTCTTGCCAAAGCCCACGTCGCCGCAGATGAGGCGGTCCATCGGACGCCCAGCGGCGAGATCGGAAACGACGTCGTCGATGGCGGCGAGCTGATCGTCGGTCTCCTCATACGGGAAGCGCGCACAGAACTCGTCCCACAGGCCTTCCGGCGCCATGACGGGTTCGGCGGTGCGCGCTGCGCGTTGCGCGGCGATGCGGATGAGTTCCTCGGCCATGTCGCGCAGGCGCTGCTTCGCACGCGCCTTGCGGCCTTGCCACGCCACGCCGCCCAGCCGGTCGAGCTGCGCTTCGGCGTCTTCCGAGCCGTAGCGGCTGACGAGTTCGATGTTTTCGACGGGCAAATAGAGCTTATCGCCGCCGGCATAGACGAGATCTAAGCAATCGTGCGGCGCGCCGGCGACATCAAGCGTCTTCAAGCCATCGTAGCGGCCGACGCCGTGTTCCTGGTGGACGATGAGGTCGCCCGGCGTCAGCGCCGCCGCTTCCGCGATCACGCTCGACGCCTTGCGCCGCTTGCGCGGACGCGCCAAGCGATCGCCGAGGATGTCCTGTTCGGCGAGAATGGCGAAATCCGGTGTTTCGAAACCGTGCTCCAACGGCAGGACCACAATCGCCGGCGCCGTTGGCGGAAGCTGTGCGGCCTCGGGCCATGAACTCGCCCGGCGGAGCTTTTCGACGCCATGATCCTCCATCACGCCGCTCAAGCGATCGGCGGAGCCGTCGGACCACGCAGCGATCAGCACGCGTTTCTTGCCCTTCAGCAGCGCTTGCACATGCTTGGCGGCGGCGTCGAACACGTTGGCGTCCGCGGTGGCGCGTTCGGGCGCGAAATCGCGTCCGACGTGCGCGCCGAGACTTAGCGTCTGGCCGCCTTCGGATTCAAAATGCGTGAAACGACGCACTGGGCGTTTGCCGAGTGCGTCGCCCAGCGCATCATCCACCAGGTAGAGCGCCTTTGGCTCCGGCGCACGGAACGGCGCGGCGCCACGCGACATCGGCGCGTTCTTGCGGGACTCGTAGTGATCCTGAGCCGTTTCGACGCGATCCTTCAATGCTTCATCGGCCAGCGCATCGAACGCCACCAGCGCCGTTTCGCCCGCATAATCGAATACGGTCTCGAGCTTGTCGTAAAAGAAAGGCAGCCATTGCTCGACGCCCTGGCGGCGGATGCGAGCGCTTACCGCGTCGTAGACGAGATCATTCACAGCGCCGAACGCCTGCGCGAAGCTCTTGCGGAAACGCAGCACGGTCTCGTCATCGAACAGGATTTCGCTGACGGGCGTCAGCAGCGCGCCGGTCAAAGTACGCTTGGAGATCTGCGTTTCAGGATCGAAGGCGCGGATCGTTTCCAGCACGTCGCCGAAAAAATCGAAGCGCAGCGGCTCAGCGGCGCCGGGCGGAAACACGTCGATCAGCCCGCCGCGCACCGCGAATTCACCCGCGGCGCGCACGGTGGACGAGCGACTGTAGCCGTTGGTCAGAAGATAGGCTTCCAGTTCCTCCATCGACGCGTCACTGCCCGCCCTGGCCGAGTACGCCGCTTCCGCCATGCGCTTGCGTGGCGGCACGCGCTGCGCCACTGCCGAAGCCGTCGCGATCACGACCAGCGGCCCATCGCCATCCTTGCGGCGCGCCAAAGCGGCCAAAGCCGCGCAGCGTTGCGCGGCCACCGCCGCGGCGGGTGAAATGCGATCGTAGGGCAGGCTGTCCCAGGCCGGCAGCCGCAGCGTCGCCAGCTCCGGCGCGAAAAATTTCACCGCCGCGTCGAACTGCGACGCTCGCGTTTCATCGCGGGCGACGAACACTGTGACGCCCCCGCGCAGCCGCGTCGCCGCCGCGAGCGCGGCCGCATCCAGCCCTTCGGGGGCCCCGCTCACCGCCAAAGCGTCCGCGGTGCGGGCCATCCCGTCAATCAGGGCCGGGGAGAGCAGTGTCGCGGTCACGTCTTGAGGGCGTCGCTGACCGAAAATCGGAAGCATCTAATCAAAGCCAGGGTTGGAGTGTCGAGTTCCGGAGGGGGCGCGCGGGTTTCGGTGATCCACTCATAAAGGTCGGAATCGGCCTCGCCGAGCAGGCGTTCGAACGCATCCACATGGGCTTCGTCCATATCCGCCAAATGCCGGTCGGCAAAACCCCCCAGAATCAAGTCAATCTCCCGAAATCCCCGGCGCCAGGCGCGGAATTTCAGCATCTTGCGGCGGTCATCCATGCGCGGCCCTACTCACGGGGGGCCGCGCTATAACCCATATGGTGGCGTCTGTCAGCGCCGCGAAGTTCTGGAATGGACGAGAAGCCGCACCCTGCCCGCTCCGCCTACCTGGCGCCCGCGCGCACGCCAAAGGGCGGGCGCAAGGAGACCATGGAGCTGATCGCCAAGGTTGCGGGCGGCAAGCTGGTGCGCGACCTCGTCTTCCTGCCGCCGCACAGCGCCATCGACCGGCGCAACCGCGTGCCGATCGCCGAGACGCGCGACGGTGAGATCGCGACGATCGAAGCGGAGGTCGACGGCCACATGCCCGGCTTCCGCAATCTGCCGTATCGCGTGCGGCTACGCGACGAGACGGGCTTCCTGTCGGTCGCATACTTCCGCGGCCACCGTGACATGCTGGAGCGGATGTGGCCCATCGGGCAGCGCCGGCTCGTGAGCGGCGAAGTCACGATGTACGATGGCATGCGCCAGATGCTGCACCCGGATCACGTCGTCGATCCATCGCGCGGCGAGACGCTGCCGAACGTCGAGCCGATCTATCCCCTGACCGCGGGTCTCACGGGCCGCATGCTCGCGAAGGCGATCAACACGGCGCTCGAGAGCGTGCCCGAAATACCGGAATGGCTTGAGCCGACGACTGTGCAGGCCAACCATTGGCCGACGTTCCGGCAGGCGTTAGAGCGCCTGCACAGGCCGGAAACGCCGGATGATGTATCGCCAGCCAGCCCGCATCGCACACGCTTGGCCTATGACGAACTGTTCGCGCGCCAGTGTGCGTTGCGTTTGCGGCGCTCGCATCGGCGGGAGAGCGCCGGACGCGCGATTGTCGGAGATGAACGCTACGCCTCCCTGATCCTCAAAGCCCTCCCCTACGCGCCCACCAAAGCGCAGCAGCGTTCAGTCAAGGAAATCTACGCCGATATGGCCGAACCCGCGCCGATGCTGCGCCTGCTGCAGGGCGATGTGGGCTCGGGAAAGACGCTGGTGGCGGCGTTGGCGATGGCGCGGGCGGCGGAGGCCGGACTGCAAAGCGCGCTGATGGCGCCCACGGATTTGCTGGCCCGCCAGCACGGCGCGACGTTGCTGCCGTTGCTGGAAGCCGCGGGTCTCAAGGCGGCCGTGCTGACGGGGCGCGATAAGGGCAAAGACCGCAAGGAGATCGTGGCCGGGCTCGCGAGCGGCGCCCTGCATGTGGTGATCGGCACGCACGCGCTGTTTCAGGACGATGTGGCGTTTCATGATCTGGGGCTCATTGTCATCGACGAGCAGCACCGCTTCGGCGTCAGCGACCGCATGCGCATGGTGTCGAAAGGCTTCGCGCCGCACGTGCTGGTGATGAGCGCGACGCCCATCCCGCGCACGCTGGCGCTCGCCGTGCATGGCGACATGGACATCTCCGTGCTCGACGAAAAACCGCCGGGCCGTCAGCCGATCCGCACCGTGGCCATGCCGATCTCGCGCGCGGAGGACGTCATGGACGCCATCGCCGACGCGTCGGCGCGCGGCGAGCGCGCCTATTGGGTGTGCCCGCTGATCGAGGAAAGCGAAGCAGTCGATCTCGCCGCCGTACAGGACCGTTACGAGGTGCTGCGCGAACGATTTGGCGATGCGGTGGAGATCATCCACGGCAAGATGTCGCTGGCGTCGCGCGAATCGGCGATGGACCGCTTCCGCTCCGGCGAGGCGTTTCTGGTGGTCGCGACAACGGTCATCGAGGTGGGCGTAAACGTGCCGGAGGCCACCATCATGGTGATTGAGCACGCCGAACGCTTCGGCCTCGCGCAACTCCACCAGCTTCGCGGACGCGTCGGGCGCGGCGACAAACGCGGCTCGTGCGTACTGCTGTGGAAGCCGCCGATCGGGGAAGTCGCCAAGGAGCGGCTCGACACGCTGCGCCGCAATGACGACGGCTTCGTCATCGCCGAAGCGGATTTCAAAATGCGCGGCGCCGGCGACGTGCTGGGCGTCCAGCAAAGCGGCCTGCCCCCCTTCCGCCTCGTCAGCCCGGAGGAGCACGGCAAGCTGCTGCCGGTGGCCGACAAGGAAGCCCGCCTCGCCATTGAGCGCGATCCGGAGCTCAAAACGGAGCGTGGGCACGCCGTCAGCCTCGCCTTGGAACTGTTCGGATACGCCGAGGCGGCCGAACTCGCCCGATCGGGGTGAGGGGTGAACTTCAAGCCCGCAGCAATCTCGGCTAGACGAAGCCCATGAACGCCCCATCTACGCTTGCGGAGAAGCCCACCGCGCCAACCCAAAATGCAGCCCCGCTGCCCATCTCCTGCTACATCCGCACGCTCAATGAATCGCGAATGGTGGCGAAGGTGGTCGAGGCCGCGCGGCAGATTTGCTCCGAAGTTCTCGTCATTGATTCCGGATCCACCGACGATACCGTGGCGCTTGCGGAAGCCGCCGGGGCGCGCGTGGTGAGTCAAGCGTGGCTGGGGCTCGGCAAGCAGAAAAGATTTGGTGAAGAGCTGTGCGCCAACAACTGGCTGCTGGATCTCGACGCGGACGAAATCGTAACTCCGGAGTTCGCCGCCGAAGTGCGCGCGATTTTCGCCGGCGGGGATCCCGATTGCGCGGCGTACGAGACCATGCTCGTGACGGTTCCCCCAGTGGGCAAGCCCTGGTGGGATTTCGCGGTCACGGACCGGCGCAAGCTCTACGACAAGCGCAAGCTACGCCAGCCCGACGATGTGGTCTGGGATCAGTTCGTCGTGCCGACCGACATGAGAGTGGGCCGCATCCGGGCGCCGCTGATGCACTATTCCTTTCCGGACCTTCAGCACCTCGCCGCGAAGCTCAACGGCTATTCCGGCGTCGGCGCTCGGGCGACAAAGCTGAAGCCCTTTCCCGTCGTGGCATTGCGCGTCATGTTCGCGCATCCATTCTACTTCCTCCGCTTCCTGATCGGACGGGGGCTCTGGCGCGCGGGTCTCTATGGCTGGGCCGTCTCCGGCGTGGTGGCGCACGGACGCTGGCTCAAGGACGCCAAGATGCTGGAAATCCACCTGAAACAGCGGCAATCCGCCAAAGGCTGACCGGAGCGCCCAAACTCCCCATATAAAGGTGAACTATCGTCCAGCTTGGACGTGGGCTAAACTCGTTCCATGGACGCACCAGCTACACCGTCCGCTCCCGCAGCGCCGCCGCGCGCTACGCCTGCCCGTATTGCCGCCTTGCGCGACGCGCCGGCAAGCGCCAAGGCGGCGCTGTTCGCCTGTCTCAACTTGCGCGGCGGGGGGCTAACGGTGACGCTGCCCAATGGCCGCGCATTCCGATTTGGCGATGGCAAGGGCGTCGCAGCAACCATGCATGTGCGCGACTACAAGTTTGCGCGCCGACTGCTCGCCAATGGCGATATCGGCTTTGCCGAAGGATTCATGAACGGCGACTGGGACAGCCCCGATCTCTCAGCGCTGCTCACGCTCTTCGCCGATAACGTCGAGCGCATCGAGCGGTTCTTTTTCGGCGGTGCGGTCGGGCGAACGCTGAACTGGATACGCCACCTGCGCCGCGAGAACACGCGCGCGGGCTCCAAGCGAAACATCCTCGCGCACTACGATCTGGGGAACCGCTTCTATGAAGCCTGGCTCGACCGGACGATGACCTATTCCGCCGCCAAGTTCGATGCGCAAGCGCGTGATCTTGAAACGGCTCAGCTCGAAAAATACCGCGCCCTGGCCCGCCATCTCGATCTCAGACCGGGCGACCACGTGCTGGAGATCGGGTGCGGCTGGGGCGGCTTCGCGGAGGTGGCCGCCAGGGAATTCGGCGCCCGTGTCACCGGCCTTACGATCAGCGACGAACAATTGGCGTTCGCCCGAGAGCGCATCGAAAAGGCCGGCCTCTCCGACTTGGTCGAAATCCTGCATCAGGACTATCGCGACGTGCACGGCGCCTTCGACAAAGTGGCCTCGATCGAGATGTTCGAGGCGGTCGGCGAAAAGTATTGGCCGGCTTATTTCCAGAAGATCGCGGAAGTGCTGAAGCCCGGCGGCCGAGCCGCATTGCAGATCATCACGATCAAAGACGATTTGTTCGAGGAATACCGGCGGCGCGCGGATTTCATCCAGCGCTACGTATTTCCGGGGGGCATGCTGGCGAGCATCGAACGGCTGAAACGCGAAACGGCCGCCGCCGGCCTGGTGTGGCGCGCTATGGACGCGTTCGGCCAAAGCTATGCCGATACGCTGGCGGAATGGGGCCGCCGCTTCACTGGCAAATGGGACGACATTCGCGCCATGGGCTTCGATGAGCGCTTCAAACAATTGTGGCGCTTCTATCTAAGTTATTGCGAAGCCGGATTTCGCACCGGCCGCACCGACGTGGTTCAGCTCGAATTGGTTCGCCCATAGTTGAAGGCGCGGGCCAAGCGGCCTAGCGTCCGCGTCATGGCCGACCCCCTCCCCGATCCTCTCGTCACAGCACGCTGGCTCGCCGAGCGGCTGGAAGCGCCCGATATCCGCGTCGTCGATGCGACCTGGTTCATGCCGGCAGATGCGCGCAGCGCACGCGCTCTCTACGAAGAGCGCCGCATACCCGGCGCCGCGTTCTTCGACATCGATGACATAGCCGATCCCGACACCGAACTCCCGCACATGTTGCCGTCGCCAGAGAAGTTCGCGTCGCGCATGAAAAGGCTCGGCATCGGCGATGGGGCCCGCATCGTCGTCTATGACTCGCAGGGCATCTTCTCGGCCGCGCGCGTGTGGTGGACATTCCGCGTCATGGGCCACGAGGATGTCGCCGTGCTGGACGGGGGTTTTCCCGCGTGGGAGCGCTCTGGTTTTCCGGTCGAAACCGGCGCACCCGATCCGCGACCCGAACGTCACTTCACGGCCCGATTCCGCGCCGATCTCGTGCGCGACATCAAGGATATGCGCTGGGCCGTGGAAACTGGCCGCCAACTCATCCTCGACGCCCGGAGCAAAGACCGTTTCGACGGCAAAGCGCCCGAACCGCGCGCGGGCCTACGTTCCGGACATATGCCCGGCGCGCAAAACATTCCGTTCGGCGCCTTGCTCACGCCCGAAGGCTTGATGAAGCCGCGTTCCGAACTCGAAAAGCTTTTCGCCGATTCCGGCGTCGCCGGCCGCAGCCCACTGGTCTGCATGTGCGGATCCGGGATTACGGCCGCGGTCATCGCGCTGGCGCTGGCGCGGATCGGGCGCTGGGACGCGCCGGTCTATGACGGCTCTTGGGCGGAATGGGGCGCGCGCGACGATACCCCGGTCGCCACGGGCGCCTAAGCCATGGTCAAACTGGATTTGTCGAAACTGAGTCTGGAAACACGGCTCGCGCTCGCGGGGCGCGATCCGCAGCGTCACGAGCGCGCCGTCAATCCGGCGGTGCACCACGCCACCACCGTCGTCATCGACGACGTGGGCGATCTCTACAATACGCCGAAGAAGACCTATGCGCTCGAGGGCATGGCCATTCAGGAAGCGCTCGCCGACGCGCTCATCGCCGTCGAGGGCGGAGCTGGAGCCACGCTCGCGCCTTCAGGACTCGCGGCTTGCACGCTGTCGATCCTTTCCGTCTCGCGCGAGGCCGGCGAGATCCTCGTCACCGACGCGGTCTATGGTCCGACGCGGCGCTTCTGCGACAAGGTGCTCCGCCGCCTCGGCTTGCGTCCCCGCTACTACGATCCCGGCGTCGGAGCGGGTATCGACGCCCTTATCACCGACAAGACTTGCGCCATTTTCATGGAGTCCCCCGGCTCACTCACCTTCGAGGTACAGGACGTCCCTGCGATCACGGCGGCGGCGAGAGCGCGCGGCATCCCCACAATCATCGACAACACCTGGTCGGCGGGCATCTATTTCAAGCCGTTCGCGCATGGCGCTGATCTATCGATTCAGGCGCTGACCAAATATCAGGCCGGGCACGCCGACGCATTCATGGGCGCCGTGCTCAGTGCGACACCCGAATGGGCGGCGCGCGTGAAGGCGACGTACAAGGAGATCGGGCTGGGCGCCGCGCCGGACGACGCCTACCTCGTGCTGCGCGGCATGCGCTCCCTCGCCGTTCGTCTGGAACGGCAGAGCGCTTCTGCACTGCAAATCGCGCATTGGCTCGACGCGCGTCCCGAAGTTGCGCGCGTGCTGCATCCGGCGTTCGCGTCATGCGCGGGCCATGACATCTGGCGGCGTGATTTCACCGGCGCCTCCGGCGTGTTCAGCTTCGTTCTGAAGCCCGTCGGCGCAGAGCGCGTGGCGTCGATGCTTGAGGCATTATCCATCTTTTCGATGGGCTTCTCTTGGGGCGGATATGAGAGCCTCGCCGTTCCCTGCGATCCGCAGATCACGCGCACGGCCAATCCCTGGCGCGCCGAGGGGCCCCTCATACGCCTCTCAATCGGGCTCGAACATGTGGATGACTTGATCGCCGATCTCGACGCCGCCTTGCAGCACCTCGCCGGCTGACAGCGCTGGAACTCCGCGGCGCAACAATGATATGGCGCTTGGCGGAGCGCCCATAGCTCAACTGGATAGAGCACCCGCCTTCTAAGCGGGCGGTTGCAGGTTCGAGTCCTGCTGGGCGCGCCAGCCTTAATGCGACCAGGGTTCTTTGCGTTTGAAGGCGAAATTGTCGCCGTAGGCCTTGATGATGCGCCTGGCCTCAGCCGGCTCGGTCACCTGATGGGGAATGGCGTGCTTGCGTGCGTAGGCGAGCGCCTCGTCCTTTGTCTCGAAATAGAGCCTCACTTGCCCTGACGGGTCGGCCGTGCTGGTCCAACCCATGAGCGCGTCCGTCTGCGGGGCGGAGGCGGAATCGAATTCCAACACCCAGCGCTTGGCGTTCGCCTTGCCGGATTGCATCGCGGTCTTGGCCGGCCGGTAGATTTTCGCAAGCATGCGCCACCCGCTACACGCAGCGCAGGAAAATGAAAAGGGGCGCGGCGAACCCCCGCGCCCCTTTCGTGAACTCTCTCGCGGACCTCAATCAGCGCTTCGGGCTGGCAGCGCCGTCGAGCGCTTCCTTCAGCGCCTTGCCGGGGCTGAACTTCGCTTTGCGCGAAGCGGGCACTTTCACCTCTTCGCCAGTTTGCGGATTGCGCCCGACGCGCTCGGCGCTTTGGCGCACCTTGAACACGCCGAACGCCGGCAGGCGCACTTCATCGCCCGCCTTGAGCGCATGCGTGATCGCGTCGAACACAGCGTCGACAGCCTCGCCCGCCTTAGTCTTGGAATCGCTTATGCGTTCTGCAACGTCAGCGACCAATTCGGCTTTATTCATATTGGGACCCCTCCTCAGTGGCCGCAGCATAAGGGCGCCGCCCGCCGTGCTTGTCAAAACACGAAGGCGGCGCCGATTACGCTTCAATCTAGACGCTGATTCGCGCCATGCTCAGTGCGGCCGTGCGGCTTCACCCGCGTCATTTCCTGCCGCGGCGCGGCGGTCTTCCGCGATTTCGTCTTCCTCGGTCCAGACGATGGGCGCCAGCGGGCGCACCAGCGCCTTGGCGAGCACCTCGTCAACGTTCGACACGGCGATGAGCTCAAGACCGGCTTTCACGTTGTCCGGAATCTCAGCGAGATCCTTCTCATTGTCCTTCGGAATGAGCACGGTCTTGATGCCGCCGCGCAGCGCCGCGAGCAACTTCTCCTTCAGGCCGCCGATCGGCAGCACGCGGCCACGCAGCGTGATTTCGCCGGTCATGGCGACATCCTTGCGAACGGCCACGCCAGTGAGGACCGAAACGATCGCCGTGGCCATGGCCACGCCGGCCGACGGTCCGTCCTTCGGCGTCGCGCCCTCCGGCACGTGGACGTGGATATCTCGCGTGCGGAACAGGGGCGGTTTGACGCCGAACTGAATTGAACGCGACCGCACGTAGGAGCTCGCAGCCGAAATCGATTCACGCATGACGTCTTTCAAATTGCCGGTCACGGTCATCATGCCTTTGCCGGGCATCTGCACCGCCTCGATGGTGAGCAATTCGCCGCCCGTTTCCGTCCATGCGAGGCCGGTGACGACGCCGACACGATCCTCCAGTTCACTCTCGCCGAACCGGTATTTCCACACGCCGGCATAGTCGGGCAGATTGTCCGCGGTGATCTCCACCTTATCCTTTTTCTTCTGCTCGATCTCGCGCACGGCTTTGCGCGCGAGGTTCGCCAATTCGCGTTCCAGCGAGCGCACGCCGGCTTCGCGCGTGTAGCGGCGAATGAGATCGCGGATGGCTTCGTCCGACACCGAGAATTCCTCGGGCTTGAGACCGTTCATCTCCAGCTGCTTTTCGAGCAGGTGTCGCTTGGCGATCTCGAGCTTTTCATCCTCGGTGTAGCCGGGGATGCGAATGATCTCCATGCGGTCCAGCAGAGGCTGGGGCATGTTGAGACTGTTCGCGGTGGTGACGAACAAGACGTCCGACAAATCGTAGTCCACTTCAAGATAGTGGTCGTTGAACGTCGAGTTCTGTTCCGGATCGAGCACTTCGAGCAGCGCCGCCGAAGGATCACCGCGATAGTCGAAGCCGAGCTTGTCGATTTCGTCCAGGAGGAACATCGGATTCGAACTCTTGGCCTTCTTCATCGACTGGATGATGCGGCCGGGCATCGAACCGATATAGGTGCGGCGATGGCCGCGGATCTCGGCTTCGTCACGCACGCCGCCGAGCGACACGCGCACGAAATCGCGGCCGGTCGCTTTCGCGATTGATTTGCCCAGGGAGGTCTTGCCGACCCCGGGCGGGCCGACAAGGCACAAGATCGGGCCGCGCACCTTCGATGTGCGGGTCTGCACGGCAAGATACTCGAGAATGCGCTCTTTCACCTTCTCAAGACCGTAGTGATCCGCGTTGAGAATCTCTTCGGCCTGATCGATGTTCTTCTTGACCTGCTTCTTCATCCCCCACGGCAGCGAAAGCAGCCAATCGAGGTAGTTGCGCACCACCGTGGATTCCGCGCTCATCGGCGACATCTGCCGGAGCTTTTTCAGCTCCGCCTCGGCCTTGGCGCGGGCTTCCTTCGAGAGTTTCTTCTGCTTGATGCGGGCTTCGAGTTCGGCGATGTCCTCACGGCCGTCGTCGCCTTCGCCCAGCTCTCGCTGGATCGCCTTCATCTGTTCGTTGAGATAATACTCGCGCTGCGTCTTCTCCATTTGACGCTTCACGCGATTGCGGATTTTCCGCTCCACCTGCAGCATGCCGATCTCGCCCTCGATCAGACCGAGGATGCGCTCGAGGCGCGAGGGCACGTCGGCGAGTTCGAGCAACGCCTGCTTGTCGGGAATTTTCACGGTGAGATGGGCGGCGACGGTGTCGGCCAAGCGGCCCGGCTCGGTGATTTGCGAAATTGTCTGCAACACTTCGGGCGGCGTCTTGCGCGACAGCTTGACAAAATTTTCCCACTGCTCAGTGACCGCGCGCGCGATTGCGCGCGCCTCTGCGCTGTCGCCATTTTGCTCCTCAATGGGCTCCACCTCGGCTTCGAAATAGTCGGCGTTTTCGCGGAAGCTGGCGATGCGGGCGCGGTAACCCCCTTCGACGAGCACGCGCACCGTGCCGTCGGGCAGCTTCAGCAATTGCACGACTGAGGCTACCGTGCCGATTTGATAGATGCGATCCGGGGCGGGCTCGTCCTCGGACGCATCCACCTGGGCGGCGAGCAGAATCTGCTTATCCGCACGCATCACTTCATCGAGCGCGCGCACGGATTTCTCACGGCCGACGAAAAGCGGCGCCGCCATCTTGGGATAGACGACGATGTCGCGCAGCGGCAACACGGGCAGGACGCGGGCTTCGGCCATTCAAGGCTCCTTTGGCGAGCGCGCGCCAAGCCCCATGTGCTTAGCCGGAACTCGCCCTTTAACGAATGAAAATGTGGAAGTGTTCGGCCCGCGCTTCAAGTCTTGAGCGCGGTTCCAAACGAGTTCGAGTCAGAGTGAGGCAGACGCGCCGCGCTGGCGATCAAACCAACGGATGAGGTCAACCCGCCGATTCTTGGCCGTTGCGCCGCTCCGAATATATTTGGAGTGGCTTGGCGCGTCCTTCAACCACGTCGGCGGAAACCACAACTTCCTCAACGCCACGCATGCTCGGCAGCTCGAACATGGTGTCCAGCAGGATCGCTTCGAGGATGGAACGCAAGCCGCGCGCGCCCGTCTTGCGCTGGATCGCCTTGCGCGCGACCGAACGCAAAGCTTCCTCCGGGAAGCTTAAGCGCACATTCTCCATTTCGAACATGCGTTGGTATTGCTTCACCAGCGCGTTTTTGGGTTCCGTCAGGATCGTCACCAACGCCGGTTCATCAAGATCCTCAAGGGTCGCCAGCACCGGCAGACGGCCGACGAATTCCGGGATCAGACCGAACTTCAACAGATCGTCCGGCTCGACTTCGCGGAGCACTTCGCCGGCGCGGCGGTCTTCGGGATCGCGCACCTTGGCGCCGAACCCCATCGACGAACCCTTGCCGCGTTGCTGGATGATTTTCTCGAGGCCGGCAAAGGCGCCGCCGCAAATGAAGAGGATGTTGGTCGTGTCGACTTGCAGGAATTCTTGCTGCGGATGTTTGCGGCCGCCTTGGGGAGGCACGCTCGCGACCGTGCCTTCCATGATTTTCAGCAATGCCTGCTGCACGCCCTCGCCCGAGACGTCGCGCGTGATCGAGGGATTGTCCGACTTGCGGCTGATCTTGTCGACTTCGTCGATATAGACGATGCCGCGCTGGGCGCGTTCGACGTTGTAGTCGGCCGCCTGCAGCAGCTTGAGGATGATGTTCTCGACGTCCTCGCCGACGTAGCCGGCTTCGGTCAGCGTTGTCGCGTCGGCCATCGTGAACGGAACGTCGATAATGCGCGCCAGCGTTTGCGCCAGCAGCGTCTTGCCGCAGCCCGTCGGGCCGATCAGCAAGATGTTCGACTTCGCCAGTTCGACGTCATTGTTCTTCGCGGCGTGATTGAGGCGCTTGTAGTGGTTGTGGACGGCGACGGAGAGCACGCGCTTGGCGTGGTCCTGGCCGATCACGTAATCGTCGAGAACGTCCTTAATCTCGCGGGGCGTGGGCACGCCCTCCTTGGACTTCACGAGCGAGCTCTTGTGCTCCTCGCGAATGATGTCCATGCAGAGTTCGACGCACTCGTCGCAAATAAAGACCGTGGGACCGGCGATGAGCTTGCGCACCTCGTGCTGACTCTTCCCGCAGAAAGAGCAGTAGAGGGTGTTCTTCGACTCTCCGCCAGACGTGCCTTTGCTCATCAGCGATCCTCTGCGGGCGGCGTAAGCTTCGCCCTACGCGGCGAACAAGGCGCGGTTAAGGCCCCTTGTTCCCTGTTAAAGATGGTGGCCCGCCCATCCTTTCAAAATTGTTTCAAGCGTCCCGGGCGCGATACGACCATAGCAAGGACGGGGCCGCAACCTGCTTCCGCCGCCGAAACGCCCGTTTGGAGCTTTACGCCCCTGGGGAAAGCCCGCCCTCGGCGAGTTCCCGCTTCTCGTAGACGCGATCGACAATCCCGAAGTCTTTTGCCTCTTCGGCCGTCATGAAATGATCGCGGTCGAGCGTCTTTTCGACCCGGTCGTAGCTCTGGCCGGTGTGTTTTACGTAGATCTCGTTCAGGCGGCGCTTGGTGGCGATGATGTCCTCCGCATGGCGCTGGATATCCGAGGCTTGGCCGCGGAAACCGCCCGACGGCTGGTGCACCATCACCCGCGCATTCGGCAGGCAGATGCGCAGCCCCTTCTCGCCCGCCGCCAGCAACAGCGAACCCATCGAAGCGGCCTGGCCGATGCAGACCGTGGAAACCGGGCTGCGGATGTATTGCATGGTGTCGTAAATCGCCAGGCCCGACGTGACGATGCCACCCGGGCTGTTGATATACATGGCGATTTCGCGCTTTGGGTTCTCCGATTCCAGAAAGAGAAGCTGCGCCGTCACGAGGCTGGCGAGGCCGTCTTCCACCGCGCCGGTGACGAAGATGATCCGCTCCTTGAGGAGACGCGAGAAGATATCGAACGCGCGTTCGCCGCGGCTCGTCTGCTCGATCACCATCGGCACGAGGTTCATCATCTTTTCGGTGGGGTCGAACGACATAGGGACCTTTCGGGAAGAGCGGCGGAAGGAATCGCTACGCGCCGCGTCCACTCATATTTGACGCCCGGCCAGCCGCCGCAAGTCCCGCGGCGGCTGGCCGGCAGCGAGCTATTCCTCGGCCGCGGGCTCGGCGGCCTTTTTCTTCCTGGCTGGTTTGGCGGGCTTCGCCTGCGCCGCCGCGTCCGCGGCGTCGGCCTCGTCCTCGGCGAACAGCGCTTCGCGCGTCACTGTTTCGTTGGAAACGTTGGCGATCTCAAGGATGTAGCTGACCACCTTTTCCTCATAGAGCGGCGCGCGCAATTGCGCCTTGAGGTTGGGATTCTTCTGATACATGTCGAAAATCTGGCGCTCGCGTCCGGGATAGGCGCGCGCCATCTTCGCCGCCTCCTGCAGCACCTCCTGCTCGCTCACCTCGATCTTGTTGCGGCGGCCGATTTCGGCGAGCAGCAGGCCGAGGCGGACACGCCGTTCCGCGATCCGGCGGTATTCGGCGCGCAACTCGTCCTCGCTCTTGCCGGCGTCTGAAGGATCCAATTGCCCGGCGGCGCGGTCCTGCTCGATCTGACGCCAGATCTGCGCGAATTCGGCTTCCACCATTCGCGGCGGCAATTCAAAGCTGTGTTCGGCGTCGAGCTTGTCGAACAGCACGCGCTTGGCCTTGGCGCGCGATTGGCGGGCGTGGTCTTCCTCGATGCGCGCACGCACGGCCTCGCGCAGATTGGCGAGGCCCTCGAAGCCCAGCTGCTTGGCGAAATCGTCGTCGATCTCGGTCTCCTTGGGCGCCCGCACTTGCTTCACTTTCGCATCGAATTCGGCGTCTTTTCCCTTCAGACGATCGACGCCGTATTCGGCGGGGAACGTCACCTTGAGCACGCGCTCTTCGCCCGCCTTCGCGCCCTTGAGCTGCTCCTCAAAGCCAGGAATGAATTGACCGGAACCGATGACGATGGTCGCATCTTCCGCGGCGCCGCCTTCAAACGCCTCGCCATCGATTTTGCCGACGAAATCGACGACGACTGCGTCGCCATCCTCAGCGGCGCCGTCCTTTTCCGTGAAGCTGCGCTGCGACTTCGCCAGCTCCGTCACAGCGTCGTCGACTTGGCCGTCCTCGACGGGCGCCACCGGACGCGTGATCGAAATCGACTTGATGTCGACCGGTTCGAAGTCGGGCATCACTTCAACCGAAACTTGGAAGGCGAGATCTGCCTGGCCAGCGGCGACTTGGTTGATATCGCTCTTTAGCTCAAGCTGCGGCTCGGAAGCTGGGCGCACCTTGGCTTGCTCCAGCGCCGCTTGAGTCGATTTCTGCACGGTCTCATCGATGATCTCGCGCATGATGGAGGGGCCGTACATCTTGCGGATATGGCTCGCCGGCACCTTGCCCGGACGGAAGCCGTTGAGACGCACGCGCGGGCGCACCTCCTCGATCTTGGCGGCCAGGCGCTGCTCCAGATCGGCGGCGGGCGTGACGACATCGTAAACGCGCAGAAGGCCTTCGGAACGGCTCTCTTTGAGCTGCATAAATGGGGTCCTGGACATGAGCGCCCGGGCTCGCAAATCCTCTGCCAAACCGGGCGTTTCGGAAAACGCGGCTTATTGCACGGCCTCCGACCAGTGTCAGCAGGCGCGTGTCAGAAACATCAAGGGCGTTGTCGCGCCCGGTCGGCGCGGCCTAAGAAGCGCCAAGGCGGACGTGGCGGAACTGGCAGACGCACTGGATTTAGGTTCCAGCGCCGCAAGGCGTGCGGGTTCGACTCCCGCCGTCCGCACCAGAGTATAGGACGCGCGTCGCACGCGCGGGTTGCATACAAATCTCGCCTGGGTTGTATTCTCAACCCATGCTTGCGAGCGTGATTCTCGGCGCCGGACTGTTGCTTGCCCAGCCCGTTGTCATCGACGGCGATACGCTGCGGGCAGGTCAGGAGCGTTATCGCGTTGAAAACATTGACGCTCCCGAACGCGGAAGGCGCGCCCAATGCCTTGAGGAGCGGGCTCTCGCCGAGGCATCCCGCGCCTACGTCATGGAATGGGTCGCCCATGCCGGTCGGGTGGAGGCGATCCCGTCCGGACGACGCGACCGCTACAACCGCATCGTGGCGCGGGTTGAGATCGACGGCATCGATTTGGGCGAACGCCTGATCCGCGTCGGGCTCGCCCAGCCCTGGCGGGGGCGCAAAGCGAACTACTGCGCCGGCTGACCGGGACACCCCCGCCCGTTTCGTTACTGCCGGGCGGCCCCCCATTGATTAACCGCGTCGACCGCCGCGTCGTTCTCGGGACTGGCGCGGAGATCGCCTTGCGCCGTGATCTCAATTTTGTAGCGCGCGCGATCCGCGATCGGCCAAAAAATAGCTTCTCCGGGCTGGGGCCCCTGGGAAATGTCGACCAACGGCAGGTACTTGCTGACGAACTCCGCCACGGGAAGAAAGTCGACGCCGGTGTTGTGGGAGGGTCTGAGATCGGTCACGGTCGGCAACGTCGTCGCGCGCGTTTGCGGATCACGATAGGTGCCGTCGAGGCTGTCGAGGCGATATTGCGCATCCAGCCCAAGCACGGTCGCCCATGCCTTCCATCGGATCACGCGGGAACGAAGCATCCACTCGTCCCCGCCCATTCTGAATTTACGAATAATTTCCTCGGTTTGGCCCGGCAGCGGCGGTTCAGTCAGGGTCGCCTCGTACACGCCGGGCTCCGCGGTTTGAGCGAATTCCAAGGTCGCCACCTGGCTGCGGGCTTCTCCGAGCCGGTGATAGGTCTGAATGTTGAGCCCGAGCAAACTGACGGCGGCGCCGACAGCGAGGAATGACCCTCCGCCGAGAAGGCCGCGGCCGCCCTTGAACGGCTTGCCGCGGAAAATCCAACCGAGCCCGCTAAGCGCGACCGCCAGTCCGAGCACGCCGACGATCCCCGGAATGATCCACCACCACCAAACCATGTGAGCTTCTCCCCCGGCTGCCGCGTCCCGTGCCCGTTGTTAACCCAAATGCGTGAGAGGAAACAGAGGCGGCGGCGCGTGTGCGGGCCAACTAACGGAGAGCCTTGAGGACGTCGGGCGTCAGCTCCGGCAAATCCTCGGCGATCAGGCCCGGCCCCTTCGCCTCGGCCGCCTTGCCGTGGATCCATGCCGCCGCAGCCGCAGCCTCGAAGCTCGCCATCCCCTGGCCGATCAGCCCCGAGATTATGCCGGTCAGCACATCGCCGGCGCCGGCGGTGGCTAGGAACGGCGTCCCGGTCGTGTTGACAACGGCGCGCCCGTCGGGAGCGGCGATGACCGTGTCGGGCCCCTTCAACAAGACGACAGCGCCGGCGCGCGCCGCCGCGGCGCGCGCGATCTCGATCTTGCTCGCTTCTCCATCAATCAGGTCTGGAAACAGGCGGCGAAACTCTCCGAGATGGGGCGTCAGCACATCTCGCGGGTCCGTCCGCGCCTGGATTGGGGCCATAAGAGTCAGCGCATCCGCGTCGAGCACCATCGGCGCGCGCACGTCGGCCGACAGAGCCGCGCGCAGACAAGCGCGATGCTGTTCGCTCGTCCCGAACCCCGGGCCGATGGCAAAACATGACGCGCCGCGCGCGGCTTCGGCGTAGGCTTCGGCGCCGCTTGTGTCTCGCAACATCACTGCTGTCAGATGCGCGGCGTTTTCAGCGAGCGCATCTCCGGGGCTGAGCAGGGTCACCAGTCCCGCCCCGGCCCGAAGCGCCGCACGGGCCGCCAAGCGCGCCGCGCCGGTGCGCCCGCTTCCACCACTGGCCACCATCACGTGTCCGCGCGCGTGCTTGTGCGCGTCGACGGCGGGCCAAGGAAATTGCGCACGCCAAAGCTCGGGGGCGTTTTCCCACAATTTCAAACCCTGCGCGGCCACAACCGTCTCGGGCGCACCGATGTCGGCGACAATCACGTCGCCGCAAAGCGCGCGCCCCGGAATGAGCACATGGGCCGGCTTCTTGCGCACAAACGTCACCGTCAGCGCCGCCCGCGCACAAGCCTCGCCCAGCGGGCGCCCGCTGTCGCCGTCGAGGCCTGAGGGCACGTCGACCGCGACGACACGTTCGGGAATGTGCGCGAGACGTTCGGCGAGCCGGCGCGCTTCGCCCTCCAATGGGCGCGACAGACCCGCGCCGAACATCGCGTCCACGTAGAGTTCGGGCGGCGTGTTCAGTTCGGAACTGCTGTGCGTCGGCCCCTTCCAAGCCTGCGCGGCGTCAAAGGCGTCGCCCCACAGTTCCGACGGCGGCTTCAGTGTTTCGACCCAAACCGGCCAGCCGCGCTCGTGCAGGCAGCGCGCGGCGACCCAGCCATCGCCGCCATTGTTTCCAGGCCCGCATAGCACTGCGGTCGGCCGCGGCGTAAAGCGTTTGGCGATGGCTTCGGCGACAGCCCGACCCGCATTCTCCATAAGCGTGCGTGTGGGCGTCAGCGCATCGGCCGCGCCCTTGTCGATCGCCCGCATCTGCGCGTTGGTGATGATCTCGCATCCGCTCACGCGACTTTCCTTCCGTCCGATTGCTCGCCCAGAGACACAAGACGCAGCACGCCGCGGTCGATGGACAATTCTGTGATGGAAGCGTGCGCGGGGCGGCAGACGATCGCTTGATCGCATCCAAGCGCGGCGCTCACGGCAGCGTTGATGGCGATGAAGTGCGTGAAGACGGCTGCGTCACGCTCCAGTGCGGCGAGCGCGGACAGTACACCCCGCCGCCAGCGTACGATGTCTTCTCCGCACGCATCCCAGCCATCCCTTGATCCGCCGTCGACTGCACCCGGAAACGTCCTGCGGAGCCAGGCCAGGCGGTCTGCCGGGTTTGGCGAAGGAACCTCCGTGACGCGCGGCTCGACGGCGAGTTCGACGCCGCTCAGCCGCACGAAAGGCGCCGCGGTTTCGCGGCAGCGCAACAACGGCGAACACACGACCTGTCGCACAGCGCGCGCGACGAGCGCCGCCGCGGCCGCTTCCGCCTGGGCGAGGCCCAACGCGGAGAGTCCCGGATCATGCTCTTCATGCCATGACGCGGCGGGTTCGCCGTGACGGATCAGAAAGATACGGGCCATTCTCAGGGCAGTTTATGAACTGGTTTGCAAAGGCGCGAAACAAGGGCGGAGGCGCCTTTCGTCGCCCTGCGCGCCAGTGCTTTGGGCGCCGGCGCCTTGGTTTGAGGCGCCCTTTCCGCCACGGCGGCACGACGCCGCGCCTCATCATTTCGATTCCCTTGACGCCCGCCGAGCATGGGCCGATGGACCTCACGCAGCGAGCGCCCGCTTTCCGGTCTGGAACAGCGCTTCTCGCCGTCCGCACAAGGGAGAAAGGTCGCCCGGATGAAAAAGATTGAAGCCATTATCAAGCCGTTCAAACTCGATGACGTGAAGGAGGCCCTGCAGGAAATCGGCCTCCAAGGCATGACAGTCGTCGAGGCCAAAGGCTTCGGACGCCAGAAGGGCCACACCGAACTTTATCGCGGCGCCGAGTACGTCGTTGATTTTCTTCCCAAGCTGAAGCTTGAAGTGGTCGTGGCCGACGAGCAGGTCGAAGGCGCCCTTGAGGCCATTCAGCGCGCCGCTAAGACCGGCAAGATCGGCGACGGCAAAATCTTCGTCAGCGATGTCTCCAACGTCATCCGCATCCGCACTGGCGAAACCGGCGCGGCTGCTGTTTGATCAAGAAGCGAATCTAGGCTTTCCGCCTCCGGCCACGCCGGGGGCGGAGCCACGTCTCGAAACTCACCTCACCTCTCTTGTGTCTCGGGGGAAATGGAAATGACCACGACCGGCGACGTCATGAAAATGATCAAGGAGAAGGAGGTCCAATACGTCGACCTTCGCTTCAACGATCTGCGCGGCAAGATGCAGCATGTCACGTTCGATATCGGCATGTTCGACGAAGGCTATTTCCAGGAAGGCACGATGTTCGACGGTTCGTCGATCGCCGGCTGGAAGGCTATCAACGAGTCCGACATGGTGATGCGCCCTGACCCCGCCGGCGCGCACATTGATCCGTTCTACCAGCAGACAACGCTCGCCCTGTTCTGCGACATCCTCGAGCCCGGCACGTTGCAGCCGTACTCGCGTTGCCCGCGCGGCATCGCCAAGAAAGCGGAAGCCTATGTGAAATCCTCGGGCGCCGGCGACACCGCGTATTTCGGGCCGGAAGCCGAATTCTTCGTGTTCGACGACGTGCGCTGGACGACCGAGCCGAACAATACCGGCTATTCGTTCGATTCAACGGAACTGCCCTTCAACACGGGCAAATCCTATGAAGGCGGCAATATGGGCCACCGCCCCGGACCGAAGGGCGGATATTTTCCCGTTCCGCCGATCGACTCCCTGCAGGACATGCGCGGCGAGATGCTGCAAGTCATGAAGGAGATCGGACTTCAGACCGAAAAGCACCACCATGAAGTCGCGCCCGCGCAGCACGAACTTGGTTTGAAGTTCAACACGCTCGTGCACATGGCCGACTCGATGAACCTCTATAAGTACGTCATTCAGAACGTCGCCGCGTCTTACGGCAAGTCGGCGACGTTCATGGCCAAGCCGTATTTCAAGGACAACGGCTCCGGCATGCACGTGCACCAGTCGATCTGGAAGGGCGGCAACAACACGTTCGCCGGCGACAAATACGCCGATCTCTCGGATGCGTGCCTCTATTACATCGGCGGCATCATCAAGCACGCGCGCGCCATCAACGCATTCACCAACTCGACCACCAATTCGTACAAGCGCTTGGTGCCGGGCTACGAAGCGCCGGTGCTGCTGGCCTATTCCGCGCGCAATCGCTCGGCGTCTTGCCGCATTCCGCACGGCACTGGCGCAAAGGCCAAGCGCGTCGAAGTGCGCTTCCCCGATCCGATGGGCAACATGTACCTCTCGTACACGGCGCTGCTCATGGCCGGCCTCGACGGCATCGAGAAGAAGATCCACCCGGGCAATCCGCTCGACAAGAACCTCTACGATCTGCCGCCCGAGGAATTGAAGGACGTGCCGACGGTCTGCTCGTCGTTGTCCATGGCGCTCGATGCGCTCGACAGGGACCGCGACTTTCTCTTGAAGGGCGGCGTGATGAGCGACGACATGATCGACGCCTACATCGAGTTGAAGAAGGAAGAACTCGACCGCTTCATGACACACCCGCATCCAGTCGAATTCGACATGTATTACAAGTGCTGATCTGGCATTTGGTCGCCTGAACGCAAGGGCCGGAGCCGCGCTCCGGCCCTTTTGCATTGGCGCTAAGGCGCTGTCGCAATCGGTTCGAGCCGCCGAACCCCATCAGCGTCGGGCGCCGAGACTTGGTAGCCCGGCCTCAGCGCAAGCGTCCACCCTGGACCGGCGAGCCCCGTTGCGTCCGGCGCCGCGGCGACAACTTGCTGGAAATCCTCGGAGATAAGCGCACCCTCCGTGGCGCGAAGCTCGCCCCAGACATCGCGGATGGTGAGCACGCCATAGACGCCGCCGAGGCCCTCGATCGGGGTAACCGCGTTGGGATTGAACTCCATCTGCATGGATTGCAACGCAAGCACGAGGCGCGGCTCGGCGCTGTAACGCGCTCGAAGCACTGCGACGCGCGCGGCCTGAGCTTCGGCGCGCTCGTGCTCTTGCGCGGCCAACGCGGCGCCGCCGTAACGGGCCTCGGCGGCGGCGAAATCGAAGTGCGCGCGCTCCGCCATGGCGCGCGCCAAAATGCCCGCAGGCGCTTCCGCGCCGAGTGCGCCGCGCCAGCCTGGCCGACGCGCATCCAGCAGCAGCCCGTACGCGGGGCCAGAAGCGTAAGCGTAGGATCGGGCATAGGCGTCGCGCGCGTCGTAGATTTCCAAGGTGTGGGCGGCATAAGCGAACGCTTGATCTCCCGCTCCGAGCTTGACGCCGGTGTAGGAAGCCAGACCCTCGTTGCGGTCAAGCGCGGCTTCGTCCGCCGCTGCCGCCGGAAACTCGCGCAAGCGCGCCGAACGAAACGCCAGGGCGTCACGCGCGGCGCGCCAGCGCGCAGGTCCGCTGGCTTGCAGCGCTTGGCGTAGCGCCCGCAGTTCAAGACGCAGCAAGTATCGGCCGCGCTCGGTTTCCAGATGAGCGCAAGTGGAGTTCTGAGCGGCGAGGCCAAGGGCGGACTGAATTCTGTGCCAGGCCTCATGCGCGACGAGCACGCGAAGCTCAACGTCATCCTCCGGCAATGGCGCGACCACCATGATCCAGCGCTGGCCGCCCCACTCGATAGAGGTGTTGGCCACGGGTATGCCGTCGGGCAGGACGCCGCGCCACCCGGCGCCGTCGCGCGTGAGCACGCCCGCCGCATCCTGCTGATTGGCCCAAGCCGCGCGTGGCGCGCCTTCCACCACCAGCAATGGCCCGCACAGGGACAAGCCCCAGAGTCGGCCATGATCGGCGTCGCAAATGTCTTGGAGGTCCGCCGCCGCGGCCTCTTCGCGGGAGCCCTCCGCCCGCGCCGGCGCAGCGAGAACGACTGCTGTCAGCGCCGCGATCAATACTGCTCGCATTTCATTCCCCGAGCCGGGGCAGGAGAAGCGACGATCATGGCGCCTTCATGGCTCGCCGAGCGCCATATTCTCACTTGGCGTCGGCGGCGGCGCACCGTAAACGCGGACGATGCGGAGACGAGACTTCATCGTCGGCATGGCGGCCATGGCCGCGCTCGCGAGCGGATGCACCACGCACGCCACGCCGGAGGAGCCTGGCGACGCCTGCGACATGTTTCGCAATCAAGGCGGCTGGTGGCGCGCCGTGAAAAGCGCGGAGCGTCGCTGGGGAGCGCCACCAGCCCTTCAACTCGCGATCATCCGTCAGGAGAGCGGGTTTCGCTATCGCGCCCGCCCGCCCCGCCGGCGTATCCTTTGGATCATTCCCGGCCCTCACCAGACGAGCGCGCACGGATATGCGCAGGCGCTCAACTCCACCTGGGACGAATACAAGCGCGCGCGCGGCGACGACGGCGTTGATCGCACGGAATTCAGCGACGCCACCGATTTCGTGGCCTGGTATTGCAGCGTCACGCAGCGCCAACTTGGTGTCGATTATTCCGATGCGCGGGGCCACTATCTTGCCTATCACGAGGGGCGCGGAGGCTATTCGCGCAGGACCTATCAAGGCGACGCTGGCCTGCTCGCGGCCGCCGCTCGCGTGCAAAGCTATCGTGACGCGTATCAAGCGCAACTCGATCGCTGCAGCGGCCAATTGAATCGCTGGTGGTGGCCGTTCTGAACGCGGCTGTCTCGTTTTCGTACAGCCTTCCGCACTATATCGGATTACGGGATAACTAGGCCCTTTGTCGAAGTGCGGAACAATCGGACCCAGGGCATGCTGCGGGCATGTCTCCAGCCAGTTTTGCACACGAAGCCGATTTCGTCGCTTCAGCGCTCCAACTCGCCGATTCCGGCGAGTTCGAAAGCGCTGAACCCATTCTGATCAAACTGTTTGCCCAGAACCCCGAGCAGACGCGCAAATGGTTCGGCGAGCACCTCTATGAATGGGTGAACCGCCGCTGCGCGCGTTCATACCGGACGGCGCCGGTTCTCGCCTAATCAGCGCCGCTCAATGACGTGCCAGAGCACGCCGGCGGGATCGACGACATACGCGACGCGCAACCCCCAGGGCTGCATCGCCGGCGGTCTTGGCGCCGGCACGCCGAACCTAGCCGCAAGATCGAGACGTTCGATCTGCGCCCAGCGTGCGTCGAGATCGTCGACGACGAGCTGCATCATGAAGTTGCCGGCCCAATCTTCTTGGAAAAAGCGCTGCAGGACGATGCCGCCGGAACCGGTGGCGAAGATCGCGACCTCACCCTCGAACACACAATCAAAACCGAGCGCCTTGTAAAATTGCACGGAAACGTCGAAGTCGCGCGTGGGTAGAAAGGGGCGCGTGAGATCGCTCATGCGTCCGTTATAGACCGCGCGCCCGGCCGGCAAAAGCGCGGCCCGCGAGGGGCCGCGCTTCGCCTTGCTTCATCTCAAAATGAGAAGATTCCCGACACGCCCCACGCGTTCACGCCATCGTCGTCGCTGGACAGGCGCGTGTAGTCGCCGCGCAGCGCGAAATTGTCGGTGAGCGCCCATTGCGCGCCGAGGCCCGCCGCGACGCCGTCGTCATCAACACCGGCGGTGAAGCCGCCGAACGAACCTTGCGCATCAATCTTGGCGTACCCGACCCGGCCGAGCAGCTCGAAATTGTCCGAGACAGGAAGGAATCCGACCGCGTACGCTCCCCACTGGTTGTCGAGATCGACATCAACGGGAGTGCCGAGCGCATCGGCCGTGTCGCCCTCGATGCCGAACGCGGCCTCCCCCTCGATTCCGAAATTGGGGTTGAAGCGATAGCCGAGCCGCCCAACCGCCCCCGTCACCTGCGCCTGGTCCGCATCGTAATAGGTGAAGCCAAGCCCGGCATATGTTCCCCGATCGTTGACGACGCGCGCAGAGGCCGGCGTGACCATGACCGCGGCCGCCATCGCCGCGGCCGAGATTGCAAGCAGTTTCATCGCGTTTCTCCTCAGGCGCCCCCTGCCGAAGTCCGCCGAACGGCTCACAGCCAGCAATGTTTCCGCCTCCGCGGCGCCGGGGAGAAAAGCGTGGCGCGAAGGTCACTTAATCCCCAGGTGTGAGCTGTTTACCTCTCCGACACCGCAATATTGTGGGATTGGATGGATTTGCCGAAACCCGGCGAAGCGCCTTAAGGGACGTTCATGGCTCAAGCGCAGAAGAAATCCGCGCCCAAACCGGGCAAGGGCGAGTTGTGGGACGAGGGCCTATTCGGCTCGACCGATCATCCGCCCGCCGGCGACTACACCGCCAAAGACATCGAGGTGCTGGAAGGACTGGAACCGGTCCGCCGACGTCCGGGCATGTATATCGGCGGCGTCGATGAGCGCGCGCTCCACCACCTCTTTGCCGAGATCCTCGACAATGCGATGGATGAAGCGGTCGCGGGACATGCGGACCGGATCGAAGTCGAACTGTTTGCCGACGGCGCGCTGCAGGTCACGGACAACGGCCGCGGGATGCCGGTCGATCCGCACCCGAAATTTCCCAAGAAATCCGCCCTGGAAGTCATCCTCACGGTGCTGCACGCGGGCGGCAAGTTCTCCGACAAAGTCTATCACACCTCCGGCGGGCTGCATGGCGTGGGCGCCTCAGTGGTGAATGCGCTCTCCGACCGCCTGGACGTGGAAGTCGCGCGCAATCGCAAACTATACAAACAATCCTTCGTACGCGGCGCGGCCACGGGACCATTGAAGCAGATCGGCGACGCGCACAACCGGCGCGGCACCAGCGTGCGCTTCCATCCCGATCCGGAGATTTTCGGCGCCAATGTCGCGTTCAAGCCGGCGCGGCTCTTTCAAATGGCGCGTTCGAAGGCCTACCTACAGCGCGGTGTGGAAATCCGCTGGCGCTGCGCGCCGGAACGCCTGAAAGACGGCGACGCCACGCCGCAAGAAGCGGTGCTGCACTTCCCAAACGGCCTCGCGGATTTTCTCTCCGAGCTGATCAAGGAGAAACGCGCCATCGTCTCCGAACCGTTCGTCGGCAAGGTCGATCGCAACGGACATGGCCGCGTGGAATGGGCTGTGGCTTGGATCGCGGACGGTTTCGGCGAAGCCGACGGATTCCTCCGCTCCTATTGCAACACGATCTACACGCCCGACGGCGGATTTCACGAAGCGGGGCTGCGCGCCGCGCTGGCGAAGGGTCTCAAGGCTTATGCCGAACTCAAGGGGGAGCGCAAAGCCAACCTCATTTCCCCAGACGACGTGATGGGCACCTCCGCCTCGCTGGTTTCGGTTTTTATCAAGGACCCGCAATTCGAAGGGCAAACGAAGGGACGTCTTGTCTCGACCGAGGCGGCCAAGATTGTCGAGCAAGCGGTGCGCGATCCGTTCGACCACTGGCTAGCGGCCTCGCCAGCGGAAGCTTCACGTCTGCTCGAATGGGTCATCGGCCAAGCCGAAGACCGTCTGCGCAAGCGCAAGGAAAAAGAGGTCTCGCGCCAGAGCGCGACGCGCAAACTGCGCTTGCCCGGCAAGCTGGCAGACTGCGCGCGCTCCGACGCGAAAGATACTGAGATTTTCCTGGTCGAAGGCGACAGCGCCGGCGGATCGGCCAAGCAGGCGCGCAACCGCGACACCCAGGCGATCCTGCCGCTGCGCGGCAAGATTCTCAATGTCGCCAGCGCCGGCGCCGACAAGATGACGGGCAACGTCGAACTAAACGATCTCGCGCTTGCTCTGGGCGTGAAGGCAGGAACGAAATTCAACGCTGACGATCTGCGCTATGAACGCGTGATCATCATGACCGACGCCGATGTCGACGGCGCCCACATTGCTTCACTGCTGATCACCTATTTCCACCGCCAGATGCCGGGCCTGATCCGCGCCGGACGCCTTTATCTGGCGCTGCCGCCGCTCTATCGGCTCACCGCCGGCAAGGATCACGTCTACGCACGCGACGACGCCCACAAGGCCGAGCTCATGGAGACACGCTTCAAGGGCAGGAAAGTCGAGATCTCCCGATTTAAAGGCCTCGGCGAAATGATGCCGGCGGACTTGAAGGACACTACGATGAATCCGGCGACCCGGACGCTCGCCCGCGTCGTGCTCGACGAGGCCGGCGCGCCGGATTTCGACGCGCTGGTGGAAACGCTCATGGGCAAGAAGGCGGAGCTGCGCTTTAACTACATTCAGCAAAACGCCCGCTTCGTGGATGAAGTTGACGTTTGAGCCGCTGCTAGACCTTTTCGCCCGCGATCTGCTGCGCCAAGCCGTGATAGAGCCGTTGCCGGCAGACGAGCGCGCCCGCCGCATCGGCGACGATCGCGGCGATGAACAGCGGCAGGATCAGTGCGTGCGCGCCCGTCATTTCCGATACGATCACTACCCCCGTCAGCGGCGCGCGTACGACGCCGACAAAAAACGCGATCATGCCGAGCAACACGATTGGGCCGTGGGGGTAAGTGGGAAACAGGCCAGCGAGCAGATCGCCGATGCCGGCGCCCGTCGCCAACGAAGGCGCGAACACTCCTCCAGGCACGCCGCTGGCCGCCGTTGCAAGAGAGGCCGCGAATTTGGCGGGCGCGAACCACGGCGCGGCGTCATGTGCGCCGATCAGGGCGCGCGCGGCCTCGTAGCCCGTGCCCCAAGTCGCCCCATTGGTCGCCAAGCCTACAACGGCGACGACGAGCCCGCAGGCCAGCGCCCACAACACGGGGTGCGCTTTCACCATCCGCCCTGCGGCCCCCGCCGGCGCGCTCAAAGCCAGCAACAGCCGAGAAAAGAGCCCGCCGCAGAACCCGCCGACGGCGCCGCTGATCGGCGCGACTACGATCGCCGCGCTGAGCGGCAACGCATCGTGGACGACGCCGAAATAGTAATAGTCGCCGGCCAGGCCCAGGCTGACGAGGCCCGCGATCATCACCGCCGCCATCACCAGGAGCGTCAATCGCTGTTCATACGCCGCCGCCAGTTCCTCGATGGCGAAGGCAACGCCGGCGAGCGGCGTATTGAACGCTGCGGAAACGCCGGCGGCGCCGCCGGCGATGATGACGCCCGGCGTGAGCGGCACGCGCAGCACGCGGTGCATTGTCGTCATCAGCGAAGCAGCCACCTGCACCGTGGGTCCTTCGCGCCCGGCCGAGGCCCCGACCGCAAGCGCGCCCAGGCCGAGCAAGAGCTTCGCCGCGCCCGTACGCAACGACACGAGGCCCGAGCGCACGCTGTTCGCCGGATCGCGGGCGGCGAGGACGACTTGCGGAATGCCTGAGCCGCGCGCGGGCGAAAGCCACTTGCGCGTCAACCATGCGATCAACGTCAAGCCCAGCGGCGGCGCCACGACCGCGACCCACAGACTGTGATGGGCGGCGGCGTTGAACATGCGCTGCACGAAGTCCGCGCCGGCGGCGAACGCGAGCGCAACGAGCCCGATCAGCACCGCGCCCAGCGCCGATGCGAGACGGCGCGGCCAAACGGCGCCGAGCTCCGCAAGGCGGCCGGCGGCGCCCCTGACGGTGAAGATGCGATTTGAAAACATTTGCGAAGCGAACGCAGGCATAGCCCAAGCGCATGCGGGTTTGGTCGCTTTTGTGCGGACGAATCGTCGCGTGCGTGGCGCACCTTCGCGTCATTGCTCGGCAAAGTCGGCCGAATTCCTTCAAAAACTTGACTTCTGACGCGAATTTCCCCACATGCGGAAGGTCCGTTGTGCGCGCCGAAAGGGCGTGCGCCCTTTTGCCGATGGCCCCCTGCCTCACTCCGGAGGCGGACGCCGGCCCGAAGCGCCAACCCAGCGCGGCTCCGATTTCGTCCGAAATCTGCGGAGACGCGCCATAGAGAGACTGAATGAGTTCCGACATCGCGTCTGCCGACGCCACAACAACGCCGGCCCCGGTCACGTTCGACGACCTGGGCCTTTCCCCTCCAACATTGCGCGCGGTGCACGAAAGCGGGTACACGCAGCCCACGCCGATCCAGGCACAGGCGATCCCGGTCGTCCTGCAGGGCCGCGACGTATTGGGCATCGCTCAGACAGGCACCGGAAAGACGGCGTCTTTTACCTTGCCGATGATCGACATCCTGGCGAAGGGGCGCGCCCGCGCCCGCATGCCGCGAACGCTTATCCTCGAACCGACGCGCGAACTCGCCGCGCAAGTCGCGGAAAGCTTCGACAAATACGGCAAACATCAGAAGCTAACGAAGGCGCTGCTGATCGGCGGCGTCTCCTTCTCCGATCAGGACGCGCTTTTGACGCAGGGCGTTGACGTGCTGATCGCGACGCCCGGGCGGCTTCTCGATCACTTCGAGCGGGGCAAGCTGCTGCTCACCGGCGTGCAGGTGATGGTGGTCGATGAAGCCGACCGCATGCTCGACATGGGCTTCATCCCGGACATCGAGCGCATCTTCAAGCTGACGCCGTTCACGCGCCAAACGCTGTTCTTCTCCGCCACCATGCCGCCGGAAATCACGCGGCTTACGCAGCAATTCCTCTCCGATCCCAAGCGCGTCGAAGTGTCGAAGCCCGCCAGCGCGGCGACGACGATCGTGCAGCGCATCGTGCCGCTGCCGTCCGGCGATCCACGCACGCGCCGCGCCGCTTTGCGCGCGGTGCTGCTAAACACCGGCGAGATCAAGAACGGCATCATCTTCTGCAATCGCAAATCCGACGTGGACGTGGTGGCGCAGAGCCTCAAGCGCCACGGCTTCGACGCCTCGCCGATCCACGGCGATCTCGATCAAAGCCTGCGCACCAAGACGTTGGATCGTTTCCGCTCGGGGGAACTGAAGCTGCTGGTCGCCAGCGATGTCGCCGCGCGCGGGCTCGACATCCCGGATGTCAGCCACGTCTTCAACTACGAGCCGCCGCGCCACGCGGAAGATTATGTCCACCGCATCGGCCGCACCGGCCGCGCGGGACGCTCGGGTCAATCCTTCACGCTGGCCGGGCCGTCCGACAACAAGAGCGTGGCGGCTATCGAGCAACTCACCGGCAAGCCTATCGAACGCGAGAAAATCGAAGGCGTGCCGGACGCCGCGCTCGGCGATCCCAACGACCGCGGCGGACGCGGACGCCGCGCCGAAGAGCTGAAGCGCGAGCACAGCAAGCGCCTTGGGTCCAAGAAGGACCGCTACATGAAGCGCGACGACAATCGCCCAACCGCTTCAACCGAACCGGCTAAGCGCGAAGCGCCCAAGGCCGACAAGCCGCGCGACGCACAAGCCAAACCCGCGCCGCGGCGTGATGAACCGAAGGCGGCGCGTCAACCCGCGCACGATGACGGCGTGCGCGGGTTCGGCGACAACGCGCCGGCGTTTTTGAAGCGGAAATAGCGATGCTGCGCATGGCGTTCGCGATGGCGCTTCTCGCGCTCGCGACGCCGCACGCATCTGCGCAGCAGCAAGAGTGCTTCGTCGTTCACGGCCGCCTGCAAATCGGCAACGGAACGCCGAGCGTGCGCATCTGGCGTATCGGAACGCACCGCATGCTTGGCGTGAGCGATGGGCCTCCTGGCGATGAACTCAGCAACCTTCCCGAAAATGTACGCGGCGCGCTGCAAGAACGGCCGCTCGCGAGGCGCGTTTTTGGCGACTTTCACGTCTGCGCGCTGACGCCTCAGCGCGATGGCCAAATGCAGCTGGTGCGCGTCGAGTCCGCCGAGATCGCGGCGATCCGCTAGGGCTTCAGCCGCGCCTCGACTTGCTTCCTGAACGCCTCGCCATAAGGCGGGCGGAACATGGCGATGAGTTCGCTCGACGTTTGCCGATAGATCGCCTTCTTGTGCGAGAATTCGAGGAACCCGTCATGGCCATGATAGGCGCCCATGCCTGAGGGGCCGACGCCGCCGAACGGCAGGTCATCTTGGGTAAAGTGGAAGATGACATCGTTGATCGTTACGCCGCCCGATGTGGTGTGCTCTAGAATTGCTTCGCTCTCGGCGGCGTCTTCGCCGAAATAATAAAGCGCCAAGGGGCGCGGCCGGCGATTGATTTCCGCAATGGTCTCGCCGAACGCCGCATAGCGCCGCACTGGCAATAACGGCCCGAAAATCTCTTCCTGCATCACGCCCATGTCATCAGTGGCGTCGAGGATGAGCGTGGGCGGAATCTTGCGGTGCTCTTGCTGACTAAAATCCTCGTTGGCCGGATTAATCTCCACGATCTTCGCGCCCTTTGCCCGGGCGTCGGCCAACAAGTTCTGTAACCGATCATAGTGGCGCTGATTGATGACCGAGGTGTAGTCGGGATTCTCTTTGATCGTCGGAAACATTTTCGCGACGGCTTGCGTCGCCGCGCCGACGAAGCCCTCGACACTTTCGCTGGGCGCAAGCACGTAATCCGGCGCAAGGCAGACTTGACCGGCGTTCATCGTCTTGCCGGCCATGATGCGGGCCGCGGCTTTTTCCAGGCCGGCGCTGCGGCCGACGACGACCGGACTCTTGCCTCCAAGTTCGAGCGTGACTGGCGTCAGGTTCTCCGCCGCCGCCCGCATGACGTGGCGGCCCACCGATGTCGCTCCGGTGAAGATCAGATGGTCGAACGGCAGCGCCGCGAACGCCGCGCCAACGTCCGCGCCTCCCGTGAAAACGGCGATCTCGTCATCGTCGAAGAAGAGCGTGAACAATTGCGCGAGCAGCCCGGATGTTTCCGGCGTGAACTCCGACGGCTTCAGCATGATCCGGTTTCCGGCCGCGAACGCCCCCGCGACAGCGTCGCAGGCGAGCTGCACCGGGAAATTCCACGGCGAGATCACGCCGACCACGCCTTTCGGCTGAAATCGCAATTCCGAGCGGCCGCCGAGGACCGCGAGCGCCGGCGGCGACACCTTCCGCCGCTGCGGCTTCATCCAGGCGCCGAGGTGGTCACGAGCGTATTTCATCGGACCGACCGCCCCAACTATGTCGGTCAGCAAAGTCATGTCGGGCGAACGAGCGCCAAAATCGGCCTTCATGGCGGCGACCAAATCATCCTTGTGCGTGAGCAGCATGGAGATGGCCCGGTTGAGCCTGTCCTTGCGCAGCGCAGCGCTGGGCGGGCCATGGCGCTCCTGCGCCGCCCGCTGCAGGCGCAAGATTTCGTCCATGCGCGCCTTGCTTTGCTCGGCGAGGGGGTTCAACGGCCGGTTCATGGGAAAACTCCAAAGCCTTGGGTAAACACCCTAATCCTGCGCCCTCACGTAAAGGCAATTACGGAATTTAACGATGGGCGGCGGGCTGTTTACCACTCGTCCACACCCTCAACCGTAGCGTCCGATAGCGACGTCGCCGACTCATGGATTGCTCCCGCGTGTCTGAACAAGAAGTCTTGATGCAGGGGGCGGCCGGCCCCTCCCTCGCCCAGGAAACACTGGAGCTGATGCGTCGGCACGCTGTCGCGCCCACCGGGCAGAATTACGAGGTCTGGCTCGCCTATCGCCTTGGCTCGAATGTCGCTCTGCGGGAAGCCATAGACGAACGTATCGCGTCGAACGAGCCCTTTACTGCCGAATTCAGCACTGAGCTGTTCGAGCGGTTCTTTACCGGCGTCCGCGCCTCGGCCCAGCTGGTGCTCGCCGGCGAACGGATCGCGCGCGACATCGGCCAGGTTATTTCGTTCCTGAAATCAGCGGAGGAGAAGAGCGGCGATTACGGTCGCAAGCTGGAAAACGCCGCCACCGATCTCGGGCGCGGGCTGGCTCCCGACCAGATCCGCCAGATCGTGTCGAGCCTAGCGGCGGCGACGCTCGACATGGCCAATCACAACCAGCACCTCACCGAGCAGCTGCAAAAATCGACGCGCGAGATCGACACGCTGCGCACCAGCCTGGAGTCGGTGCGCGTGGAGTCCCTTACGGACAGCCTCACGGGCCTGTCGAACCGGCGCATGTTCGACGAAACGTTGCGCATGCGCATCAGCGAGGCCCGGGCCCAGCGCACCGAGCTGTGCCTGCTCATGTGCGACATCGATCACTTCAAGCGCTTCAACGACACGTGGGGCCATCACACGGGCGATCAAATCCTGCGTTTCTTGGCGAGCACATTGCAATCGCACGCGCGCGGCGATCATCTGATCGCCCGCTATGGCGGCGAGGAATTCGGCGTGATCATGCCGCGCACCAATCTGAAGATCGCCTCCCAGACCGCTGAAGCCCTGCGCAGCGTGATCCAAACCAAGCGTCTGCGCCGCCGATCCACCAATGAAGACCTGGGCCAGGTGACGATCTCGGTCGGTATCGCCCGGCTTCAGCCCGGCGATACCCCGCAAGGGCTGGTCGAGCGCGCGGACGCCTGCCTGTACGCCTCCAAGCGCAATGGACGTAATCAAGTCACCACGGATTCCACGCCCGTTCTTTACGTGGCGTAGCGCTTTCCTTCCGCGCAGCTTGGCTTAGTCTTCTCTCTTAAGGGAGCGAAGCGGCATGGCCTATTCCAAGCTGAAACTAGCGATCGAGGGCGGCGTCGCCGTCATCACGATGTCCGACCCGGCGACGCTGAATGCGATCGCGCCGGACATGGTGGGCGAGCTGGCGGACGCCTTCACCAAGGCCGCACGCGACGCCCGGGCTGTCGTGCTGACGGGCGAAGGGCGCGGGTTCAGCTCGGGCGCCAATCTCTCCGAAAGCGGTCACGTCGCCACGGAGACGGGGCGCATCGATGTCGGCCAGCGGCTCGAGAGCCACTACAATCCCTTCGTCACGTTGCTCCGCGATCTGCCGATCCCGTTCGTCACCGCAGTCAACGGACCCGCCGCCGGCGTTGGCTGCAGTTTCGCCCTGATGGGCGATCTCATCATTGCCGCCGAGAGCGCTTACTTCCTGCAGGCCTTCCGCCGCATCGGCCTCGTACCCGATGGCGGCGCGACCTATTTGCTGCCCCGCATGGTCGGCCGCGCGCGGGCGATGGAGCTGATGCTGCTCGGCGAGAAGCTGCCCGCGGCGAAGGCTTTGGAGTGGGGCCTGATCAATCGCTGCGTGGCCGACGCCGATTTGATGGCGAACGCCAAGGCGCTCGCGCTGCAACTGGCCGAAGGCCCGAAAGCGCTCGGCATGATCCGCAAGCTGGTTTGGGCGAGCCTTGACGCACACTGGCTCGATCAATTGCAAGCTGAACGCGACACGCAACGCGAAGCTGGGCGGACCGAGGATTTCATCGAGGGCGTGTCGGCGTTTTATCAAAAGCGTCCGGCGAAGTTCACGGGCAACTGACACACCCCTCCCTTCCTTCATTCCAGACGCGCGAAGCGCGACCTGGAATGACTGAGTGAGGTTATTTCTTCTTCGCAGCCTTCTTCGTGGACCCAGTCTTCTTCGGCTTGCTCTTGGAAGCGGCCTTTGCCTTGGCCGCCCCGAGCGCTTTGCGTCCCCAGCGCGTTGCTTCCTCGGGGTCGTCCAGCGCTGCGTCCGGCAAGCGCCAATAGCCGAGATCGATCCTCTCGCCGGCGCGCGGGCCGCTCTGTGGCGCCCACACGAACGGGCCGCTGCCTTCCTTCGCAAGCTCACGCTTCAGCGCGTCATCGACCTTGATGTAGATCGTCTCGTCATCGAGCAGCAGGAACATGACGCCATCGGCGTAGCCGCCGGCGCCGCCGAACATGCGCTTGATCTGAACTTGACCGAGGCCGGCGAACAGCTCCTGCACGAACTCGTGGAAGCTGTCCTTGCCCATCTCAGCTCTCGGCCGAGGCCGGCAGGATGGTGACGCTTTCACCGCAGCCGCACGCGTCTGTCTCGTTCGGATTGCGGAAGACGAACTTGGACGAGAGCCGCGTCGTCTCGTAGTCAATCACGGAGCCCAGCAGGAAAAGCACGGCGTCGGCCCTCACCAGAATCCGCACGCCCTGGTCTTCCACCAGCTCGTCATAGGCTTCCGGCGCGTCGGCATATTCCAGAACATATTCCATGCCCGCGCAGCCGCCATTCTTCACGCCGACGCGCAGATAGGGCTTCACCGACTCCGCCATGATCTCCTTCACGCGTACGGCCGCCGCTTCGCTGAGCGTGACGATCTTCGGTCTTGGCCTGCGGCTCATGCGCGCCTCACAGCATATTCAGTTCGAGCTTGGCCTCATCGCTCATCCGCGCCGTCGACCAGGGCGGCTCGAACACGAGGTTTACCTTGGCGCTCTTCACGCCTTCGACCTTCAGCGCCGCCGCCTCGACCCAGCCCGGCATTTCGCCCGCCACCGGACAGCCCGGCGCGGTCAGCGTCATGTCGATCTCGACGTGGCGGTCGTCATTGATGTCGACCTTATAGATGAGGCCGAGTTCATAAATATCCACCGGGATTTCCGGATCGAACACAGTCTTGAACTGCGCCACCAGATCGTCGGTAATCCGGTCGAGTTCGGCCTGCGGCAGCTTCGAAGGGGTGGAAACGGCGCCGTCCATGGATCAGCCCAGCATCTTCCGCGCTTTGTGCAAAGCTTCGACCAGCACGTCGATCTCCTCCAGGCGATTGTAGCACGCGAAGCTCGCGCGCGCTGTCGCCGAAACGCCGAGGCGCTGCATCAAGGGCTGCGCACAATGATGGCCCGCGCGCACGGCGACGCCCTGGCGATCCAGGATCTGCGCCACATCATGTGGGTGCGCGCCGTCGAGATTGAAGGCGACGATGGCGCCTTTGTCGGCCGCCTGGCCGTAGAGCTTGATCCAGTTAAGCCGGCGCAGCGCCTCCATGGCGTAATCGCGCAAGGCGGCTTCATGCGCTTCGATCGCCGCGCGATCCTGGTTTTCGAACCATTCGAGCGCCGCGCCCAGACCGATGGCTTCGAGGATGGGCGGCGTGCCCGCCTCGAAGCGGTGCGGGGGATCGTTATAGGTGATGCGCTCCTGGCTCACGGTATCGATCATCTCGCCGCCGCCCTCGGACGGCGGCATGGCCGCGAGGCGCTCCGCCTTGCCGTAGAGCACGCCGATCCCGGTGGGCCCGTAGAGCTTGTGGCCGGTACAGGCGTAGAAATCGACGTCAAGCGATGCGACATCCACCTCGACGTGCACCGCCGCCTGACATCCGTCCAGCAACACCGGGACGCCCTTGGCGTGCGCGAGCCCAACCACGTCCTTCGCCGGAGTCTTGGCGCCAAGCACATTCGACATGTGCGTCAGCGCCACCATCTTGGTCCGCGGGCCGATCAGCGCATCGAGCGCGGCGAGATCGATGCCGCCGTCATCGTCGATGTCGAGCCACTTGAGCACCGCTCCCTTGCGCTCGCGCAGGAAATGCCAGGGCACGATGTTGGAGTGATGCTCCATCACCGAAAGGACAATCTCGTCGCCCGGCTTCACGTCGAGCCCGGCGGCGGCGATGTTGATCGCCTGCGTGCCGCCTTTGGTAAAGACGACGTTCTCCGGCGCCGGTGCGCCGATGAAACGCGCGGCGGTGGCGCGTGCGGCCTCGTAAGCTTCGGTCGTTTCATTCGCGAGCGCGTGCACGCCGCGATGCACATTGGCGTAGGAACCGCGCATGGCGCCCGTCATGGCTTCGATGACGGCGTTTGGTTTCTGCGCGCTCGCGGCGCTGTCGAGATAGACGAGCGGATGCCCATTTGCCTGCCGCGACAGAATCGGAAATTCCGCACGGATCGCTTCGACGTCGAAGGGGCGCTTTATGAGAGGTGCGTTCATGCCACGCACCGCCGGAGCCAATTCTGAATGCGCGCAAGCAGTTCTTCGCGCAACTCCGCCGGCAAGCCCTCGGGGATCGCCTCGACCAGGAACGCTTCCACGAGCAACGCGCGCGCCTCCGTTTCCGGCACGCCGCGCGAGCGCATGTAGAAGAGCGCGCCATCGTCCAGCCCGCCCGCCGTGTTGCCATGCGCGCATTGCACGTCGTCGGCGTGGATCATGAGTTCGGGTTTGGCGAAAATCTCCGCGCCATCTTCGAGCAGCAGGCCGTGGTGATACTGGCGCGCGTCCGTCTTCTGCGCGCCGTGTTCAACGACGATCTTGCCTTGAAACACAGCGCGCCCGCCTTTGCGCGCGACCCCCTTGTTGAGCTGGCGCGTTTGGCCGCCGGCCGTCTTGTGGGTGATGACGGAGGTAAGGTCGGCGTGTCGGCCGGCGCCCGCGAGATAGACGCCGTTGAGCTCCACCTGCGCGCCCTCGCCTTCCACATCGACGTGCGTCTCGAAGCGCGCGAGACGCGCGCCTTCGGCCAAAACGAATTGCGTGAACCGCGCGCACTCGCCCACATGAACGCGCGCCATGGAGAGCGGAAACGCCGTTCCATCCTGCACGATCACACGCGTGAGCTGCGCGCGGGGCGCCAATGTAAATTCGAACGAGCGAGCGTCCTGGTAGGGCGAATCCATGCGCTCGACGAACAGGCGGCTTTCGCCCGCGGGAATGGCCATGCGCTGAACGCCGGGCGCCAGACGCTCGATAATGTCGCGCCCTTCCCGAAGCACGAGCGTTTCCTCCGACAGCGCGGCGCGCAGATCGGAATATTTCCACGCCTCGACGCGGCGATTGGGGAGTTCAGCCAGAGCGCTCACGCCGCCCTCAGATATTTGTCGTAGCCGTCGCGCTCGAGTTCGAGCGCCAGTTCCGGCCCGCCGCTGGCGACGATGCGGCCGCCCGCGAGCACATGGACGCGATCTGGCTTGATGTAGTCGAGCAGGCGCTGGTAGTGCGTGATCACGAGCAGGCCGCGCTCGGGCGAACGCAATGCGTTCACGTTATCCGCCACGATGCGCAGTGCGTCGATGTCCAGGCCCGAGTCCGTTTCGTCCAGAATGGCGAAGCGCGGTTCGAGCACAGCCATCTGCAGCGCCTCGAAGCGCTTCTTCTCGCCGCCCGAGAAGCCGACATTCAGCGGCCGCTTTAACATCTCGGGTTCAATCCGAAGCGCCGCCGCCTTGGCGCGCACGAGCTTCAGGAAGTCCGGGGACCCGATCTCCGCTTCGCCACGCGCCTTGCGCTGCGCGTTGAGCGCGGCCCGCAGGAAGGTCAACGCGGGCAGGCCGGGGATTTCCACCGGGTATTGGAACGACAGGAACAAGCCTCTCGCCGCGCGCTCCTCCGGCTCAATCGCAAGAATATCCGCGCCATTGAGCTTCGCCGTTCCGCCCGTCACCTCATAGCCCTCGCGGCCGGCCAGCGCATAGGCGAGCGTCGACTTACCGGACCCGTTCGGCCCCATGATCGCGTGCGCTTCACCCGCGGGCACGCTCAGCGAGAGCCCTTTGATGATCTCGGCGCCGTTCACGGCGACATGCAGATCGACAACGTCAAACACCGATTTTGCCCTCGCGATACTCCGCCGCCGTATGTGCGTGATCGCCCTTCTTATGTATGGTTTGAACGAGCCAGAGAGTGCCGGCGAACGGCAGCGCGACCAGCAGCGCTACGCCCAGCGCCACATGATCGTTCATCGCGCCCCACGCAGCGCCCGCCACCGCGGCGATCAGAATGGTCCCATACACCGCGCGCGCCGCCCAGCCCTTCCAGTGCACCGGCGACATCCCCCCGCGCATGGCCCCGATCGGATGCCGGCGCGCGAACCAATATTCGCTCATCCGACGCTCCCCTCGAGGCTGACTTCCAGCAGCTTCTGCGCCTCCACCGCGAACTCCATCGGCAGCTGTTGCAGCACATCGCGAACAAACCCGTTGACGAGCAGCGAGACCGCTTGCTCCTCCGGAATGCCGCGAGCCCGGAGATAGAAGAGCTGATCTTCCGAGAGCCGCGTCGTCGTCGCTTCGTGCTCGAACTGCGCGCTGGCGTTGCGCGTTTCGACATAAGGCACAGTGTGCGCCGCGCTTTCGTGACCGATCAGCAGCGAATCGCATTGCGTGTAGTTGCGGGCGCCGGATGCTCTCGCATGCGCCGAGACGAGGCCGCGATAGGCGTTCGACGAACGGCCCGCCGAGATACCCTTGGAGATGATCTTGGAGCGCGTATTCTTGCCGAGATGCGTCATCTTCGTGCCGGTATCGGCTTGCTGGCGGCCGTTGGTGACGGCGATCGAATAGAATTCGCCCACGCTCTCATCGCCGCGCAGCACACAGCTTGGATATTTCCACGTGATGGCGGAGCCGGTCTCGACCTGCGTCCATGAAATCTTCGAGCGGCGGCCGCGGCAATCGCCACGTTTGGTCACGAAATTGTAGATGCCGCCTTTGCCTTCACTGTCGCCCGGCCACCAATTCTGGACTGTGGAGTATTTGATCTCCGCATCATCAAGCGCGACCAGTTCGACCACTGCGGCGTGCAGCTGGTTCTCATCGCGCATCGGCGCGGTGCAGCCTTCGAGATACGAGACGTAGGCGCCCTTGTCGGCGATGATGAGCGTGCGCTCGAATTGACCTGTCCCCTCCGCGTTCATGCGGAAATAGGTCGAGAGCTCCATCGGGCAGCGCACGCCTGGCGGCACGTAGACGAACGAGCCATCGGAGAACACGGCGCTGTTCAAAGTCGCGAAGAAATTATCCGTACTCGGCACCACGGAGCCGAGATATTGGCGCACGAGTTCCGGATGCTCGCGCAAAGCTTCGCTGATCGAGCAGAAGATGACGCCGGCCTTGGCCAGCTCTTCCTTGAAGGTGGTGACGACACTGACGCTATCGAACACCGCGTCCACCGCGACTTTCGGCGCGCCTTCGACGCCCAAGAGCACTTCCTGCTCCTTCAGCGGCATGCCGAGCTTCTTGTAGGTGTCGAGGATTTCCGGATCGACTTCGTCGAGGCTCTTATACTTCGGCGCATTCTTCGGCGCCGCGTAGTAGCGCGCGGCTTGATAATCGATCGGCGGATAGTGAACGAGCGCCCAGGTTGGCTCTTCCATGGTCTGCCAGCGCTGGAACGCTTCAAGACGCCATTGCAGCATCCAGTCCGGCTCGTTCTTCTTCGCCGAGATGAAGCGGACGATATCTTCGTTGAGCCCGGGCGGCGCCAGCTCCTGATCGAGCTTGGTGACGAAGCCGTGCTTATACTTTTCGCCTTCGAGAGCGCGTGCGGCTTCGACGGTTTCCTTAACAGCGGCCATCAGGCCGCCCCCCGGCGCGAACGCTGCGCCGCGATCTTGTCGAGCGCACGGAGCGCGGTGTCCACATCGCCCTCACTTGAGCCCCAGCCGAAACTGACGCGAAGCGCGCTCTTGGCGACATCGGGCTCCACGCCCATGGCGCCCAGCACGCGGCTCGCGCGCACCTTGCCCGAGGAGCACGCCGCGCCCGAACTGACAGCGACGCCTTCGAGATCCATCGCGATCACCGCCGTCTCCGCCGTGATACCCGGCAGAGCGAAGTTCGACGTGTTCGGCAGGCGCGGCGACTTTTCACCGAACACGATGGCGTTGCGCGGCAGATTGGCTTCGAAGCGATCGCGCAGTGCAGCGAGGCGAGGCGCTTCGTAGCTTTGCGTGCTCGCGGCAATCTCCGCCGCGACGCCAAAGCCGACGATGGCGGCGACGTTCTCTGTTCCCGGACGCCGCCCGCGCTCTTGCCCGCCGCCAAAGCGCGTCGTGAGAAACGGCGCGCCGGGCGCGAGGATCAAGGCGCCGGCGCCCGGCGGGCCGCCGATCTTATGGCTCGAGAGCACGAGATAGGTCGCGTCGAGGTTGGCGATGTCAACGGGGATGCGGCCGAGCGCTTGCGCGGCGTCGACGAGAAGCGAAGCGCCATGCTGGCGCGCAATCGCGGCGATCTTGGCGATCGGCTGGATTACGCCGGTTTCGTTGTTGGCGAGTTGGACGGCGACAAGCGCCGGCTTCGGCGCCGCCGCAAGCAGCGCTTCGAGCACGCTCAAATCGGCCAAGCCATCCGGGCGAATGCGCAGCATGATCGGACGCCGTTTCTTTGCCTGCTCGAACACCGCGTCGTGTTCCGCTTCGGAGACGATGAGCGAGGGCGGCGCAGGCTCCACGAGTTCGCGTATCTCGCCTTCGCCGCCCGTCATGTACGGTGGCTCCGGCGGCGGCAGGCATGCGATGGCGAGATGCAGCGCTTCCGTCGCGCCCGACGTAAACGTGACGTTTTCCGCCAGCGCGCCAACACTCGAGGCCACGCGTTCGCGCGCATCTTCGATGATTGCTTTCGCGCGCCGCCCATAACCATGCACGCTCGACGGATTGCCGCCCAGCGTCAGCGCGCGCGAGACGGCGTCGGCGGCCTCGGGACGCACGAGAGCGCCGGCGTTGTAATCGCAATAGATGAGCACGCCCGGCGGCATCGATCCTATTCCGCGGCCACGGCCGGTTGGCCCGCGCGTTGCGCGAGCAGGTCGGCGAGCGTCACCGACGACAAGAAACTGTGAATGTGATTGCCAAGGTCGACCCAGAGGCCGTGCGCGATGCAGCGGCCTTCCTTGCCCATGCAGCTCTTGCCTGAGCCATCCTTGCAGCGCGTGGCTTTGATCGGCTCGTTCACGGCCGCGATGATGTCGGCGATAGTGGTGGCGCTGGCCGCCTTGGCGAGACGATAGCCGCCGCCCGGTCCGCGCACGCCCGCGACGAGCCCGGCGCGGCGCATGCGCGCGAACAATTGTTCGAGGTACGAGAGCGAAATCTCCTGCCGGCGCGCGACTTCCTGCAGTGGCACGGCGCGTTCTGCACCACCATGTAGGGCGAGATCGGCCATCGCCATCACGGCGTAGCGGCCTTTCGACGTCAATCGCATGTGTCCGGACCTTCCAGCGCACTCGCGCGCGCTCAAAATCATGCTAGAAGGCGCGCCTTTCCGAGCGGACCGCCTGAGCCACGATGTGCATTGTAGCTAGGATGTCCGAGTGTTTTGGTCAAGAATTCGCGAGGCCGGCCAAGGCCCCGCCGAGGCTGGGATTTCTCTGATGCCTGAAGTGATCTTTCCCGGGGCCGCGGGCCGCGTCGAAGGCCGCTATGCCGAGCCGAAGCGGGAGGGCACGCCGATCGCGCTCATCCTTCACGGCCACCCGCGGGCGGGCGGCTCGATGCAGGACCGGGTGACGGTTCAGCTCTACAAGCTCTTCACCGATTTCGACTTCGCCGTGCTGCGTTTCAATTTCCGCGGCATCGGCCGCAGCCAGGGCGTGTTCGACAACGGCATGGGGGAGCTCTCTGACGCCGCCTCGGCCCTCGACTATCTACAGAGCATGAACCCCAACGCCGAGCAGTGCTGGGTGGCGGGCTATTCGTTTGGCGCCTGGATCGGACTGCAGCTGCTGATGCGCCGCCCGGAAATCGACGGCTTCATCGCCGTGTCGCCGCCGGCAAACCATTACGATCTCTCGTTCCTCGCGCCGTGCCCTGCCTCGGGCCTCATCCTCTACGGAACGCGCGACACGGTGACGAACCCAACCGACATGGAACGCGCGGTGCAGCGCATTCGCACGCAGAAGAACATCAAGGTCGATTATCAATCGATCGAGGGGGCAGACCACTTCTATCGCGGCCGCGACCCGGGCGAAGACATGCTGCCGGAAGTCGAAGCCAAGGCGCGCGCCTATCTCACCCGGCGTCTTGCCGCGCCGCCGCCGCCGCCCGCTTCCAAGCGCTGAAACGGCCGAACGGGATCAATCCGACCCTAGAAACGCCGGCTTCGGGCCGTGTGAAAAGCCCTCGGCGGCGCCTGCCTCACCACCCTCGGCCCGGTCACGACGTTCACGCCGGCCCTCGCCTTGCGGGCGCTCGCGCGGTTCACCCTGTGCGCGGTCCGGCCGATCGCCGCGCGGTTCGCCTTGCGGGCGCTCGGCGCGCTGTTCGCCTTGCGGGCGCTCCCCCTCAAAACCACCTTCGCGGTCGCCCTCAGAACGGTAACGATTGCGCCGCCCGCGACGGCGGCGAAAACCGCCGTCCTCACGATTGAATTCGGATTGTTGCGGGCGCTGCTCGCCTGGGAATTCGACATCCGGCTGGTCGGCGCCGGAATCGCCGCCTTCGGCGGCCTCAGCTTCGCCTTCAGCGCCTTCCTCGTCACCGTCGAACTCGCCTTCCCCGCCAAACCGGTCCGACTGCTGCGGGGGCGGCATGGCCGGCTGCATGGCGCGCAATACGCGGAAATAGTGCTCGGCGTGCTGAAGATAATTCTCCGCCATCACGCGGTCGCCCGAGGACGACGCATCGCGCGCGAGTTGCAGATAGCGCTCGTATATATGCGACGCCGGCCCGCGGACTTTGATCTCGGGCCCCGAGCTTTCCAGGGTGCGGTTCGGTTGATGATGCCCGCCCGGCTTGTTGCCACGGCCGCGGCCACGCTGACGCTTCATTGAAAATCCACCATAGTTTCCATGGGTCATGGGAGGCTCTCGCCTGCATGCGCGGACAAGTACGCACGCGCTCCTGGGCCGCCTCGCATCCTCAAAGCCTCAACGGCTCCAAGCTCCAATCCGCTTCTCTTGCCAATCTGGTTCGGCGCTCTAGCCACAACCTTCGAGGTCACGACGATGTTGGAGCGCGCCCACCCGCGAAATCACCGCGACTACAGCTTCGGCGAGGCCGGGCTGGCGGCGATTCCGAATGGCAAGGTAATGCTTTAATGCACGCGATCCAAGGATTTTTTCAGGTCGCTTCCCATTTGGCGCCGCCAAGCGCAGCCGGTCGGCCTCTGCCCCAAACAACGCGGGAATGACCCGCAAGGTCCCGCCGCACGCCGGCGGGTTGCAATCCCGCCTCGTCGGCAAGCGCCCAAACGGCCTCCGCCTGGCCTGCGCCGATCTCCACGGCAAAGACGCCCTCTGGCGTCAGAAGGCCGGGCAGCAGCGGCATTATGAAACGATACGAATCCAAGCCGTCCGGCCCTCCGTCCAGCGCCAGACGGGGCTCGTAGCGCCCCACTTCAGGCGGCAGCAGATCAATGGCGTCCGTACGAATGTAGGGCGGATTGGACGCCACGTAGTCAAAGGCGCCTTGGGCAGCGCTCCAGTCTCCCTCGATCCAGTCCGTCCTGCCCTCAAGCCCTAGCGCCGCCGCGTTTGCTTGAGCCACGGCGAGCGCGGCCGGGCTGACATCGACGCCCACCCCGGAGGCCAGCGGACGCGCATTCAACAGCGCGCAAAGGACCGCGCCGGACCCCGTGCCCAGATCAAGCACGCGCGCCGGCGCAGCAAAGTCCAATTGCTCCAGCCCCATCTCCACCAGCAACTCGGTCTCTGGCCGGGGCGTCAAAACATCGGGAGTGATCGCCAGTTCGAGGGTCCAGAACGCCTTGCGTCCAAGGATGTGGCTTACCGGCTCGCGCGCTTCGCGCCGCCGCACCAGCGGTTCTATTCCGGCGAGCTGATCCTCGCTCAGCACGCGCTGAGGATCAGTGACGATGTCGGTGCGGCTGACGCCCGCTCCCGCCTCAAGCAGAAGGCGCGCGTCGAACACCGGCGTTTCCACGCCGGCCGCGCGCAACCGGTCGCGCACTGAGCCCCAAACGGAAACCAACGTACTCATGGGAGCGCCGCGTCCAGGTCAACATCCCCGACGCCAACCTCCACGGCATAGGCGCGCTCAAACGGCAAACCTCTAACCGCACGCAGCTCCACCGCCTGCGGCGGTTCGGGCGCGAACCCCTTTGCCGGGTAGCGGAACAGGGAATGCACGACGCCGTTCACGCCTCTTCATCCTCGAGTGCGGCCAGCCTGCGGGCCTGTTCCTCCGCATGCAGCGCGTCAACGATCGGGCCGAGACCCCCGCCGTCGAGCACTTCGGGCAGATTGTAGACAGTGAGATTGATGCGGTGATCCGTCACCCGGCCCTGCGGAAAATTGTAGGTGCGAATGCGTTCGCTGCGGTCCCCCGAGCCAACTTGGCCCTTGCGTTCGGCCGCCCGCGCAGCGGCTTGGCGCTCGCGTTCCGCGTCGTAGAGCTTGGCGCGAAGGACCTTCATCGCGTTGGCGCGGTTTTGGTGCTGCGACTTCTCCTGCGCAATGACGACGATCCCCGTGGGCAAGTGAGTGATCCGCACCGCGGAATCCGTCTTGTTGACGTGCTGCCCTCCCGCCCCGCTGGCCCGCATCGTGTCGATGCGGATGTCCTTGTCGTCGATCTGCACATCAACTTCGTCCGGCTGCGGCAGGACGGCGACCGTGGCCGCCGATGTATGGATGCGTCCTCCAGCCTCCGTCTCCGGCACGCGCTGCACGCGATGCACGCCGCTCTCGAACTTGAGCCTGCCAAACACGCCCGTCCCGCTCACGCTCGCAACAATTTCCTTGTAGCCGCCGAGTCCGGTCTCCGAGCCGCTTTCAATTTCCACACGCCAGCCATTCTGCGCCGCAAACCGTTGGTACATGCGAAACAAATCGCCCGCGAACAGCGCCGCCTCTTCGCCGCCCGTGCCGGCGCGAATTTCGAGAATCGCGGACGCGGCTTCGTCGCGATCCTTGGGCGCAAGCAGGATGAGCGCGGCCTGCTCCAGTTCGGGCAGACGCCCTCGCGCGGCCTCCCATTCCTCTCGCGCCATGGCCGCGACATCCGCGTCGGCGTCCTTCGCCATCGCCGCCAGGCTTTCAATTTCGGCGCGCTGCCTGTTGAGCGCGGCCACGGCGTCGGCGAGCGGCTTCAGCTCGGCATGCTCCTTGGCGAGCTTAATGATCTCCGCGCCGTCCGACGCCGCAGCCATCCGCGCTTCGACGCGCTCGAAGCGTTCGACCGCCTGCATCAGGCGGCGTTCCAATCGCGCGATGTCCGGCATAGGCGCTACACAGCCGGTCAGATCACGGCTGTGAAGATTTCCGGCTGCACTTCCGTGACCTTCGGATCTTCAAAATCGACGACATCGCCGATGCGCCGCTGATAAGGAACGATTACTTCGACGGCCCGCCCGTTCGCAGCTTCGATGTGAAAACACAAAGCGTTGGCGTTGTCGCTTGACGCCCGCCCGTCGAACACAAGCCCGGCGGCCATTAGCCCGTGCTGCTCGTCATCCATGCGGAAGCCGGCGATCAGTCCCGAAATGTGATCCGCCGGCACGCTCTTTTCGATATCGAGATCGACATTGGTATGGATTTGTTCGCCGGTCTTGCGGATGCCGGCGCCGAACGGCGCGAAGGAGCCGCCCTCGAGCAGCGCGCGATACGCCGCGTCGAAGAGGTATTCGTACGTGTCCTGCAGGTGGCGCTGCAGCATCAGCCTTTCGCGCGCATCGAGCGCGCGCGCTCCTCAACCAAGTCCACGATATGCGCGATCATTTCCTCGTTGTCGACCTTGTGGTCCGGCTTGCCGGAAACATAAACCATTCCAGCACCTTTGCCGCCGCCGGTGAAACCGAGATCGGTCATCAGAGCTTCTCCGGGCCCGTTGACGACGCACCCAATGATGGACAGCGTCACGGGCTCGGCGATGTGGGCGAGTCGCTGCTCCAGCGCCTCGACCGTCTTGATCACGTTGAAGCCCTGCCGCGCGCAGGACGGGCACGCGATGATGGTGACGCCGCGTTGCCGGAGGCCCAGGCTTTTTAGAAGGTCGTGGCCGACCTTCACTTCTTCCACCGGGTCGGCGGCGAGCGAAACGCGAACCGTGTCGCCGATGCCGGCCCAGAGCAAAGACCCAAGGCCGATCGACGACTTCACCGTGCCAACACGCTGCGCGCCGGCCTCGGTGACGCCCAGGTGCAACGGCGCGTCGGTCGCCTCCGCAAGCGCCTGATACGCGGCCACGGTTAGGAATACGTCGGAAGCCTTGACGCTGATCTTGTAGTCGCGAAAGTCATGTTCCTCCAACAACGCGGCGTGGAACAGCGCACTTTCCACCATCGCCTCGGGACATGGCTCGCCGTACTTTTCCAGCAGGTGTGGCTCCAGCGAGCCCGCGTTGACGCCAATGCGGATGGCGCAGCCATGATCCTTTGCGGCTTGCACCACTTCCTTCACGCGCGCGGGCGAGCCGATATTGCCGGGATTGATCCGCAAACAAGCGGCTCCCGCATCGGCCGCTTCCAGCGCGCGCTTGTAGTGAAAATGAATGTCGGCGACGATGGGCGTCTTGGCCGCCTTGACGATCGCCGGCAGGGCTTTTGTCGACTCCTCGTCGGGGCACGAGACGCGGATGATATCGGCGCCCGCGTCTTCCAGCGCGCGCACCTGCGCGATCGTTGCGCTCGCGTCCGCCGTCAGCGTGTTGGTCATCGACTGCACGCTAATGGGTGCGTCGCCGCCGACCTCGACGGCGCCGACGCGGATTTTCCGCGACCGGCGCCGATCAATACGCCTCCATGGGCGGATGTGGTGAAGATCGGCCGCAGCGCCGTCCATGAGGATCAGTCCTTCCTGAACCGGGAGATAGCGCTTTGCACGGGCCGCTGCGAGCCCCGGCGCCGGCTCAGCCGCCAGGAACCGTCAGCGCCGCTTGCGCCATGGGCTGAATTTCATCGATCGCGCGTCCCAGGACCGGCTTTCCGTTTGGCCCCAGCGGGCCGGCGTCCATGCCGTTGACATAGGTCTCGAAAACCCCGCCGTCGCGGGCGTGCAGCGTCCAGCCTGGACTTGCGTCGGGACGATAAACTTCGCCGGCCTGCATCGTGCGTGAGAGGAAGACCGTGCCGTCGGGACCCCGCGCCTCCAACCAGCCCGCCGAGAGAGCCCGAATTTCAACCACCCGGCGCTCGCCCGCTTCGATCGGCGCCGGCGCCGCGTTTACTTGCGCGGGCGCAATCACGCCCCCTTGGGCGGCCGCCACGTCCGGCGTCTTGCGCTCTGCGACCGCGCGCCACCCTACAAATCCGATGGAAATCAGCACCAGGGCCAGCGCCGCGAGCCACGGCCGCTCTGGGTGGGGCTTGGACGCGGGATTGCGAATCTGTTTTTGCGCGTCCTCGCGGGTCAGCGCGCATTCGTTCTGAAATTGCTCAACGATCTCATCGGCCCGTAGCCCCAGCACCTGCGCGTACGAGCGGAGGAATGCGAGCGCGTAGGCGCGGCCCGGCAAGAGCTTCACGTTCATTGTCTCGAGCGCTTCGATAAATTCGCGCCGCACGCGAATGCGATCCGAGACTTCCTGGATGCTGAGACCCAATTGCCTGCGGGCCTCTTCGAGCTTCTTGCCCGCGCGCCAACTCGGATCGAGTTCGACGCGCGCCTGCGCCACGCGCCTCTCGCGCGCTTCGGCCGCGCCTGGTTCAGGCGGCTGCTCAGATGGCGAAGGTTGCAGCATGGGCGATCAGGTTCTCGTGCTGGAGACCGTCTGCAACAAGAGGCAAGTTTTGAGCCACAGCAAATGGTTTACTCGCGAATCGTGCATTTCTCAACGCGCTTGAAGCGCCTCGCTACAGCTGCACGCCGCTTTTGGCCGCGTATTCCGCCAGGGCTTCGCGGATGGACGCAACCGGCGCCTCCAGCAGCTTCTTCAACGCTTCATTTGCCGCCACGGCGTCTAAAGAAAGCATTAATTGCTTGATGGGTCCGATTCCCGCGGCGGGCATGGACAGACGCGTGAATCCCAGCGCTGCGAACGCCATGGCTTCGAGCGGCCGCCCCGCGGCTTCGCCGCAAATGGATAGCGGCAGCCCCGCCGCCGTCGCGTCGTCATAGATGTGCTTCAAGAAACGTAGCGCCGGCGGGCTGAGCAGGTCGTAACGATCCGAGACCTTTGCGTTGCCGCGGTCGGCGGCGAAGAAATACTGCATGAGGTCGTTGGTGCCGATGGAGAGGAAGTCGGCCCGGCCTTTCAGGGCAGGAATTGAGAAAGCCAGCGCCGGCGCTTCCACCATGACGCCGACCTGCGTGCGCGCGGGGCCTTTGCGGCCATTTTTCTTCGACCATTCGAGCTCGCGCTCGAACAGCGCGCGCGCCGCGTCGAACTCGGCGACAGTCGTCACCAGAGGGAACATGACGCGAAGCGGCCGCCCCTCGGCGGCATTGATCAACGCCCGCAACTGGTAGCGCAGCAACGCCGGGCGATCGAGCCCGATGCGCACCGCCCGCCACCCGAGGGCGGGGTTCTCCTCACGCTCCGCCGTGACATAGGGGAGCACTTTGTCGCCGCCCAGATCGAGGGTCCGGAACGTCACCGGCCGATCCCCAGCGGCGTTCAACACATCCTGGTAGAGCTGGGTCTGACTTTCCAGACGCGGGAGGGTCTCGGAAACCATGAACTGGAACTCTGTGCGAAACAGGCCGATGCCCTCCGCCCCGGATTCCTCCAAGTGATGCACGTCGAGCGCGAGGCCGGCGTTCAACAGAAGGGTGATGCGCTGACCGTCCTTGGTCGCCGCGGGCGTGTCCTTAAGGCGCGCATACTCAGCCGCGCGCGCCGAGCGCAAACTGATGCGCTGGCGATAAGCGCTCTCGATCTGCGATTCCGGCCGCAGCCGGACTTCCCCCATTTCCCCATCGAGCACCAGGCGATCGCCGGCTTCGACGCGCGAAAGAAGGCCCGGCAAAACGCCGACCATGGGAATGCCCAGCGCTCTCGCCACAATGGTTGCATGCCCGGAACTCGCGCCCTCTTCGAGGGCGACGCCCTTCAACCGGTCGGCGCCATAGTCCAAAAGCTCCGCGGGCCCGAGATCGCGGGCGATCAGGATCGCGTCCTCCGGCATTTTGTGCGGCGCGCCGCCATCCACGCCGGCCAGCGCCCTCAAGAGCCGGTTGTCCAGATCTTCGAGATCGTGAAGGCGATCGCGCAAGTAAGGATCGCGCGCGGAATTGAGCCGCGCGCGGTGTTCGCCGCGGACGCGCTCGACCGCCGCGTCGGCGGATAGCCCCGCCCTGACCCCGCTCTTCAGCCGGGCCTCCCAACTCGGATCGGTCGCCAGCATCAGGAATGTTTCGAGCACTTCGCGCGAGACGCCCGAAAGCCGACCCGGATCGCCCTCGAGCAATTCCCGCAGCGATTGCCGCACCTTCATCAGCGCGTCGTCCAGCCGCGCTTCTTCCTTAAGCGGATCGTCCGCTATGACGCGCCCAAGAGGCGCATGCGGCTCATGCAGCACGGCGACGCCTATGGCGAGGCCGTCCGAAAACGCCTTTCCCAACAGGCGCTCCGGCCGGCTCGGCCGCGCTTCGATCTGGTAGCTCGACAAATCCCCGAACGCGCCCGAAGCGACCATTTCCGCCAGCACCATGGCAATGGTCTGCAGCGCCTCGACCTCATCGTCGCTGTAGGCGCGCTGCACCCGGTTCTGCACGACCAGGATGCCGAACACGCGCTCCGAACGGATGATCGGCACGCCGAGGAACGAATTGTACGGATCCTCGCCCGTCTCCGGCCGGTACGAGAAGCGCTCATGATGCGGCGCGTCGGCGAGGTTGAGCGGCCGCGCGGTTTCGCCGACCAGGCCGACCAGGCCCTCGCCCGGACGCAGCCGCGTGCGGTGCACAGCTTCCGGCTTTAGACCTTCGGTGGCGAAGAGTTCGTGATCGTCGCCGCGCGTCAGGTAGATCGAGCACACGTCGGCGACCATCGTCGCCGCGATCATCGCGACGAGGCGATCGAGCCGCTCCTGCGCGGAGCCGCCCGCCTCCATGATCTCCCGCAGCTTGCGCAGCAGGATCCTGGAACCGCCGACACTGGCCGCGGGGCTGGCCACCATGACCTCCCTGGCGATCCGCCTTTAAGCGGCGTCCAGACCATAGGCGGTGTGCAGGGCGCGCACCGCAAGCTCGGTATAGGACGCATCGATCAACACCGAGATTTTGATCTCGGAGGTGGCGATCGCTTCGATATTGATGCCTTTTTGCGCCAGCGCCGTGAACATCGTCTTGGCCACGCCGACCTGACTCTTCATGCCAATCCCAATCACCGAAACCTTGGCGACATCGCGGCGGATTTGAATGTCTTCGTAGCCGATTTTGCCGCGGATGCTCTCCAGTGCGTCAACGGCGCGGGCGGCCTCGCGCTCGGGGCAGGTAAACAGGATATTCTGGCGCCCCTCGTGGCGCGCCTGGCTTTGCACGATCATGTCGACATTGATGCCAGCTTCGGCCAGTTGACCGAAAATCTCGGCGGCGACGCCCGGGTGATCCTCGACGCCGAGCAGAGTGACTTTGGCCTCGTCGCGCGAATAGGCGACGCCCGAGACGACTTGCTTTTCCACGATCTCATCCTCGCCGCAGACTAGAGTTCCCGGATTGGGCGCGCCGGGCTCAACAAAACTCGACAGAACACGCACCGGCACGCGCTTGGCCATCGCCAGTTCGACGGAACGCGTTTGCAGGACCTTGGCCCCCAGGGAGGCCATTTCCAGCATTTCCTCGTAGGAAATCTTCTCGAGCCGCCGCGCCTTCTGCACAATGCGCGGGTCGGTCGTGTAGACGCCGTCCACGTCCGTGTAGATGTCGCAGCGTTCGGCATTGAGCGCCGCCGCGACCGCCACCGCCGACGTGTCCGAACCGCCGCGGCCGAGCGTCGACTCGCGGTCGTCCGGTCCGATCGCCTGGAAGCCAGGAATGACAGCGACCTCGCCGCTATCGAGCGCGGGGCCCAGCTTCTCGTCGGATATTGAGTCGATGCGCGCCTTGCCGTGCGCGCTGTCGGAGCGGATTGGGATCTGCCAGTTCTGCCAGGAGCGCGCCGGCACGCCGATGCGCCGCAGCGCCAGCGCCAGCAGCCCCGTCGTCACCTGCTCGCCGCTGGAGACCACCACGTCGTACTCGTCGTCGAACCCCGGGCCGCTCAGCGGCGGGCCGTTCTCGCTCTTGCCGCCGGCGGCCTGCGCCAGCTTGACCAGCTTGTCCGTCTCACCCGACATGGCCGACACCACGACCGCGACACCGCGCCCGGGCGCGCGTTCCGCCGCCACAATCCGCGCCACCCGCGCGATCCGCTCCACGTCGCCCACAGACGTGCCGCCGAACTTCATCACCAGCCGCGACATGGGCGTTTTTGCTTCCCCCGCTACCTTCGCGTCGAATCGGAAACGACGCGGACGCCTTACCTTACGGCGGGCGGCCACGTCGCGACCGCCGCTTAGCACGCTCCGTCCGCGACGGGAACGGCGCTTGACCGCATATCGGTTGGGGCCAATCTCAAATCCATGGCCGATCCCCAGCCCCGCTCCACGCTCGACCCGGCCGAAATCGAAAAATTCTCCGCCCTGGCGCGGCAATGGTGGGATCCGAACGGTCCGTTCGGCGCCCTTCACCGCATGAACCCGGTGCGGCTCGGCTTCCTGCGCGAACGGGCCGCAGCGCATTTCCGCGCCGCCGGTCGGCAGCCCCTGGCGGGCCTCGGCGTGCTCGACATCGGCTGCGGCGGCGGCCTCATCAGCGCGCCGCTGGCAAGGCTTGGTGGGAAAGTCACGGGCGCCGACGCCTCTGAAGAAGCGATCGGCGCGGCCCGCGCGCACGCGTCACAAGCTGGACTCGATATCGATTTTCGCGTCTCCAGCGCTGAGGCCCTCGCCGCGGACGGACGGCGTTTCGATCTCGTCGTCGCCATGGAGGTCGTCGAACACGTCGCGGACGTCGCCTTGTTTCTCGGCGCCGCCAGTGCGTTGATAAAGCCCGGCGGTATGATCGCACTGTCGACCATCAACCGCACGCCCAAGGCGCGCGCGCTCGCCATTGTCGGCGCCGAACGCTTTTTGCGCTGGGCGCCCGAGGGCGCGCATGACTACGACAAGCTGGTGCGCCCGGAAGAAATCCGCGCAGCGACGCCGGAGATCGTTTGGGACGATCCTGTCGGCATGGTGTTCAGCCCGCTCGGCAGCGGCTGGACGTTGTCCAGCGACATTGCCGTCAACTATCTGATGGCCGGCGCCAGGCCGAGATGATGCGATCAAGACCGCAGCTGACATGACCGCGCTGAAGTGTCAGCTGGACGCTGCATCGCAAGTGTCCTGAATGCTCCTTGTAGAGACTGGGAGCGAACGATGAAAAACCTGGCCCGAGCGCTCCTTTTCGCCGCCTTGTGCTTGGCCGCTTCGCCAGCTCACGCGCAGGGCGCCGAGGCGACGCAAGCCGCCACAGCGCCAGCCGACTACAGCATTGACGCCAATTGGCTCTGCCGCCCCGGACGCGACGACGCGTGCGCGCACGATCAATCGGCCACGGTGATCTCCGCCGATGGAACCCTGACGCGCGAGCCGTTCAGGCCGAACGCCGCGCCTCCCATCGATTGCTTCTACGTCTATCCCACGGTGTCGCTTGATCCGGGAGAGAACAGCGACCTCGTGCCGGGGCGCGAGGAAATCTACGTCGCCGAGGTGCAGTTTGCGCGCTTCGCCGCCGTGTGCCGCACGTTCGCGCCCATGTACCGGCAGAACACGCTTGCCTCCCTTCGCGCTCGGATGGCGGGCAGGTTCACCACGCCCAACCGCGAACTGGCTTATCAAGACGTGCGCGCGGCCTGGCGCCGCTATCTGGCGCATGACAATCACGGCCGCGGCGTCGTCGTCATCGGCCACAGCCAAGGCGCGGCGCTGCTGATCCGCCTTATCGCCGAAGAGATCGACGGCAAAGCGATCCAAGCGCAGCTTGTCTCCGCGATCATTCTGGGGGCCAATGTGATCGTGCCTGACGACGCTGACGTCGGCGGATCATTCCAGCACGTCCCGGCGTGCCGCACGCCGACGCAAACCGGCTGCGTGATCTCTTACGTCTCCTTTCGCGACACCGCGCCACCGCCGCCGGTTGGCTTGTTCGCCCATGCTTATGATCCACGCTCGTACGCGCCCCTTCCCGGCATGCGCGTGCTCTGCACCAATCCCGCAAACCTCGCCGGCGGCCCCGGGACGCTGCATAGCTATTTCAGCACCCAGGTCACCGGCCCCTCCGCCCCGCCGGGATTCTCCTGGACATCGCCAAATGTGCAGATCGATACGCCGTTCGTCTCAACGCCCGGCCTCGCCTCCGCGCAGTGCCGCTCCGACGAACACAGCACGTACCTCGCCATCCACGTCAATGTCGGCGAAGACGACGTGCGCACTCACGATATACCCGGCGACGTGCGGGCCGGCGGGCGCATTCTTCCAGACTGGGGCCTGCATCTCATCGATGTGCCCGAGGCGATGGGCGATCTCATCGGCATCGTCGGCAGGCAAGGCGAGGCCCACGCGGCGCGGCGCCGCTAGATCGGCTGCTTGATCCGCAGTTCGCTTACTGTGCGCGTGGCGGAGTTCATCACCAGCGTGTGTGTGCGAACGCAGCCGTTGGCGAAGCGTACTCCATCCAGCAACGATCCCTGCGTCACGCCGCTGGCGACGAAAATCGCCTCCTTCGACGCGAGGTCGTTGAGGAAATAAAGCTTCTTCAGATCTTCAACACCGGCCCGCTCCGCGCGCGCCTTCTCCTGATCGTTGCGGAACACGAGGCGCCCCTGGAATTGGCCGCCGACGCATTTGAGAGCAGCGGCCGCCAGCACGCCCTCCGGCGCGCCGCCCTGCCCCAGATACATGTCGATGCCGGTCTCCGGTTTTGTCGTGTTAATGACGCCAGCGACATCGCCGTCGGAAATTAGATGCACGCGAGCGCCAACGGTGCGAAGCGCCTCGATGATGCCGGAATGGCGCGGCCGGTCGAGCACGCAAACTCCGATTTCCTCCACTTTCACCCCTTTGGCCTTGGCCAAAGCCTTCACATTGCGGTCCGGCGGCGCGTCGATCTCGACGACGCCGTCGGGGTAACCGGGGCCGACGGCCAGCTTGTCCATGTATGTGTCGGGCGCATGCAGCAGCCCGCCGCGCGGCGCGAACGCAATGACGGCGAGCGCGTTCGGCATCGCCTTCGCGGTTAGCGTCGTGCCTTCCAAAGGATCGAGTGCGATGTCGATTTCGGGCCCTTCGCCGGCGCCGACCTTCTCGCCGATGTAGAGCATCGGCGCTTCGTCGCGTTCACCTTCGCCGATGACGATGCGGCCGCGCATCGCAATTGAATTGAGCGCCGTTCGCATGGCGTCGACGGCGGCCTGGTCCGCCGCCTGTTCATCGCCGCGGCCGATAAGGCGCGCGGCCGCCACCGCCGCCGCCGTCGCGACGCGCGCGGCGCAATAGGCAAGATCGTCAGTGACGATTGCGTCTTTGGTCATGCGAGCGCCCTCAGCTCCAGAAACGCGAACGTCCCCCGCTCTCCTCGATAGGCATGACGCGCGGCGGCTCGGTGACCGCATCCAAGCTCTCAATCGCCGAGGCGGCGGCGTCAAGCGCCGCGCGTGAGCATGACTGCGTTGTCAACACGATTGGCACTATGGGCGCCTCATAGGACGGCATCTGAAGGAAGCTTTCGATTGACACGTTTTCGTGCGCCAGGCGATCCGACACGGCGGCGACCACGCCAGGACGATCCTGCACCAGAACGCGCATGTAGAAGCGTCCGCGCTCTTGCGGAGCCGCGCGTGCGGCCGACGCCAGGTGGTTAAGATTTTGTCCGAAGGCCGGCCCGCCGCGGCCCTCTGCGATATCGAGCAAGTCGGCGGCGACCGCGCTCGCTGTCGGTCCCTCGCCGGCGCCGCGGCCAATAAAGGTGAGCTGTCCGACAGGCTCGGCGTCCGCGACCAGCGCATTGAGCGCGCCGCCGACATTGGCCAGCGGATGATCAAAGGCAAGCAGCGCCGGACGCACATGCATCGATACTGCGTCACCGACACGCTCGGCCTTCGCGATCAGTTTGATCCGATAGCCAAGTTTGCCGGCGAGCCGGATGTCCTGAAGCGTGACGACATCAACACCTTCAATCCGAACATGCTCGTAATCCGGCTTTGCACCGAAGGCGATGGCGGCGAGAATTGTGATCTTATGCGCTGCATCAAATCCGCCGACGTCCATGGTCGGATCCGCCTCGGCGTAACCAAGGCGCTGCGCGTCGGCGAGAACGTCCGCGAATGAGCGGCCGGAACCTTCCATTTCGGTCAGCAAGTAGTTGCAGGTTCCGTTGAGGATGCCGGAAAGCGATTTCACCCGGCAGCCAGCGAGGCTTTCCTTCATCGCCTTCACCACCGGCACGCCTCCGCCCACGGCGGCCTCGAACATCAGCTTGCCGCCGTGCTGTTCGCTCAAATTCGCCAATTCCTCGCCATGGATGGCGAGCAACGCCTTGTTCGCCGTGACGACATGCGCACCGCGCTTCAGCGCGATCTCGACCGCGCGCTTGGCCGGCCCGTCCGAGCCGCCGATCAGTTCCACGAAAACGTCGATGTCCGGCCGCGCCGCCAGTTCCACCGGATCGTCGAACCATTCGTAGTGAGAAATATCCACGTCACGCTTCCGCGTACGGTTGCGCGCCGAGATCGCGGTCAGCTCAAGCCCTGCGTTGAGACGCGAACTTTGGTCCGCGAACAAACGCAACACGCCTCCGCCGACCGTGCCGATTCCGGCGACGCCGACTTTGAGTTTCTTGCCCCCGCTCATCAATCACTCCGCCGCCACCGGCGCGACATTGCTGTTGAGAAATTTCTTCAGATTGCGCGCGGCCTGACGAATGCGCTGTTCGTTCTCCACGAGCGCGATGCGCACGAAGCCGTCGCCGTACTCGCCAAACCCCGCGCCCGGAGCGACCGCAATCTCGGCGCCCTCCATCAAGCGCAGCGAAAATTCAACCGAGCCCAGGTGCTTGAACTTTTCCGGCAGCGGCGCCCAGGCGAACATCGAGGCGGTGGGGACGGGAATGTCCCAGCCAGCGTCATGAAAACTCTTCACCAGCACATCGCGGCGGGATTTGTAGGTCTGACGCATCTCCTCGACACAATCCTGCGGCCCGTTCAGCGCGGCCGCGGCCGCGACCTGCACCGGCGTGTAGGCGCCATAGTCGAGATAGGATTTCACCCGTGCGAGAGCCGCGATGAGCCGCTCATTTCCCAGCGCGAAGCCGACGCGGAACCCCGCCATTGAATAGGTCTTCGACAGCGTGTTCACTTCAACGGCCACGTCAGTCGCACCATCGACCTGCAGCACCGAGGGCGGCGGGTGGCCGTCAAAATAGATTTCCGAATAGGCCATATCGGAGAGCACGAACATCTCGTGCTTCTTCGCGAACGCCACGGCGTCCTTGTAAAAGTCCAGATCGGCCACCTGCGCCGTCGGGTTCGCCGGGTAGCAGGTGATGAGCGCGATCGGCGGCGGCACCGAATGACGCACGGCGCGGCCCAAGCCGCTCAGATATTGCTCCGGCGAATGCGCTTCGACGCTGCGGATCACACCGCCCGCCATGATGAAGCCGAAGGCGTGGATAGGGTATGATGGGTTGGGCGCCACGATTACATCGCCGGGCGCGGTGATCGCCTGCGCGAGATTAGCGAAGCCCTCCTTGGAGCCGAGCGTCGACACGACCTGCGTGTCCGGGTTGAGCTTCACGCCGAAACGGCGGTCGTAATACCCCGCCATAGCCTTGCGCAGACCTGGTATGCCGCGGGAAGCGGAGTATCGATTGGTGCGGGGCTTGCGCGCCGTCTCACACAGCTTCTCGACAATGTGCTCCGGCACGGGCAGGTCCGGATTGCCCATGCCGAAATCGATGATGTCGACGCCCTTGGCGCGCATCCGCGCTTTGAGCTTATTGACTTCCTCGAAGACGTAAGGGGGCAGGCGGCGGATCTTGTGGAAGTCGTTGGTCATCGGAGTCCGGGCGTCGAATCTTGAACGAGACTGGAAGGCTCAGTGTGCCGGAGCGGGCGGCGGCGTTTCGGCGTGCGCCGCGGCTGTCGCCGCCAAGTCCTGCTGAGCCTCCGCCATGAACGCCGCCGTGTCGTCGCCAGCCGCCGGCTCGCTGCGCGGGTTGGCTTTCATCGCCTGACCTGCAGCGATCACGTCCGCCCGAACCTCGGCCCAGTGGTGCGGATCGGTGGTCGCGTCGGTTGTCTGGGGAACGTCCTGCAGCTTGGGGTAACCGCTCGCTTCGTTGCGCTGGGCTTCCGCGAACCATGCCGGCGCGCTCGCCGCTGGTTTGGCGGAGGCGCACGCGGCCAGGGACAAGGGCCCAGCCGCTAACACCGCGGCGCCGATCATTGCGCTTCCAATGCGACGCAACCCGGTCTCCTCCGAAATCCGGACCCCTTGGGTCTCTGCCTATACCAGCTTCCGCCTTTGCGCCACCGTGGGAGTCAAACTAGGTAAGAACGAGGCAGCAACGGAGAGGAAATGGACAAGCCGACAGCGCCTCCGACGCCCATTCACGAGGCGGCGCCGGCAAGCGAGGCGGCGGCGGAAGCCCCCACCGGCAAGCGCGCCAAGCGCCGCGCCGCCGGCAAAGCGCGCGCGGCGATCAAGAAGGCCCCGCCTCCGCCGGCCGCAAGATCAGCGCCGCCGGCCATTCCCTCGGACCACCAATCGCTCAGCGAAATGATGTTGGCGCAGACCAGCGACAGCCTGGCCGCGCTCTCCATCAACCTCACCGAAGCCGTCACCCGCGCCAACCAGGTGTTCTCCACAGCCTTCCTCGATCAGAGCCAGAAAGCGGACCCGACCGCTTGGCAACCCGATCCGTTCGACGTGCAAGGGGCGTTGAGTTCGGTTTGGTCGAGCCTCGCGGGACAGCCGGAGACGCTGCGGGATGCGCATGCGGAATTGTGGAAGCGATATGCCGAAATCTGGGAAAGGCACACCGCCTACATGCTGACCGGCGCAGCGCCGGCCGCAGAACCCGCGCGCGACCGCCGCTTCAAGGATCCGGAATGGCGTTCGAACCCTGCCTTCTCGATGCTGCGCGAGACCTATCTCGCCACCGCTGATTTCATCAACGATCTGGTGGCGAAGGCGGAGGGCGTCGATGCAACGACGAAACGCAAGGCGGCCTTCTTCATCAAGCAAGCCGTGGACGCCGCCTCGCCGTCGAACTTCCTCATGACCAATCCCGCCGCGCTGCGCGCGCTGTTGCAGACGCACGGCCAAAGTCTGCTGCAAGGAGTCGAGAACCTCGCGGCTGATTTGAAGCGCGGTCACGGCGCCCTGGCGATCAGCCAGGCGGATTTGAGCGCGTTCAAGATCGGCGAGAACGTCGCCACTAGTCCGGGCGACGTGGTGTTCCGCAACGCGCTGTTCGAGCTCCTACAGTACGCGCCGACAACCGAGACGGTGCACAAGACGCCGCTGCTGATCTTCCCGCCCTGGATCAACAAATTCTATATCCTCGATCTGCAGCCGCAAAACTCCTTGATCAAGTGGCTCACCGATCAAGGCTACACCGTGTTCTTGGTCTCCTGGGTCAATCCCGACGAGCAGCTCGCCGAGAAGACGTTCGAGGATTACATGCGCGAAGGCGTCTACGCCGCCGTGCAGGCGGTCCAAGACGCGACGGACGAACACGAGATCAACGCAGTGGGCTATTGCATCGGCGGCACGTTGCTGGCGGCGACGCTGGCGCATATGGCCAAAAAGCAAGACACTCGCATCAAGACCGCGACATTCTTCGCGGCTCAAACGGATTTCAAGCTTGCAGGGGATTTGCTCGTCTTCGCCGACGACGCCGGCATCAAGTATCTCGAGGAACGCATGGAGCAGAAAGGCGGTCTGCTTGATGCGCAGGCGATGGCCGACACTTTCAACTCGCTCCGCGCCAACGATCTGATCTGGAACTACGTGGTCGACAACTACTATCTCGGCAAGCACCCTCCGCCGTTCGACCTGCTCTACTGGAACGCCGATCAGACGCGCATGCCCTCGGCGCTTCATCTCTTCTATTTGCGCAATTTCTACCGCGACAACGCGCTCACCGCGGGAAAGCTCACGCTGCTCGGCGAAAAACTCTCGCTCGCCGACGTGAAAATCCCGATCTTTATGCAATCCTCCAAGGAGGATCACATTGCGCCTTGCGCCAGCGTCTATCGCAGCGCCGAAGCTTTTGGCGGACCGGTGGAGTTCATCGTCGCGGGCTCGGGCCACATTGCCGGCGTCATCAATCCGCCAGCGGCGCACAAGTATCAGTATTGGACCAATCCCAACATCGCAGGTGCGGTGGATGATTGGCTCGCATTCGCCCACGAAACCGCCGGCTCGTGGTGGCCGCACTGGGACGAGTGGCTGAGCCGTCATGACGGCGAGCGCGTGCCGGCGCGTCGCGCCGGCGACCACAAACTCAAGCCGATTTGCCCGGCGCCCGGCGAATATGTGAAAGTGCGCTCTTAGTGCAATGCCTCGGATTCGAGGCGCCGGTCTGGTGAAGTTCCATGGCGAAGCGCTCGCTGCGTTACGGCGAACCCATTTCGCACCTGCATCTGAAGTCCAATCGCAATCCTCGGTTCGCCATGTCTTCGGTCGGCGGCCGATATTTCCTGTTGTGCGTGATCACCGAGCTTGCCCGACCTGAAGCCCGCGCGGCGCTGAGGGCCGTGGAGCAATCGGACACTGTCGAAGGCGAGCGGGTCATCGCCGTGCTTTGCTCCGAGCCGGCCGCCGAAACAGATCCGCACATCGCGCGCATCGCCCAACAGCGTCTCGTATTTTACGACGGCGCGGAAGCCATCGCCGAATGGGGCCTCAGAGCGCCGAATGAAGAGCGCCCAGACAAATTCGTGTTGTTCGACCCCACGCTGAGGGCGCTCGCCTTCTGGCCGCTGGAAGAGGCTGACAAAGCGCTGCGAACACTGGCAAGCACCCCGCCTCCCGACGCACACGCCGGCGTACCGTTGCACGCGCCGGTGCTGATCGTGCCCCGCATATTCGAGCCGGAATTCTGTCGGGAATTGATCGACGCCTATGAGAGGGCCGGCGGCAAACCCTCGGGCACCACACGGGAGAATGAAGCGGGCATGACCTATGTCGGCCTCGACGACGGCTTCAAAAAGCGTTCGGACTATGAGATCGCCGAAAAGCACCTCCGCGACGGCGCGATGCATCGCATGTTCTGGCGGCTCAATCCCGAGATCGACAAGGCGTTCATGCAGCGCATGACGCGGATGGAGCGCTACATCGTCGCCTGCTACGACGCGCAGTCGGGCGGCTACTTCCGCGCGCACCGGGACAACACCACGAAGGGAACGGCGCACCGCAAGTTCGCCGTCACCATCAACTTGAACGCCGAGCAGTATGACGGCGGAGACTTGCGCTTTCCCGAGTTCGGGAGCCGCACCTATCGCGCGCCCACGGGAGGGGCTGTGGTGTTCGGCTGCGCGTTACTGCATGAGGCCACGCCGGTGACGCGAGGCAAGCGCTACGCCTTCCTGCCGTTTCTCTATGACGAGGCCGGCGCCCGAATGCGCGCGGCGAACAACAAATACCTCGATCAAAGCATCGGGCCGTACGAGGGCTGAAGAGCTGGCGGCGCGAGCGACGCCTCGTGTCCTCGGCTCTTGAACTCCCTGGGATCGCGTCGCACCATTCCGCCCGGGTTTGGGGGGCGTTCATGCTCATATCTCGGTCTCGCGTGCTTTCCGCTTTGGCCATCGTCTGCGCGTCGTCTCTCCTCGCCGCGTGCGGAGGCGGAGGCGGAGGCGGAAGCGGCAGTGGCGGAGGATCCACTGGCGGAGGCGGATCCGGAAACTCCCTTCTCACCTGGGTTTCGGGCGCGTTCGCCGCTTCAGGCCAATATGCGAACAAGTGCGCAACCGTCCGCACCGGCGTGGACATCGAGGGCAATCCCTTTCCGGATCAGGCCGGCTCGATCCTCCAGGAGAATTTTTGGCTCCGTTCCTGGACGCACGAAACCTATCTTTGGAATGGCGAAGTCGTGGACCGCAATCCCGCGAACTACGCCGACCCGGTTGCTTATTTCAACACGTTGAAAACCACGGCGACGACGTCGTCGGGCCGCGCGAAGGATCAGTTTCACTTTAGTGAAAACACCGCCGACTACCTCGCAGCGGTCAATTCCGCGCCGCTGGCGACCTACGGTGCGAACTACGTCGCGTATTCGGTGTCGCCGCCGCGAGACTTTCGCGTCGCCTACACCGAGCCGAACTCGCCGGCCTCAAATATTGTGGGAGGACAAGCCAACCTTCCGCGCGGGACGCGGATTCTTGCCGTGGACGGAGTCGACCTCGTCAATGGCGGTTCGACGCAGGCCCAGATCGACATCCTCAACAACGGACTCTTCCCCGCGACCGCCGGCGAAACCCACACCTTCGTCGTTCAGGACGCGGGCGCGTCCAGCTCACGCAGCGTGACGCTTACTTCCGTCAATCTGGCTGAGAAGCCAGTCAACCGGACCGCCATTGTGCACACGCCGGGGGGAGATGTCGGCTACATTCTCTTCACGACCTTCAGTCCGTTCTCAAGCGAGCAGGAGATCGCCGCCGCCATCAGCGCCATGAAGACGGCGTCCGTGAGCGATCTTGTGCTCGACCTCCGCTACAATGGCGGCGGCCTCCTCGCGGTCGCATCCCAACTCGGATACATGATCGCCGGCGGCGCGCGCACCACGGGCAGGACCTTCGAACGCCTGCAGTTCAACAGCGCCGCCGGAAATCTCGACCCGGTTACGGGAGAGGTGAACAGCCCGGTGCCGTTCTACAGCACCGGACTGGGATTCAGCCTTGCACAAGGCGCCCCGCTCGACTCTCTCAATCTTCCGCGCGTGTTCGTGCTGACCACGGGCTCGACCTGCAGCGCGAGTGAATCCGTCATCAATTCGCTCCGCGGCGTGGGTGTGGACGTCGTGCAAATCGGCAGCACGACCTGCGGCAAGCCATACGGCTTTTACCCGCAGGACAATTGCGGCGAGACCTATTTCACGATCCAGTTCCAAGGCGTGAATGATATCGGCTTTGGCGACTATGCCGACGGCTTCACACCCAACAATTCCAGTTCGAACTTCGGCGTGCGCATCAACGGCTGCGCTGTCGCCGACGATCTCTCGCACGAACTGGGCGACCAGAACGAGGGCCTGCTCGCCACCGCGCTGCAATATCGCGCGTCGGGCAGCTGCCCGGTGGCGACGGCAGCCGCCGCAGTGGCGCAGACGCGAACCCCGTCCGAAGGACCGCTTCGCACATCGCGATTTACGCCGTTGCAGCAGTTCCTGCGCGGCAACCGCGACATGCGGATGCCGCACTAGTTCGATGCGCCCGCCCGCCGGCCTCGCGGTTCTCGGCGTAACGCTTCTTCTATCGGCATGCCAATCGGCCGGAGAAGGAACTGCGCCGGCCGTCCTTGAGCGCAACGACGCGGAGACGATGGCGAAACTCAGGGATGTGCTGGCGCGCGCGATGGGAGAAGCACGCATCGATCTGGGCGCCGGGGACCCGACGCAAGCGTCCAAGATCTCCGTTCTGCCGCGCCCTCTGGCCTCCGTGGAAGGCCGCAGCCTGGCAAGGCCCGCCTACTTCGATATCGGCATCCGGCACGGCCGCTGCGTCCTCACGCGGCGCGACACGGGACAAATCTTCGCGCTCGACGAGATACCGTGCCGCCCGTTGGCGCGCTAAAGCCCCGCCGCCTCGTCCAAGCCCAGCATCAGGTTGAGATTCTGCACCGCCGCCCCTGATGCGCCCTTTCCGAGATTATCGAGCACAGCCACCAGCCGAACCTCTTCATCGCGCCCAAACACGTAGAGCTTCATCTCATTGGTGTCGTTCAGCCCTTCCGGATCCAGCGTTTTGATCGTTGCGGACTCCTCAAGAGACACGACCGTTATGAAACGCTCCCCGGCGTACGCTTCACTGAGCACCCGATGCAACTCGGCGAGTTTTGGCGGACGCGTTTGCGTAATTCCCAGCGGCACCGGAACCTCGACGATCATGCCCTTGTAGTAGCGGCCGACGCTCGGCGCGAATACCGGAGCATGCGAGAGCTTGGTGTAGGCGTGCATCTCCGGAACATGCTTATGCTTCTGGGACATCGCATAAATGCGATATGGGACATGCGTGAAAGCTGGGGAGCGTTCGTCCTCGAACTCCGCGATCATCGCTTTGCCGCCGCCCGAATATCCGCTGACGGCGTTTACGGTGAGCGGCCAGTCCCGCGACAAGCAACCCGCTTCCACCAGGGGGCGCACCAGCGCGATGAAACCAGTCGGGTAGCAGCCCGGATTGGACACGCGCTTGGCGTTCGCAATCGTCGCGCGCTGATCGCGGGACATTTCTGGAAATCCGTAGGCCCAGCCCCGCGCCACGCGATGCGCCGTGGATGCGTCGATGATCTTCACGGCAGGGTTCTCGACGAGGCCCACCGCCTCGCGCGCCGCGTCGTCGGGAAGGCAGAGGATCACCACGTCCGCCTGATTCAGCAGTGCGCGCCGCGCTTCGGGGTCCTTACGTTTCGCCGGATCGATCGAGATCAACGTCAGGTCGCGTCGCGATTCGAGGCGTTCGCGGATCTGCAGGCCGGTCGTTCCGGCCTCGCCATCGATAAAGACCTTCGCGATCATGCGCTTCGAACCAATCCTGGACGCAGCCCGCTACCACGGGCTACAGCGAAAACGTTGCGAAACATAGGGAGAGGGTCTGATGTTTGCGAGCCTTTTGAACTTTGACAAATTCGTCGCCCCCACGCTCATCCGCATCGTTTACTGGATCGGCATCGTGCTGATCGCGCTCGGCACCTTGGGCGCCATTTTCGGCGGCGGCATGATGGGCGCCATGATGGGCGGTTATGGCGGCGGCGGCGGATTCAATGTCGGCGGCGCACTGATCGGCCTCATCGCCGGCGCGGCGGGCTTTCTCATGTGGCGCGTCGCCTGCGAGGTCTGGATCGTCATCTTCTCGATCAACGACCGTCTCGGCGTCCTGGTCGACCGCGGCAAGATGTAACAAAAAGGGCGCTTCCGTCGGAAGCGCCCTTTTCCATTTCCCTGCCGTGGCGGCTCAGCGCTTCGAGAACTGGAAGCTGCGGCGGGCTTTCGCGCGCCCGTATTTCTTTCGCTCCACCACGCGGCTGTCGCGCGTGAGAAAGCCTGCGTGCTTCAACGCAGGACGCAGGGCCGGCTCGAAATCCGCGAGCGCTTTCGAAATGGCATGACGCACAGCACCGGCTTGTCCGGAAAGTCCCGACCCTGACACCGTCACCATCACTTCAAACTGGCCTTCGCGGTCGGTGATGCGGAAAGGCTGATTGATCATCATCCTGAGCACCGGGCGCGCGAAATACGCATCGCTCGTCTTGCCATTGATAGTGATCTGGCCCTTGCCCGGCTTCACCCAAGCGCGCGCGATGGCGTTCTTGCGCTTGCCGGTAGCGTAGGCGCGGTTGAATTGATCGACCTTGCGTTCGCGCAGCGGCGCCGGTTCTTGCTCACGGGGCGGGGCGCCGACCATATCGCCCAAACCGCCGAAGCCCTGTTGGATATCGCTCATCCGATCCTCGAATTCTTGCGGCTGAAGCTTTTGAACGGAACCGTCGTCGGGTTCTGCGCCGCGTGCGGATGCTCAGCGCCCGCATAGACGCGCAACTTGCCAAGCTGGCGGCGCGCGAGCGGGCTTTCCTTCGGCATCATGCGCTCGACGGCCTTCTCCACCACACGCTCGGGATGCTTGCCGCTCAGCACTTTGCCTGCCGCGCGCTCCTTGATCCCGCCCGGATAACCCGTGTGCCAGTGATACACCTTGTTCAGGAGCTTCTTGCCCGTGAACGCAACCTTCTCGGCATTGATGACGACGACATGATCGCCGACGTCAGCGTGCGGGGTGAAATCGGCGCGGTGCTTGCCGCGTAGGCGGAGCGCGATGAACGAGGCGAGGCGGCCGACGACCGCGCCTTCCGCATCCACCACGATCCATTTGTGCTCCGTCTCGGCGGGCTTCGCCGAGCGGGTCGAGAGCGTGCGCATGGAGTTTTCCTGAACGAAAGAAGGCGCGCGCTTAAAGAGCGGGTCGGATTTTGTCAATAGTCGGCATTTTTCTTTTTAATTACATACAGTTACAATGCCGGTATTGTGTTACCCCCTGCTTCTCGGGAGGTTCTCAGCAACGCGACACCCAACAACCACAGCATTGCCGCGCCAGCCTGGTGCGCCAGCGCCAACCCCAGCGGCGTAACCGCAAGCACCGTCGCGACCCCGAGACACGCCTGCGCCAAGGCGCCAACCCCCATCGCGAGCGCCAACTTGCGCCCGGCGCCCTCGCCGCGCCGCCAACCGAACCATGCGATCGTCAGGGCCAACAGGACGACGACGTAGCCAAAACTGCGGTGATTGAAGTGCTGCGTCGCGTGGTTGTCTGTGAGTTCGAGCGCGGCGTAGCTCCTTGGAATCCATTCGCCGCCGATCATCGGCCAATCTGGATACGCTGGCCCTGCATGCGCTCCCGCCAGCAGCGCGCCGAACATGATCTGCACGAATAGCGCAGCAACGAAAACTGCCGGCAGGGCCCGCGGCGCGACGAGCGTTCGGCGCTCGCGCGGCCACGCGAATGCATCGAGCGCCAGCCACAGCGCAAGCGCCATAATGATAAAGGCGACCGCCAGATGCGCCGCTAGCCATGCTGGATTCACTTCCGTGCGCCCTTCGAGGCCGCTCTGCACCATGAGCCAGCCGACAAAGCCTTGCAGTCCGCCAGCCGCGAACAACGCCAACACGGAAAAGAAACGCCCCTTCAATCGTCCTGTCGCCCAGAACGCGAGGAACGGAATCAGGAACACGAATCCGATCACGCGCCCCAACAGGCGATGCGCCCACTCCCACCAGAAGATGCCTTGAAACTCGCCAAGGCTCATGCCGCGATTGAGTTCCGCGTATTGCGTGGTCTGGCGATAGGCCTCGAACGCGCGTCGCCAATCTTCGTCGCCGAGCGGCGGCAACACGCCAGTCACCGGTTTCCATTCGGTGATCGAGAGCCCCGATTGCGTCAGCCGCGTAGCCCCGCCCACCATCACCATGGCGAACACCAACACGCAGATGGCGATCAGCCATGCGCCCACGAGCTTGTCCGGCTTCGCTCCTGTCATGAGCGCTGTTTAGAGCTTTGTTCCGCACGCGGAAGCTGCGGCGCGCAGCCGCGCCCGCCTTTCCACCGCGCCTAGAAGCGGGCTAGCACCGCGATGTGGAGAGTCTCACCGACGCCTTCTGGGTCGCCCTCGGCGCCGCCATCGGCGGTGCGGCGCGCGCCTACCTCTCGGGTCTGATAGGACGCCATTTCGGCGACGGATTCCCGATCGGCACGCTCCTGGTGAACGTCAGCGGGGCACTGGCGATCGGCCTCGCGAGCGCCTATGCGCGTCGACATGCCTTCCCTGCCGATTCCGCGGCTTGGCTTTTCAGCGTCACCGGCGTGCTTGGCAGCTACACCACCGTGTCGTCCTTCAGCTTGCAGACCGTGGCGCTGGCCCAGCGCGGCGTGCGGCGGCCCCTATTCTACATCACGCTTTCCGTGATCGCCTGCATCGCGGCCGTCGCGATCGGCTATGCATTGGCGGGCGGCGCATGAAGACGCCCTATCTTGCGATCGCGCTTGGTAGCATCGTCGGCAGTTTGCTGCGTTGGCTTGTCGGCGCCGCGGCGCTTGGTCTGATCGGCGGCGCCTTTCCGTGGGGCACATGGTTCGTCAACGTCACCGGCTCGTTCGCTATCGGTTTCTATGCCGCGTTCACGGAACCCAGCGCCGACGCGGACGCCAATTTCACGATGCGCCAGTTCGTGATGACCGGAATTTGCGGCGGCTACACCACTTTCTCCCTGTTCAGTCTCGAGACCTTCCGCATGCTGCGCGTCGGCGCACTCGGCGACGCGGCGCTTTACGCCGCCGTTTCGCTCATCGGCTGGATCGCCGCCGCGTGGTTGGGCGAACAGCTGGCCGGCGCCGTCCGCGCTAGCGCACGCTGAAGCCAAGCCGCGTAAACGTCGCGCGCGCCTCGTCCGATCGTAGAAAGCGGAGAAATTGCCGCGCTTCCGCGCTGCCGCGGCCCGCCAAGATCGCCACCGGATACGAAATGGGCGGGTGGCTGCTCTCCGGAAACACGCCGACGCGCACGACGCGATCGCCCGCCGCCTGCGCATCGGTGGCGTAGACAATTCCCGCCGCGGCTTCGCCTGTCTCAACGAACCGCAACGCCGCGCGGACGTTCTCCGCTCGAACGATCGAACCGGATACGGCCTCCCACGCGCCCAGGCGCTCGAGCGCAGCGCGTCCGTAGCGTCCCGCCGGCACGTTATCGGGGTCCGCCATCGCCAAACGCCCCCCGCGCAAAGCTCCGGCAAGATCGAAATTCGGGCCGATCGCGAGACGAAATGGGCGGTCCGCGGGCGCGATAAGCACCAGCCGATTGCCCAACGCGCTCACGCGCGTCGTCGCATCAATCAGATTGCGCGCCTCAAGATAGTTCATCCATTCCTCGTCCGCCGAGAAGTAGAGATCGGCCTCCGCCCCCTGCTCGATCTGTCGCGCAAGCGCCGAACTCGCCGCGAAATTGAACACGGGCCGTTCATGACGATGAGCTGCATAGGCGTCGCCGATGGCGTTCAATGCGTCGGTGAGACTAGCCGCCGCGAAGACGCGAAGCGGCGCAGCCCGCGCGTCGTGCGGCGCGAACGCTACGCAGAGCGCGGCCAGGAGGCACAGCAAGCTTCGGCATGGGTTCATTTTCCCCTCGCTCACAAGGAATGCGCCTTGACGATGGCCCACACGGATCGACCCGGCGCGAGCGCCAATTCGTCGACCGCGGCTTGCGTCACCCGCGCGAGCAGCGGCCCGGCTTGGGTTGAGACGGAAACGAGGACGCCATCGCCCCGCTCTCGCGCTAGGTTCGTGATCTCCGCCGGCCAGATATTACGTGCGGACAGGCCCTGCGGTTGCGCCGCCGCCAGCAACACATGATCCGCGCGCACCCAGGCCCCAGCGTGCGCGCTCCGCGCCGTTCGCAGCGCCGCCGCCGGCAAGGCCGCGCCAATGTCCCTCGGATCGAGCAACGCCTGAAAAGCCGGCGTCAGCACGGTCTGCGCCAAATCGCCCTGCGCGACGATGCAGCCGTTCGCCATTGCAAGCATCCATCCGCCCAGCGACGCGGCGTCGTCGATCTGATGCGTCACGACCAGCATGGGCAACGAAAAGTGCTCGTGGATTTCCCGCAACACCGAGAGGAATCCTTGGCGCCGAATCCCGTCCAGCGCCGCAAACGGCTCATCCAGCAACAACAGGTCCGGCGCTGAGAGCAGCGCCCGCGCCAGCGCGACACGGTTCCGCTCGCCGCCCGAAAGGTTGCGCACGGGACGCGCGAGCAGATCTTCGATGTCGAAGCGCCTCGCCGCCTCGCGCACGCCCATCCGCGCATGGGGCGCGCGCCGCGCCGCATAGTCGAGGTTCTGCTCGACGTTGAAGTGCGGAAACAGCCGCGCTTCTTGAAACATAACCCCTATTCCGCGCTGGTGCGTCGGCACGCTATCGAGCGCGCGTTCTGCAAACACGATGCGCGCTCTATCCACCCGCGCGAGGCCGGCGATGGCGGCGAGAAGCAGCGATTTGCCGGCGCCGGAGGGTCCGAACACAATGCCAATGCGATCGAGCGGCGCACGCATCCGGACATTCAGGACAAAGGCGCCGCGCTTCAGCGCTAGCTCCGTATCGAGCAGACTCATGCGTCGAGCCGCCGGCGCGACCAGCGTTGCAGCGCTTCCGCCGCCGCGAGGCCGGCGATTGCAAAGGCAAAGGAAAATCCAGCGAGACGCAGCGCCTCGACTTCGCCCTGCGGCGCCTGAAGGGCCGCGTAGATCGCGAGCGGCAGGGTTTGCGTTTCGCCCGGTACGTTGGAAGCGAAGGTAATCACCGCGCCAAATTCGCCGAGCCCGGCGGCGAATGCGGTCACCGCGCCCGCCAACACGCCCGGCGCCGCCAGTGGCAAAGCCACCGTCAAGAAGCGGTCCCATGGGCCCGCCCGCAACACGGCGGCCGCTTCGAGCAGGCGCTGATCCGCTGCTTCGAAGCTCAGCCGGATCGCCCGCACCATCAGGGGAAAAGCCATCACCGCGGTCGCCAGCGCAGCGCCGGCTGTCGTGAACGCGAGATGCACGTGCAGACTTTGATCGAGCCATGCGCCGATCGGACCGCGCCGTCCAAACGTCAGAAGCAGCAGGAACCCCACCAGTACGGGCGGCAGCGCCAAGGGCAAGTGCACCAGCGTGTCGAGCAGGCTCTTGCCGGGCCACGCCCGCGAGAGCGCGTAGGCCACGGCGATCGCCGGCGGAAGCGACCACGCAACCGCCCAGCCGGCAACGCGCAGGCTGACCGCCAAGATCTGAAGCTCGCCCTCGCTCGGCATGGCCACAGGATCGCTGCTTGCCGCCTCCGTGTCGATCCGCGCCGCCGGAACCGGGCGTCGCCGCCGAGGCTTGTTTAGCTATGATCCGCAAGCTCAAGAGCGGCGAGTACCGCCTCTACTCGCGCAAGCCGAACCCAAAGACCGGCAAGCGGCGAAACCTTGGCACCTTCAAAACCCGCGCCGCCGCCGAGAAGCACGAGCGGGACGTGCAATATTTCAAGCGGCATTGAGCTTTGGTCGGAGCGGCGAGATTCGAACTCGCGACCCCCAGTCCCCCAGACTGGTGCGCTAACCGGGCTGCGCTACGCTCCGAAGAGCGCCGTCTTTAGCGGGAAAGCTTCCGGATCGCCAGCATTCTCGTGCGGCGCGAACGCGAGCACGACAAGGCGGATCAGCGCGTCTTTTTCGCCGGCCTTTCGACGAAGTCGCGCAACATCTGGCTGGGACGGAATGTCACGACGCGGCGAGGCGTGATCGGCACTTCCTCGCCAGTCTTCGGATTGCGGCCGATGCGCTGGCGCTTGGCCCGCACCATGAAGTTTCCGAAGCGCGAGAGCTTCACGCCTTCGCCGCTGACGAGCGCGTTCTGGATGTGATCAAGCATGGACGTGAGGAGCCTGTTGGCATCGCCCCGCTGCATGTTGGCGCGCCGCGCCAGCGCTTCCACAAGGTCGGCGCGTGTGACTGTCTTTGCCGGCATCGCAGCCCCCTGCCTCAGCCGCGCCCGCTTTCAGGCCGAGCGGGAACCCGTCGGACCGCCGGAAAAGCAGGCTACCCAAACCGGCGCGCTTCCGCAGAACGCGCGCCAAGAGAAAAGCTAGGGGTATCTGTTGCTTAGGTCAAATGTTGCGGCGTTTTCACATCCGCACGAGGGCTGCCCCCCAAGTGAGGCCACCGCCCAGCGCCTCCATGAGCACGAGGTCTCCCGGACGAATGCGCCCGTCCTGCACGGCCGTATCGAGCGCCAATGGTACGGAAGCGGCCGAAGTATTGCCGTGTTTGGCCAGTGTCGAAATGACTTTTCGCCCGTCGATGCCCAGACGGCGCACCACGCCGTCCAAGATGCGCTGGTTCGCCTGATGGGGCACGAACCAATCGATCTCGTTCAAGCCGACATTGGCTTTGGCGCAGGCCTCCAGCATAGCGCCCGAAATATGCTCGACCGCTTGCCGAAAAACGGCGTTGCCGATCATCCGCAACTTGCCCACCGACTGCGTCTCGGACGGGCCGCCATCGACGTACAGGAGATCGTGCATGCGCCCATCGGTGCGCAGGAACGTGGAGACGATCCCGCGCTTCGCCGCTTCGGCCTCTTCCCGCGCTTCAAGGACCACCGCACCTGCGCCATCGCCGAATAGCACGCATGTCCCGCGATCGTTCCAATCGAGAATGCGCGAGAATGTCTCCGCGCCGATGACCAGCGCCGTCTTCGCCTGGCCGCGCGCGAGGAAATTGTCCGCAGTGGCCAGCGCAAAGACGAAACCTGAACACACAGCCTGGAGATCGAACGCAGCCCCGCGAGACACGCCCAGCGCGGCCTGCACGCGCGACGCCGTCGCGGGAAACGTGAGATCCGGCGTCGCCGTGGCGAGGATAATGAGATCAACGTCCTGAGGCGAGCGCCCGGCTTGATCAAGGGCGCGTTTGGCGGCCTCGATGGCGAGGTCGGAGGTCTTCTGGTGTTCGGCGGCGATGCGCCGTTCGTGTATGCCGGTGCGCTCGACGATCCACTCGTCGCTTGTGTCCACCATCGTGGAGAGCTCTTCGTTCGTGAGCACGCGCTCCGGCAGATAGCCGCCAACGCCCAGTAAGACCGAACGGAAGTTCATTTAGGTGGTTTCTCCCGCGCCGGCCGTGGCGGCCTCGGCGCGCGCGAGACCTAGCAAGTTGCGCTCGATCTCGTCGCGATAGTGGCTCTTGGCGAGGCGCGCCGCGACCTCGATCGCGGCCGCGAAGCCCGGCCCCGTGGCGCCTCCGTGGCTTTTCACCACGACGCCGTTGAGGCCGAGAAAGACTGCGCCGTTCACGGAGCTCGGGTCCATGCGCTCGCGCAGTTTCTGCAGCGCCGGACGCGCGATAAGCGCGCCCAATTTTGCCAGTGCAGTGCTGGTCAGCGCCTCGCGAAGGAAATGGCCGACGAAGCGCGCTGTGCCTTCGGCCGTTTTGAGCGCGATGTTGCCGGTGAACCCGTCGGTAACAAAAACGTCGACCGTTCCCTTCCCGATATCGTCGCCCTCGACGAAGCCGTGGAAATCGAGTTCGAGCTTGGCTTCGCGCATGAGGCGCGCGGCGGCGCGAATCTCCTCATGCCCCTTTTGATCCTCCGCGCCCACGTTCAGCAAGCCGACCGTCGGCCGCGCCTTGCCATGCACGGCGCGGTGGAAGGCTTCACCCATGATGGCGAATTCAACCAATTGCTCGGCGTCCGCTTCGACATTGGCGCCGACGTCGAGCACCGCGGCGGAGCCGCGCATCGTCGGCCAACTCGCAACCAGGGCGGGCCGGTGCACGCCAGCTATCGTGCGCAGACGAAACATGGAAATCGCCATCAGCGCGCCAGTGTTCCCGGCGGAAACGACGGCGTGCGCTTCTCCGCTCTCGACCGATGCAATGGCGTTCCACAGGCTCGATCCCTTGCCTTGCCGTAGCGCCTGGCTCGGTTTGACCTCCATGCCGATGGCGCGCTCGGCCGGAAACACCCGCGAGGCCGCTCTCGCCGCCGGAGCGTTCGACAGCAGCGCCTCCAGCCGGGAGGGATCGCCATGAAGCAGAAACGTGACGTCCGGGCGTGACTTGGCGATCAGCTCGACGCCCTCGATGACGATGTCCGGGGCGCGGTCGCCGCCCATCCCGTCAATCGATAAAACGAGACCATCGGCCATACGTTGCGTGCCCGCTCCCCCGGCGCGCCCGTTTCCGCCGCCGACGCCGGACCATAATGCCGACCCCGACCTTTGCCAAACGACTGGGTCACTCCGGCGGGGACGCCCAACCATCGAACCGAAACAGCGTCTCGATGGGCGCACCCGCCTGCAGCTCCGCTGTCCGCAGGACATAGCGGCCAAGCGCCGGTGCGAACGCTGCCGTCCCATTCGCCTTGATCATGTAGCGGGAGAGATCGGCTTCGAGAGCGGCCGTATCTCCGGCGGCCAAGGCTTTGGCGTAGGCGTCCAAGCGCGCATAGAACTGCCCGGCAATGTGTTGCATGCGGCGCGGCACCGCCATGTCGCCGACCGCAGCTTCGCGCAAACCGCCGTCGAGATGGCGGAACAATCGGTCCGTGAATTCCTGGGCCAAGGGCGTAAGGCCGTCGTCCCGGCCCAGGCGAATCAGCGCGAGCGCCGCGTGCAGCGCCAGCACCTCAAATCGCCCTTCGAGCGTATCCGGGGCCCGGCCTTCGCCGAAGAAAGCAGGCTGACGGCTGATGAGCACGACGGCCCCGAGCAGACGCTCGGCGTCCTTGCGAGCGGGGGAGCGTCGAAACGGCCAAACCGCCATAATCCTGCCCTGTGCTCCCCTCTTGCTCGGCGGGCCGGCCCGCCTTACGCATCGGCCCTTATTCTGTTCTCTGGGCGGCGCGGGCAAGAGGTGAAGCCATGGACCGTAACTTGTTGCGCCTGTCGGCGGCGGCGCTGCTGATCGCGACAGCGGGCGCCAGCGCGTGCGCGCCGGTGCGCAGCTACAGCGGCTTCCGCCCCGACTACAACAACGCGCAGATCCCGACCCCCGAAGTCGGCGTCGACACCAAGGATACGGTGCAGCAGCGTTTCGGCACGCCCTCTACGCAGGCCGTGCTCGATCAGACCGCCTGGTACTACATCTCGGAAAACCAGGAGCGGGTGGCGTTTTATACTCCGCACATCACTGGGCGCCGCGTGATGGTCGTGAAGTTCGACGCGGAGAACAAAGTCTCCGCCGTCGAGAGTTACGGCATCGAGCGGGGCCGCATCATCGCCTACAATCATGATGCGACGCCGACGCGCGGACGCGAGCTCGGCATCTTGGAACAATTGTTCGGCAATATCGGCTCGACGCCGCCGATCCGCTCCGACGAAGAACAGCAGGGCGGGCGCCCGCGCCGGTAAGCCTTGAGCGCGCCGGAAACGAAAACGCCGCGGCCCTGAAGGACCGCGGCGTTTGCTTATCCAACTCCGATCAACCGCTGTGGGCGAGGAACGCCAACAGCAGGAGCGCGACGATGTTGGTGATCTTGATCATCGGGTTCACGGCCGGGCCTGCAGTATCCTTGTAGGGATCGCCGACCGTGTCGCCGGTGACGGCGGCCTTGTGGGCGTCAGAGCCCTTGCCGCCAAAATTGCCCTCTTCGATGTACTTCTTGGCGTTGTCCCAAGCGCCGCCGCCCGAGGTCATCGAGATGGCGACGAAGAGGCCGGTGACGATCACGCCCACCAGGAGCGCGCCCACCGCCGCGAGCGCTTCGCTCTTTTTCCCGGTCACGGCCCAGGTCACGAAGAAGAGCACGATTGGCGCAAGCACCGGCAAGAGCGAGGGAACCATCATTTCCTTGATCGCCGCGCGCGTCAGGATGTCGACGGCCTTGCCGTAATCGGGCTTCGCGGTCCGTTCCATAATGCCGGGAATTTCCTTGAACTGGCGGCGCACTTCCTGGACCACGGACTGCGCCGCGCGGCCGACCGCCGTCATCGACAAGCCGCCGAACAGGTAGGGCAGCAGTCCGCCGACAAAGAGGCCGACGATTACGAACGGATTATTGAGGCCGAAGATGCCTTCGATATTCGCGAGTGACGCGTCGTCGAAGAAGCGGAAGTCCATCGGGTGGCTGGTGTAGTAGCGCAGGTCTTCGAAATACGCCGCGAACAGCACCAGCGCGCCGAGGCCCGCCGAACCAATGGCGTACCCCTTGGTCACTGCCTTCGTCGTGTTGCCGACAGCGTCGAGGGCGTCGGTGGTGACGCGCACTTCCTTCGGCAACTCGGACATTTCGGCAATGCCGCCGGCATTGTCGGTGACCGGGCCGAACGCGTCGAGCGCGACGATAATGCCCGCGAGCGAAAGCATGGTCGTCACCGCGATCGCGATGCCGAACAGACCGGCCAGCATGTAGCACGCGACGATGCCGATGACGATTGTGAGCGCCGGCAGCGCCGTGGATTCCATCGATACCGCGAGGCCCTGGATCACGTTGGTGCCGTGCCCGGATTTCGAAGCCTCCGCCACGCTCTTCACCGGGCGGAAGCCGGTCCCCGTGTAGTATTCCGTGATCCACACGATCGCCCCGGTGACGCCGAGACCAACCAGCCCGCAGATCAGCAGATCGCTGCCGGTGACGTCGGCCAGGCGGGAGGTGGCGCCGAGGCTCGGAGCCACGGGGCCGAAGCCGCCATTCAGCAGATAGATCACGCCGGCGATGAAGATGGCCGAAAGCACGCCGGTGGCGATAAGGCCCTTGTAAAGCGCGCCCATGATGTTGGTGGAGCCTGCGCTCAGCTTGACGAAGAACGTGCCGATGATCGAGGCGATGATCGCGACGCCGCCGATCGCCAGCGGCAACGTCATGATGTTGGTCACTTCCGGCGCTTCGCGGAACAGGATCGAGGCGAGCACCATGGTGGCGACCGTCGTCACCGCATAAGTTTCGAACAAGTCCGCCGCCATGCCGGCGCAATCGCCGACATTGTCGCCGACATTATCGGCGATGGTCGCGGGATTGCGCGGATCGTCTTCGGGAATGCCGGCTTCGACCTTGCCCACCATGTCGCCGCCGACGTCGGCGCCCTTGGTGAAGATGCCGCCGCCCAAGCGGGCGAAGATGGAGATGAGCGACGCGCCAAAACCCAGCGCCACGAGGCTGTCGACGACGATACGGTCCGTCGGCGTCAGGCCGAAAGCGCGCGTGAGGATGAAATAATAGAGCGCCACGCCGATGAGCGCGAAACCGGCGACCAGAAGGCCGGTTACGGCCCCTGCCTTGAACGCCATTTCCAGACCGGCCGCGAGGCTCTTCTTCGACGCTTCCGCCGTCCGCACGTTGGCTTGCACCGAGACGTTCATGCCGATGAAGCCGGCCGCGCCGGACAGCACCGCGCCAATCAGGAAGCCGACCCCGACCTGCCAGGTCGGCCAGAACGCCACGAACAGCACGAGCACCACGACGACGCCGGCCATCGCGATGGTCCGGTACTGCCGGTTCAGGTAGGCGCGCGCCCCTTCCTGGATCGCCGCGGCGATCTCCTTCATGCGATCCGTGCCGGCGCTGGCCTTGCCGATGGCCTGGCTCTGCAGCCAACCGTAGAGAGCGGCGAGAGCGCCGCAGGCGATCACCAGCAATAGGATAACGTCGTTGCTCATCGTTCCGTCCTAAGCGCGCCTTGTGGCGCGGGAATTGGGATAAACGGGATGGCCGCAGCCGGCGTCCTGCCGGCGCGCTTCCCCCAGGCGAAGTCGGCGCGGACACTGCCAAAAGCATCGCGCCCGCGCAATGGCGCCGGAATGCCGCTTTCGCCCTATTTTGCTTAGGTTGTCGAACCGCGGTTGGAATAGGACGAAATAATAGAGACGCCGCGGATGGCGTTTTCCCCCAGGACTTGCTGGCCGATCTGGCGGAACAACTGGATGGCGCGAGCCTGGTTCAGCACGTTGGGGTCGTTGGGGTCGGACAGGTCAATGTGGTGGACGGCCCGGACCAAAGCGTCGCGCAGGAACTGCGCCCGTTCGCGGGTGCGCCAGAGGTCGACCTGGGGCGATATGTCGAACCGCACCGAAACGAACAGATAGTTCACCAGCTGGCCGTTCCGTACGACCGGAACGGCCAGGTAGGGCGCGTCCATGGAACGGGAGGAAACCTCCGGCTGCCCGCCGTGCTCGGCCGGTTGCGCAGCGGCAAGCCCCGCCAGCAGGGTCGAGGCGAGCAGCGCCATGGCGATGGCTCGTTTCATGGGGACACTCCTCGAGAATCAGCACTTGAGACTCTGCCCCAAGCCTTGCCGAATCCTTACCGGCCCAGCGTGTGGCGAAAGCCCGCTCGCGGCGGGAGCTCGATCAGACGCCCGGAGCTATCGCGCAGTCTCAGCCCTTCCCCCTCGCTCGTGGAACCGACGCGCGTGACGCGAACGCCAGTTTCGCGGCCCCCCGCCTCGATCGCGTCGCGGCGATCGGCGGCCGCGGTGAAAAGGATCTCGTAATCATCACCGCCGGAAATGAGCTCCAGCAGTCGATCGCCGCTCGCGCCAAGCCATGCGCGTGCGACATCGGAAAGGGGCGCCGCGTTGATGTCGATCGCGCATTTGGACGCTTCGGCCAACTTGCGCGCATCCGCGAGCAACCCGTCCGACACGTCCATCGAAGCATTCGCGTGCTCCGCGATGATGCGCGCGAAGGCAAGCGGCGGCTCGGGAAGCCGATAACGCTGCACCGCCGTCGCGATCGCGTCAGCCTCCATCTCCAGCTGGCCCCGACGTGCAAGCAGGCCGAGCCACGCATCGCCGATATCCCCCGTGACCCACACGTCGTCGCCGGGCTGGGCGTCGGCTCGCGCGGGCGTGCGCGCGCCAAGCGGAGCGCCAAGCGCCGTGACCGCGATCGTCAGAGGACCTGCAGTGGATGTCGTGTCGCCGCCCAGCAGCGGCGCGTCGTAGAACGCCGCATCCTGTTCCAACCCTTTCGCGAAGTCGGCGATCTCGCTCGCCGGCCGATGATCCGGCCAAATCAGGACCAGCAAAAACCCGACGGGTTTTGCCCCCTTGGCCGCCAAGTCGGAGAAATTCACCCGCAACGCCTTCTTCGCCACGAGATCCATCGGATCATCGGGGAAAAAATGCACGCCCTCGACCAGCGCGTCCGTCGTAAGCACAAGCCCGCCGGCGCCGTCGACCAGCGCGACATCGTCTCGCAACCCCCGCGCGGCCGGACTTTTCGCGAGCGGAGCGAAGTAGCGCGCTATGATTTCAAATTCGTCCGCCGACATCTTCCGCCTCCGCGCGCAAGTCGCGCGCGCATGCATCGAGCGTGGCGTTTATGAACCCAGGCTCCGGTCCGTCGAAAAACGACTTGGCGAGTTCAACGTATTCGTCGATCACCACCGGCGTCGGAATGTCCCTGCGCTGCTCCAGCTCGACGGCGCCGGCGCGCAGGATGGCGCGCGCCACACTGTCGATGCGCTCCAGCCGCCAGCCCGTCGCAAGGCGACGGGCAATCGCGCGATCGATCGTGGTCTGGCGCGCGACAGCGTTCTCAACCAACGCCCTGAAAAGGTCGGGATCGGGCTCGGAATCGACGGGTCCGGCTTCGTCGCGCGGGAGCCGTCCCGCTTGGAAATCGGCCGCGATATCGGCGCTGGTCGCGCCCGAGACCTCCATCTGATAGAGCGCCTGGACCGCCGCGAGTCTCGCGGCGCTGCGTTGCGCGAATTGGTCCGCGCTCATCGCGCAGCCGCAAGCTGGCGCTTGAGCGCGACCATGGCGAGGCAGGCGCGCATCGCGTCGCCGCCTTTGTCGCCGCGCGCGGGATCGGCGCGAAGCTCAGCTTGCTCGATCGTGTCGACGGTCAAAATGCCGTAGCCTATGGAATGACCTTGCAGTGACAAGTCCATCAGTCCGCGCGCGCTTTCGCCGCATACATAATCATAGTGGGAGGTCTCGCCGCGCACGACGCAGCCGAGCGCCACATAGCCCTCATATGCGTGCGTCCGCGCCGCGAGCGAAATCGCTGCGGGAATTTCGAACGCGCCCGGCACGAACACACGGTCGAGCTTAGCGGACGCCGCCGTTGCAGCGGTTTCCGCGCCGCGCTGCAGCATGTCGGTAATGTCGCGATAGTACGGCGCGGTGACGATGAGCACGCGCGCGTCGGGGGCCATGGCGATGGGTGTGCGTTCGTCCGTGTTCACGACTTAAACCCGCGCCAACCTTCCACGGCCAATCCATATCCTTCAGCGCCGACCACACGCTGCGGCGGCGTGGTCGACAGCACCACCATGCGCCCCACGCCCAGCTCACGCAGGATTTGCGACGCGACGCCGACGACACGCAACGTGTGCTCTTCGCTATCCTGCACGTCTTCCGTCGGATCGCCCTCGCCGCGCAGCAAACGCGAGAGGCGCCCCGACGACAGATCGCGCAGCAGCACGAGCACGCCGGCGCCCTCCGCTTCGATCTCCGCCAAAGCCTTTTCGATCAGTGCGGCGCGCGGGCCCGCGCCGCCCAGCACATCGCTGGCGAAATCGACGCGGTGAACGCGCACCAAAGCCGGCTTGTTCGGATCGATTTCGCCCTTCACCAAAGCCGCATGCTCGACGCCGTCGATCTTGTTGCGGAATAGCACAAGCCGGAAGCCCGTGCCCCAGCGCGTCTCGAACGGCGTTTCCATCACCTTGTCGATAAAGTGATCGTAGAGGCGGCGGTGGGCGATGAGATCGGAGATCGCGCCGATCTTGAGGTTGTGGAATTGAGCAAACGCGGCAAGCTCCGGCAGGCGCGCCATGGTGCCGTCGTCGTTCATGATTTCGCAGATCACGGCGGCGGGGATGAGCCCGGCGAGGCGCGCGATATCGACACTCGCCTCCGTGTGCCCGGCGCGCACAAGCGTGCCGCCCTCGCGCGCCGTCAGCGGAAACACATGGCCGGGCGTGACGATGTCGTCGGCGCCTTTGCTGGGATCGATGGCCACCGCGATGGTGTGCGCGCGATCATGCGCGGAAATGCCGGTGGAGATGCCCTCCTTGGCTTCGATCGAAACGGTGAAGGCCGTCTTGTTGCGCGTCTGATTGCGCGGCGACATGGGTTCTAAGCCGAGTTGCGCCGTGCGCTCCGCCGTCAGCGCGAGACAGATGAGGCCGCGCCCGTGCTTGGCCATGAAATTCACCGCCGCGGGCTTCGCGAATTGCGCGGGGATGACGAGATCGCCTTCGTTCTCGCGATCCTCCTCGTCGATGAGGATGAACATCTTGCCTTCGCGCGCGTCCTCGATCACCTCCGGCGCAGGCGAGAGGCAGCGCTTCAGATCGTCGAGCGAGAAGGACTGATCGGCCACCGTCAACTCCGCGCCGACAGAATGCGCGCGGCGTAGCGCGCCAAAGTGTCGGCTTCGAGGTTCACCTTATCCCCAATCTCGAGCTTCCCCAAATTGGTGACGGCCAAAGTGTGCGGAATGATCATCACGCCGAACGCCCGATCCTCCACCTCGTTCACGGTGAGCGACACGCCGTTCACCGTGATCGCGCCTTTATGGGCGATGAGAGGCATGAGGTCCGCCGGCGCGCTGAAGCGCAAGCGCGCGCCGTCGCCCTCTTCCCGGCGGCTCAGAAGTTCCCCCACGCCGTCGACGTGGCCCTGGACCAAATGGCCGCCCAATTCGTCTCCCGCCCGAAGCGAGCGTTCGAGGTTCACTTCCTCGCCCTCACGCCAATTCGCGAGCGTTGTCTTGGCCAAGCTCTCGGCGGCGATCTCTACAACATGGCGCATGCCGCCGCCGTGGCGCTCAGCCGAGACGACTGTGAGGCAGCAACCGTCGTGTGAGATCGAAGCGCCGATCGCGACGCCGGTCGGATCGTAGGCGCTGTCGATGGTCGCGCGTAGCAGCGCCGGCCTGCGCTCCAGGCCCACGACCTTGCCGACCGCGGTGACAATCCCAGTGAACATGCGTGTCCTTACGCCCGCTCGTAGCTTTCCCAGAGATCGGGGCCAAGCTCGCGTAGCGCAACACGACGGAAAGTGGGGGCTTCAGAAAGCCGCGCAAGCGCGATCGCCGCCACGGCCGGCGCGCCCTCCGCCCCGAGCACGATGGGCGCGCGCATCCATTCGAGCCGATCCACGTGACCGCCCTTGATCAAGGACGCCGCCAGCTGGCCGCCGCCTTCGACCAGCACGCGGCTCAGCCCCTTTTCCGCCAGAAGCGCCCAAACCGCGTCCAGATCGACCCCGTCAGCGCCACGCGGGACCAACGCGGTCTGCGCGCCGGCAGCTTCCAACGCCAGCCGCTGCGCGGGATCGGCGTCATCGGCGCCGATGATCAAGGTCGGTATCTGCCGCGCCGTGGCGATGAGCTTGCGGTCGAGCGGCAAGGAGAAACGGCTGTCGAGCACCAAGCGCAGCGGCTGACGGCGCGGCGGCGGATCCGTCCGCGCCGTGAGTTCGGGATCGTCCAAGCGCGCTGTCGCGCCGCCGACCATCACCGCCCCGCACTCGACGCGCAGGCGGTGGGTCTGCGCTCGTGCTTCGGGGCCGGTGATCCAGCGGCTTTCGCCATCGGCGGTGGCGATACGGCCGTCGAGACTGGTCGCGAGCTTCAGCGTGACATGCGGGCGAGCCATCAAGCGTCCTTGGCGGAGCGCTTCGTCTTTCCCGCTTCTTCGATGAAATCGGCGAAGTCCGAGGTTTCGCGGAAATCGCGATAGACCGAGGCGTAGCGCACGTAGCCGACGGGATCGAGGTGCGCGAGCGCCTCCATCACCATCTCGCCGATCTGCCCGGATTGCACTTCGGTTTCACCCTGACTCTCCAGGCGGCGCACAATGCCCGAGATCATCTGCTCGACCTGTTCGGGCTCGATCGGCCGCTTGCGCAGCGCAATCGAGATCGAGCGCGCGAGCTTATCGCGATCGAACGGCACGCGCCTGCCGTTCTTCTTCAGCACGACCAGATCGCGCAGCTGAACGCGCTCGAACGTGGTGAACCGCGAGCCGCACTTGTCGCACTGGCGGCGGCGGCGAATGCAGGCGCCGTCCTCGGTGGGACGGCTGTCTTTCACCTGGGTGTCTTCATTCTGGCAGAACGGGCAACGCATTCATGGCTCCCGCGCGGGGCCGAATCAGGCGTCCGCACGCTCAAGAATAGATGGGAAATTTGGCGGTGAGCGCCTCGACCTTCGCCGCAACTGCGGTTTCCGTCGCGGTGTTGTCGCCATTCGACCTCGAGAGGCCGTCGATCACCTCCACCATCAGGTCGGCGATCAGCCGAAACTCGGCCGGCCCGAACCCGCGCGTGGTGCCGGCCGGAGAGCCGACACGGACGCCCGACGTGATCATCGGCTTTTCCGGGTCGAACGGGATGCCGTTCTTGTTGCAGGTGATGAGGGCGCGCTCGAGGCTTTGCTCGGCGGCCTTGCCGGTCACGCGCTTGGGGCGCAGATCGACCAGCATCAGGTGGCTGTCGGTCCCGCCGGAGACAACCGCGAGGCCACTTTCGACGAGGCGATCGGCCATCGCCTTGGCGTTCTCCAATACGCGCTTGCCGTAGAGCTTGAACTCAGGCTCCAACGCTTCTTTGAACGACACCGCCTTGGCCGCGATCACGTGCATCAACGGCCCGCCCTGCAGCCCGGGAAAAACCGCGCTGTTGATCTTTTTGCCGAGGTCTTCGTCGTTCGAAAGGATCATGCCGCCGCGCGGGCCGCGCAGCGTTTTATGCGTCGTTGTGGTGACGACGTGCGCGTGCGGCAGGGGAGAGGGATAGACGCCCGCGGCGATGAGCCCGGCGTAATGCGCCATATCGACCATCAGGATCGCGCCGACTTCATCGGCGATTTCGCGGAACAAGCGAAAATCAATGACCCGCGAATAGGCCGATGCGCCGGCGAGGATCAGTTTCGGGCGTTCCCGCAGCGCGATCTCGCGCACCTGGTCGTAATCGATGAGCTGGTTGTCTTCGCGCACGCCATAGGCGACCGGATGAAACCACTTGCCGGAAATGTTTACCGGCGAGCCGTGCGTGAGATGGCCGCCGCAGGCGAGGTCCATCCCCAGGAATTTGTCGCCGGGCTGGAGCAGCGCGAAAAAGACGGCCTGATTGGCGTTGGCGCCGGAGTGCGGCTGGACGTTGGCGAACTTGCAGTCGAACAAGCGCTTCGCGCGCTCAATCGCGAGCTTCTCCGCCTGATCCACGAACTCGCATCCGCCGTAATAGCGACGTCCGGGGTAACCCTCGGCGTATTTGTTGGTGAGGACCGAGCCTTGCGCTTCCAGCACCGCCTTCGAGACGATGTTTTCCGAGGCAATGAGTTCGATCTGCCGGCTCTGCCGCCTCAGTTCCGAGGCGATCGCGTCATAGAGATCGGGATCGACGCGCTCCAGGGGCGCTTCGAAAAACCGGTCCCGCTCGGCCGCGGCGCGTCCGGCAATTTGCGTCATTCCCGCCTCTCTTCTCAATCCAAGGTTTAACCACCGCCACCAATGATATATGGCGACGCGCAGCATATTCCCCAGGGGTGATCGAAGCAAAGCGGCGAGCAGCCACTCCCAAATTCGCTCAGTATAACTAGAAAACCGACAGCTCTTATAGACTATGACATGCGCAATACTTGCCACGGCTCTTGATCGTGGCTTATATCCGGGAAAATAGGGACTGTAATGTCCGGGCTTTCAGGGCTGGAAATGCGGGACGACGATGATATTCGTGGCGATGAGAACGCTCAAACTCTTCGCATGACCACAAATATTGTGGCGTCCTTCGTTTCCAACAACAAGGTGACGCCAGAACAACTGACCGACCTCATTCGGTCGGTGCACAAAACCATGGACGCACTTTCCGCCGGCGAAGAAGACCGGGTCCTGGAACGGCCAAAACCGGCCGTGGCGATCAACAAGTCTGTTAACAACGATTACATCGTCTGCCTCGAGGACGGGAAGAAGCTGAAGATGCTGAAGCGCTATCTTCGCTCGACCTACAACATGTCGCCCGAGGAATACCGCAAGCGCTGGGGCCTGCCCGCCGACTATCCGATGGTGGCGCCTTCCTATGCCGCCCGCCGTTCCGAGTTCGCCAAGCGAATCGGTCTCGGCCGGGGCGTACGCCGCAAGGACTAACTCAGACCAATTTCCCGCGTTCGGGAGGCGCCGCCGAGGTTGGGGCGCCCTCTAGCGCCTTGGCGAGCTTCCGAAGCGCCAAGGCGCGCACATCCGCGAGCGCCGCCGCGGCTGGCGCCTGAACGACGACTTCCGCGCCGGTCGGGACATGAACGGCGGCGACACGCTGGATGTCGCCGACGCGGCGGATTTCAAAAATGACGTCGGCCTCTTTGAGGCTCACGCCGCCGCGCCGACTACGTACTTGGCCCACACCGCCTGCAGCGCATCCACCAGCGCCGCCATCAGAGCGTCGTCATGGAAGGGAGATGGCGTAAGGCGCAGGCGCTCTTCACCGCGCCCCACGGTGGGGTAGTTGATGGGCTGCACGTAGATGCCGTGCTCGAACAGCAGCGCGTCGGACAGGCGCTTGCAGAGCGCAGCCTCGCCAACCAGCACCGGCACGATGTGCGTCGTCGACGGCATTACCGGCAAGCCGGCATCCTTCAACATCGCCTTCAGCGTATCGGCGCGTTCCGCGATGCGGTCGCGCATGTGCGGACAAGCGCGCACTAGGCGCACGCTTTCCAGCGCCGCCGCCGCGATCGAAGGCGAAAGCGACGTGGTGAAAATGAAGCCCGAGGCGGTTGAGCGAATAGCGTCGATGGCGACCCGCGGACCAGTAACGTAGCCACCCATCGTCCCGAACGCTTTGGCCAACGTGCCCTCGATGAAATCGACGCGGTGCATCACGCCGTCGCGCTCGGCGACGCCGCCGCCGCCCTCGCCGTAAAGCCCAACGCCATGCACTTCGTCGAGATACGTCATCGCGCCATAGGCGTCGGCGATGTCGCAAATAGCGCCGATCGGGGCGGTGTCGCCATCCATGGAATAGACGCTCTCGAACGCAATCAGCTTGGGCGCGTGCGCCGGCGCCTCGTTCAGGAGGGATTCCAGGTGCTGCAGGTCGTTGTGACGGAAAACGCGCTTCTCGCACTTTGACCGGCGAATACCCTCGATCATCGAGGCGTGGTTTTTCGCGTCGGAAAAAATCCACAGCTCGGGAAAGAGCTTCGCCAGCGTTGACAACGTCGCATCGTTGGAAACGTAGCCCGACGTGAAGAGTAGCGCCGCTTCCTTGCCGTGGAGCTGCGCCAGTTCGCGCTCCAAGTCCACATGGTAGCTCGTCGTGCCGGAGATGTTGCGCGTCCCGCCCGCGCCCACGCCGACCTCGTCGATCGCGGCGTGCGCCGCTTCGATCACTTCGGAGCTTTGCCCCTGCCCCAGATAGTCGTTCGAGCACCACACTACGATCGGCTTCACGCCGCCGTCCGGCAGACGCAGCCGCGCGTGCGGAAACCGCCCCCGCTCGCGCATGATGTCCGCGAACACGCGGTAGCGGCCTTCCTTGCGGATAGCCTCCACGGCGTCTTCGAACACTTGCTTGTCTTCAGCTCTCATGGGTCTTGAACTTGCTGCTTGCGGGGGACCGGGCCTCCCCGGGGCGCCTTGGTGTATATCCCGTTTCCGCCTAATTATGGAAATGAGGCGAGAGCGCGCATGCAGTTCTCCAAAGGCCCGGATGTAGTTTTCATGGATTTTCGTTTCCCGGCGACACGCCCGCGCAGATTACGCCAGGCGCCGTGGATCCGCGCCTTGGCGCGCGAACATCGTTTGGCGCACGAGAATCTGATCTGGGCGCTCGTCGTGCACGATGGCGAGGAGGCTGAAATCCCGGTCGCCTCGATGCCTGGCGCCAACCGCCTCTCGGTCGCAGCCGCGGCCAAGGCCGCGAAAAAAGCGCGAGATTTGGGAATTCCCGCCATTGCCGTGTTTCCGCAGATCGATCCAGTTAAGAAGGATTCGCAAGGGCGTGAGGCGCTGAATCCCGACGGCCTCGTCTGCCGCGTCGTCCGCGCCATGAAAGACGCCGCCCCCGACGTCGGCGTCATGGTGGACGTGGCGCTCGACCCGTTCACCGACCACGGCCACGACGGCTTATTGCGAGACGCTCGCATCATGAACGATGAGACGGTGGCGGTGCTGGTGGAGCAGGCGCTGCTGCAAGCCGGCGCCGGCGCGGACATCGTCGCCCCGTCCGACATGATGGACGGCCGCGTCGGCGCGATCCGCGCGGCGCTCGAACGCGAAGGCCACGCCGACACGCTCATCATGTCGTACGCCGCAAAATACGCCTCGGCCTTCTATGGCCCGTATCGCGAGGCGATCGGCTCCGCGAAGGCGCTCAAGGGCGACAAGCAGACGTACCAGATGGATTTCGGAAACACCGACGAAGCACTGCGAGAAGCGGCGATGGATGTCGCCGAAGGCGCCGACATGCTGCTGGTGAAGCCAGGCCTTCCTTATCTCGACATCGTTCGTCGCCTGAAGGACGTCATGGCGATGCCGACTTACGCGTTCCAGGTTTCCGGTGAGTACGCAATGATCAAGGCCGCCGCCGCCAATGGCTGGCTCGATGAGGATCGCGCCGTAATCGAAACGCTGACCGCCTTCAAACGCGCTGGCGCGGATGGCGTCGTCACCTACTTCGCGCCGAGAGCGGCGGAACTCCTGCAATGAGGGACGAGGACGTGCTTCAAGCGGCCTTGTGAACCGCGGCCTTGGCCACGGCTTGGCGCACGCTCTCCGCAATGGCTTCGCGCTTTTCGGTTTCCGAGGCGGCGAGTTCAGCGAGCTGAGTGACGCCGGCCAGGCAGGCCGCGAGCGCGGCATTGGCGGCGTCGGCGCGCAAGCCCTTTGCCGATAGCTGCAGCGCGAACGCCGCGCAGGCGCGCTGCAACGGGCCGTCGCCCGCGTTCGCGGCGAATGCCTGCACGTGCTTCAGCGCCGCCTCGCAAGCTTCGCCATTGCCGCGGCCCTGCAAAAGCGCCGAGACCGCATTGGACAGAGCAAGTACGCATGCTGCAAGCGTCGTTTCCGGCGCCTTGGCCGAGGCGTCCGCTTTGCGGCGCCGCTTCGGCGCGCCGGCGGTGACGATGCCCGCGCGGCGGCATGGCCCGACATAGCCTTGTGCATCGATGAACGGGCGCGGATTGGCCAGAACCTTCTTGATCGTGGCGATCAGGGTTGCGCCGGAGATCGGTTTGCCGATGAGCGCATTCGCGCCCCCATGCCGGCAATCCTCGGCGATGGCGCGCGAGAACGCGCGCGAGGTGAGGAATACGGCCGCCTTGCGGTTCGCCATCTGGTGGCTGCGGCGGAACGCGCGCGTCCACGCCACACCTTCCATCGGCTGCGATTCCAGCGCCGCGATCACGATGTTGGCCGGATAGAGCTCCAGCGCCTCCATGGCGGCGGCGCTATCGGCATAGTGCTTGATCTTCTCGACGCCGGCGTTGCGCAAGAGGTCGACAATGATCTGCGCCTCGAACTTGTTGGGTTCGATCAAGCAGATCGTCCAATCTCTAATGTGCATTCCAAGGCTCCGCCCCCGCGCTTCTCGCGGAGCGACAGAAACTAACCGATCGCCCTTAAGAGAGAGTGTGCGGGCCGTAAACTATGGCTTGGGGCGCTCCAGGCGAGCGATCAGGCTCGACGTGTCCCAGCGGCCGCCGCCCATGGCCTGTATTTCGGAATAGTAGCGGTCGACAAGCGCGGCGAGTTCGAGTTTCGCACCGTTGCGCGCCGCTTCATCGGCGACAAGCCCCAAGTCTTTGCGCATCCAGTCCACTGCGAAGCCGAAGTTGAATTCGCCGTTCACCATGGTCTTCCAGCGGTTCTCCATCTGCCAGCTCTGCGCCGCACCCTTTGAAATCGCAGCGATGACCTTCTCCGCGTCGAGGTCGGCGCGGCTGGCGAAGTGCAGACCTTCAGCGAGCCCTTGCACGACGCCCGCGATGCAGATTTGATTTACCATCTTCGCGAGCTGACCGGCGCCGCTCGGCCCGATATGCGTGATGTTGGCGGCGTAAGCGCGCATCACCGGCTCGGCCATCGCGAAGTGCGCCGGGTCGCCGCCCGCCATCACGGTGAGTCGCCCCGCCTCCGCGCCGGCCTGCCCACCTGACACGGGCGCGTCGATGAAGGCCAGACCGCTCGCCGCCGCTTGCGCGGAAAGATCGCGCGCGACTTCGGCGGAGGCCGTCGTGTGATCCACAAACAGCGCGCCCGGCTTCATCGCCGGCGCCGCCTTGGCGAACACTTCGCGCACATCGCGATCCGCCCCCACGCAGGCAAAAATGAACTCGGCGCCTCCCGCTGCGTCCTCGATGGTCGCGCACACGCGGCCCTTGTTGTTTGCGCCCCAGGCGGCTGACCGCGAGGGAGTGCGATTGAACACCGAAACGTCGTGGCCCGCGCGCGCGAGATGGCCCGCCATCGGCGCCCCCATGACGCCGAGACCGATGAACGCGACTTTGCTCATATCAAGGTGTCTCTGGTTCAATGGCCCGGCCATAGCGGCCTCGGAAGTAAGTGAGCGCGGGACCCGGCCGCGAGGTGAAATCCAGCACTTCGCCGACCAACAGCACGTGATCTCCCGCCGGGAAGCGGGCGTAAGTGCGGCAGGCGAAATGCGCAATGCCGGCTTTCAGCACCGGCACGTCGGCAATCAAATCGGCCTCGTCCGACAAGATTGTTTCGGTTGCGACACGAGCATAGCGCAGCGCCAGCGCTTCTTCTTCCGCGCCGAGCACGGTGACGCCCCAGAATTCCGCGGCCTGGAAAGCAGGAAACCGCGCCGACTCATTGCCTAGGCACCACTGGATCAGCCGCGGATTGAGCGACACGGACGACCAGGAATTGACGGTGAGCCCGCTCATCCTGCCGTCGGCGGCGCGCGTCGACACCACCACTACACCGGTGGCGAAGGCGCCGCAGGCGCGCCGGTAGCGTCGGTCTTCGGTATCTTCCATGTGGGTCCGGTTTCCTCCCCCGCTCACCCGATCTTAACCGCGTTCGGCCCACATTGCGCGCCTCTCGCCCAGAATGGACGAAACGCTTTTCACATGGCCACCGCAGGCGCGAACCGCCCGATCATCATCAAGAAAATCAAGAAGGGCGGTCATGGCGGGCACCATGGCGGCGCCTGGAAGGTCGCCTACGCGGATTTCGTGACGGCGATGATGGCGTTCTTTCTGCTCATGTGGCTGATCAACACCACGAGCCCCGAGCAGCGGCGCGGCATCGCCGAATTCTTCGCCCCCGCCAGCGTCAGTCGCGTCTCGTCCGGCGCGGGCGGCCTGCTTGAGGGCACCTCGTTCGCGGAGAGCGGCGTCCGGCATGGCCATTCCGCACCGGTTGCGGAAGCCTCGCAACCCCAGTTCACCTCCAACGCTAGCGACGACGCCAAGTCGCAGAGCGAGACTGCGCCGGGGGGCCAACAGGATCCCGATCAGGATTCGCTTACGCGCGCGCGGGCCATGCGTGAGGACGCGCAATTCTCGCGCGCCGAGATCGCCATTCGCCAAGCCATGGCCGACATGCCCGACATCGCTGAACTGTCGCGCAACGTGATCTTCGAACAAACCCCGGAGGGCCTGCGCATCCAGCTGATCGACCAAGAGGGCCGCTCGATGTTCAGTCCCGGCGACGCGCAACCGAACGATCGCGCACGCCGCCTGCTCGTCACGGTCGCCACCGTGATCCAACAATTGCCAAACCGCATCACCATCAGCGGCCACACCGACGGGTCGCCTCCGGGCGGACGCTATTCCTCGAATTGGGATCTTTCCGCCGATCGCGCCAACGCCGCGCGGCGCATACTCATGGCCAATGGCGTGAACGCCGACCGCATCTATGAAATAGCCGGCCGCGCCGACAGCGAGCCCATGTTCCCGGACGATCCGACACTGCCCGGCAATCGCCGCATCGCCATCACGTTGCTCCGCGAAGCGCCGCCGCTTCCGGCCGACCACGAGCTCTAGTCATGTCGCCGGCAAGGCGACAAGCCTGTAGCCGACGCCCGGATCGGAAATGAGGAACTGCGTTTCTCCTCCTTTCTCAAGTTTGCCGCGCAATTGGGCGATATAGACGCGAAGGTACTGAATGTCGGCGCGTTCCGACCCCCAGAGCGATTTCAGCAAGTCGCCATGACGCACCACCGCACCCAAACGCGCGGCCAGCAGAGCGAGGAGTTCGTACTCCTTTGGAGAGAGGTCGATCTCGCGCCCATCACGCTTGACGACGCGCGCCGCCAGATCGATTTCAAGCGGCCCTGTCCGCACCACGGGGGGACTACCGCCCGCTTGCACGCCATGCCTCAGCGCAGCACGCAAACGCGCCAGCAATTCTTCCACGCCGAAGGGTTTGGTGACGTAGTCGTCCGCGCCCGCATCGAGCGCGCGCACTTTGAGCGCTTCGGCGTCACGCGCCGTCAGCACGATGATCGGCGTCAAGGCGGATTGGCGAATGCCCGCTATGAGAGTCAGCCCGTCGCCGTCGGGCAAACCGAGGTCGAGCAGAACGGCATGCGGCTTGTGATGCGCGCGCAGCCGGCGCGCCTCGTCCAAGCTTCCCGCCCCGATCGCAGCATATCCGGCGGCCTTCAACGTCACGACCAGTGAGCGCCGCAGCGCCGCGTCGTCTTCCACGACGAGCACGGTGGCCTCACTCGGCATCGCGCAGCGCCTTCGTCCAGCACGGGAAGGTGAGCGTGAACGTGGCCCCGCCGCCTTCGCGGTTTGCGGCCGTCAACTCCGCCCCCTGCGACTCCAAATAGCTGCGAGCGAGCGCGAGCCCGAGACCAAGGCCGGGCGCGCGACCGTCGGTCGCCGCGCCTCGGACGAATTTCTCGAACAGGTGATTGGGATCGCCGCCAAGTCCGGGACCACGGTCCGCAACCTCAAGAACGATGCAATGATTGACTTGGCGAGCCGCGAGGCTGACGGGTCCGCCCCCTCCGTATTTCACGGCGTTCAATATGACATTCGCAAGAGCGCGCGTCGCGAGCGGCGTGTCGGCCGCGACAAGCGGCAGTGTGGCGGGTATCTCCGCCGCCACGTCCAAGGCGACCTCGTGGCGCGCGTCATCGATAGCGGCGGCGGCGATGTCGCCGATGCTCGCCGGCTCAAGACGGACGGCCAGCCGCCCCGCTTCGAGCCGCGCGGCGGAAAGGAGCGTGTCGACCATGCCCGCCAAACGGCGAGCTTCCGCTTCGGCCAGATCCACAAGTTCGCGGCGTGCGCTGGCGCCGTGATCGGCGCCAAACCGCTGCAGGCTCTGCAGAGCGAAGACGATGGTCGCCAACGGCGTGCGCAAATCATGCGATACGCCCGCAACGAGATCGGCCTTGAACCGCTCTCGGCTGGCTTCGAGGCGGGCCGCTTCGGCGCTCCGCGCGCGCTCGGCGATGATGCTCACCAGCACGCCGACTGCACCAAAGAGCAGCAGCGCGCCGAAATCCTGCATGCGCGCGACCGCCCAGGTATAGCGCGGTTCGACAAACAGAAAATTGATCGCCGCAACGCTCAGCACCGACGCGCCCAGCGCGGCGCCCAATCCGTCCCTCATTGCCGCGATCACGATGGGCACCACGAAAAAGAGGGCCAGGCTCGCCGCGTCCAGCCAGCGCTCGCAGAAATGCGCCAGCACCGCCGCCGCGCAGACCGTGGCCGCGGTCAACAAGGCGGACCGAAACCGCGTTCCCTTGAATGGCGCCCGGAAAGCTTCGCTCACGCTCAGAATCTGGGCTTGGCCGCGCGCTTGCGCAACCACATGGAATCTTTATGCGCCGCCATGCGACGGCGTCGCACATGGTCGCTCTCCCCCCACAAGCCACAGCCGGCGCGCTCGCGGGCCATGGCCCCTCGAAGCATTCGTTCTGGCGGTTGACGCTGGCGGCGATTGGCGTCGTCTACGGCGACATCGGCACTTCCCCGCTCTATGCGTTCCGGGAATCCATAGCCCATGTCGTTCAGCAGAGCGGGCGCGCCACCGTCGCTGAGATCGTGGGCGTCATCTCCCTGATGCTTTGGGCCCTGATCGCAATCGTCACGGTCAAATACGCCACTATTCTTTTGCGGCTCGACAACCGCGGCGAGGGCGGGACGCTATCGCTCATGGCGCTGGTTCAGCGGGCGCTCGCCAAACGCACGGCGCTGGTCCTGTTCATCGGCCTTGCCGGCGCCGGCCTCTTCTACGGCGACGCGATGCTGACGCCGGCGATCTCGGTGCTTTCAGCGATCGAGGGGCTCGCCGTGCTGCCCGGTCTTTCGGGACGGGTCGAACCCTTCATCATGCCGCTCACACTGGTCATCCTGGTCATTCTTTTTCTGGTGCAGCGGCGCGGCTCAGGGTTTGTCGGCGCGTGGTTCGGCCCGATCTGCGTGCTGTGGTTCACGACGCTCGCCGCCCTTGGCCTGCTGCACCTGAGCCGCGACCTGACGGTCCTTGCCGCATTCAATCCGCTCAACGCCATCGGCTTCCTCGCAAGCCATGCGGGACTGGGCTTCGTCGTTCTCGGCTCGGTGTTTCTGACCGTGACGGGCGCGGAAGCGCTCTATGCGGACATGGGCCACTTCGGACGCAAGCCAATCGCCGCAGCGTGGCTTTGGCTGGTGTTTCCCGCCCTGGCCGTCAACTATCTCGGCCAGGGCGCCATGGTGATCACCGACCCAAGCACGATCGGCAATCCATTTTTCCTGATGGCGCCGGAAGATTGGCGGCCCGTCGTTCTGTTGATCGCCACGGCGGCGACGATTATCGCCAGCCAAGCCGTCATTTCCGGCGCTTACTCGCTCACACAACAGGCCATTCAATTGGGGCTGCTCCCGCGCATGCGGATCAAGCAAACCTCGGAGCGTCATTTTGGCCAGATCTACATGCCGCAAGTGAACTACCTGCTCATGAACGGCGTGCTCTTCATGACGTTCGCGTTCGGCTCGTCGAGCGCGCTGGGGTCGGCGTATGGCGTCTCGGTGATCGGCGCCATGATCACCTCATCCTTGCTGGCTATTTTCGCGATCTGGAAGGCGAGCAAGCGCCCACTCTGGTTCGCCGTCGCGCTGATGACGCCCTTCCTGATCATCGAACTGGTGTTCGCCGCTTCGAACCTGCTCAAACTTTTCAGCGGAGGCATTGCGCCGCTTTTAGTCGCCGCCGCGTTTATAACCATCATGTGGACCTGGGTCCGCGGCTCGGCGCTTCTGCATGAGCAGACTCGGCGCGACATTACGCTGCAACAACTTCTGGCGACGCTTGAGATTTCGCCGCCCAGGCGTATTCGCGGCACGGCGATTTTCCTGACCGCGGATCCGCACGCCGCGCCGAGCGCGCTTTTGCACAACCTCAAGCACAATCAAGTGCTGCACGAACGCGTCGTCCTGCTTTCGGTTCAAACCGCATCGTCGCCGCGCGCAGCCCAGGCCGAACGCGTTGTTGTCGAGCGCGTTCGGCCCGATGTCTTCGTCGTCACCTTGCGGTTTGGCTTCATGGAGACACCGAACGTCATTCGCGGGCTGACATTGGCGCGCGAGCACGGCCTGCACTTCGACATCATGACAACGTCATTCTTCTTGAGTCGCAGGACGCTGGTCACCAGCGCCAAAACCAGGATGCCACGCTGGCAACGATTGCTCTTCATCTTCCTGGCCCGGAATTCCACGAGCGCCACAGAATTCTTCCACATCCCGACCTCACGCGTGGTCGAACTCGGCGCACAGGTCACGATTTGACGCCCCTGAACGAGCACCCAACGGTGGCGTTATAAGGTTACCCCCTTTTCTGACTTGACTTCCTTCTAACACCCATCTACCTTGCGTGCACAAGGTAGCTTATATGGGCGCTGAGGAAAATTTTGCTGGGATCCGCAAGGGCCTGTTGGAATTCGCGATCCTGCGGATCGTCTCCAGCGAGCTTGTTTACGCCGCAGATATCCTCCAACGGCTCGCGCCCACGCCCTTCGCGACGCAGGAGGGAACACTCTACCCGCTCCTCTCCAAACTGCGGCGCGACGAACTCGTCGACTATCAGTGGGTGGAGAGCGGCGCCGGGCCGCCCCGCAAATATTACCGGCTCACCGACAAGGGGCTGACGCGGCTCAACGATCTCTCCGCCTATTGGACCAACCTCAATCAAACCCTCGAAGACTTAGGACGCTGAAGATGGAACGGGTCGTCACCATCAACCTGAACGGCAATCCGTACCAGCTGGACGAGAGCGCCTATGATGCGCTCAGGGCCTATCTCGAGCGTGCGGGCGCGGCGCTTGAAGGCAATCCCGACAAGGCGGAAATCATCCGCGATCTCGAACAAGCGGTCGCCGACAAATGCGCGCCCTATCTGTCGAGCGCCAAAAGCGTCGTCTCCTCAGAGGACATGACGAAGATTCTGGAAGAGATGGGGCCGGTCGAAGGCGAAGGCGCTGCGAACGCCGGCGCTCGCGAAGATAGAACCCACGATAACGAGGGCGGCGCGCCGAAAAAGAGACTCTATCGTGTCGCCGACGACGCGCGTATCGCCGGCGTGTGCGGCGGCATCGGCGCCTATTTCAACATCGACTCCAACATTATCCGCCTGCTGTTCATCGTGCTGGCGATCGTCACGCACGGATTCTGGCTGTTGGTGTACGTCGCCATGATGTTCCTCATCCCCTCTGCGCAAACGAGCGAGGAATGGGCCGCCGCGCACGGCATTCCCTTCAATGCGCAACAAGTGATCGATGAAGCCAAGCGGCAATACCGCGATTTTGCCGGGGACGGTCCGCCCTGGTCGGCGTCGTGGAAATGGCAGCGCCGCGCGTGGCGGCGCAATATGCGCGAACGCGCCCGAGCCTTCCGCCGCGGTTGGGCATATCCCACGCCGCCGACGCCGCAAATGCCCACATCGGCTTTCGGACGCCTTTTCGGCGGACTTTTCGCCTTCATCTTCGCGATTGTCGGGGCGGGCCTTCTGATCGCTTTTCTGCTCACGCTCTTTTCGCTCGTGACGACTGGCGCCGTCGTCGGCTGGGTCCCGCCGATCGGCATGCCTTTGTGGGTTGCGATCATCGTCGTGTGCATCGTGTTCGGCGTGCTGAACGGCCTCGTGCATTCGCTGCAAGGCATCTCGTGGTCGGCCATGACTGGCTACCCGCACGGACGTTATCACGACAGCGGCTTGGGCGGACTTATCCTGCTCATCTTCGTCGGCTGGCTATTCTACACTTATGTGCCCGAAGCGCGCGGATGGATGGATCATGCGTGGATCATCATTCAGAACGCGTTCCGGGAGGTCGCAAGCGCGTTCCGCGACGCCTTCAACTAGGGCGCGGGCGCGCCCTGTTCTTGCAGGAACGCGCATTGCTGGCCCTGTGCAAGTTCGTAAAGGCGCTGTCCGCGCATCAATTGCGGCATCACGCCTTCCATACCCGACATCAGTTGATCGGCCCGCGCCTGGGCGTCGTCGGCCCGATTCTGCATTTGCGACATCTGCGCGCGTTGCGCCGCCATTTGGGAATAGCCAAGCCACGGCACGAAGCTGCTGGCGAGGCCAAGCGCCATGTTGCCGACAATTTGCGCGCCGGCTTGGGCGCGCCCTGCATCGGCTCGTTGCTGCTGCTCCTGCGCCCATGCGCCCATCTGCTGGATTTGGGTTTGCACGGCGGGATCGCTCATCGTGCTCGTCATTTCCGTCTGGATTTGATCGCAGGTCAGCTGATCGTCACCGGGGTGCTGTGCCTGTGCTGCGGCCGCCGCCTGCGTCGCCTCGAAGCGCGCCATCATCGCGTCGGGATCGGCCGACTGCGCAAAGGCGCCGCCGCCGCTAAGCGTCAGCGCGCACATCAGCATAGGCGCGATAGCTCGCATGGGGCCATCCTCCTTCGTTGCGCCGGGCGACTATCCGCCCTCGCCCGTTTTGCGGCAAGATGCCAGTGAGGAGTGAGACCATGAGCGAGCGCGCGAGAAAGGCCCTGTGGCGGAAAGGCGAGATTGCGCCCCATGCGCGACCGTTCTCGCAGAAACTCAATCCGAACTCGCTCTTCCGCGCGACGGCCCTATCGCGTTTGGCCGGCATGGAGCGGGCGCACGTGTCGCTCGTGCGCTTGCCGCCCGGCAAGGACAGCTTTGCCAATCACGCACACATGCTCGAGGAGGAATGGCTCTACATCATCTCCGGCCGCGCCATCGCGGAAATCGACGGGCAAAGCTACGAGGTAGGCGCCGGCGATTTCATGGGCTTCGCGACGCCCTCGGTTCCCCACCTCCTGCGCAACACTTTTGATCAAGAATGCGTCTATCTGATGGGCGGCGAGGACAAGCCGATCGACGTGGTGACGTATCCGGACCTCGGAAAGCGCTTCCTTCTGATGCAGACTGAAAAGGGAACCGAATTCTATGAACTCGGCGAGCCTCAGAAGCCTTTCGGCAAAGCTGACGGCTGACGCGTAATGATGACTTCGCGGCCACTCTGTGCATGATCCACATGCGGTGCGATCGCTGGACAACGATGAGCGACGCGCGCCCTGGGGAGGCGATTGATGAGCGAGGGATTCACCGCGCGCGGGCGCTTGCGCATGGCGGCGGGGCTTGTCGCCGCGCTGGCGAACGCCGCATGCGGCGGAGGCGGCGGATCGGGCGGCGGTTCGCCACCGCCGCCGCCGCCACAGCTTCCGCCGCCGCCGCCGCCGCCAACCACGGCGCTGAAGACGGCCTACAATGGCAAATTTCTAACCGGCGCCGCGTTCTCATCTGGTCAGACGACCGACACCACGCTGACGCCGGTGCTCAACACGCACTTCAATTCAATGACGGCCGAGTGGGAGATGAAGGCCGACGTGATGGGCCCCTCGGAGGGCGTCTACAATTTTGCCCCAGGCGATACGCTTGCGACCTATTGCGCCAACAATGGCATCAGTCTGCGCGGCCACACTTTGCTTTGGCACCAGACCTCGCCGGCCTGGTTCTTCGCTGGCGGCAACGCAACCGTGATCCGCAACCGGCTCGAGACCTATATCCACGACGTCGTCACGCACTTCGCGGGCAAGGTTTATGCGTGGGACGTGGTCAACGAAGTCGCCAGCGACGGCGCCAATCCCGTCTACCGCGAAGACAGCCCTTGGCATCAGGCTCTGGGGCCCGACTACATTGAGTACGCGTTCCGCGCTGCGCGCGCGGCGGATCCAAATGTGAAATTGTTCTACAATGATTATTCCTCGGAGAATGCCGGCAAACGCACGCGCATCCTCGCCATCATCGACGACCTCATCGCCAAGGGCGTGCCGATCGACGGCTTCGGGCATCAATGTCACATCAACATCGGCGCGTCGGCGGCGAACATCGAGGCCGCCCTGGTCGCGATCGAAACGCGCCACCTCATCAACCACGTCACCGAATTGGACATCGACGTCTATACAAGCGGCAGCGCGCCAGACTACGGCGTCAATGTTCCCGCCTCCGTGCTGCACGATCAGGCCGTGCTCTATCGCCAGATCTATCAAATGCTGGCGACGCACACGAGCGTGCAGTCAGTTACGACCTGGGGCGTCTATGACGGTTCGAGCTGGCTCAACACCTGGCCCGTGACGCGCACCAATTATCCACTTCTGTTCGATCGCGCGAAGCAGCCGAAAACGGCGCTCTACGCCGTCGTCGATCCGACCTATGCGATTCCCTAGTTGGGCTGTGAGGCCTGGGCCTGCGCTATGACCCAATCATGGCCGCGCCGGGCTAGCGTGAGCGTGATGCGCGCGGCCTGGATGCCGCCGGGCGCCGTTGGATCGTTGACCTGTTCGAGCCGCATGACCGCGACGATAGTATCGTTGGTGATGGCGCGCGCGCCTTCGAGGCGGGTCGCTAGGCGCACGCCTGGCGCGTAGCCGGCGCGCGTCGTCCAGTGCGTGGCGACGATTTGCGACCGGCCGCGCAGGAACTGGCCGTTGAGGTTCACATAGCGCGCATCGGCCGCGAACAGCGCACCGAAGCGCGCGCGGTCGTTAGCGTTCCACGCGGCGGCGTATTCGGCGGCGACGCGGCGCGAAACGTCCATGACATCCGCGCGTTCAATGTACTCGCCCGTGGCCGCGGTATGCATCTGCGCGCAGCCCGCGCCTGCGAACGCCGCCATCGCCAGGGCAACACCAAAAACAATTCCACGCATGTGCGCCTCCCCTTGCCGTCACGCTAGCAGCCGCTTTTGCCGGACGTGAATTACGCATCAGCAAGGTCCAGGCACGCAATCGCAATGGGGCCGGCGGATTGACCGCCGGCCCCAATTGTTAGCCGAGGATCAACATCTAGCTTGCCTTAAGGTGCAGCACGCCGACCCCCGCCGCGAGCGCGACACCGGTATTTCCTTCAACGCTCAAAGGTTGCAGCGTGATCGAGCGGTCGAGGCCGCCGACCAGGATATGGGCCGCGCCGCCGACGCCGACGGTCGCGTCAGCGGAGACGCCGCCATAGCTGCCTTCGAGCGCCGTGCGGCCCACGTTTGAGCTTGGCGCCACGACTGCCCAAACGAGCGTGCC
>DASZQK010000043.1:0-2034 GCA_035549695.1 Caulobacterales bacterium | reverse complement strand
CATTTTCATGCGCAACATCCTCGCTTCGGGCGTCATCCCGCAGATCAGCGTGATCATGGGGCCGTGCGCGGGCGGGGATGTGTATTCTCCGGCGATGACCGACTTTATCTTCATGGTGAAGGATACGAGCTATATGTACGTAACCGGCCCTGAAGTGGTGCGCACGGTGACGAACGAAATCGTCACGCACGAGGAGCTGGGCGGCGCGCGCGTGCATGCGGCCAAGTCCGGCGTGGCGGATGGCGCGTTCGAGAACGATTTCGAGACGCTGACGCAGATGCGCCGGTTGATCGATTTCCTGCCGCTCTCGAACCGCGAAAAGCCCCCGCAACGGCAGACGTTCGATGATCCCAAGCGCGAGGAGACCTCGCTCGATCGGCTTATCCCGGACAATCCCAACACGCCCTACGACATGCTGGAGCTGATCGAGAAGGTCGCCGACGAAGGCGATTTCATGCAGATCGGCGCGGATTTCGGGAAGAACATCATCACCGGATTCGGCCGGCTCGACGGCTCAACCGTTGGGTTCGTCGCCAATCAGCCGATGACGCTCGCGGGCGTTTTGGACATCGACGCGTCACGCAAAGGCGCGCGCTTCGTGCGCTTCTGCGATGCGTTCAACATCCCAATCGTGACGTTCGTCGACGTGCCGGGCTTCTTGCCGGGCACCAAGCAGGAACTCGGCGGCCTCATTAAGCACGGCGCCAAGCTCTTGTTCGCCTATGGTGAAGCGACAGTGCCGAAAGTCACCGTCATCACGCGCAAGGCCTATGGCGGCGCCTATGACGTGATGAGTTCGAAGCATCTGCGCGGCGATGTGAACTATGCGTGGCCTTCGGCCGAGATCGCGGTGATGGGCGCGAAGGGCGCCGTCGAGATCATCTTCCGCGCCGACATTGGCGACGCCGAGAAGATCGCCGCGCGCACCAAGGAATACCAAGACCGCTTCGCCAACCCCTTCGTCGCCGCCTCACGCGGCTATCTCGACGACGTCATCATGCCGCGTGAGACGCGGAAGCGGATCGTGCGTGCGCTGAAGGCGCTCAAGACGAAGCAGTTGGAGAACCCTTGGAAGAAGCACGACAATATTCCATTGTGAGAACATTGCCTTTTGTCTGAGCCTTTTGATGGCGATTGCGATGTGCGTTGGGGATAATTTTTCCGGTCAGTACCACCCTGATGATGGAATTGGCCCAAACATCCTCGTCAGCGCCGATAGCATCGCGGTCGGGGACGATATTGTTCTGGAAACGCGCATCGAGTTCAGCAGTCCTGTGGCGGTCATGCAGGCGCGAGTGAGATCGGCCACTGACGAAGCCCTCTCGGGAAGTGCAATGCAATCGGCCTTTGCCGAATTGCGGCGCATCACGCGCACGATTGGCGATGCGCGCGTCCTTTGCGACGGCAAGCGGCCGACATACGCAATGATTTCTTCGTACGGCGACCCCACCCAAATTGCCGTGGCTTTTATGCGGCGTCGTAATTATTGCGGCGTGCCTCGCATGTATCGTCGCGCGTAGATTCGCAAAATCGGCTAAGTGAAACACGCGGAAACAATGCGTTAGCCAAACGTCCTGTTGCATTTCCGCCGGAACGCCTCGCTCCCGCACCCGTTTCCCTTCCGTGCAAACGGAGGACAACCCAATGCGCAAAGGAACCTTTCTGACAACCGCGCTGATTGCTGCGAGCGCCTTGGCGATGGCGTCAAGTGCGAATGCGGCGGGCGCGGGCGTTCGGGTCGGCACGTTGACCTGCAATGTTCAGCCGGCCTGGGGCCATGTGGTGGCGTCCTCACGTGATGTTGACTGCACGTATCAACGCGCCAACCACAATTCCGAACACTACACCGGCGAGATCGATCGCTACGGCGTCGATGTTGGGCATACGCGCGGCGGCACGCTCGTTTGGGCAGTCGTGGCGCCAAGCTCAAACGTGGGCCGCACGGCGCTCGAAGGCAGCTATGGCGGCGTCTCCGCTGACGCGACCGTCGGCGTCGGCGGCGCGGCCCATATCCTGGTCGGCGGCCTCGACCGC
>DASZQK010000042.1:0-8829 GCA_035549695.1 Caulobacterales bacterium | reverse complement strand
CGCATCACGCTCAACCGCATCTCCCACGCTGTTGGCTGTTGGTCGACCGCAGCCTCCCATGTGAGGAGATGCGTGCATCATACGCCAAGGGCGGACCCGGTCGGATTGCGCGGGCTCTATCACGCACTTGGCGTCCCGATCACCTGGGTCCCGGATTGCGCTCCGCGCGTCCGGGATGACGGAGAGATGGGATTGCGTCGTGATGGATAGACCTACGCCGCACCCATCGCCTGCGCGTCCGGCCCGCGCGCGCGCATCGCGACGAGGCGGGAGAGCGCGGCGGCGTAGGCTTTGGCGGAAGCGACGAGCGTGTCGGCGTCCGATGCGCGCGAGGCGGCGGCGCGGCCGTCTTCGCTGAGGCGCACGCTGACTTCGGCTTGCGCATCCGTGCCCTGCGTGACGGCGTGGACTTGATAGAGCTCCAGCGTCGCATCGTGCGGGAAGGCTTGCTTGATGGCGTTGAACACGGCGTCGACCGGGCCGTTGCCGGTCGCGTTCTTCGTCACCGTGACGCCATCGATCACCAATTCGATGTCCGCGGTTTGCGGGCCATCCGTGCCGGCGACGACCTTGAGCTTCGTGACCTGAATGACGTCATGCTCGTGCGCCATGGCGTTGTCGATCAGCGCGACCAGGTCTTCGTCATAGACGTGACGCTTGCGGTCGGCCAAATCCTTGAAGCGCTGGAAGGCGTCGGCGAGCGCATTGCCATCGAGCACGTAGCCCAATTCGCGCATCTTGTCCTTGAAAGCGTGGCGCCCGGAGAGCTTGCCGAGCACGAGATTGGTTTGTCCCTGCCCTACGTCTTCCGGGCGCATGATTTCGTAGGTCTGGGCATGCTTCAGCATGCCGTCCTGATGGATGCCGCTTTCGTGGCTGAAGGCGTTCTTGCCGACGATGGCCTTATTGTATTGCACCGGAAAGCCGGTGATGCGCGACACCATCTGGCTGACGCGCATGAGGCGCGGACCTTCGACATCGGTTTTGAAATTAAGCGCGTCGCCGCGCACCTTGAGCGCCATGACGATTTCTTCGAGCGCCGCATTGCCGGCGCGTTCGCCCAACCCGTTCACCGCGCATTCGACCTGACGCGCGCCGTTCTGCACGGCGGCGATGGAATTGGCGACGGCGAGGCCCAGATCGTTGTGGCAATGCGCGCTGAACACCACTTCGTCCGCACCGGGCACGCTCTCGATCAGATCCTTGAACAGCGCGCCGTATTCTTCCGGGAAGGAATAGCCGACGGTGTCGGGAATATTGATCGTCGTCGCGCCGGCGCGAATGGCGATCTCGCAGCAGCGTTTGAGGAAATCGATTTCGGTGCGGGTGGCGTCTTCGGCGCTCCATTCCACGTCATCGGTGTAGGTGCGCGCGCGCGTCACGCTCGCCTGCACGGCTTCGAGCACCTGATGCGGCTCCATCTGCAGCTTGTGCTTCATGTGGATGGGCGAAGTGGAGATGAATGTGTGAATGCGTCCGCGCGGCGCGCCGCGAATGGCTTCGGCGCAGCGGTCGATGTCCTTGGCGCCGGCGCGGGAGAGGCCGCAGATCACCGCGTTCTTCAAAACGCCCGCCACCGCGCGCACGGCCTCGAAATCGCCGTTGGAGGAAATCGGGAAGCCGGCTTCGATGATGTCGACGCCCATCTCGTCGAGCGCCTCGGCGATCTCGAGCTTGTCGGAGAGCGTCATGGAGGCCCCGGGCGATTGCTCGCCGTCGCGCATGGTGGTGTCGAAAATTCTGACGTGGTCGGCGGACTTTGGGCCGGACATGGGGCCGCTCCTGGCTGAAACTGCTCTGAAAACGATGGACGCTCATCCCCCGAGGCGTCCGCCGGCCGTTGGGCCGGTCAGCGCGCCCGGGGGCCGCTAAGGCTCCGGTTCAGCAAGCTCTTGCGCAAAAGGATGGCGCACAGGGAAATCATACCGGCAGTTTTATCGGACCCCACGTCAACACGCAATAAACTTGCTCAATCCTCCGCTTTCGGATGGTCGGGCGTGTCGTTTTTGCCCGGATCGGCGTCCCGGCCGCCGTTTTTGTCCTCGTCCTTGCGGTTCCGGCGCACCCAGCGGCGGATGACCACCACCACGGCGAACCACAGCGCCACGGCTAGGACGCCCCAAAGCGCGGTCGCGCCGGCCTTGCCTTCGAGCGCGTCCATGATGACGTCGCCGCCGAACGCCACGATCGCCGTCTTGGGCAGGACACCCAGCGCCATGCCGAGCAAAAACGGCCAAAAACCAACGCCCGCGGCCCCGAACGCGATGTTGACGACGATGAACGGCGCAGAGGGCACGTTGCGGATGAGGAAGCTGGCCAGAAACGTGTTCTTGCCCATGAAGCGGGTGAAGCGCCCGCCCGTGGCGCCGCCGAAGCGCTTCACCGTCTCGGCGCTGCCCAGCTTGCCAAGCCAATAATGGATCGCGGCGGCGACGATGGTGGAGATCCAGGCGTACCAGAACCCCCGCTCCGGTCCGAAAGCGACGACGCAGGCCACGATCAGCACGAATTGCGGCGCGCCGAAGAACGAGGTCAGGGTGAAAATGGCGATCGCGGCGGGCAGGCCCCAATGCGCCCGCTCGGCGCCGCCCAGCCACTGGCGGACGAAATCCTCGATCTGGTTCTTAAAGTAGAGCCGGCTAATCACGAGCAGGACGCCGACCACCACGAACAGGATCGTCGTGACGGCCACCGCGCGCCAGGCGCGGGCGTCCATATTGTTCACGAAGTCCCTGATTTTCGCCCAGAAACCTCGCGGAGGAGCAGGCGGCGGCGCGGACGCGTCAGTCATCGCCCATGCCTCTCGCTTGGCGCGGCCAAGCGGTCAAGGGAGCGAACAGCGGCGGGTGTTAAGCCCGCTGCGCTTTCGCCGCCGGCGCGGGGCGCTTGCGCTCCCACTTCTCACGCAGCTCCGCGTCGATCGGCGCATGCTTCTTTTCCGCGTCCGGAACTTCCTGGTCGTTCATCGGCGGGCAGAGGCCGCGGATCAGGTCTTCCTCGACGCGGCGGCGATCGCGCTCGTCGCGGATCGGGAGATGGATGTAGCGCTCGGTGGCGCCGTAATACCAATAGGCCCTGCCCCATTTCTCGTGCCCGAGCAGGCGCGAGCGCAGGTCGTGCGCCTTGCCGACATAAAGCACTTCCAGAAAGAAGCCCCAGCGGCGGCGAATGAACATGTAGATGCCGCCGACGCCATCCGGCGGCAGGCCGTTCTTCGACAGCACGCACTTGAACTTGTAGCGCCGGCCGCTTTCGCCGCGCCAGGAATGTGAGCCGAAGAAAAACATGGGAGCGACTCTCCGCTGCGTGAGGCGGCAGGCTCGGCCCGCAATCGTAAACGGTGCGTTAACCGTTGGCGCGCTGCGCCCTCTTCCCAGTCATTCCAGACGGACCGCGGGTCCGATCTGGAATCCGATGAAGCGCTTCCCGTTCGGGCTCCAGATCGCCCTGCGCGGCGTCTGGAATGACGGAGATGAATCCGCATAGTCTGGCGGCTCGTATCTGGGGCCTGACATGCAGACCGTGCCGCACTTGTCGATGGGCCGTCGGGAGGCGGACCCGCGGGGTTTCGCCAAGGCCATGGGCGAAAGCTATGCGCGGTTCGGCTTCGCCATCGTCTCCGACCATGGGCTGGACGCGGGCCTCGTCGCGCGCGCGACGGAGCGGACAAAGCAATTCTTCGCCCTGCCGGATGAGGTGAAGCGCCGTTATCACGTCGTGGGCGGGGCGGGGCAGCGCGGTTACACGCCGTTCGGCGTCGAAGCGGCCAAGGGCGCCGAAAGCGTCGACCTCAAGGAATTCTGGCATGTCGGGCGCGAACTGGCGCCCGGGCATCGGTTCAGCGCCGACATGCCGCCCAATCTCTGGCCCGAGGACATCCCCGGCTTCCGCGAAGATGTCGGTGCGCTGTTTGACGCGCTCGATGCGTTCGGGCGCAAATTGCTGGGCTCGATCGCGCTGTTCCTGGAACTGCCGGAGGAATTCTTCGAGGCGCCGACGCGCGACGGCAATTCGGTGCTGCGTCTCCTGCACTATCCGCCCGTGCCGGCGAACGCCGAAGGCGTGCGCGCCGGGGCGCACGAGGACATCAACGTCATCACGCTGCTGCTGGGCGCGGAGGAAGCCGGGCTGCAGCTCTTGGACCGCGACGGCTCGTGGCTTGACGTCAACCCTCCGGAAGGCGCGCTGGTGGTCAATATTGGCGACATGCTGCAGCGCCTGACAAACAACGTGCTGCCTTCGACCACGCACCGCGTCGTCAATCCCGCGCCGGAGCGCGCGCACCTGCCGCGCTATTCCATCCCCTTCTTCCTGCATTTCGCGCCGGACTATCTGATCAAGACGCTGCCCTCGTGCGTCACGCCGGACCATCCCGACCGCTATCCCGAGCCGATCACGGCGCAGGATTTCCTGCTGGAGCGCTTGCGCGAAATCCGCCTCGTCTAGACGTGCGATTCACGATTTGCACGCCGCTGCACGCGCGGCCCACGTTGCGTTTTTGCGCGCGCCTCTTGCAGCAAGCGAGCTTGCGCCGCGCTTGATCGCGACCATGTGAAAAAATTGGGAGAGAGGAGGAACGGAGGACAAGCGCCATGGGCGCGCTAATCGCAACGTTGTTCGGCGGAATTCTGATCGCTGCAATCGCCTGGGCGGCCAAACGCTGATCGTCACGCGCGCAACAGCGTGCGCAGGAATTCCGTGTCGCGCCAGCGCGGGCTTCTGAGCATGCCGCGAAACCGGGCCTGGCGTGCGACGAGCACGCCGCGCTCGCGCAGCAGATAGAGGCGCTGGTCGCCGGCGCCGGCGGCCATCACCGTTTCGCCGAGCTGCGCCACGGCCGCCGCGTCGATGTCGGAGACGCCCGCCAGCGGCGACGGCGGAATGAGCCCGGGACGGATCAGCCACCAGGACATGCCGTAGCCAGGATTGGTGGGGCTCGGGACGAAGCACTGCTCCAGCGCGGCGCGATCGACCAGGCCGCGCCCGCCCTGCATCACCCAATGCCCGAACGTCGCCCAATCGCGCGCCGTTACATGCGCGCCTTGGGGCATCAGAGGCATGCCGTCGCGGCCGCGGCTCCACTGCGCGGGATGCACGCCGATGGGCGCGAGCACGCGGCGCTGCAAATAGGCCAACGGATCGGCGTCGCGGCGCAGCTTGCGGCGCATGATCTCGCCAAACGCCTGAAACGGCGCCGGCCCGTATTCGAAGCGCGTCCCCGGCGGGTATTGCGCCGGGGTGGCCACGGCGCCGGCATAGCTGGGCGGACGCTGCCCGCGCGCGCGCAGGCCGCTGTTGAGACTCAACAGATTGTGGATGGTGATGCGCCGCCTCAATGGATCGTCGCGCCATTCGGTGAGCGTTTCCGCCGCCGGCTCGTCGAGCGACAGCAAACCGTCCTGCACCGCCGCCGCGGCGATGACGCCGGTGAAGCTTTTGGTCCCGCTCGCCAATTCCCACGCGCGGGCCGCGCCGCCGGGATCGGGATAGTCCTCGAACAGCACGCGACCGTCCCGCATCACCAGCAGCGAGACGCCGCGCCGCGCCGCGGAATACGCGGCGGCGGCGGTGAAATCGAAATCGAGCGCGCGCGCTTCGCCCGCGAACGCGAGCGCCGCGGCGCCCAGCAGAAAGGCGCGTCGTTGCATATGGACTTCAACGCCGGGCTATTCCGAAATCCGTCGCGCCGCAATCAGGCGACGGCATTCCGCGCGCAGTTGCTGGCGACAGGCAGCAGCGGCAGCCACAGCGTGAAGGTGGAGCCCTTCCCCGGCTCGCTCGCCACCGAGATGTCGCCGCCCATCAATTGCGCCAGCGAACGGGTGATCACGAGCCCGAGGCCGGTGCCGCCATATTTGCGGGCGATGCTGGCGTCGGCCTGGGCGAACGGTTGGAACAGCGCCTTCATCTGCTCCTCGCTCATGCCGATGCCGGTGTCCGTCACCGAGATGACGAAGGTTTCGCGCGGCCTCGCATCGTCGATGCCGATCGACACATGGACAGCCCCGTCCTTGGTGAACTTGCAGGCGTTGGAGACCAGATTGAACACGCACTGGCGCAGCTTGGTGGCGTCGCACAGCGTCATGAAGCCCTTGGGCTTGTCGCCCCAGTCGAGCACGACATTGTTGGCTCGCGCCGCCGGCGCGAGCGCATCCATGACCTCGCGCGTGATCGCCGTCGGCGAAACCACCTCCTTGTTGGCGACCATGCGCCCGGCCGCGAGCTTCGACATGTCGAGAATGTCGTTGACCAGGCCAAGCAGATGGCGCGCCGAATTGAGGATGCATTCGAGATCGGCGTGCTCGGCGTTTTCGCGCGGCGTTTCCTCCTGGATCATCTCGGCGTAGCCGATGATGGCGTTGAGCGGCGTGCGCAATTCGTGGCTCATATTTGCGACGAACATCGATTTCGCCGCACTCGCCTCAAGGGCGGCGTCGCGCGCCGTGGTGATCTCCTCGATGAGCCGCGCGCGCTCCAGTTCGAAATGGCGGCGCTCGGTGACGTCCTTGATGGTGACCAGCACGCCGATAATCTCCCCGCGCGGATCGCGCAGCGGCAGCTTGTTGGTTTCGTTCCAGCGCGATCGCCCGTCGGGCAGGACGATCTCCTCCTGGATTCCCATCATCGGCCTGCCGCTCGTCATCACCTGCGCGTCGTCGGCCATGACACGCGCGGCGGACTCAGCGGCGCAGAGATCGAGCGGCGACTTGCCGACAAGTTCATCCGGGTGCGACACGCCGGCGATCTCGGCGAACACGCGGTTGCAACCGAGCAGGCGCGATTGGCGGTCCTTCCAGAACACCGCGACGGGCAGCGCATCGAGCACAAGCGGCAGCATCAGGTCGGCGGGAATGGCGTCGCCGGTTGCGGGAGAGAAGGTGGCGTCGAACATGGGCGCGATGCTGCGCCGAACGTGGCTGAAAAACCGCTAAGATTTACCCTGGCTTCACGCTCTATGCCGTTCGTCGACGTGTGCCGTTTCGGGGCGATTCACGGCGGATATGCGCGATTGAACGCCTCGAACAGCGCCGCGCGGTCTTTCGGTTGGCCCTCCAACTTGACCGCATCCGACGCGAAGCCCGCCGCCGCGTCCGCGAGTTCCACCCAGATGTGCGATGTCGGCGTCGTCCAACCCACATCGTCCAGCGTCCCCGCGCAGACGAAAACGAATTGCGGCGCCGAAAGCGGCTCGTGCCACAGCCGCGTCCCGCACTGCGCGCAGCGATGGATGTCGATCTGGCGTCCGCTCTCGGCGGTATTGCGATAGATGGCGGTCGCGCCATTGTGCGTGAAGTGCGCGCGTTCGCCGAGCAGCATCTTGATGTAGTCCGAGCCCGAGAGCTTTTTGCAATGGCCGCAATGGCACGCATTCAGGCCCAGCGGGCGGGCGTTGTAGCCATAACGCACGGCGCCGCAGAGACAGCCGCCGAGATATGGCGGCGACGGTAGTGGCGGACGCGGCATGAGAGGCTCCTTCAACGCTGGACAAAAAAGACCGGAAACCTTCGAGGAACGGAGAAGCCCTCGAAGACTATCCCGCCACCGGACGGACGCGTGCAGCGGCCTGTTTGGCGCGCGTGCGGGCTTCATCCATCGTCGCGCCGCGCGCCACCGCGACGCCCATGCGCCGCTTCTTGAAGCTTTCGGGTTTGCCGAACAGGCGCAGCTCCGTCTCCGGGATCGCGAGCGCTTCGGCGACGCCTTCGAAGGCAATCCCCTGCTCATCCATGCCGCCATAGATCACGGCCGACGCGCCGGGCGCGCGCAGGCTGGTGTCGACCGGCAAGCCAAGGATGGCGCGGGCGTGCAGCGCAAATTCGCTCTGGTTTTGCGAGGCGAGCGTGACGAGGCCGGTGTCGTGCGGACGCGGGCTGACTTCGGAGAACCAGACGTCATCGCCTTTCACGAACAGCTCGACGCCGAAGATGCCGGCGCCGCCGAGCACTGCGGTGACTTTGCCGGCGATGTCGCGGGCGCGCTGGAGCGCGCGCGGCGTCATCGGCTGCGGCTGCCAGCTTTCGACGTAGTCGCCATCGACCTGCACGTGGCCAATCGGTTCGCAGAAATGAGTGCCGTCGGCGGCGCGCACGGTGAGCAGCGTGATCTCGAAATCGAAATCGATCTGTCCTTCGACGATCACGCGCGTCTGTTTCACGCGCCCGGCGGAGAGCGCGTAGTCCCAAGCCTTCGCCACGTCCGCCTGCGATTTGAGCCGGCTCTGCCCTTTGCCGGATGAGGACATGACGGGCTTCACGAAATTCGGGAAGCCGATCTTGTCGACGGCGGCTTGCAGCGCTTCGAGCGATGAAGCGAATTGGTACGGCGAGGTTGGCAGCTTCAGCTCTTCGGCGGCGAGCATGCGGATGCGCTCGCGGTTCATGGTGATGTGCGCGGCGCGGGCCGTGGGGATGACGCGCGCGAGGCCGGCTTCTTCGATACGGACGAGTTCATCGGTGGCGATGGCTTCGATTTCGGGCACGATGAGGTGCGGGCGCTCGCGCTCGACCAGCGCGCGCAGCGCCGCCGCATCCGTCATGTCGATGACGTGGGCGCGATGCGCCACCTGCTGCGCGGGCGCGGGGCCGTAGCGATCGACGACGATGGTCTCGACGCCAAGGCGCTGAAGTTCGATAACGACCTCCTTGCCCAGTTCTCCCCCGCCCAGAAACATGACGCGGAGCGCGGAGAGTGACAGCGGCGTGCCGATGCGCATTTGGGCAATCAAGCCTTCATTTGAGGGAAACACGATCCTATCTAAACCTTACATCGCCAAGGGCGGGGTTCAAGTTATGGACGAGAATGAGTTCTTGCGATTGCTCAAGGAACGCA
>DASZQK010000041.1:0-9509 GCA_035549695.1 Caulobacterales bacterium | reverse complement strand
TCATGGTCGAACCGGGCGATGCGGATGCGCGTCGTGGCGCAATTCGTGGCGATCCTCGTGCTGGTGGCCGCGATGCTGGTCAAACAGCACATGCATTGATGCGCTCATGGTGAAGCTCGACAAAATCGTCACCAAGGCCGGCGATGGCGGTCTGACCCGGCTGGCCACCGGCGAGCAGGTGTCGAAGGCGCACGCGCGGGTGGAGGCGTATGGCGCGATCGACGAAGCGAACTCGGCCTTGGGCGTGGCGCGGCTTCACACGGCGAACACGCCGCTCGATGCGATTCTGGCGCGCGTGCAGAATGACCTGTTCGATCTGGGCGCCGATCTGGCGACGCCGCTCAGCGCCACGTTCGAAGCCTTGCGCGTGAGCGAGGCGCAGGTGGAGCGGCTGGAGCGCGAGATCGAGGCGCTGCAGGAGAAGCAGGCCGCGCTCACTTCGTTCATCCTGCCCGGCGGTTCGCCGGCGGCGGCGCACCTGCATTTGGCGCGCGCGATCGCCCGGCGCGCCGAGCGCGCGGTGGTGCGGCTGGCGGAGACGGAGAGCATTTCGCCGATCGCCGTGAAATACGCCAACCGCTTGTCCGATCTCCTGTTCGTCGCTGCGCGCACGGCCAATGACGATGGCGCGAGCGACGTGCTGTGGACGCCGGGCGCCAACCGATGATCCCGCGCGGGGCGGTGCATCACATCGATCTCAGCGTCAGCGATCTCGCGGCGGCGCGCGCGTTCTATGAGCCGGTGCTGGGCTTCATGGGCTATGGCGTCGGCGAGGATTATGGCGCGCGCGGCGTCGATTTCGATCACGTCGAGCCCGGGCGGTTCTGGTCGATCGGCATTCGCATTTCGGAAGGACCGAACGCAGGGCGCGCGCACGATCGCTATGCGCCGGGGCTGCATCACCTCGCGTGGGCGGCGGCGAGCCGCGAGGATGTCGATGCGCTCCATGCCTTGCTGCTGCGCATCGGCGCCCGTGTGCTCGACGCGCCGGCGGATTATCCGCAATACGGCGCCGGCTATTACGCGGTGTTCTTCGCCGATCCCGACGGATTGAAGTTGGAATACGTGTTCAAGCCCTGACTGAGAGTTAAGGCTGGGCATCGCACCACAAACGAAAGCGGCCCACGCTTTCGCGTGAGCCGCTCTCCGAACGACCTGCAGCAGGCTAGTGCTTCATGTCGTCCTTGGCTTTGCGCGCGGCGTCCTTGACGTCGCCGACGCCCTGGCGCACGGCGCCCTTGGCTTTGTCGACCGCGCCCTGCGCGCGCAATTTGTCGTTGCCGGTCGCCTTGCCGGCCGCGTCTTTCATGGCGCCAGACGCTTTGTCGGCGGCGCCTTTGACGTGTTCTTTGTCCATCGTGGGTCTCTCCTACAGCACGAGAAGAACACGATGGCGCGGCGCGAGTTCCGCCCGCGGCTAACCCGTAATGTATTGTCCGCCATTGATGGTGAGCGTGGAGCCGGTAATGAAACCGGCGTCTTCGCTGGCCAGGTATGACACGGCCTTGGCGATTTCCTCGGCGCGGCCGAGGCGTTGCATGGGGATGGTGGCGATGATCTTTTTCATCACCTCTTCCGGGACGCCGGCCACCATTTCCGTATCGATGTAGCCGGGCGCGATGCAGTTCACGGTGATGCCCTTGTTGGCGCTTTCCTGCGCGAGAGCCTTGGTGAAGCCGATCATGCCGGCTTTCGCCGCCGAGTAATTGGTCTGCCCGGCCTGGCCTTTTTGCCCGTTGATCGAAGAGATGTTGATGATGCGGCCAAAGCCGCGCGCGCGCATGCCCTCGATGACTTGGCGCGTCATGTTGAAGACGCTGTCCATGTTCACGCGGATGACTTCGGACCACTGGTCTTTATTCATCTTGTGAAAGAACGCATCGCGCGTGATGCCTGCGTTATTCACCAGCACGTCGATCGGCCCGAGTTCGGCCTCGACCGCCTGCGCGCAGCGGACGCAATCTTCCCACACGCCGACATTGCCCTTGACGACCATGACGCCAAGATCGCGCTGCGCCGCCTGGGCGGCCTCGTCATTGCCGGAATAGCCGGCGGCGACCTTGAAGCCGTCGCTTTTGAGCTTGGCGGCGATGGCGTGACCGATGCCGCGGGTTCCCCCCGTCACGAACGCGACACGAGTCATTCCAACCTCCCGATTCCGCCGCCATGCGCGGCGTCATGTTTTTTTGAACCTGATTCCACTTTGCGCTTCTGCCCTGTCATGGCAAGGCGGCGAAAATTTCATCAAAGTGACGCAACGGAGCCCTTCGAGGCGCCGGATGCCTCCAATCGTGCGCGCTTGGCCCCGCATCCGGCTAGAGCGTGGACAGACCCAATTCGCGGCGCGCGCCCTCGAACAGCTGGTTGTCGTCAAACCTGGTCCAGGCGCCGGCCGGGACATCGCCGAGCGCCTGCATGTAGGGCCGCGCCGCATTGTGTTCGCCGGCCATGTAGAACGCGAAGGAGAAGTGCCCCCAGGCAAACCGCGCCCGGTACCTGTCCGTCGGCGGCGGCAGCGCATCGAACGCGTTGCTGGCGCGATAGATCTCGTGCAGCACGCGCGCCTCCTTCAGATAATTCTCCGCCGTCGCGGCGACCTGGGGATTTTCGGACTGGGCCAGCCGGAACATGCTCTCGGTGTGCGCCATCGCCACCAGCGCCTGGCTCGCGGGCGGCAAGCTCGCCGCGTGGCTGCGCGCGAAGATGAGCATTTCCTGCTGCGACCCGAACCATTTCTCGGACACCGCATTGGCGTAAGCGGAATAGCCGTAGACGGGCTTGCGCGAGGCGGCCTCGAACGAACGAAACGCCGTGCGGATGGCGTCCACGTCCTCAAGTCCCAATTGCACGCTGATCAGGGTCGAGGCGGCGACGCCGTCGTTCGCATCTTCAACCAGCGCCGCCGCAAGCTGATCGCGTGCGCGTGTCAGACGCGTCTGAAATTCGGCGAAGGCGTTGGGGCGCACCTGCGAACTCCAGCCGTGGCCGCGGAAGCGCCAGCCCCAACCGAGCTCTAACGCGCCGAGCAGCGTTCGGCCCATGCGCTGTCCGGCGATGGCGTCGAAATGGCTGTTCACCTCGGTCATGTCGCTGAGATCGTCGAGCAGCGCGGAGGCGCTGTCCGGCGGCAAGCCGGCGACGATGTCGGACACGCGCCGCCAACGGCGCCGCTGCAGCGCATCGAGCGCCTCGTCCGCATTGGCGTGGCGCGCCTCCGGGCGCGGCGGATCGGGCGGCGGCGGCGGCGGGGCCAGCGTCTGTCCCAAAGCCGGCGTCGCCGCCCCGGCGAGCACGGCGACAGCGAATGTGCGCCTCAACATGACCAGCCTCGATCAGCTAATGCGGAAAGCCACCACGACATGCACGCGTTTTCCAAGCGTCGGCGCGCCGTCAATTTCAGGCGCGATGCGGAATGATTGGGCGACGCCGAGCGCGGCTAGGTCGAACCCTTCGCCGGCCGGCTCCACCTTGCCGAGGCGGCACAGCAACGCCCCTTCGGCTTGAACCAAGCAATCCAGTTCGACACGGCCCTCATCGCCCCAATCGAGCGCGTCTGGCGGATAATAGCGCGCGAAGGCCTCTCCCGACGGGCGTTCGGTCCAGACCGGCGTCTCGATCAAGGCGGCCGCGGCGATGTCGCCGGCCGACGGCTGCTGTTCCGCCAGGCGGCGCAGCGGCGCGAGATCGACGCCCGGCGGCGTCCGCAAATCCGGCAGGGAAAAATGGATCGGCAGAAACACGCGCTTGCCGAGCGTGGGAGCGCCATCCATCTCGGTAGGAAGACGATAATAGTGCGAGAGATTGAGCGCCGCCTGACCGAACCACATGTTGCGCGGCCATTCCCGGCCCACCGCGCAGTTCAATCGTCCGTCTTCGATCACCAGGCAATACAAGAGCGCGTCGCCGCCGGTGCTGAAACTCATCATCGCCGGAGGCAGGTTCCGCACGAAGGCCGCGCCGTCGGGACGTTCCAGCCACTGCGGGTTATCGATGCTCTGCGCGCTGCCGAACGCCTCCGGCGTCGGCGGCGTCAGCGCCGGCGGCAGCGGCGCCGCGTTCCGCTCGATGACGATGGAAATCGCGCAGGCCGTGTCGGCGGGGGAGCGCGCGCCGCCGCGCGGCGCAAAGCGGCTCGAAGCCTGAACGTAGCCCTCGCCGCGCCACGTCGCATAGCCCGTCCGCTGATTGAATGAATCGAGGACGTAGCCGCGCACCTCCGAGCCGCCCGCCGTGCGCCGCGTGTCGATGCGCACGCCATACTCGAAGGGATCGCGCGGCGCGGAGAACGGACCGAATTTCGCCTCGAGGTCGAGGACAGCCGCCGAAAGCGCCGCGTCGCACTGGGCGCTGGTCACGTCGCGCTCCTCGTGCGCCAATCGAATGGCGTCGAGGCGCCCGTCCTGGAACGCGAACCACGCGGAATAGTCCGCGCCGGCGATGGCAAGGCTCGGGCCCCCGCTCAGCGAACTTTGGCGCCCATCCAGACCGTGATCGGCCCATGGCGCCTCGGGCGCCGTGGCTTTGGCCTGCTCGACGGTCATGCCGAATGCGTACGGGCCGAGGCCCTGAGCCGGCGCAGCCAGCGCGCCCGACGAGAGCGCCAGAGCGAGCGCGCACATGGCCGCAAACCGCATCCCGCCCCCCTTGCGCAGACGTTTCAACAGGTAGCCGGAAACAGTGGCCGTTGGAAGCAGCGGCGCACGAGGCGGGCTGTCCCGGTCCGCGCGCCTGAGGCTATGATTTGGCGGTGAAACGGCTGGCTCTCATTTACGCCGTCGCGCTGGCGGCGGGCGCCTTCGCGCTCGAATGGCTCCACTACAGGTTTCTGGTCAGGGCGTTTCCGGCGGAGACCTATGTCGGCCTGGTCGCCGCCGGCTTCGCCGCGCTCGGACTTTGGGCCGGACTGCGGCTCGCGCGCCGCCCCGCGCGTGCTCAGTTCGAGCGCAACCGCGCCGCCATCGCCGCGCTCGGCCTGACGCAGCGCGAGCAGCAAGTTCTCGCCCTGCTCGCCGCCGGCAAATCGAACAAGGAAATCGCCCGCGATCTGGGCGTCTCGCCGAACACGGTGAAGACGCAGGTCGCCAGCCTTTATCAGAAGCTCGAGGTGCAGCGGCGCACCCAGGCCGTGCAGAAAGCGCGCGAACTGGCGCTCATCCCGTAGCGCCAGACGTCCGATTTTGCCGATTTCACCCTTTCTTACGATGGCGAATCCGCCGCGCGCCGGCTTAGTCGCACCCACACCAGGGAGGTTCGCATGCTGAAGACCGCGCTCACGTACGGCTCCGTTTCCGGCGTCTTCGTCATCGGCGTCATATTGTGGGGGCTGGCCGCGCAGGGCGGACACAATGGCGGGATCTTCGGGACCGAGTGGTTCGGCTATCTCATCATGATCCTGGCGCTGTCGACGATCTTCCTCGCCATCCGCGACTACCGGAACAAGAAGCTGGGGGGCGTGATCAAGTTTCTGCCGGCGCTCGGGCTCGGGCTGATGATCGCGGCGTTCGCGGGAATCGCCTACGCGCTGGCGTGGGAGGTCTATCTCGCCGTCACGCACTATCGTTTCATGGACGAATATGTCGCCAGCATCATCGCGCGTCAGCGCGAGGCGGGCGTCAGCGGCGCCGCGCTCGAGGCCAAGATCGCCGAACTCAACCAGATGAAGGCGGCCTACGCCAACCCGCTGTTCCGGCTGCCCATGACGTTCCTGGAAATCTTCCCAGTGGGCCTCCTCATCGCGCTCATTTCGGCGGCGGTGCTGCGCAATCCGAAGGTGCTGCCGGCGCGCGGCTAGTGCGCGCGATCGAACAAGGCGCCGGAACGCAGCGCCAGCCACAACGCGACGAAAAGCGCGGGCCACTGCACCCAGAAACCGTCGCCCGTCATCAGGTCGAGCACCAGCAGCACCGCCAGGATGACGCCCCAACGCTGCGCGCTGGCGATCCAGCGCGCGCGGCGCATGCTCGGCGTCGGCTTCGGCTTCTTGCCCTTCTTGACGGGCTCGGCGCCTTCACCGGACTCGCCGACGCTATAGACGGCGACGCTGCCCTCGAAATTCTTCGGCTGCCGTTCGCCCAGATATGAAAAGCCGACGGACAATTTCTTCTGCACGTGATCATAGACCTGTTGCGAAATGAGGATGCCGCCGGGCGCGGCCATGCTTTGCAGCCGCGCGGCGAGGTTGACGCCTTCGCCCAGCAGATCGGCGCCGTCGATGAGCACGTCGCCGAGATGGATGCCGATGCGGAAGCGCAGGCCGGACTGCTCGGTGGCCAGCTCGCGCTGCACCTCGATGGCGCACTGCACGGCTTCGACGACGGAGGGAAATTCGGCGATCAGCCCGTCGCCGGCGGTGTTGGCGATGCGGCCGTGGTGGCGCTCGATGAAGGTCTGAAACACGCCTCGCGCGGCGCGCAGATCGCCCAGCGTGCGCACCTCGTCGCTCTCCATGACGCGGCTATATTCAGCCGCATCGGCCGCGAGGATGGTGGTGAGCTTGCGCTGAACGTCGGACATGGCGGGCTAGTTTAGCCCGCCATGGGCGTGAGGTCACAAGCGCAATTTCGCCGCCGGCCGACGCGCTTGCCGCCAGCGTCGAGGATCAGGCTGCCGTCTTCCTTCGCCCGCGGACCAGGCGGCCAGCGTTCAGATTTGTTCTGCGCCATTGATATCGCCGAGCCCCCGGTCGAACGTTCCCACCGGTCCATGGCCGTGCTTTCGCGCTGTTTCGACGATCAGACAATCGGAGAAGCCGAGCTTAGGGCGCGCCCGGTAGTGTTCGAGGGCGCGGGTCACCACATCGGCGTCCTGCAATGTGAGCTGCGCGTGATTGAGCAGCATCTCGACGGCCAACGCGATTTGCTTGGGCGCCAGCTCATAGACGGAGTCCAGCACCCAAACCGTTTCTGCAAGAACGATGTGTGACACCCAGGCGCCCTTGGCCACATAGGCTTCGGCGCGCGCCGCCTGCGCGGCGTCATCGCGCGCGATCAGACGCACCAGCACATTCGTATCAATCCCGCGCATGCTTCTTTCGGACGTGAGCGCGCACGCCGGCCTTGAGGTCTTTCAGGGTCTTCGCCTTTGGGCTTTCCTTGAATACCGCGGCGTGCAGCGCCTCCGAGGAATGCCGGCCGGCGCGGCGGACGACGATCTCGCCGTCTCGTTCTTCCCACTCGATCGCCGAGCCCGGACCGACGCCGAGCTTCCTGCGAATTTCAGCCGGCACGGAGATCTGCCCCTGCGCCGTGAGTTTTGATATCGCCGTCATGTCGGCACATTACCATGGTAATGCAACCTGTCAACGGACGCGCTGCCCGTTCGCGTCAAGGACGGGGCTGCCGTCTTCCTTCGCCAGCGGGCCCGGCGGCCAGCGCTCCAGCAGATCGAGCACGCGTTCGGACGGGCGGCTTCATCGACTTTTTTGCAGGATCACCGCTCCACGCAGAGCGCGATGCCCATCCCCCCGCCGATGCAGAGCGTGGCCAGCCCGCGCGACTTGCCGCGGCGTTGCAGTTCAAAAAGAAGCGTCGTCAGCACGCGTGCGCCGCTCGCGCCGATCGGGTGGCCGATGGCGATGGCGCCGCCGTTGACGTTCACGATGGCGGGATCCCAGCCCATGTCCTTGTTCACGGCGCAGGCTTGCGCGGCGAAGGCTTCGTTGGCTTCGACCAGATCGAGATCGGAAACTTTCCAGCCGGCTTTTTCCAGCGCGGCTTTCGAGGCCGGGATCGGCCCCGTGCCCATCACGGCGGGATCGACGCCGCGCGAGGCCCAGGAGGCGATGCGCGCGAGCGGGGTGAGACCCCGCTTCTTGGCTTCGTCCGCCGTCATCAAGACGAGGGCCGCCGCGCCGTCATTGATGCCGGAGGCGTTGCCGGCGGTGACCGTGCCGTCCTTCTTGAAGGCGGGACGCAGATTGGCGGCGGCTTCCAGCGTGGCGCCGGCGCGGATGTATTCGTCCTTGTCGACGACGACGTCGCCCTTCTTCGTCTTCAGCGTGACGGCGACGATCTCATCCTGAAACTTGCCGGCCTTCTGCGCCGCCTCGGCCTTGTTCTGCGAAGCGGTGGCGAACTTGTCCTGATCCTCGCGCGTGATCTGCCATTTTTCGGCGACGTTCTCGGCCGTGACGCCCATGTGATAGCCGTAGAAGACGTCCGTCAGGCCGTCCTTGATCATGGTGTCGTTGAGTTCGAGCGGGCCCATCTTCACGCCCGCGCGCAAGTGTTGGGCGTGCGGGGCCATCGACATGTTCTCCTGGCCCCCGGCGACGACGATCGAGGCGTCGCCCGCCTTGATCTGCTGATAGCCGACGACGACGGCGCGCAGGCCCGAGCCGCACACTTGGTTCAAGCTCCACGCCGGCTTTTCGTCGGGAACACCCGCGGCGCGGCTGGCTTGGCGAGCTGGGTTCATGCCCAGATTGGCGGTCAGCACCTGGCCGAGCACGACTTCGGAGACATCGCCCGCATCGACTTTTGCGCGCTGCAGCGCGGCCGTGATCGCAGTCTTTCCCAACTCGAATGCGGGCGTCGCAGCAAAACTGCCGTTGAAGCTGCCGACGGGCGTCCGGGCCGCGGCGGCGATCACGATGTCGGTCATGGTTAAGTCCTTGGCGCTGGGGAGGAGTTCCGGGCGAGCTATTGCACAGGTATGGCGCGAATTCCACGCGCGCCAGGGCAGAACATGCGCGAAAGCGGCGCGTTCATCTTGCATTGCGGCGAAGGAAGGAAGACTTTGTCGCCGGCCCGCACGTTCGCGGGCGCAAGAACAGAACAAGGATCATTCACGTGGCGGATGCGAACGGCGGACGGCCCCAGGGCGAACCGGCTCCCGAAGGTTCGGGCGAGCCCGTCGTCATCAAGAAGTACGCCAACCGCCGGCTCTACAACACGGCGACCAGCTCGTACGTCACGCTGGAGCACCTGTCCGACATGGTGCGCGAAGGCACGGACTTTACCGTGCAGGACGCCAAGACCGGCGAAGACATCACCCGCTCGGTGCTGACCCAGATCATCTTCGAGCAGGAAAGCCGCGGGCAGAACCTGCTGCCGGTCCAGTTCCTGCGCCGCCTCATCCGCTTCTATGGCGACAGCATGCAGGGCTTCCTGCCGCCCTATCTCGAAATGAGCATGGAAAGCTTCGCCAAGAGCCAGGACCAGATGCGCGAGCAATTCCAGCGCGCTTTCGGCGGCAAGACGCCGATGGCCGCGTTCGAGGAACAGGCGCGCCAGAACATGGCGCTGTTTCAGCAGGCCATGTCGATGTGGGCGCCGTTCGCTCCGGGGATGACGGGCAAGCCGGCGGCCAAGCCCGAAGAAGGCCCCGCCAGCGAGGAGCAGCTCGTCGAACTGCGCCGCCAGGTCGAGGCCATGCAGAAGCAGCTCGAAGCGCTCTCCAATCCGCCGCGCAAGCCGGGCGCCTGAACCCGCAAGTCGAAAACGTGCATGCCCGCTTCTGCGCGGCGCCAATCAGCGGCGTCGTACAGGGCGACCTCGCGGCCCATTCAG
>DASZQK010000040.1:0-70632 GCA_035549695.1 Caulobacterales bacterium | reverse complement strand
CGGCGCGCGAACCGGCGGCGACGCAACCCAGGGGCCGGCGCGACGCTTCGCAAGGCGGCGCGGCGGCGGCGGGCGGCGGCGCCGATCAAGGAGGCGGTCAGGGCGGGGGCCGAGGCGCGAACACGCCGATCACCTTCGTCAATGCGGTGGGGGTCGAGCGCGGCGTCTATGCCGTCGCCCGGACGCCGCAAATCTATCGCGTCGATGTGGAGCTTCACTCGATCTGCCGCTGGAGTTCCAAACCGCCGCCTTCAGGACCGGGCGCGGCCGACCAGCCGGCCGGCGAGCAGCAAGACACGCGGCCCGCGTTCACGATCCTGGCGCGGTTTCCGCGCAGTCGCGACGGCGTGGCGTTCCTTTTGGCCGGCTCCCCGGACGGGAGCTTGCACGTGTTCAACAATCGCGGCGTCGAAATCGGCGGCAGGCCGGCTGACGCCGCCGCGTCGGCCTCCTGCGCTTCGAGTGCGCGCGGCTTCATCACCGCCCTCGCCGTCGACGCGACGGGCCGGCGCGCCGCGCTCGGCCGCTGCGACGGAAAAGTCCAGCAATTGGCCATGCAATTCACCAAGCAAGACGGCAAGGATCGGGTGGACTTCACCGATCAGCGCGAGTTGCAAAGCTACGATCGCTCGGTCAGCGGCGTTCGGTATTTGAGCGATGGCCGGCTGGCGTCCTCAAGCGGCGGCGCCTGGCGCGTTCAGCGCGACGCCGACGTGGTCAGCGAAGGCCACACCGAGAACGACGCCCGCATCAACGCCATCGACGTGTCCAGCGACAACACCATCGCCGCGGCGACGACTTCGGGTGTGTATTTGTGGCGCATCGGCGGCGCCCCCGAGCAGGTGCCCCTGATTCAAGGACGCGGACACTATTTCAGCGAGGTGACGTTCGGCGGGACCGATTCCGTCGCCGCGCGCGGGGGCACGTTTGGCTCTTACACGCCGCGCTTCATTTTTGTTTTTCCAACCAATCCGAGCGCCGTGCCGACGCCGGTGGTCTGGGAGGTGCAGCGCGACGGCGTCGGCAGCGGCGCCGGCGGGCTTGCGCGCCTCGACAGCCAGACCGGCTCGCGATGGGTGGCGATGATCGGCGACGAAGCCAAGCTCATCGAATGGCGCCAGAGCGCCGGTCAAGCCGCGGACGGCGAGGTTGGCGTGACGTGGCAGGCGCCCCTCGCTCTGCCCGAGGATCTTCGCATCACCGACATCAGCCGCGACCGCGCCAATTTCCTGGCCCACAGCGACGATGCCGGACCGAGCGTGATGGCGCTGACGGGCGGCGCCGGCCGTCAGTTCGAGGGGCACCAATTTCGCGTGTCGCCGACGCCGGGCGGCTATGTGCGCCGCACGGACGACGCCGTCGAAATCTTCGCCAGCGGCGCGGAGACGCCGCTCAAGACGATTTCGAGCCGCAGCGGGTTCACCGATGTGGCTCTGGTGCGGGACGGTCGGGCTCTCGCCGTGGCTGACGAACACGCGTTGACCGTCTATCGGACCTCGGACGGCGCCGCGTTCGCCAACGATGCGTCGCTTGGCGCGAACGTGATCGCGGCGGGGGCGGATCGGCTCGGCGATGCGATCGCCGTGGTGGCGTCCGACGAGTCATACCGAAACGCGACGATTTCGATCGTGCGCCCGCAGGCCGAGCGGCTGGCGCTCACGGTGACGAAAATCTACGAAGGCGGCTTCGATGATTTCCTCGGCTTTGGGTACACGGAAGAGGGCGCGACCGTTGTGCAGCGGCACGGCGCCGCGATCGAAGCGTCGGGGACAGGCGGACACGTCACGCTCGATTCGACCGGTCTCCAAGGCGTGGTCAGGGCGGCGTTGGTGGGCCGCAACGGCCAATGGATCGTCGGCTTGTTCTCCGGGCATTCGCCGCGCGTCTGGAACGCGCGCACCGGCGCGCGCATCACCGACCTCGCCATCGATGGATCGATTTCGCTGCAATCCTATGCCGTGAGCGAGACCACGCGCCACTTCGCCGTATTCAATCAGGGAAAAATCGATCTCTGGTCGACGGCCAATTGGAGCAAGGTGTCGACGACGAACGCGCCGTTTGCGGAGAGCAACGCGTTCACGCTCTCGGACGACGGAAATGTGGGCGCGCTGCGCCGGGGCGCCGAGATCGCCTTTGTGCCGCTCAACGGACGGGGCCCGGCGCACACCGTGTCCATCTCGGCAGACTGCCCCTACGCCATGCAAACCAGCCCGGATGGGTCGCAAGTGGCGGTCTCATGCTCAAGCCGCCGGCTGGCGATCTATGACGTGAACGGGCTGGTCGCTGGATTGCGCCGCCCGGCGGGGGATGTTTTCAGCACGACGCTCATGGGCGCCAAGGGCGCCGCGCGCCTCGAGCGCATGATCGGCGATGGCGCGCACGCCGCGTCGATCGGCGCCGAGGACGGCATGCTGCGCTTCTGGAGCACCAGCACGCTGACCGAAGACCGCGAGCATTGGCCCGCGGTGGCGGCGCCGGAAGTCCGCTTTCTCGCGTCCTCGCGCGCCGGCGACCGTGTGCTGGCGGCCAGCGCGAATGCCTTCATGGTGATCGCCGGCAAGGTGCAAACGCGCTTCGAGATCGACACGGCCGCGCCGCCGCGCCCGCGCGCTTCGGCCGAGCCCGGCGGCGCCGACGCGGCGTCGGATCAATCGGCCGCTTGCCTCGTCATCGGCGCCGATATGAACCCCAAGGGCAATCGCGTCGCCATTGCCGACGATTGCGGCGGGCTCACCACCTATGCCGTGGATTTCCGCCTCGATTTCGGCCCGGCGCGGGCGGAGCGCCACGAGTGCGAGACAATCTGGCTGTTGTTTCAACGCTGCCTGACGGTTCGAAAGCTGCACGAACTCGAACAGAAAAGCGCGGTGGATGTCGGCGAGGCCGATGAAAGCGACGAAGCCGACAGCGACGACGACGACGAAGGGTACGTGGACTATCTGAGGCCGACCTATGCGGATGACGGCGTGCATCTCGTGGCGGTCAGGCGCGAGTTTGATCGCCGCGGCGGCACCGAGTCCGCCAGCTATCTCGCGGTGTACGACGACACCAGGGTCCAATTGCTGCGGACCGCGCCGATCATGGCCCTGGAAGGCGCCCATCCGAAGCCGCTCGGTTCGAACAACATCGAGGATCTGAGGCTGTCCCGTAACGGCGTCGCCATGATCCGCACCACCGTGCGTTTGCTGACGTACGACATCTATACCGGCGTGCAGCTGTCGAAGATCGTGCTCGCGGATGCGCCGCTGTTCGCGGCGCCGCCCGGCGGCGAACACGACGAAGACGATATCGTGCTTGTGGTGCAGGCGCCCGCCGCGCCCGCCGCCAGCGCGTCGTCCGAGGAGGAACGTCCAACGCAGCAAATTCGCGTCGGCCGTCTGGCGCTCTTTCTTTCACCGTTCGGCGCGCGCGAGGGCGGGCTCAGCCGGCCCTTGTTCACGCACGACAGGCGCGTGGAATTGCGCAATCTGGTCCGCCAATTGGCGCTGCATCAGCGCGGGGATTTGTCCGACGATGAAGCCCGCAGCTTCTTGTTGCTGGACGCGGATCGCACCGCGCCGAACCGCGCCGCCCAGAACACGCGCGCGCGATAGCAGCGGCCGCCGGCTTGCACGGTTCTGAAACGGGGCTGGAGCGGGCAGGGGGAATCGAACCCCCGACATTCAGCTTGGGAAGCTGACGTTCTACCTCTGAACTATGCCCGCGCAGGCGCTCGCAGATAGCAGGCGCATCCGCGCGGGCGCAAGGCTCGGCTAGTCGCGAGGCTCGACCGCCTCGTCGTCGGCGTCGGGCGCCTGCCGCCGCGCCGGCGGGCGCGACAGCGGGGTGAACCTTTCCTGCTCGCGCGCGAGCGGGGGCTCGTAGTCCTCGATCGTGCGGGCCTTGGGGCGTTCGCGGAAGATGCGTTCGCCGGGCCGGCTTTTGTTACTTGGCATAAGGGCCTCGCTCGGCCCCTTGAGCTTAACGCACGGCGAGCGAACTCGTTCTTGGCGGCGTGCGTTTTCAGCCGGCTTGGGCGGCGCGGCTCGGCTGCGCTTGCGCTTGCGCCTGCGGCGCCGGGCGCTTGCGGGCGAAGCGCATCACGGTGGCGGCGAGCACGTCGCGGTCGGTCGGCTTGACGATGTGTTCGGCCGCGCCGAGCGCGAGCGCGTGGCCGCGATCTTCGTTGATCGAGAGCACGACGACGGGGATGTCGCAGGTCTTCGGATCCTGCTTCAGCGATTGCAGCACGCGCCAGCCGGAGCGGTCGGGCAGGAAGATGTCGAGCAACACCAGCGCCGGCGCCTTGGCGCGCGCGAGCGCGAGGCCCGCCTCGCCGCCGCCGACGCCCTGAACGGCGAAGCCAGCGCGCGTCAGCGCCCGCGCCGCGAGTTCGCGCGCGTCCGGCTCGTCCTCGATGACGATCACCAGCGGAGCGCCCTCAGCGCCTTGCAACTCATCGATGTCGGCGTTCTGGCTTTGCGCGGCGAAGGCGGCGGGGTAGTCGGCGGGAATGCGCAAGGTGAAGATGGAGCCTTCGCCCGGGCGGCTTTCGACGCTGACGTCGCCGCACAGCAATTGCGCAAGCCGCCCGGTGATGGTGAGGCCGAGGCCGGTGCCGCCGTATTGCTGCGTGATGGTGGGATCGGCCTGCACGAAGGGCTGGAACAGGCGCGCCAATTGCTCTTTCGACATGCCGATGCCGGTGTCGCGCACGATGAAATAGAGCTGCTCGAGCCCGCCCTCGTGCCGGCGTTCGAGGCGCACCTCGACCTCGCCTTCCTTGGTGAACTTGCAGGCGTTCGACAGGAGATTGAGCACGCACTGGCGAATCTTCATGGCGTCGGAACGGGCGATGCTTTCGACGCCGGCGCCGGACCAGATGACGGTGTTGTTGTTCTTCTCGATCAACGGGCGCAGCGTGTCGATCAGTTCGCTGACGAGGCCATGCGGATCGAATTCGCTGGCGGCCACCTCCATGCGGCCGGCCTCGATCTTCGACAGATCGAGCACTTCGTTGATGAGGCCGAGCAGGTGCTTGGCCGCGGTGAGGATGCGGTTGAGATCCTGCACGGCGGATTTATCGCCGCCGTCCTCGGCGTCTTCCTGAAGGATTTCGGCATAGCCGATGATGGCGTTGAGCGGCGTGCGCAATTCGTGGCTCATGTTGGCCAGGAATTGCGATTTGGCGAGGTTGGCGCTTTCGGCGGCGTGGCGCGCGTGCGCCAGAGCGTCGACCGAGCGTTCGATCTGGGCCTCGCGGCGGGCGAGGTCGTCGAGCAATTGGGCGATGCTGGCGCAGGTCTCCGGAAAGTCCGCGTCGACCGCGATCGTGCTGGAAGCGCCAATCTCGATCGGCTGGGAAAGCTCGTTGGCGAGCGTGCGCAGCAGCTCTTCCTGTGCGGCGAGCGCGGCGCCGGCATTGCGCGCGGCGGCGCGCATGGCGTTGTGCGCTTCACGTTCGGAGGAGGCGCCGAGGCGGCGGGTGACGCACATGAGGCTCAGCGGCTCGCCGTCCTGGGTCGTGCGCAGGACGCCCTGGTGACGGACGCGGAAGCTCTGCCCGTCGGCGTAGGCGACGGCGTGTTCGATGGCGATGCGGCGCATCGCGCCGTGCCGATGCGGCGTGAACGCCGCGCGCGCGAGCGCGAGATCCTGCGGCGCGGCGTGGCATCCGCGTTCGATGATGTCGGCAAAGGTGACGGGGCGGCCAAGCAGCGCCGCAAGCTGATCGGCGCCGCCGAGCGCGCCGTGCTTGAAGTCGATTTCCCACGCCGCGGCTTCCGCGCCGTCGAGCGAAGCGTTGATCTGATCGAGGAACGCGGCGCCTTCTTCGGCGGCGTGGCGTTCCGCGCGGGCGTGGCGATGCGCGGCGCGCAGCGTCGCCGTGAAGGCGAAACCGGCGACAAGCAAACAAACCATGGCTTGAAACAGGTTGCCCGAGATCGCCCCGTCGAGCGCGATGGCGATGAGGATGGCGCCGTAAGGGAGAGCCGCGAGCACGGTCTCGACCGGGTTGCGGCGTGCGTTCAGCGCGGCGGCGACGCCGAGCGTCGTCAGCATGGCGACGGCGATCGGCGCGCTCATGGCGTCGCGCGCAAACCAGGCAAGCGCGGGCGCGCAGGCAAGCGCCGAAGCGCTGGCGATGTCGAGCGCAAGGCCGCCGAGGGCCGCTTCGCCATCCGGATCGCTCAAGCGCGCGCTGAGCGCCTTGCGCGTCTCGTCAACCAGAATGACGAGGCCAAGCCAAATCGCGGCGAGCGCCAGATTTGCCGCCGCGGCAAGTCCAAGGGCCGTTATGCTGAACAAATAGTACCGCGACCTCGCGCTGGCGAAGATTTCGTGGCCCATTCGGTCGACCAGTTCTTGGTTGACGAAAGTTTGCACGGACGTCCCTCAATGGTTATTTTTCATATACTCTAGACGCCTTTTCTAAAGTAACTGTTTTTATTATCTTATTTTTGTCTTACGTTGTCGGTTATCCGTCGCATTTCCGCACACGCGTGAGCGCGCAAAATCTGCTCCTGTTCCGTGGCCGCGCGCTTTAGCGTGGGCGCGATGAATTTCCGCTCCGACAACACCGCCGGCGCCGCGCCGGAGATTCTCGCCGCGCTGGCCGCGGCGAACGAGGGCGCCGCGGGCGCATACGGGGATGACGCATGGTCGAAGCGGCTGGACGCCGCGTTCTCCGAAGTCTTCGAGCATGAGGCTCGCGTGTTCGCCGTCGCCACCGGCACCGCGGCCAACGCGATCTCGCTGGCGAGCGTGACGCCGCCATGGGGCGCGATCCTGTGCCACCGCGAAGCGCATATCGAGTGCGACGAATGCGGGGCGCCGGAATTCTATTCAGGCGGCGCCAAACTCGTGCTGCTGGACGGAGCGGACGCGAAGATCGATGCAGCCGCCGTCGCGGACGGGGTCGCGCGCAATGCGCGCGGCGTTCACTCGGTGAAGCCGATGGCGCTCTCCATTTCTCAGGCGAGCGAACGCGGAGCGGTCTATCGCCCGGCCGAGATCGCCGCCTTGGGCGCGGCGGCGCGCACGGCCGGGCTCGCCTTTCACATGGATGGAGCGCGCCTCGCCAACGCCGTCGCGCACCTCGATTGCGCGCCCGCGGCGGCGACATGGCGCGGCGGCGTCGATCTCTTGTCCTTCGGGGCGACGAAGAACGGCGCGGTCGCCGCCGAGGCCATCGTCGCTTTCAATCCCGCTTTTGCCGAGGCGATTGAGCGGCGGCGCAAGCGCGGCGGGCACCTGCTGAGCAAAGGCCGCTTTTTCGCGGCGCAATTGCTGGCCTATCTCGAAGACGGATTGTGGCTTCGCCTCGCGGCGCGCGCCAACGCGCTCGCGGCGCGCCTCGGCGAGGCCGCGGGCGCGCACCTGTCGGCGCCGGTGGAGACCAACCAGGTGTTCGTGAAGGCCGGCGTCGAGGCGCTTGACGCGCTGCGCGCCGCGGGCGCCCAATTCTACGATTGGGGCGGCGAAGGTACGGGCGAAGCGCGTTTCGTGGTGTCCTGGAATCAGGCCGAGGCGGAGGTCGACGCATTCTGCGAGTTGCTCAGGCGCACGCTCTGAAGCGTGCGCCTGAACGGAAAACGGGCGCGCGGCGAAACGCCGTGACGGGTCTTCGCCCAATAATGCGGCCGCACGACGAGATCGAGTAGCGCCCATGTCGCCGACAGCGTCGCCAGCGGCCAGTAGAACGGCATCGTCGGCGCCGCGCGCGCGTGGCTGAGGTCGCCGGAGAGAGCCGAGGCCGTGAGCGCCGCAAATACAGCTACGACATAGCCGCAGAGCGCCAGGATGAAATCGGCCGGTCCAAGCAAATCGACGTGCGCCAGCAGCGTGTAGGCCAGCGCCAGCGCCAGCGGCGCGTGCAGCAGCGATGCAAGCACGCCGCCGCCGAGCACCAGATGCATGGAGAGAAACGCCCGCCAGCCCATCTCGCGCGCGCTGCCGAGCGGATCGCGCATCAGCACCAGCCAGGTCTGGACGTGGCCCTTGATCCAGCGTGTCCGCTGCTTCAGCCACGCCGACAGCGTCACTGGCGCCTCTTCCCAGGTCGGCGGTGCGATTACGTCCATGCTGCAGCCGTGGCGCGCCAGACGGTAGCCGAGATCGGCGTCCTCGGTGACGTTATAGGGGTCCCAGCCGCCGCATTGCCGAAGCGCGGCGGTGCGGAAATGATTGCTGGTGCCGCCCAGCGGCAGCGGCAGGCGAAGCCGGGCGAGGAGCGGAAGAACTTCGCCGAACTGGATCGCGTACTCGGCGGCGAATTGGCGCGCGATCCAGGACGCGGCCGCATTGTCGATGACCAGCGGCGCCTGCACGCAGGCGAGCGCTTCCCCGCCAGCCCGAAACGCGGCGACGGCGGCGCGCAATTGCGCCGGATGCGGGCGGTCCTCGGCGTCGAACACTGCGAGAAATTCGCCGCGCGCGCGCGCAAGACCGATGTTCAGCGCCTTAGGCTTCGTCCGCGGCGCCCGCTTCGGCGCGATGACGACTTCGATGTGATCGCCCGACGCCGCGGCGAGGGCCGCCGTGATGGTGTCGGGATCGTCGGCCTCGACCAGCAACTGGATGTCCAGCGCGTCGCGCGGATAGTCGAGCTTGTCGAGCGCCGCGACGAGATCGAACACGACATCGGCTTCGCGATGCAGCGGGCAGAGGAGGGAATAGGTCGGCCAAGACTCGCCGCGTCCGGGCGAAAACAATTTGCTGCGGACGGGCGCGAGGCTCGCTGCGGCGAACAGGCGCCACAGGATCGCCGCGGCGAAGAGCGCGAATACCGCGGCGTGCGCGATGCTCCAGCTCGCGTCCGGAAAAGCGTGCGCCGCCCAAGCGCCGCCGGCGATCATCCCGGTCAAGATCAGGCTCTGCGCGAAGCTGAATACGTAGCGCGCCGACCGCCGGCGGAAACGCCGGTCAAATCCCTCGGAGGCGTTGTCGATAATGAGCGGGTCGGGAGTTATGGCGACCGCGCGCAGCCGCTGTCCGTCCGCTTCCGCCCCGTCGTGCCCCATGGGCGCAACACACGATTGATCAGCGGCTCAAGCGCAACCGAACCAAAGTTGTGCGTCTGCACCCAGAGATTGTTGCGGACGAAAATATGCGCGCGTGAAAAGAAAACGGCGGGACCCCTCCGAAGGGCCCGCCGTGCCCACGGCTCTGGGAAGGCCGTGGAAGTTCGGGGATGAAAGGGGCCGAGCGGGTGGGAAAACCCGCCCGGCCTCGCGCGCTTTAGAACGTGCCGCGGACGCCCAGCAGGATGCTGTGTCCGGGCTGGTAGTATTTGTAGGCCGCGTTCGGATAGCCCTCGGTCTCCCGCCGCGGTTCGTCCAAGAGATTGATCGCATCGAGCGTGAGCGTCGGCTCGGTCGGCAGGCCCTTGATCTGGTAGCGGAGAGCGGCGTCGAGCTGGCCGCGCGCATCGGTGTAGCGGTAGCCGGGCGTCGGGTTGGCCGGATACGGGAACGCATCCTGCGGACCGTTGAACGACGTCTGGATCGAGGAGTCGGCGTACGTGTAGGAAACGCGGCCCGAGAAGCCGTGATCTTCGTAATAGCCGGTGACGTTGTAGGTGTAGCGCGGAACGTTGACCGCGTTCACCGGTGCGCCCGCGCCGCTGCCCGACTGATTGATCCGCGTGTAGTTCGCGGTGAATCCAAGGCCGTGGAACAGGAAATCGAGCGGCTGCACCCAGTTCAACTCGTAGCCGTTGAGATCGAGTTGGCCGCCGGCGTTCACCTGCTGCGTGACCGTGACTGTGGCCACGTTCGGGCCGCCGCGCAGATCGATGGCGGCCTGTTGCGTCGTCGTCAGCGAGGCGTAGGGAATCCCCAGCGCGCTGAAGGGCAGGATGTTGGTGCCGGACTGGGTGAAGCCGGTCAGCGTTTTGCGGAAGAAAGCGACGCCGACATAGCCTTCACCGCCCGTGTACCATTCGCCGCCCAGGTCGAAATTGTTGGAGAAGAACGGCGTCAGGTTCGGGTTGCCCTGCGTGGCGTTTTGCGCCGAGGGGTCGCTGAAGGTCGTGTTCGGCAACATCGCGTTCGGATTTTGCCGCGTGATCGTGCGCGATGCGGCCATCCGGACGTTGACGTTGTCCAGCAGTTCGTAGACGGCGTTGAACGACGGCAGGAAGGCGTCGTACGTGGCGCTCAGCGTCTGGAAGCTGCCGAAACCACCGGAGGCGTTCTTGAGCACGCCGGTGATGTCCTGGTCGGTCTGAATGTAGCGCGCGCCCGCATTGTAGCGGAGCGTGTTCTGCATGAATTCGGACTCGCCGTTGATCTCGACATAGGCGCCGATGGTGGCTTCGTTGACGCCGCCATTGGCGGCGCCGGTGGCGGCGCCGTTCACGTTGATCGGCGCGCTGTTGAAGTATTGGGCGTAGTTCGAGACCGCGAACAGGGCGGCGTAATTCGGCACCACGAACCCGAAATCGCTCGCGCTCAGATAGTTGTGGATGCTGCCCGTCGGCACGGACGATCCGGCGCCGCCGGTGCAGGCCGCCGCCGTGGCCTGCACGACGCCGCCGCCGCAAATGTTGTTGGACCAGGGCGTGGTGTTGTCGAGGCCCATGATGTTGCGCTCGATCTCGTCCCACGCCGCGCCGATCTTGATGTTCTGGTGATCGTCGCCCCAGGTCAGATCGCTGTGGAAGCCCTGCGTGATGGTGGTGCGCTTTTCATTTTGCAGGTTGACGCGCAGCCATTGCCAGCCGGCGTTCGGATCGTTGGGGTTGACGTTGGTGGTCCAGGTCGGGAAGTCGCCCCCGTTATTGCTGTAGTGCAGCACGAGCCCCGGCAGCGTGAGGCCGATGGTCGGCTGTTCGCGGAAGAAGACGCTGTGGCTGTAGTTCATTTGCACGTCGAGCCGGAGCGCATCGGCGATCTGGAATGAGCCGCCCGGATTGACGTTCAAGAACTCAAGTTCTTCGTGGTAAGGCCGCGCTTCGAGGAACAGGCGTGCGTTGTAGAAATCGCCGCCGGTGACCACGTTGTTGGAATCCACCGTCATGTGATACGGCAGGAAGGCGTAGGACGTGGCCGGATTGCCGCCCGAATTCCGCACCTCGAACATCAGGTCTTCGCGGTTGAACTTGCGATCCGCCTGCGCCGCCATGATGTCGAGATAGAGTTCCGTTCCCGGGCCCGGCGAAAACTGGAACGAGGCGAGCACCGCGTCGCGGTTGCGGTCGCCGTCGAAGTGCGACGGACGTCCCAAGCGCGGCAGGAAGGCGCTGCCGAGTTGCTGCAGCGTGAGCCCTGGATTGAGGGATTGCAGCATGGCCGCGTCGACGGTCTGGCCGGCGGTCGTGCCGGGAGGCGCGACGGTGGGGACGAAATCGGCCCAGCGGAAGCCGTTGCCGCCGGCGGCGTAGCCGTTCGCGCCGCTATTGCATTCGGACGCCGCGCTGGTGCCGGTGTTGGATCCCGTGGGCGCCACGCCGCACTGATTGTAGGTGAGGTTCGGATTGGTCCAGCCGATCGTCTCGAAGCCGTCCGTGCTGCTCTGATTGCGAACGCCCGCGTAACCGAACAGCGCGCCGAATTCGCCGATGCTGGTCTGCCAGCGGCCGCTCGCGATCAAGGCGCCGCGCGGGCTCCATTCCTCGTTCTGGCTCGTATAATTGCCTTGCACCGAATAGGTGATCTGGCTGTGCTGGTAGTCGAACGGGCGGGCGCTGCGCATGTTGACGATGCCGGCCACGCCGCCTTCCATCATGTGCGCTTGCGGCGATTTGCTGACGTCGAGCCGGGTGAACAATTCGGTGGGGAAGATGTCGAGATCGAGTTCGCGGTTCACGTTCTGAGAGTCGGCGCTGCCGCTCGAGGCGACGCCGATCGAATTGCCGTTCAGCACGATCTTGGTGAAATTGGTGTCGAGGCCGCGGATGGCGATGTTGAGGCCTTCGCCGTTCACTTCGCGGGCGATGGTGACGCCGGGAATGCGGTTCAAGGATTCAGCGATGTTGGTGTCGGGAAACTGGCCGATGTCTTCCGCGAACACCGAATCCTGAAAGCCGGTGGCGTTGCGTTTGGCGTTGGTGGAGCTGGTCAGCGCGCCGCGGAATCCGGTGACGACGATCACGTCCTCGGTCTCCGCCGATGATTGGTTCGCCTCCTGCGCGAAAGCCGGCGCGGCCATCGCCCCAACGAGGCAAGCCGCATTGAGGAAGGCCACCTTGGCGCTCGTGTGCAGTGTTTTCTTGAAACTCATATTCCCCTCCCGCTGCGGCCCCAGAGCCCTCAAGAGGCGGACGGCCGTTCCTTTGTGATCTCGCGAAAGCCGCCGGGCGATGCACTGCCGCCCGTTATACCAGCTGACCTATTTGGTCAGGCCCATTTGGTCAGGGCAAAAATCTGTGTCAATAGAATTGAGGTCTGACCAATTGAACAATGGGAAGGGCGTGGCGCAAAATGCACAATCGTTCGGAGCAACGCCGATGCTTGCGAGAAACGAAAGCGGCATTGTATGACGAGAAGCCGAGCTCTTTGAGGTCTCGGACAGTGGGGACGCGCTTTGCGGCAGGCAAAGCCGACGTCGGGGCCGCAAGACTCCGTCGCAATCCACATGCGAAAGACTTGGAAAGCACGGGTGCGGCCGCATGACCCATAATCGTAAGCTTTATCAGACTGTCGCCGACGCCATCGTCACTCGCATTCAGCAGGGCAAGTATGCGCTCGGCCGCCGTTTACCCTCGGAACGGGATTTAGCCGAAGAAATGCAGGTCAGTCGCCCGACCATCCGCGAAGCTATGATCGCGCTTGAGATTCGCGGGCTGGTCGTGGCCCGCCACGGGTCCGGCATCTATGTGGCGGAAACCCTGCCTGTGGAAAACGCCGCCGACACGGAACTTGATATCGGCCCGTTCGAGCTGATCGAGGCGCGCAGATTGTTCGAGGGCGAGGCGGCGGCGCTCGCGGCGCACACGATCACCGAGGACGAAATCGCCGATCTCAAGCGTCTGCTCGACGTGATGCAGAACAATCGCGACAGTTCGATCGGCGAGCGCGCCGACGGCGATTTCCACATCACCGTCGCCGAAGCGACGCGCAACACCGCCATCGCCAACGTCATCGAGACGTTCTGGGAATTGCGCAACAAATCCCCGCTCTGCATCGACATCTTCGCGCGCGGGCGCCTGGCCGGCGTCGAGCAGCCGGTGGAGGATCACCGCTACATTCTGGGCGCGCTGATGGACCGCGATGCGAAAGCGGCGCGCGAAGCGATGCACGCGCATTTGGACAATGTGTTCCAAGCCGTGCTCAACGCGACCGAAATGGATGCGATCAAGCGCACGCGCAGCGAAATCGCGGCCAAGCGGGCGGAATTGGAGCGCCGTTCGCGGCTCTATCGCCCGGCGCGCGCCAAGATCGGCGAAGGGGCGTAAGCGCGCGCTTAGCCCCGTTTGATCTTCTCGTGATTGCGGATCACTTCCGTGACGATGAAGTTCAGGAATTTTTCCGCGAAATCCTGATCGAGCTTGGCCTCGGCCGCGAGCCGGCGCAAACGCGCAATCTGCTCGGCTTCACGGCCGGGATCGGCGCTCGGCATGTTGAGTTCGGCTTTGAGCTTGCCGACGGCCTGAGTGCACTTGAAGCGCTCGGCCAGGATGTAGATGAGCGACGCGTCGATATTGTCGATGCTTTCGCGCAGGCGCTTCAGTTCGGGGGGCAGGTCGCTCATGCCGCCTCCGTCAATTCGCCCTTGAGCGCGCGGCGCATCAGGGCCGTGGTTTCACGCAATCCGAAGATCGCCGCGAAAGAGCCGAAGCGCGGGCCTTGCTCTTGGCCCAGGAGCACTTCGTAAAGCGCCTTGAACCAATCGCGCAGCGGTTCGAACGCGTGCGCCTTGCCGACGGCGTAGACTTCGTTCTGGATCGTCTCGGCGTCCGTCATCTCCGCCGGCAGCGCGTCGAAGCGCGCGATCAGATCTTCGAACGCGGCGCGCTCCTTGTCGGTGGCGGCGCGGAATTTCTTCGTGGGCTTCACGAAATCCTCGAAATACGCAATCGCGTAGCCGCACAAGCGATCGAGGCGCGGATGCGTCGCGGGCGAGGAGCCGGGCGCGTACTTGGCGATGAAGCGCCAGAGCTGATCCTTCGTTTCCGCATTGGCGGCGGAGACCAGGTTGAGCAGCAGCGCGAAGGTGATCGATGCGGCCGCGACGGAAGCGTTCGCCTGATATTGCGCGCGCATTTCCGGTTCGGGCGGCTTGCCGGAATGGATGTGCCAGACCGGATTTTCCATTTGCTCGGCTTCGCCTTGGCCCGGGTAAGCGTCAAGGAAGGCGATGTATTCATCGACCGCCTTGGGGATCACGTCGAAGAAGAGGCGCTTCGCCGTCTTCGGCTTTTGATACATGTAGAGCGAGAGAGATTCCGGCGGCGCGTACTTGAGCCATTCCTCGATGGTGAGGCCGTTGCCCTTGGACTTGGAAATCTTCTCGCCGTTTTCATCGAGAAAAAGCTCGTAATTGAAGCCTTCCGGCGGCGCGCCGCCGAGGGCGCGGCAAATCTTCGAGCTCTGCTGCACGCTGTCGATCAGATCCTTGCCGGCCATTTCGTAATCGACGCCGAGCGCGGTCCAGCGCAGCGCCCAATCCGGCTTCCATTGGATCTTCACATTGCCGCCGGTGACCGGGATTTCGATCTTCTCGCCGTCCTCGTCCTCGAACACGATCGTGCCCTTGGCGAAATTGCGCGCGAGCGTCGGGACTTGCAGCACGCGCCCGGTCTTCGGGCTGATTGGCAGGAAGGGCGAGTAGGTGGCGCGGCGGTCTTCGCCGAGCGTCGGCAGCATGATCGCCATCACCTGATCGTAGCGATCGAGCATGGTGAGCAGCGTCTCGTCAAAGCGGCCTGACTTGTAGGCTTCGGTGGACGACATGAATTCATAGTCGAAGCCGAAGCCATCCAGGAACGAACGCAGTTGCGCGTTGTTGTGATGCGCGAAGCTTTCGTGGCAGCCGAACGGATCGGGTACTTTCGTCAACGGCAGATGCAGGTTCGCCGCGAGCATCTCCTGGTTCGGCACGTTGGTCGGCACCTTGCGGAAGCCGTCCATGTCGTCGCTGAAGGCGATGAGCCGCGTCTTGATCTTGTCGTCGGTCAGCACGCGGAAGGCGTGACGCACCATGCTCGTGCGCGCGACCTCGCCGAACGTGCCGATATGCGGCAGGCCGCTCGGGCCGTAGCCTGTCTCGAAGATGACGACGTCTTTCGGCGTTTTCTTCAGCCGCTCGATCACCATGCGCGCCTGCTCGAACGGCCAGGCCTTGGCGGATTGGGCGAGAGCGGCGTCGGACATCAGCGAATCCTAGGAACAATGGTGGCGTAGCGTCCAGAACAAGACGCGGGAAGCGCCTGGACCGCCAGCGTGGACGCCGACGGTCCAAAATCAAAACCGCCGCCCGGCGGCTGCCGGACGGCGTCGAAACCTTAGGCGTGACCGGCCGGCTTATTTGCGCGGCAAGAGACCTTCGCGCTGGGCGCGTTTACGGGCCAGCTTGCGGGCGCGGCGGACGGCTTCCGCTTGCTCGCGGGCGCGCTTCTCGGACGGCTTTTCGTAGTGATTGCGACGCTTCATCTCGCGGAAAGTGCCTTCCCGCTGCATCTTTTTCTTGAGCGCCTTCAACGCCTGATCGACGTTGTTATCGCGAACGAAAATCTGAACCAGGACCCGTCCTCCGGATGAATTTTGAACGCGCGAAACGGCCTCGGGCGCTTCTGGCGCTCCGGACCCGCTTTCTCGCGAAGGGGGCGAGATAGCAAAAGGGGCTGCTCCTGTCCACCCAAAGGCTTAGACTGGCCCCATGACCGAAGCCCCCTCCGACCGGTTCCGCGCCCGCCTTTTGGCGGCGTTTCCGCCCCACGCGGCCGACCTGGGTTGGACCGACGCGGCGGTGCGCGCGGCGGCGGCTGAGGCGGGGCTGTCGGAAGGCGAGGTGGCCCTGGCGCTGCCGAACGGCCTGATCGACCTCATGGACGCCTTCGCCGAGCGGGCCGACCAGGCCATGCTGGCGGGGCTGGCGAAGCTAGACCTCAAATCCATGCGCATCCGCGACAAGGTCCGCGCGGCGGTGATGTTGCGGCTTGAGGCGCAGGTCCCCAATAAAGGCGCCGCGCGGGCCATGACCCGCGCCCTCGCCCGGCCCACGCGCGCGCCGGAGGCGGCGCGGCTGCTGTGGCGGACGGCGGATCGGATCTGGCGCGCGCTGGGCGATGCGTCGACCGACGGCAATTTCTATTCGAAGCGCGCGATCCTGATGGGCGTGCTCGCCTCGACCTATGCGCGCTGGTTCACCGACGAAAGCGATGATCATGCCGACACGCGCGCCTTCCTCGATGCGCGCATCGAGAACGTGATGCAGTTCGAGAAATTCAAAGCGCGTTTGAAGCCCATCGGCGAAGCCGCCGAAACCGCGGTCGGACTTGCGGCGCGCTTCCGCTACGGCGGCTAGCCGCCGGAGTCGTCGTTGCGATCCAATTCCTCGCCGCGGGGAACCACGTGCTTTTCGGCGGCGTCGAGCATGGCCCGCGCGGTCGCCGACGCGCCCTGGCCGTGGGGCGAGAAGGCGATGGGGCGCAGGATCGCCGTCGCCTCGTCGAAGCGGTCGTGCTCCATCAGATTGCGGGCGGTGTTGAGGCCGATCTCGCTGACTTGCGGCGCGAGATCGTAAGCGCGCAGCAGCACATCGAGCGCGTCGTCGGGAATGGGCCCGTCGGCCATCATGTACGTGGTCGCATAGGCGTACAGCGTCGGCACGTGCCGGGCGTTCAGCCGGAAAGCCCGGGCGAAATAGCGCCGTCCCTGGGCGGCGAAGGCGGCGCGCGCGGTGCGAGCCGCTGCGTCCGTGCGCGGCATGGGCATCGCTTCGTAGATGTAGCTCATGCCCAGCAGGAAGAGTGCGTCGATATCGCGGGGATCCGCCGCGGTGAGCGTCGCAAGCAGGGTGCGCGCTTCGGGATATGCGCCGCGCAGAAGCAAGGCCCGGGCCCTCGCGCGCTGGGCGAAAGCGTCGTCTGGATAGCGCGCCGCGATCTCTTCGACACGGCGTGCGACATCCGCGCGGTCATCGGTTTCGACGCCGCGGCGCATTCTGGCGTCCAGCAGCAGCAGATCGTCGGCGGAGCGCGGCAGCGGCGTCACCTGCAGGCTGGAGAGATCGACGTTCGGCAATGACGAGGCGCGGCGCGGAATTGCGCCGCGCGCATATTGGTGCAGCGCGCGTTCGAAATCGCGCGGCGTCGCGCCGAAGTTCGGCTCGAACGCCCGCACCGGATCTTGTCCATGATTGATGGCGGCGAGATAGGCCTGGAATTGCGCCATGCGCGCCGGCTCGTCCATCAGATAGTGCGTGGCGACCCAGCTTTCGGCATAGAAGCGCACCTCGCGCAACGTGGTCCAGCGCGAACGGTCCGGGTTGAGAAATTCCTCGATCGGCGGCCATTCGCTGCTGAGGATGTCCTGGGCGCGGCCGCGCGAAAAATCGCCGATCACCGCCCGTTGGGACTCGAAGCGGATGGTCTGCACATATTCCGCGAAACCCTCCACGTACCAGGCGGGATAGGGCACGGTCGTGCTTTGCAGCATGAAATGGTGCGCGTATTCGTGGAACAGCACTTCCTGGCCTTCAAGCGCGGCGTTCTCCCCGTAGGTGGCGAACGCCGCGATCAAGTCACGGTTCGCCGTGTAAAACCCCAGCACGGCCGAACCGGCGCTGGGCCATACTTGGCGCAGCCGCGACTGATTGCGAAACAGAAAGACCTCAAGCTTGTTTGCGGAGGGCGGCGGCGCGGCGGTCAGCAGATGGCGCAATTCGGCGTCGAACATTTCGAGCGTGCGCACGGCCTCGCGTAGTTTGAACTCGCCGACATCGCCATAGACGATGAAGTGCGGGCTTTCGGCGCGCTGCCAGCGGCCGGTATCGTCCGCGCGCGCATTCGTGGCGACAAGCGCGAAGGCCGCGCACAGCAGAGCTTTGAGCTTGTCCATGAACCCCACCCGGATCGCAAGCTCTAGAACCCGGCGGAGGCGGCGCCAAGCATATGGTTCAGCGTTTGAGGCGCGTGACGTGGCCCATTTTGCGCCCCGGGCGAGCTTCGTGTTTGCCGTAGAGGTGGAGCTTGGAATTGGGCTCGGCGGCGAGCGCGGCCCAGGCGGTCACGTCGTCGCCGATGAGGTTGATCATCTCGGCGTCGCAGAGGCGCTGCGGCGAAGCGAGCGGCCAATCGGCCACAGCGCGGATGTGCTGCTCGAACTGACTGGCGATGCAGGCGTCGAGCGTCCAGTGCCCGCTGTTGTGAACGCGCGGCGCCATTTCGTTGGCGATAAGCGAACCGTCCGGCATCAGGAAAAACTCGATGGCGAACACGCCGGCATAATCGAGCGCATCGCCGACGATGGAGGCGAGGCCCGCGGCCTGTTCTTGAACGCGCGCATCGACGCGCGCGGGCGCGATGGTGCGGTGGAGAATGCCGTGGGCGTGGACGTTCTCGACCAGATCGTAGGGCGCGAAGGCGTTGTGGATGGTGCGCGCGGCGACGATGGAAACTTCGCGCTCGAATGCGCAGAAGCCCTCGAGGATCGCGGGCTGGCCGCCGAGCGCGGCGTAAGCGGCGTCGGCGTCCGCAAGCGTGGCGATGCGCGCCTGGCCCTTGCCGTCATAGCCGAGGCGGCGCGTTTTCAGGATTGCGGGCGCGCCAATGCGCGCGAGCGCGGCGTCGAGATCGGCGCGGCTGTCGACCGGCGCGTAGGGCGCGGTGGCGATGCCGCATGCGTTGAAGAAGTTCTTTTCCGCGACGCGGTCCTGCGCGATGGCGAGCGCTTCGGGATTGGGATGCACGCGGGCGCCGGCGGTGACCAGAGCGCGGGTGGCGTCGGCGGGCACGTTTTCAAATTCGGTGGTGACGACATCGACTTGAGACGCGAAGCGCGCGAGCGCGTCCGCATCGTCGAACGCGGCGACCGTCGTGCGCGCGGCGACGCGGGCGGCGGGGCTATTAGCTTCCGGCGTGTAGATGTGGACGTCAAAGCCCAGCTCGGCGGCGGCGATCGCCAGCATGCGGCCAAGCTGTCCCCCGCCCAGAATGCCGATGGTCGAGCCCGGCGGAAGCGCCTTCATGCGTGCGGGTCTTCGCCGACAGAAGCCGTCTGCTCGGCGCGGAAGCGGTCGAGCCGTTCGCCGAGGGCTGTATCGTTGAGCGCGAGGATCGAGGCGGCAAGCAGCGCAGCGTTGGCCGCGCCGGCTTCGCCGATGGCCAACGTGCCGACCGGCACGCCCTTGGGCATCTGCACGATGGAGAGCAGGCTATCGAGGCCGTTGAGTCCATTGCTCCGCACCGGCACGCCCAGCACCGGGAGCGGCGTCATCGAAGCGGTCATGCCCGGCAAGTGCGCGGCGCCGCCGGCCGCGGCGATGATCACTTTGAGGCCCCGCACCTTGGCGCCGGTGGCGTATTCGTAGAGGCGGTGCGGCGTCCGGTGCGCGGAGACGACCTTCGTCTCGAACGGAATCCCCAAGCTTTCCAACAGCTCGGCTGCGCCTTTCAGCGTTTCCCAATCGGATTTTGAACCCATGATCAGGCCGACAAGCGGCGCGGGCGAGGGCATGGGAGAGACGACTCCGCTAAAAAGGGGGAGGTAACGGAAACCAGCGGTTTCGTCCATATTAACGGCTCCTCAACCAGCACAGCCCCAAGACTTTTCGCAATCGCGAAGGGCCGCATGGTGTTTGCGCGTAAGAAGTCCGCTGCCGAAACGATCGACCCGCTCTTGGCGCAGTACGGGCTGACGCCCGCTGATCTGTCGCCGTCGGCGCTGATCGCGTTCCGGGCTTTGGCCGAAGAACGCGACGTGGTCCAGCGTTCGCTCGAAGCGGCGATGGCGCTGGCCGACCGCGATACGCTGACGCCCACGCTCAACCGCCGCGCCTTCATGCGCGCGCTTCATCGCACCATGTCGGAAACCGAGCGCTACAAGACGCCGGCCGCGGTGCTCTATTTCGATCTCGACGGATTCAAGGCCGTGAACGACGAATACGGCCATGCCGCCGGCGACGCCGTGCTGCGGCAAGTCGGGCGCATGCTGGTGGATCAGGTGCGCGAAAGCGACGTGGTCGGGCGCTTGGGCGGCGATGAGTTCGGCGTGATCCTCAATCGCGTGACGCCGGAAGAAGCCCACGCGAAGGCTGAACTGTTGAGCGCCGCCGTCAATCACACGCCGGTTTCCCACGCCGGCATCGATCACCGCGTGCGCGCATCGATCGGCGTGCATGTGATTGAAGCCGTCGAAGACCCCGAAACCGCAATCGCCCGCGCGGACGAGGCGATGTACATCGACAAGCGCATGCACGGCGCACGCTGCGGGTTCGACGCGTTTTAGGTCGCCGGAAACAACAAAGCCTTCAGTCATTCCAGACGGCCGGAGGCCGTCGTCGAATCCACACGCACAGCCCCACGATCCCTGGATTCCATGACGCGCGTTCCGCGCGTCTGGAATGACTGAGGGAAGTCACGTGATCGGCGCTGTGTCCAAGGCCGCTTCCGGGATCAGCTCGCGCATGCGCTTGCCGAAGCTGATCAGGCAATGTTCGCTCGGCGCAAGCGGGCCGGTGCGATAGCTGGAGGAGCGCATGCCTTCCTGCACGGCTTCGATGAGGCCGGTGTCTTCGGCGTTGACTTGGCGATTGATGCGCCAGTTGAGGTAGCGCGCGGCTTTCATCTCGCGCGAGCTGTCGGGATGCACGTAGGCGATTTCGCGGATCATCGTTTGTGTGGCCGAGACGGGGATGAATTGCATGAAGTCGACTTGATCGGGGTAGATGTCGAACGCGCAATTGGGCCAGAGCTTGTAATACGTCCAGGCGCGGCGTCGCTCGGCGGGAATGTGCGTGAAGCCGCTGAGCAAGTGCTGATAGGCCCGCTCGGTCCAATTGTTCGAGGGCGTTTCGGTGACGAAACCCCACATCTTGTCGATCCATTGCTTCGCTTCGATCCGGTAGGTGCCGGCGAACAGGCGCGAGAGACCGGGATGCGCGACGGGGATGTGCAGGCCGTCGGAATAATTGTCGCCGACGTTTTTCCAGTTCACCGCGCGCGGACGCAGCGTGACACGGCCATTGGGGATGAGCTTCTCCAACTCGAACTGCGCGAGTTCGTCTGCATAGGGCGCCATCATCTCGGCGACGCTCGGCAGTCCCTTTTCGAAGCGGATGAAGATAAAGCCGTGCGCGATTTCCTGTTCGACCGGCTGCAGGCCGTGCTCGATAGGATCGAGTCCCTCAAAGCCTTGCCATTTCGGCGCGGCGATCAACTTGCCGTCGAGGCCGTAGCTCCACGCGTGGTAAGGGCACACGAGCCGCTTGCCGCATGAGCCGCGGCCTTCGTCCACGAGGCGGCTGGCGCGGTGGCGGCAGACATTGTGGAAGCTGCGCAGTTCGCCATCCTCGCCGCGCACAGTGACGACGCGCTCGCCCAGCACGTCGAGCGTGACGTAGTCGCCCGGCTTGGGCGCATCGTTGATATGGCCGACAATGTGCCAGGCTTGGCGGAAAACCTTCTCCCGTTCCAATTCGAAGAAGCGGGGATCGGTGTAGATCCAGGCGGGCAGGCTTTGGTGCATGGGGTAAGCTAGGACGCGCGTGGTGACCTGGGCAACTCTACTCTTGGCGCGCCCCGGAATGACTGAGGGCGCTAAAGCCGCCAGCTCAGCGTCACCGAGCCGAAATCCTGCTCGGCGTTCTGGGTGGTGAATTCCTCTGTGCGCGTGACGTAGGTGTACGTCAGCCGCCAGTCGCCGGCGGCGATGGCGAAGCCCGCCTGCAGATCGGCGACATACGGTTTGCGCTCGACGTGCGCGCTGTCGCGGAAGGTGTTGCCATCGAGGAAGATGTCGCGCGCGACGGCGCGGCCTTGCACGCCCACAAAGATGTTCCAGGCGAGCGGCCCCCCCGCGAAATGCTCCACGCTTGAGAGCGAAGGCCGCACGCGGGCGGGGCCGTAATCGCTGTCGATGCGATAGCCGACGCGCACGGTCGCGCCCAAGCGCGCTTCGGTGCGCAGCGTGCCGAGCGTGACGCCAGCCGTCGGCGTCAAATCCGCTTCGAGGCCGCCGGGCACGACGTCGGTGAATGCACGCCACGCGCGCCAGCGGCGGTCGAACGAACCGGCGAAGGTGAATTCGTCGTGCAGCTGGCTGTCCCAGCCTTGCGGATCGGGCGCGCCGAGAAGCTTGTGGATGCCCCGTTGCGATTGCCGCCCCAGCGCGGAAGGGCCGATCATGCCAAAGTCGAGAATGTAGGTGTCGAGATAGCGCGGCGCGCGGCCCGCCGGCGCGTCCTCTTCCGCCGCCACCATGAGCTGCATGTAGAGCCAGCCCGCGTAAGGGTGCTGATCGGGCGGGGCCGGGTTCGCCTGGATGTCCTCCGGCGTGAAGATGGATTGCCCGATGGCGATGCCCCAGAAATCCGGATCGGAACCGGAGAGCGCGCGCGTGAAGTCGCCGCTGCCTTGCAGCCATTTCGGCACGCCCGCGCTCGGCGAGATGTAAGCGAGTTCCACGCCGCTGGTGTAGTTGCGGTCGGCGCCCGAAGAGAGCGAGTCGTTCTCCGCAACGAGGGAAAGAACGCCCTTCTCGTTGGCCGCCCGCTCCGCCCATGCCGTTCCCGGCGCGCCCGCCAACAGCACGGCGGCGAGCGCCGTTACGCGATAATGTCCGGCATCAGACGATCTTCGATCCATTGAATCTGGTCCTTCAGCACGAGTTTGCGCTTTTTCAAGCGCGCGAGCTGGAGGGCGTCCCCGCCAACCTGATCCAGCGCCACGATGGCGCTGTCGAGCGCGCGATGTTCCTCTCTCAGTTCCGCGAGTCGGGTCTTGAGCGCGCGCTTTTCGGGCGTGTCGTTAATGTCGAATCCGTCCTCGTCAGAACCCATTTCCGCAAGTCCGTCGACTGAACTTCGCCGCTGGCACGTAAGCCACGCCGGCCGGCCCTGTAAAGCGGCCCAAAGCCTAAGCGCGGCGCTGTTTTCCACAGCGCCATGGTTTCGATTCGGTTTTGTAACATGATGTAAGAAGACAAGCCCGCGATTTGGCGCCAAGCTCGGACTCGCCAACCCAGAGGAGGCGCCTTCATGGCTCTCGAATCGCGCTTGCGCGAACTCGACACCCGGCATCGGGATTTGGACCACGCCATTGAAAACGAAGCGAGAAGGCCAGCCGCGGACGCGATGCGGCTCTCGCAGATGAAACGGCAGAAGCTGAAAATAAAAGAAGAAATCGAGGCGTTGCGACAGCGCATGGCGCACTGACGCAAGCGCCCTTGCGGCGCCCGTGAGCGGCGCCGCCAAATTTGCCGCGTCGCACTAGCGGACGTGAAACACGTACGCGCCTTCGGTGGTGTGGGCGTCCCGTGATACCGCGCGCCACCGTACATGGTAAACGCCCGGCGAGAGCCGCGCACGGATTTGCGCGACGACGACGCTGTCATCTTCACCTGTCATGAGCGTGCTCAGGGGAACGGCGCGATGAGCAGCGTCTTCGAGAGTGACGTCGCACATGTCGGCGAACACCGGCTCATCGAACTGAAGCCTGAGTTCCGTCGGCGCCGGCGCGACGGCGCCGCCGACGGGAGGGTTGGCCCGCGCCAGCATGGCGTGTGCGGCCGCTGGTCCGGCGAGCGCGAAGAGCGCGCCCGCCGCCAGCGAAAAGAGCCAGGCTCTCATCGCCCCTGTCCAAACAATGGCCGGCCCAGCGAGCGCGGGAAGAGGTCGTCCAAATAATAGTGGGCTTGGATGACGAAGCCGACATCGTCCCCGCTTGCGTCATTGATCGGGATGATGGCTTCGGCGCCGATCTGGAAGCGGCGTCCGCTCCAGATCAGTCCGGGATTGACGCTGCCCGTGGCGCGCTCCTCGCCGCGATTGCGCACCGGTTGATCGAGCCTGAGCTCCACAAGCGGCGTGAGGTGGTTCACCCAATCCGGAAGAGAAAGGTCGCGCACATTGGCCGCGAGATAGGGCAACGAGTATTCGAACGCGAGGCCATAGCTTGCGACATGAGCAACGGCCTCCGCGTCGCCGGACGCGTCCTCGGCGTGGCCCTCGGTCGGGATCGCGTAGGCGAGGCTGCCGGTGACGGCGAGCGGCTTGAGCCAGTCCGGCGAAGCGTCGCCGAAGCCTTTGCCGAAATAGAATGCCGGCGCGATTGTCGTCACGTCCTCGGCGCCGATGCGCTCCGCGCCCGTGCCGCCCCATTCGACATCCACGCCGATCGAAAACACGCTTTCATGGTCGGCGCTGGTGAAGAGCTGATATTTAATCCCGGTCTCAAGGTTCTGGAACCCGTCGCCCTCATCGCCGCTGGTCCACTCGCCTTCGAGCGAGACGGCGAGCCGGGGCGTGATCCGCTTGGCGAATTCCATGGAGATTTCCGTTTCGTCGTCGAACGACGAAATCGTCGGCAGCGCGAGTTCGTCGGCGACGACCGGGTCCTCGGTGGAGAGGGTGGCGGGAAAGAAGCGCTGGCCGACGACGCCGTGGGCGTAAGCGGGCGCGGCGGCAAAACAGAAGAGCGCGGCCGAGGCCGCGATGGTCAGGTAACGCATGAGTGGCAAGTCCTGATCGAAGGCGCGCGGTCCCGCGCGCAAGGAAGTCGCGAGAAGGATCAGGACAGGATAGGCGGGCCTCGCGACGGCGGCGGCGGCGCGGCGAGCCCCGCGCCCACGTGCACACATGGTGAAAGCAGGCGGATTTGAACGGCGCGCGTCAGAGGCGATGCAACATCGGCCTGTTGCGGAGCGTCGACTGGCGTCGCCGCGGCGGCGTAGGCGCAGGGCGCATGCGCCTTGCCGTCCTGACGCTGGCCTTCATGCTTGCCGCCGAGATCGAGCGCCGCGGTTTGCCCGCCGCAGAGCGTGACGATCAGCTGGCCGTCGGCGCTCTGGCTCGGCATGTAGCCCGGCGGCACGGCGACGCGCGCGCCCACCGCGAGGAAGGCGAGCGTCAGCAGCCACGCGCGCCAGATATGCCGATGCCCCAGCATGGGCTGGAGTCTAAATGAACGGAGTCCCGGAAGGAGGCGCCTTGGCGTCGCAGGCGGGGTCGGCGCTCCCGGCGGAGCTCAGCCCTCGTCGTTGCGCTCGTAGGTTTCGGGCGGGACGGTTTCCGTTGCGGGACGGAGGCCCTTCTCCTCCGCCTTGCGCGCGCGCGCTTCCGCCCGCGCCTTGGCGGCGGCCGCCTCAGCCACCACGGCGTCGAGTTCGATCTGGGTGCAGAGGCCGAGCGAGACCGGGTCCACCGGCTTGATATTGGACGAGTTCCAGTGCGTGCGGTTACGCACCTGGTCGATCGTCGCCTTGGTCGTGCCGATCAGCTTCACGACCTTCGAGTCGGCGATTTCCGGGTGGTTGCGCAGGAACCAGGCGATCGCGTCCGGGCGATCCTGGCGACGCGCGATCGGCGTGTAGCGGGCGCCCTTCTTCTTCACCTGCGGAATGTCGACACGCTTCTGTTCGAGCGCCTGCAGGCGGTACGCCGGATCCTTTTCGCCCTTGGCGATCTCTTCACGGGACAGAAAGCCGGCGGCGATCGGATCCACGCCGCGAATGCCCTTGGCCACGTCCTCGTTGGCGATGCCTTGCACCTCAAGCGGGTGCAGGCCGCAGAAGGCCGCGATCTGGTCGAAGCCGAGCGAGGTCTGCTCGATCAGCCACACGGCGGTGGCCTTGGGCATGAGGATGTCGGACATGGGCGGGGCTCCAGATACGAAAACGCGCCCGGCGTCGTCGCCAGGCGCGGGGCCATCTGGTGCAACGGGCTGACAAATCCGGGCGCGGACCAAGTCAGTTGCCGGGGATATAGCGCCGGAAGCGGATGAAGGGAAGGCGCGATTGCGGGTGACCGGCCACGGAAAACGGTCCTAGGCTCAGGCCGGATGAGCCCGTTCGAATTCTTCTTTTCGCTGTTCGGCTTGGTCCTCGGCCTTGCCGTCGCGACGGTGATCGGCGGGCTGAGCGACGTATTGCGCCAGCGCGGGCAAATCCGGATCGGCTGGCTCACGCCCATGCTGGCGCTGTTCGTCTTGTTCGATCTCAGCACGATGTGGGTCAATGCGTGGACGGGTCTCAGCGACATCAAGGTGACCATCGGCCCTTTCTTCATGGGCTTGATCGTGGCCGGAATTTATTACTTCGCCGCCTCGATGGTGTTTCCCAAAACCGCCGCCGACTGGCCGTCGCTGGACGATTACTACATGGGCCATCGCCGCTACGTGCTTGGCGGCGTGGTCGCGGCCAATCTGGCTCTCGACGCCATGGACGCTATCGCCAACCGCAATTGGGCGTTGGTGCTGCGGATCTTCACACGCTCCGAGGTCTCGCTGCTTTTCACGGTGACGCTGGCGGCGCTGTTCATCTTTTCGAACAAGCGCGTGCAGTACGTCGGGCTCGCCGCCCTGCTGGCTGCGTGCGTCTACGGGCTGGTGGTGTTTTGGAGCCGGTAGGCGGCCGGACGCCCTTAAAGTCGGGGGCGTTCTGGAGTAGGGTGGCGCTGGAGGTTAGCCATGATCGACGACGATCCGTTCGCGCCGTCCCTGCGCAAGCCATTGTCGCTGGAGGCCCAGCTGGAGAACGCGTCCATCGGCGAACTGGAAACACGGATCGAGGAGCTGCGGGGGCAAATCGTCCTTTGCGAGCGGGCCATCGCCGCCAAGCGCGCGCAGCGCGCGGCTGCGGATTCCGTGTTCGGGGGACGCCCTTCGTAATGGTTATTGGGAACCGCGGCCCAGGTCTTGCGAGCGCACCGCGCTCATGACCGATACCGTCCAAAACAAGGCCGCGGCGCGTCCGCTCGACGCTCAACGCGCGCTCGACTTCACCAAGTCGGAATTGTTCGACCGCGCCTTCAAGGAAGGCATGGCGCTGGTTGACGAGACCGCGGCGTACCTCGACGGCCCCGGCCGCGCGGCCTCGAAGCGCCTGACGCGGGCCGCGGCGCTGGCCTATGCCGGCGAAAGCATGCGCCTGACGACGCGGCTGATGCAGGTGGCCTCTTGGTTACTGGTGCAGCGCGCCGTGCGCGACGGCGAGATCGCACTGACGGAAGCGGCGTCGGAGAAGTACCGGCTGATCGCGCGCGAAAGCCAGGCGCCGACCTTTGCGGGCGCCGACGACCTGCCTGAAGCGCTGAAGTCGCTGATCATCCGCGCCGGCGCTGTTTACGAACGCGTGCGCCGTTTGGACGAAACCATGTACGGCGAAGGCGGCGGCGAGGCGGCGACCAACGCCGTCTCGGATCAGATGGCCAAGCTGCAGGCCGCATTCGGGGGCTAACGCACCCTATTCTCGCCCATCAAGGGCGAGCACAGGCGCTGAGGCGCCTACTTCTTCTTGATGAAGCCGCCGAACTTGTCGTTGAAGCGCGAGACGCGGCCGCCGCGGTCGAGCAGCTGCTGAGCGCCGCCGGTCCAGGCCGGATGCGACTTGGAATCGATTTCGAGCGCCAGCGTCTGGCCTTCCTTGCCGTAGGTCGACCGGGTCTTGTAGGTCGTGCCGTCGGTCATCTGGACGGTGATGAAGTGATAGTCGGGATGGCCTTCGGCTTTCATGGCCCGGGTTCCTGCGCGAAAAGGGATCGGGGCTGATAGCCGAAACAGCCCGGCGGGGCAAGGAGGGCCGATGCCGACAGGCTATTCCGGCAAGCCTTTGGCCGAGAAGCTGGGGGTCAAGGACGGCGAGGCCCTGTTCGCCGTGGGGATGCCCGCGAAGGTGAAGGCCGACATCGAGGCCGGGGCGAGCCCCAAATGGGTGAAGTCCGCCGTCAAGGAGCTGCCCGCCGCGCACGTGTTCGCCACCGAAGCCAGGAAGCTCGCCGCGGAGCTGAACACGCTTCGCCCGCTGTTGGCGAAGACGGGCAGGGTCTGGGTGTCGTGGCCGAAGAAGGCCGCCAAGGTCGAAACCGACATCACCGAAGACCGCATCCGCCAAATCGCGCTGCCGATGGGCTATGTCGACGTGAAAGTGTGCGCCGTGGACGCGACGTGGTCGGGTCTGAAGCTGGTGATCCGCAAGACGGAGCGGTGACCTGCGCGATATCGCCTGGCCGTTTTCCGGTCAGCGCCGCCTGGCTTGGTCGGCGCGCAAGCTGGCGCAGACCTCGAGGTTTCGTTCTTCAGGCAGGTCGCAGACGTCGGGATGGGTGCCGGTGTCGAGCCAGTATTGATAGATGCCATGCTGTTTCATCAGCGGAAGGAAGCGCGGATTGGCGCGAAGGGCGCGCTCGGACCTCGTGAAGAACTCCCCGGCGTTCCACAGAAAATTGGACGGGTAACGGTGATCGAGAAACGTCGCATACTTGGTGAACGTTGATTCCGCATCGCCGAGTAGGTGCATCCGCATCAAATCTGCGGTGTAGGCGTCGATTCTTGCGTCGGACCCGCATTGCACGGCGACGGCCGCGCCGGCGCGTCGCACCGCTGCATTTCGTGAGGCGGAAGCGCGCGCCAGCCGCCGCCAGCATGTTTTGGAGTCCTCCGACACGCCCGACGGCGCCGCGGCAAGCACGGTTTCGATATCGCTGATCCCGTCGCGCACGCTGTACATGGCCCAGGTTTCCCACCAAGCGTCGGGCCACCGCGCATTCAATTGCTGCCATACGCGCCCGGCCTCGGGCCCACGGCCGATGCGAACAAGCGCAAGCGCCAATTGAAAGGAAGGCGTTGGGCTCAAGGGATCGCGCTCGGTCGCGGCCTGCGCACCGGCGACGCTGTCCGCGCTCCTGCCCATGCCCTGCAGGACTTCGTTCTGATTGGAATAGGTCTCGCCTCTGCGCCAATCGTCGGGCGAGTCCCTGACGGCCGCGTCCATCAGCCTTCCTGCTTCGGCGAGCGGCCGCCCCTTGAAGATCGCGTCATACGCAAGGACGGTCCGCGCCACGCCATTATCGGGCTCGATCACCAGCGCTCTTCGCGCCACGGTCTCCGCTTCCCGCCACACTTGAGGAGTGTCGGCGGGGGTGAGGTTCGCATGGTTCGCGTAATAGAGAAGGCTGTTGCCGAGATTGGCCTGGATGACCGCTGAGTTTGGGGCGCGTTGCGCGAGCGCGCGCCATTGCGCGGTCGCCTCGCGATAGGACAGGAAAGGCGTGGCGCATGCCGTGGCGAGCTGCGCCAGCAGATCGCCGTCCGGGTGCTGAAGCCCGGGCCGCGCGCCCGCCATACACCGCGCAACGCGCGTGGCCGCGCCCGCCGCCAGCACGGGCAGCGACGCCTTTTCGTTGGCGCTCCCGTTTACTGTCTGCTCCCACAGCGTGGTGCGGCTTGCGACATCCTCAAGGTGCATCTGAATGCTGATGGCGCTGTCCGTCCGCCTCACTTCGCCGCCAAGCGCATATGCCGCGCCAAGCTCGGCAGCTCGCGCGGGCTGCTGCGCCAGCGCGACACCTTGCGTCTCGGCGCGCGAGGCGGCTTCGAGCCGCAGCGCCAGCAAAGCCTGGAAGGTCTCGTTGGTGGCGGACGCCGCGATATCCCCCGCAAGCGGATCTTGGCCCGCGGGCGTAAACCCGAAGAAGGCGATACGTTGCGAGGGCGCCTGTTCTGGAGGTCCGCCGAGCGCGGGCTCGATCGCGCGCCAAACGAGCCAGCCCGCAAGTCCGAGCGTGACGAGCGCGAGCGCCACGAAAGGCGGCGTAACGAGATCTCGCCAATGCCCCAGCAGGCCGGCGCGTTGCCCCGGCGCGAGCGCGAACACTTCGACGCGCTCACTCATTTTGTCGAGCTGGACGCGCCCGCGCGGACTGAGCGGGATGCCGGCGGCCTTGCGGAGCTGGGCCTGCACTGCCTGGCTCACCATTGCCCCGCCCGGCGCGGCCAACGCTTGCAGCCGCGCGGCGACATTGACGCCATGGCCGAGCAGGTCGCCGTTTTCGCCAACGATGACCTCGCCGAGATGCAAGCCGATGCGGATCCTGGGCAACGGGCGTACGCCGGCTTTGCTCTCGGCAAGTAGCCGCAGCGCCGCCTGCGCGCCCGACGAGGCGGCGGGAAACTCGATCATGAAGCCGTCGCCGGCGGTATTGAAGATGCGCCCGCCGAACGGGGCGATCACTTCCCCGATGGTCCGCCGCAGGGCGCCGACTGCTTCCGCGGCCGCGCTGTCGTCAAACTCCGCGGCGCGCGAATAGCCCGCGACGTCCACCGCCATGATGGTGGCAAGTTTGCGCTGTTCGACCATGTGTCCCGGTGCTCCCGCGCCACCATAGCGTATTCGTTGGATCACTTAACAGGTTCAAGACGACAGGTGCGGTCGCCTGATTGATGGGTTTTGGCGCGAAAATTGACACGCCTGTTCACGTCACCGGCGCGGCGGCCAGCGGAACGGGCGGGGAGATGAGGCGCATCAAGAACGGGTTGAGGGCGATGGAGATGATCGCGCCCGCGAGAATGAGATTGTAGGTCTCCGCGCTGACGACATTGAGCTGAAGACCCATGCCGGCGAGCACGAAGGAAAACTCGCCAATCTGCGCCAACCCCAAAGCAATGAAGAGGCTCGGCGCGTGCTTCTGCCCAAACATGCGCATGAGTGCGTAAGCCCCGAGCGCTTTCCCGATCACAATCACGCCGACCAAGGCCGCGACAGCCGCTGGCTGGCGCACGATCACGAACGGATCGAACAGCATCCCCACGGCGACGAAGAACAGCACGGCGAACGTGTCGCGCAGCGGCAGCGAATCCTCCGCGACGCGATGGCTGAACTTGGTGCCGTTGAGCGAGACGCCGGCGAGGAAGGCGCCCAGCGCGAAACTCGCATCGAACCAGCGGAACGCCGCATAGGCGACGCCCAGCGCCAGCGCCAACGTGCCAAGCGAGAGCAGCTCGCGCGATTTCAGGTGCGCCACTTGGATGATGAGCCAGGGAAACAGGCGCGCCCCGATCAGCAGCATGAGCAGGGTGAACAGCCCGATCTTGGCGAAGGTCAGCCCAACCGCGCCCATAACGCGCAGCGGCGAAATGCTGGCCGCACCGCCCGAAAGCGCCGCGACGATGGCCGGCGCGGCGACGATGGCCATGACGATGAGCAGATCCTCGATCAACAGCCAGCTGACGGCGATGCGGCCCTCGGAGGATTTCAACATGCGCCGTTCGTCCAGCGCCCGCATCAGCACGATCGTGCTGGCCACCGAAAGCGAGGCGCCCACGATGATTGCTTCCGCCGTGGGCATATGGAGCAGGCGGGCGCCGGCGAAGCCGATGGCCCCCGCGAGCAGGGTATGGAGAACCCCGCATGGCACGGCGACGCCCCGCACCGCCCATATGTCGTCCAGCGAAATCTTGAGGCCGACGCCGAACATGAGAAGGATCACGCCGATCTCGGAAAGCTCGAGCGCCAACTCGACATCGGCCTGAAAGCCCGGCGTGTGCGGCCCCACCGCGAGGCCGGCGATCAGATAGCCGACGATCGGCGAGAAGCGAAAGCGCTGCGCCAAGGCGCCGACGAGAAACGCCAGCACGATCGCGGCGACCAAGGTGGTGATGAGTGTGTAGCGTTCCAACGGCGGGCTCCCGCCGCCATCAAAGCCCGCGTCGCCGCGAGGAACAAGCGCGATGCAAACTCGTTTCCCGCTCGGGTGCGAGCGTTCGGCTCGCGATGGAAGGGCTGATCCGGTGTCTCACGTCAGCTTCGACGACTTGGCCGACCGCGGCGCGATTGCGCTTGCCCGGCGCACGGAAGCCGTCCCCCAACTTGCACCGACCTGGTTTGATCGCCTCGGCATGACGATGGCGGCCACGGCGATCGGACTTGTGCTGGGATTTACCGCGACGATGGCGCTGGGCCGCATCGATCCGCTGGCCACCGCCGCCGCGAGCGGGCCGCTCTATTTGATCGCGCTGCACTTGGCCGGACGCACCATCGTCGATGCGCGCCAACGTAAAGCCTGGTTTACCTTCAGCCTCGGGATGCTGCTTTGCGCGGCGCTGGCGGCTTGGCCGCTTGCGCTCTTTATCGCTTCGCCCGGCTCGCCGGCATTCTGGTTCGGGGCGCCGGTGACCCTTGCGGCGCTGCTGTTGCTGATCGTGCTTTCGCCGATGAACTCCGCCGCCATCGCGCGCGCCGGCGTGCTCGCGCTGCTCGTGGCCGCGCTCGCCGTGCATCAGGCGACGCTGTTCATCATGGGCGCCTAGGCCAGGCCGGCTTCCTTCAACGCATTGGCCTGCCGTTCGGCCACGGCCTCCGCGGAGAAGCCGGCGACGCATTGATCGAACAGCTCGGCGAAATTGAGTTCGGCCCTGAGGTGCAGGAAGGCCGCGCCGAGCCCGATCACCGCGCGGTCGAGAAACACGAACTCGCGCGGTATGGTGACGGCCTCGTAGCTGAACAGCTTCTGCTTCATGGCGCGAATCTCCTTGCGCCCGTAGGCGCTCGGGTCGACGCCCGCGGTCACCGGGCGGACGCGCCGGTCGAGCAGCGGCGCGTAAAGGAAGCGCGCCCAGATGTTGAGCGTGTCGATGATTTCCGGCCGCAGCGGCGTGAAGCCCCAGAGCGTGTAGGCCTCCTCGATCCGCGCGCGGTCATCGTGCTCCAGCCCGTCGCGCAACTTGATCACGCCTTCGATGAAGCGTGGAGGAAAAACGCGCACGCAGCCGAAGTCCAGCAGGTTGAGACGCTCGGCGTCTCCGGCCAGCGTGTAATTGCCGAGATGCGGGTCGCCGTGGATGATCCCGTACTGTCCGACCGGTGTCCACCACGCGCGAAACAGCAGGGTGGCGATGCGGTTGCGGGTTTCAAGCGAGGTGTCGAGAAAATCCTTGAGCGGGCGTCCCTCCAGCCAATGCATGGTGAGCAGCCGCCGAGTGGAGAGCGCCTCGACCGGCGCGGGCAGGGCGACGCCTTCGACGCTCTGCAGCATGTGCTCGAACAAGCGGATGTGCTTGCGCTCGCGCTCGTAGTCCAATTCCTCGCGCAGACGTTCGGCCAGTTCCTGGCCCACTTCGGTCGGATCGACGCCCTTGCCGACGCGCTTGACAAGGCCGAGCACGGGCTGGAGCTGCGAGATGTCGCTCTCCACCGCGCTGGTCATTTCCGGATATTGCAGCTTGCAGGCCAGCGGAGCGCCGTCCTTGCCGACGGCGCGATGCACTTGTCCGAGCGACGCGGCGGCGGCCGCGGTCCTTTCGAACGAGGCGAACTTGCTTTCCCAGTCGGGCCCGAGTTCGGCGCGCATGCGCCGCTGCACGAACGGCCAGCCCATCGCCGGCGCATTGGCCATCAGGCTTCCCATTTCCCGCGCATATTCGGGCGGCAGCAGATCGGGGATGCTCGCCAGCATCTGCGCCACCTTCATCGCCGGGCCCTTCGATCGTCCGAGCGCGAGTTTGAGCGCCGATGCGATCTGCGCGTCGGCCTGGTCGCCGCCGAACAAGCGGGCCGCGCCGTAGACGGCGGCGGCGCCGGACAGATTGGCGCCCAGGTTCGCGGTGCGTCCGATGCGCGCGGAAAGGCGATTGCGCTCGGGATCCTTCGCGTCAGCCATTCAAGGTAAGCGAGCCGTAAACATGAGGCTTAGATAAGGCTTACGCCAGCTTACGGAAATCGCAGATAAGTGTGCCATTTTAACGCGACCTGAACCTCCTCTGCGTATGGTCCCCGACAATCGCGCTCCCACAAGAAGGGCGCGTCAACGAATTGGTGGGCCATGACGAAGACGATCCTGATCGTTGATGACGATCCGGCGCAGCGGCGCCTGTTGCAGGCGGCTGTCGAGCGCAACGGTTTTTCCACGCGGACGGCTGAGAACGGCGCACTGGCCGTGAACGCGGTCGAGCTGCATCAGGACATCGACATCGTCCTTCTGGACCTCGTCATGCCCGGCATGTCGGGCCAGGAAGCGCTGAAGGAGATCCGCCAGCGCCGCGCCGATCTGCCCTGCATCGTGCTCACCGCCTCGGGCGGCATCGATACCGTCGTGCAGGCGATGCAGGCGGGGGCGAGCGATTTCTTTGTGAAGCCCGCCAGCCCCGAACGCATCATGGTGTCGATCCGCAACGCGCTCGACATGTCGAATTTGAAGACCGAGGTCGTGCGCCTGAAGAAGCGCGCGGCGGGCCAGCTTTCGTTCGACGATATGGTCGCGGCGGCGCCGGCGATGGTTCCGGTCGTGCGCATGGGCAAGCGCGCGGCGGCCTCGAACATTCCCGTTCTGATCACCGGCGAATCGGGCGTCGGCAAGGAATTGCTGGCGCGCGCGATCCAGGGCGCGAGCGATCGCGCCGGCAGGCCGTTCGTCACCGTCAATTGCGGCGCGATTCCGGAAAACCTGGTCGAGTCGATCCTGTTCGGCCACGTCAAAGGCAGCTTCACCGGCGCCGTCGACAATCATGCCGGCAAGTTCGTCGAGGCCAATGGCGGCACGCTGTTCCTCGATGAGGTCGGCGAGTTGCCGCTCGACATGCAGGTAAAGCTCTTGCGGGTGCTGCAGGAAGGCGAAGTCGATCCGGTCGGCGCCAAGCGCCCGGTGAAGGTCGACGTGCGCATCATCAGCGCAACCAACAAGGACTTGCAGAAGCTGGTGGCCGACGGCCTCTTCCGCGAAGACCTTTATTATCGCCTCAACGTGTTCCCCATCGAAGCGCCGCCGCTGCGCGAGCGCCGCGAAGACATCCCCGCGCTGCTGCAGCGCTTCATCGCCCGCTTCAACGCCGAAGAAGGCCGCAGCGTTCGCGGCGCCTCGCCCGCGACGATGCAAATGCTGAGCGCGTTCGATTGGCCGGGCAATGTGCGCCAGCTTGAGAATTCGGTGTTCCGAGCGGTGATCCTGTGCGAGGGCGACCTGCTGCAGCCCGAAGATTTCCCCCAGATCTCCGGCCTGAAGCCGCTGACGCCCGCCAACGATGCGCGCGCCGAGCATCTGCCCATGCCGGCGAACGATCACCTCGCGCAAGCGCAAGCTTCGTTTTCGCACGCTGTCGCGGAAGCCGAGCAAGCGCGCCCGGCGGTGCCGATCTTCGGCGAGGGCGGGCATCTGCGCCAGCTCGAGCAGATCGAACGCGATCTCATCGAGCTCGCCATCGATCATTATTCCGGCCACATGAGCGAAGTCGCCCGCCGCCTCGGCATCGGCCGTTCGACGCTCTATCGCAAGCTGCGCGAATACGGGCTGGAAGAGAAGGCCGCCGCGGAAGGCTGAACGCCATGGACGGGCGAGCCGCCTAGTCCTTTGGTCGCGTTCGGCGCCGCCAGCCCAAGGGTTTTGTCGTCGTCATGCCTTTGCGTTTCTTGCCGCGCGCCTTCGCGGCGATCTCTTTGAGCTTGACGGTTTGCAGCGTGGAGAGCGCTTCATCTTTGCGGCCTTTGCTGAGGTCGTGGAAGGCGGAGCCGTATTTCTCCAGGCGCTGGCCGACCTCGCCGAGGAATTCCTCCTCCCATTGCGAATAATCGACCGCGCCTTCGCCAGCCTTCACTTCGCCCGTTTCCGGATCGACCGCGTCCTTGGTCGCACCTTTGAGCGCGAGCTTGCGCACAATGCGCAGCGCCTTGCGTGTACGCTTGGGATCGACGTCCCTGGGCACTAGCGATGAGGGACTAGGGATTGGGGATTAGGGCGCATGCGACGACCCTAGTCCCTAATCCCAAAAACCTAATCCCTAAATCTCGCCCAGGGCCAGCAGGTAGAGATCCAGAATTTGCTGCTGCTCCTCGCGCTTGGCGCGGTCGGTTTTGCGCAGGCTCACGACTTTGCGCAGCACCTTGGCGTCGTAGCCCATGCCTTTTGCTTCGCCGTAGGTTTCCTTGATGTCGTCGGCGATCGATTTCTTCTCTTCCTCGAGTTTCTCGATGCGCGCCACGAACTGGCGGAGCTTTTCCTGCGCCGACTGCGTCAGCGCTTGCGGCGCCGCAACGGTTTCAGTTCCACCAAAGTCAGCCATGGCCCCAACGTCCTCGTTTTTGAGAATCGATTCGATGCTTCAAGGCTAACCCCCGGCAGGCGCCTCCACCATGCTTGCCACGCGCCGAATCGCCGCGAGCACGAGGTCTGTCCGCAGCCGGTGCGGCATGTGCCCGGCGTCGGGCGCGATCACCAATTCGCTCGCGGGCAGGTCGCGCGCCAGTCCGCGCGCATGGCGTTTGGGACTGACGACCTTGTCCTTCTCCGCGGTGATGATGATCGCGGGGGCCATGATCTCCGGATAAAGCGGCGCCTGGGTCGCGAACTCCCGCTTGGTGGCGATGACGTCGCACGCGCTGGCGCGGAACGCGCGCGGGCGGAAGGCGAGGCCGACGCCGGCGTCTTCGTAATAGCCGTGCGGGGCGCTGGCGGGGTGGAAGTTCACGGCGATGCCGCGCTGCGCCGCCAGCGGGCCGGCCCAGGGGACGACGGCGTGCGCGAAGAGGTGGCCCGCCAGCGGCGTCGCCGCCAGGCGCGCCCACCAGACGTTCTGGCCGGGATAGGGATGGCTGGCGGGCGCGATCAGCACCAGCCCTTCGACCAGATGCGGCGAGTCGAGCGCCAAGCGCAGCGCCACCGCCGCGCCGAGCGAGTGCCCGACGACAATGGCGGGTCCGTCTCCGGTCGCCGCCAGCACGTCCGCGGCCATGGCCGCCTGCAGCGCCAGGGATTCCGCGCCGCGTCGCGGGCGTCCTGAGTGTCCGTAGCCGGGGCGGTCGAAGGCGATGACGCGATGGTCGTCCCGCAGCGGCTCGGCCAACGGACGCCACAGCTCGCGCAGATTGGCGCTGGCGCCATGGATCAGCAGGACGCGCGGCGCGTTCATCGGTCCAGCTTCCAGCACGTGCAGACGCACGCCGTGGCTCTCGACGAAGCGGCCGTGCGCGGGCCATGTGCGTTCGGCGAGGCGCGCATAACTTGCCCCATGGCGGAAGAGCAGGAAGAGGAGGCTCGCCGCCGCGACAGCGACGGCCAGCGCCCAGAGGATCATGCCTCGCGGCCGTCGACTTTGGGCTCGAGCCGAGCGACGCCGCGAAGCGCCGTCTCATAATGCGGATCGACAGCCAGCGCGGCCCGGAAGGCGTTGAGCGCGGCGCGGTTCTGGCCGAGCTCTTCATAGATGAGTCCGAGCCCGGCGAGGGCGCCGAAATGGCGGGGCTCGCGCTTCAACGTTTCCTGGATGGCGGCGATGGCGCCCGCATAGTCCTTGGCGTCGTAGGCGAGGCTGGCGCGGCGGTTCCAGGGTTCGGCGTAATCGGGGGCGAGCGCGCTCGCCTGATCCAGAAATCGGAGCGCCAGGTCGGCGTCGCCGGCGGTCTCGGCCGCCTGCGCCCGTTCGAGCAGGACGTCCACGGTCGCCGAGCCGGATTCGGCCCAGCGCGTCCAAATGCGGGATTCGATGGCCGACGCTGACGCGGCGTCCGGCGCATCCCTCAGCTGTGCGAACAGCGCATCAAGCTCGGCGTCCTGACGCGGATGCACGCCGGAAACGGCGCCGCACGCGGCGAGGGCAAGTGCGACGGCAAGAGCGGCGAGAGGGCGAAACATGCGGCTGATTTGCGCACATTAACCGAAAAACGGGGGTTTCGCGAGGGCGCGACAGCTCAATCGCGCGGGCCGCGTGCAAATTTAATCATGAGCGGCGGCGCGCGGCCGGGGAGCGCAAATGCCCGCTTTCGGCGCGAACTTCAGCCCTGTTTCGCCTTATAGCGCGGGTCTTGCTTGTTGATGACATAGACCCGGCCCTTGCGGCGCACGACGCGGCAGGCCCGGTGGCGAGCCTTGAGCGACTTGAGGGAGCTTTTGACTTTCATCGGACTGGTTCCGGGCGCGGAAAAAACGGGAAGCGGGTCAATAAGAGGCGCCGGCGCTTTAGTCAATCGCGGCCGCCGTTGGGGACGCCGGGTTGAGGGGCGCGGCGACGCGCTTTAGCCCGGCTGGATGAGGGACGATATGAAGCGGGCAGTTTTTATCCTGGCGATGGCGTTGGCGACGCTGGCCTGCGGGCAGACCGGCGTCAGTGCGCAGGTTCCGCCGGAGATTCCGCAGTTCGCCAGCTCCGGCGACGCCGAGTTCGATGCTTGGCGCGACGATTTCGCCGTGCGCGCTTTGCGGGCGGGGCGCAGCCTCGAAACCGTGCGCACGCTGCTCGCCGGCGTCCAGCCCGATCCGCACATCATAGAGCTCGATCAACGCCAGCCCGAATTCGTGGCCCCGGTTTGGGACTATGTGTCGAGCCGCGTCTCCGACAATCGCATCGCCAACGGCATTGCGCTGAAGGCGTCGCTGGGCGGCACGCTGGCGGCGATCCAGCAGCGCTACGGCGTGGACGCCGACATCGTCGTCGGCATCTGGGGGCTTGAGAGCAATTACGGTTCCGCGCCGCTGACCTATTCGGCGCCGCAGGCGCTCGCGACCTTGGCCTATGAGGGCCGCCGCAGGGCGCAGTTCGAGAACTTCCTGCTTTCGCTCATGGAGATGGTCGATCGGCGCCTGGCTTCGCCGGAGGAGCTCAAATCGTCATGGGCCGGGGCGATGGGCCAGCCGCAATTCATGCCGGACGTCTATCTCTCGACCGCCGTCGATTGGGACGGCGACGGCAAGCGCGACATCTGGTCGAACCGCGCCGACATCGCCGCCTCGATCGCCAATTATCTGCATGACCGCGGCTGGCGCGCCAACGAGCCGGTGTTCGACGAGGTCGCGCTGCCCGCCAATTTCGACTACGCGCTGGCCGACGGCTCAACGCGCAGCGTCGCCGATTGGGATGCGCGCGGCGTTCGGCGCATCGACGGTGCGCCCTGGCCGGACGTTCAGCGCACCTTGCAATCGCAATTGTTCCTGCCCGCCGGGGCGGACGGGCCGGCGCTCTTGCTGCATCCGAATTTCGCGGTGATCCGCCGCTATAACAATTCGGACCGCTACGCCCTCGTCGTGGCGCTTCTGGCGCGCAGCTATGAAGGCGGACGCGCCGGCCTGCAGCGGCCGTGGCCGCGCGGAGATGCATCGCTCACCCGCGACCAGACGCTCGAATTGCAGATCCTGCTGAACAGCCTGGGCTATAATGCGGGCAGCGCCGACGGCCTGTTCGGCTCCGGCACGCGCCGCGCCGTGCGCGCCTTTCAGACCGATCGCGGCCTGCGCGCTGACGGCTATCCGACGCCGGCCCTGCTTGCGGCGGTGCGCACGCGCGCCGGCGTGAGCGTTGATCCTCCGCCCGCTCCGCCGCGCGCGCTCGATCGCGACGGCGTGCGCGAGCTGCAGCGCCGGCTCACCCGGCTCGGCTATCATCCGGGCCGCGCGGACGGGCGCATCGGCCCGGACACGCGCGCGGCGATCCGTGAGTTCGAGCGCCGGCACGGGATGGAAGTGCGCGGCCGCGCCACCACCGCCGTGCTGGACGCGGTGCGCGACGCGCGGCGTTAGGGCTCGATCGCCGCCATGGCCGCTGTCGCTCCGGCGCGCAGGCGCCGGCTCATCAGGGCGAACACGAACATGGCGCCAAGCAGGGCAAGCGCGATCCAAAGCGGTGCGTTCATGCCCACCAGATCGTAGGCGACCGCTCCGGTCACCGGCGAGAATACGAACCCGGCGCCGTTGATGGCGACGATCAGGCCCGCGACCGGGCCCTGTTCGTCCGCGCGCGCCGCCATCGAAGCGCCGCCGGTGAAGCCGGGGCGCGCAAGGCCGAATCCCAACCCCTGCAGCACCTGCGCCGCGATGAGCGTCCACAGGCTCGGCGCAACGATCTGGAGCGCCGCGCCGGCCGCGATCAGCACCGCGCCGCTGGCCATCAGCGCGCGGGCGTCGAGCTTGAGGCGCGGCAGAATGAGCATTTGCGTGACCAGCAGCGTCAGCGCGCTGGCCATGAAACCTGCTCCGGCGAGCTTCGCGCCGGCTTCGCCCTGCACGCCCAGGCGATCCATGAGGAAGAGCGCAAACACCTGCTGCAGCGTGCCCGTCACGATCGAGAGGCCGAAGCCGAAGATGAGAAAGCCCGCCAGCCGCGGGTCGCCGGCCAGGCGCAGCGAATCGAGAGGTCCGCCGGCGGACTCGGCGGGTGCGGCCGGTTTGCGCTGTTCGGGCAGCAATCGCCAGATCGCCAGCGCGGCCGCGCCGGCGCACAGCGATGTCCCCACCAAGGGCGCGACGAGCCCGACCTGCGCCGCCAGCAAGGCGCAGAGCCCCGGGCCCAGCACCTGGCCCAGCGCGAACGCCGAGGACAGCGCGGCAAGCTCCTCGGTGCGCTGGCTTAGATGCGTGCGGTCGGCGACGTAGGCTTGCGCGGCGGGGCTGGAAGCGGATCCGAAGGCTCCGAAAATCGCCCGGGTCAGGATCAAGCCGAGGAACAGCACGCCGCCGCCGAGCCACCCGCCCAGCCCCGCCGTCACCACCAGCGCGAACGAACCCATGGAGAGGCAATAGGCGAAGAGGCCGGCGGCGATGATCGGCTTGCGGCCGGTGCGGTCGGATAGGCGGCCCCAGATCGGGCTGGTGAGAACCCAAAGCACGGCAGAGAGGGAAAAAATCCAGCCGATGCTCGAATCCGGCAGGTGCAGGCGCCGCACCAGCGGCGGCAAAAGCGCCGACAGCATCGAATTGCCCGCGCCGATGACCAAGAGGCAGATGAAGAGAAGGTGAAAACGCGCGCGCCGCAACGGCGGGCCCGGGGCGGTCTGCTGGGAGGCGGGCTGGGTGTCCATGCGGCTCGAATCACGCGGCAACCTTAAGTGCGGCGCTTAGCTCGCATGCGCAACGGCGCGTTAAGCACAAGCGCCCCATAACGCACGGGGATTTCTGCGGATTTCATCTGGGCGTCCATGTTTCCGATCATTGGCCTTGTCGTGGTGCTGGGCGCCATCTTCGGCATCTTCCTGGCCGAGGGCGGCAGCTTCGAAGTGCTGGCCGAAGCCGCGCCGATGGAATTCCTGATGATTTTCGGTTCGGCCGTGGGTGCGCTGATCATCGGCCAGGATATGTCCGTGCTCAAAGGGATCGCCGGCGGCTTCGGTTCGATCCTCTCGGGTCCGAAATGGAAAAAGCAGGATTATGAGGACCTGCTGGCGCTGCTCTTCCAACTCACCAAGCTGATGAAGACCAAGGGCGTGGTGGCGCTCGAAGCCCACATCGAAAAGCCCGAGGAAAGCACGATCTTCCAGAAATACCCGAAAATCCTCAAGGATCATCACGTCACGCCGTTCATCTGCGACACCCTCCGGATGATGACCATGAACCTCGACGATCCGCACCAGGTCGAGGACGCGATGGAAAAGCAGCTTGAGAAGCACCATCACGAGACGCTGGCGCCGGCGACCGCCATCACCAAAATGGCCGACGGCCTGCCCGCACTCGGCATCGTCGCGGCGGTGCTCGGGGTCATCAAGACCATGGGCTCGATCAACGAGCCGCCGGAGGTGCTGGGCCTGCTGATCGGCAAGGCCCTGGTCGGCACCTTCCTGGGCGTGCTGCTGGCTTACGGCATCGTCGGACCCCTGGGGCAGCGCCTTGAGGGCGTGATGGAGCAGGATAGCCAATTCTATAAGATCATCCGCGACGTCCTGGTTGCGCACTTGCATGGCAATGCGGCTCAGGTGTCGGTTGAAATCGGCCGCGGCTCAGTCCCGTCCACGCTTCAGCCCAGCTTCACCCAGCTGGAGGAGGCTCTGGCCAAGGCTGCGGAGGGCTGAGACCCCGGATTCCCGGGTTCCCTTACCCGGTCGTGCTCGCGAGATATGCAATAACGCATACCGTGGCCCGCCCGTGTCGGCTTGCCAGCCTGGTTAATCCTTGGCTATGTCACCCGACGCGTTGAGCAGCACTCGACGCTGGGACGAGGGGTATTACCTATGACGAAGCTCAAACTGGGCATCGCGGCGGCAGCCGCTGCCGTTCTCGCCTTCGGCGTCGCGGCCTGCGGCCAAACGTCGACGGAAACGACGACGACTGAAGCGACCACCACGGATACGTCCATGGCGACCACGACGGACACGTCGATGGCCACCACGACCGATACCGGCACCGCGACGACCACGGCTACGACGACCACGCCGTAATCGCGTTTCCGCTTCAAACGGAATTGAACGGGCCGCCCGCAAGGGCGGCCCGTTTGTTATTGAGGCGCCGCGTCCATTTCCCGAGCGGGAGCTATGCGCAATTGTCGCGGCGCGTTCGTATTTCGGCTGGCCCCGATTGCTTGCCAGTGCATTTGCTCCCCGGCTAAGTGACGCCACGCGTTGAGCAGCACTCGACGCTGGGACGAGGGGTATTACCTATGACGAAGCTCAAACTGGGCATCGCGGCGGCAGCCGCTGCGGTTCTCGCCTTCGGCGTCGCCGCGTGCGACACCGCCACCACGCCGGCGGAAACGACGACGACTGAAGCGACCACCACGGATACGTCCATGGCGACCACGACGGACACGTCGATGGCCACCACGACCGATACCGGCGCCGCGACGACCACGGCTACGACGACCACGCCGTAATCGCGTTTCCGCTTCAACGGAATTGAACGGGCCGCTCGCAAGGGCGGCTCGTTTGTTTTTGCGCTATGTGTCCGGTGTGAGCCGCCTGCCGCCACAGCCTGAACTCGACTGGAGCGATGCGGGCGCCCCGCGCGCGCGCGCATTCGATGACATCTATTTTTCCGCGCGCGGCGGACTTGCCGAGAGCGAGGCGGTCTTTCTCGATGGATGCGGACTGCCGCAAGCTTGGCGGGAGCGCGCGCGCTTCGCGGTATGCGAATTGGGATTCGGTACGGGATTGAACGCTCTGGCGACGTGGCGCGCGTGGCGCGCGACCCGCCCGCCAGGCGCGGTCCTGCATTTCTGTTCGGTCGAGGCGTTCCCGCTGGCGCGCGCCGACGCCGAACGGGCGCTTTGGGCCTTTCCCGAAATCAGCAAACTCGCCGAACGGCTGCTGGCGCGCTGGCCAGTGCGGGCTTACGCGCCACAGCGCCTCTGGTTCGAGGACGACGGGTTCGCGCTCACCTTGTTCGTAGGCGACGCCGCTCGCGTGCTCGCCGGCATGCGCGCCGCGTTCGACGCGTGGTTCCTCGACGGTTTCGCTCCGGCGCGCAATGCGGACATGTGGAGCGCTGCGGTGTTCGCCGAGATGGCGCGTCTCTCCGCGCCCGGGGCGCGCGCGGCGACATTCTCGGTCGCGGGCCGCGTGCGCCGGGGGCTCGAAGCCGTGGGGTTCAGGGTCGAGAAAAAGGCCGGCTTCGCCGAAAAGCGCGAGCGCCTGGAAGCGACATGGATTGCCGCCGGCCCCGCGCCGGCCACGCTCTACCCCTATGCGCCGGCGCATCCCAAGCGCGTCGCCATCGTCGGCGCGGGCATTGCCGGCGCGGCCTGCGCCCGCGCATTGGCGCGACGGGGGGTGGAAACGGTCGTGCTTGACGAAGCGCCCGAATGCGCCGCGGGCGCGAGCGGCAATCCCGGCGGGCTTGTGATGCCGCGTCTCGATCGCGGAGATGGCCCGGCGCGCGAGCTGTTTCTCGCCGCGTTTCTCGACGCCGTGGCGGCGTACGCCGATCTCGGCGCGTTCGACGCCTGCGGCGTTCTCGAGTGCGCCGATCCGCGTCATCTTCACGTCCTCGCCGACATGCTGGCCGATCCGCCGCTGCCGGAAGACTGGCGCCGCGCCGTTGACGGCGGCGCGCTGCATGTTCGCGCCGGCGTGGCGCGGCCGCGTGAAGCGATCCGAGCATGGCTGTCGAACGCCGAACTGATGTGCGGCGCCGAGATCGCCGCGCTGGAGCGCGCCGGCGAGGGATGGGTGCTGCGCGCCCCCGACCTGCGCGCCTGGCTGCGCGCCGACGCCGTCGTGCTCGCCTGCGGCGCCGCGCTGACGCGATTCGCGCCGGCGCGCTTCTTGCCCATCAATCTCTCGCGCGGCCAGATCGAGTGGGCCGCCTTGCAAGGAGCGCGGCCCGAGCACGCGCAGCTGCGCGGTTCCTACGCCGCGCCGTTCGAGGACGGCGTTCTGTTCGGCGCCACGTTCGATCCCGTGCAGACGCCGGAGGATGGAACGGCCCGCGCGCGCAATCTCGCCGCGCTCACGCTGCTGGCGCCGGACATCGCCGCGCGCCTGCGCACCGGGACGCTGCGCTCGCGAGCGGCGTTGCGGGCGACGCCCAAGGACTTCATGCCCATCGCCGGTCTGCTGCCGCGCGCGGAGGATTGGCTGATGCGTTTCGCCGGCCTCGCGCAAGGTCGCCCGCCCGATCTCACCGCCCCAGCCCCGGCGCATGGCGGTCTCTACGTCCTCGGCGGATTGGGCGCGCGCGGATTAACCCTGGCGCCGCTGCTGGGCGAGCGCATCGCCGCCGAGATGTGCGGCGAGCCGCTCCCCCTGAGCTTGAAAACATTGGATGCCGTGCATCCGGCCCGGTTCCTGCATCGCGCGCTGCGCAGGGGCGGTTAACGCCCGTTTGGGTTACTCGCGATGGCCTTCGACGCTGGCGTCCGCACCGGGACCGACTTTCTCAACCTCCGCTTCGACGCGCTCGATTTCGATGCGGCGCTCGACGCTATCGCCGCACGCGCCTCGCTCGATACGGCGTTCGCCTATGTCACCACGCCGAACGTCGATCACGTGGTCGGCCTCGCGCGCGAGCCTTCGCGCCGCGAGCTCTACGAGCGCGCCTGGCTGACGTTGAACGACAGCCGCGTGCTGGAGGCGTTGGCGGCGCGCGCGGGCGTAAAGCTGGCGGCGACGCCGGGTTCCGATCTGGTGGATGCGTTGTTCGACCGCGTCATCGACCGGCATGAGCCCATCGCCATCATTGGCGGCGACGCCGGCATGATCGAAGAGCTGATCCGGCGCTACCGCCTCACCGACGTCCGCTGGCATCAGCCGCCGATGCGCCTCAAGGGCAAGCCCGACGCCATCGTCGACGCCGCGGCCTTCGCCGCGCGCCAGCGCGCGCGCTTCACGTTCATCTGCGTGGGCGCGCCGCAGCAGGAAATGATCGCCTACGCCATCTCGCTGCAACCGGGCGCCTCGGGCGTCGGCATCTGCGCGGGCGCCTCGCTTGAGTTCATCACCGGCAGGGCGCAGCGCGCGCCGGCGCGCATGCGCGCCATGGGTCTTGAGTGGCTGCACCGCCTCGTGCACGAGCCGCGCCGCTTGTGGCGGCGCTATCTTGTCAACGGCCCTTACGTGTTCTCGCTGTTCTGGGCGTGGCGCGCGGAGATGGCGGCGGCGAGCGCGGCCTGACGCGCTTCATCGAGCGGATACTTCCGCAAGCTGATCGCCGCGAGCACGAACAACAAGATCGGCACGCCGATGAACAGCACGCTCAGCGCCGCCAGCGCAGTCTCGCTGTTGCGCGGGCCGAGCCCCGCCTCGAACCCGAACAGCTGCAGCACGACGAGGCAAAGCGGCCCCGCCGCCAGCCCGGTTTTGGACGTCATCTGGAGGAGCCCGAAATACAGTCCCGACCGCCGCATATTGGTTTGCAGTTCGTCCTCGTCGACGACGTCCGCCATCAGCGCGCGCGTCAGCAGGATGTTGCCGCCCTGCGCCAGCCCGGCGATGATCATGAGACCGGCCGCGATGGCGAACCCGCCATGCTGCAGCACGAGAAGCGGCAGCATCGTGAGCGCGGAATAGAGCAGCGAGGCCTGTAGCGCACGGTCCTTGCCGAAGCGGCGCGCCACAAGCCACCAGATCGGCACGCCGATGAAGCCGGCGATGAAATAAATCGCCACCAACGCCTGCGACTCGCGCGCAAAGCCCAGCACGTATTGAAAATAAAACAGGAAAAGCCCGCCGGAGACGCCCTGCGCGACGCCCAGCAGCAAATCCGGCAAAAGCACGCGCCGCGCCATCTCGTTCGCCGCCAGCGTCCGCAGCGCGTCTCCGAGCTTCATGTTGGGCTGCGGCGGGGTCGGCGTTTCGCGCGCCCCGAACACGGCGATCGCAACCGTGATCGGCAACATGGCGAACAGCGTCCAGCCCATCGCCGCGACCGCGCGCGCGTCATTGCCGTGCTGACCCTGCGCGACCACCGCGCCGATCACCAGCATCAGCACTTGCCCCGCAAGGCTCGCCACCTGCACTGCGCCGAGCGCGTGCGTGCGCCCGTGATAGGTCGGGATGATTTCCCCCGCCCAGCCGAGATGCGCGACGAACATCACGGCGAAGAAGAAGTAGAGCGCGAACGTTGCAGCGCCCGCGGTGGCGATGCCCGCGCCCGGCGCGAGGCCGATGAAGACCCACCAGATCGCCCCCATCAGGAAAGGCGTCGTGCCCACAATCCAGACCCGCCGGCGGCCCCAACGCGTCTTCGTCTGATCCTGCATCGCGCCAAGCCCGGGATCGATGACGATGTCGAACACGCGCGCGCCGACGAAGATCGCCGACACGGCCCACAAAGGCAGGCCCAGGTGCGTGGCGTAATACGGCGGCAGGAAAATCACCGTCGGCAACGTCAGCGCCAGCAACGGCGCCGCGGGCAGCGCGAACGCGGCAAGCTCCCAGACCGAGACGCGCCGCGCCGTCATCTTGCTGCCCGGGCGGGCGAGCGGAAAGCCGGCTTAGGCGCCACGAACGGTCTTTGCGAGCAGCGGCAGCAGGCGCTCGTTGGCGGCGACGATCGCGCCGGTCTGCATGAAATCGCCGCCGTCGATTTCCTTGGCGAAGCCGCCTGCCTCGCGAACGATGATCGCGCCCGCGGCGATATCCCACGGCGCCAGCCTGCGCTCCCAGAATCCGTCGAAACGCCCCGCCGCGACATAAGCGAGATCAAGCGCGGCCGATCCGAAGCGGCGGATGCCGGCGGTGGCCGCCATCACGCGCTCCGCCTCCTTCAAGAAGACGTCGTGGCCTTCCTTGCCGAGGAACGGCATGCCCGTGGCGATCACGCTTTCCTTCAAATCGCCGCGCGCCGCCACGCGCAGGCGCCTGTCGTTGAGATAGGCGCCCTGGCCCTTTTCAGCCCAGAACAATTCGTCGCGCGCGACATTGTAAACCACGCCGGCGACCAACGCGCCTTCACGCTCGAGCGCGATCGAGACAGCCCAATGCGGAACGCCGTGCAGAAAATTCAGCGTGCCGTCGAGGGGGTCGACAATCCAGCGATGCGTCTTGTCCGTGCCTTCGACCTGGCCGCGCTCTTCCATCAGGAATCCGTAACCCGGGCGTCCCTTGCTCAATTCCTCGAACAGCGTCTTCTCGGCTTTCAGATCGGCGGACGAGACGAAATCCGCCGGACCCTTGCGGGACACCTGCAGGTTCTCCACTTCGCCGAAATCGCGCGCGAGCGGGCGCGCCGCCTTGCGCGCGGCGGCGATCATCACGTTCATCAGGGGGGAGGTCGGCGGCATGAGCAGGGGGTGCTAACAGGGGGCGCCATGGCCGGCAAGCTCTTGCGCCCGGCCTGCTCGGCGGCCGTCATCCTTCGTGCTGATGCCGGCAGGCCTCGATCTTGTTGCCGTCGGGATCGCGCACGAACGCGCCGTAATAATCGGGGTGGTATTCGGTCCGGAGGCCGGGGCGCCCGTCCTCAATGCCGCCTTGTTCCAGCGCCGCCAGGAAGAATGCGTCGACGGCGGCGCGGGTGGATGCGGCGAACGCCACGTGCACGCCGTTGCCGTAGCTCGCCGGCTGGCCGTTGATCGGGAACTGGATCCAGAAGGTTGGCTTGCCGTCCGCACCGCCATAGCCGACGCCGACGAGACGTCCGTTGATCTCGACCGGCATCACCGCGCTCATCTCGAGCGGCGCGAGCGCCGCGTCGTAAAAGCGCTTCGAGCGCGCCATGTTGGAGACCCCGATCGAAATGTGATCGATGCTCATCGTTGTTCCTCCTGTTCGCCCCAGCGAACGAACCCATCAAGCGTGCGCGCAAGGGCGAGCGCCGTCGCGGCTTCATCGTAGTCGTGTCCGCCGCGGCGGCAGAAGCCGTGGCCGGCGTCGTAGATATAGAGCGGCGCCTCGGGAACGGCAGCGGCGACCTTGGCCCGGTTCTCTTCGGGGATGTTCGCGTCGCGCGCGCCATAGTGAAGCATCACCGGAACCCTAGGCCTTTGGTCAAGGTGCTCGGCGATCAGGCGCCCGTAGAAGCAGGACGCGCCGCTCAGACCCGCGCATCGGGCGGCGGCGATCCAAGCCGCCGTTCCGCCCCAGCAAAAGCCGGTCACGAAGCAGGGCTTGGGCAACGCGTCGATCGCCGCCTGCAGGTCGCCGGCGACCTGATTCCACGGCGAAGCGTTCACCGCCGCCAACCCTCTGGCGAAGCCCTCGGGGTTCGGTTCGGCAAGAAATCCGGATTCGATCCGGTCGAACATGCCGGGGGCGAGCGCCTCGTACCCCGCATCGGCGAACACGCCGCACATCTCGCGGATGTGCGGCGTCACACCGAAGATCTCTTGAATCACGACGACGCCGCCGCGCGCCTGCCCGCGCGCGCGTGCGCGCACCGCGCTCAACGCAAAACCGTCGTGTCGGCTGTCGATGTTTTCCGGCGTTAGGTCGGTCATGGCTCGGACTCCGTCGCACGATCTTAAAGTCCCGTCGAGCCCCGCTGGCGCGCGCGCCCGCCGACGCCGCGTACTGACGTGGGGAGGCGGGATCAAACACGATGCGGCCCGCACGACGTCAGGCATTGCAATTCATAGCCGGCCTCGCCGTCTCCGCCGCCTTTCCGTCCCAGGCCAGCGCCCGAACGGAATTTTCGCGCGACGCCGCGGGATGTCTGGTCGTGCCCGTGCGGATCAATGGGCGCGGCCCGTATCTGTTTGTGCTCGACACCGGTTCGAACCGCACCGTCATCACGCCCGAACTCGCAAACGAACTAGGGCTGGCGATCTCAAACGGCGGCCAGCGCATTGTCGGCGTCGGCGGATCAGCGAGCGCCGGCATGACGCGGCTCGATCATATCGACGCTGGCGCTCTGCAAGTGCGCGGCGTGACGGCCATGGTGATCGCGAACGATCGCACGATGGGTCCGTTCGGCGCCGCGCAGGGCGCGCTCGGCATGGATGGCCTGGCGGGAAAGCGGTTGGTCATCGATCTTGAGCGCGGAGATTTTGAAATCGAATCCGGCGGCGACGCCGCGCCAAGAGGCTACGAAATCGTGCCGGGGCGGCTGCGCTTCGGACACCTGCTGGAGATTCCCATCGACATCGGCGGATTCGCCGCGCGCGCGGTGATCGACACCGGCACGCAAGCCACCATCGCCAATGCGCCGCTGCTGGCGCAGGGCGTGGCGACGACAGCGCCTCAACGCTTCGCGTTGGTCGGCGCCAACGGCGCGGCCGCGACGTCGCAGGCGGCGCTGCTGCGGGAAATCAAGCTTGGCCCGCTCATGATCAATCGCCTGCTCGCGCAGCCCGGCGAATTGCCCGTGCTTCGCGGCGAGGACGGCAAGGCGTTGCCGGCGCTGTTTCTCGGCATGGACGCCTTGGGCCAGACCAAGGGATTCGCCATCGATTTCGCGCGCGCCGAATTGCAGGTGCGGCTGGATCCGCTGCAATTGGCGTGGCTTCGCTGGACCGCGGACGGCTGAAACCGCTCGCGAAGAAGTGAGCAGCTTCAGCAACATTGGCCACTGGCGCGGCAAAAATTAACCGGCATCCTCGTTTCCAAGGATGGAAACGTTAGGGCGGATTCTCGTCGGCGCGCTGGTCGCGCTGTGCTGGCTCGCGGGTGCGGGCGCGCGGGCCGAATGTCTTTCGGCGCCGGCGGGAGCAGCCGAACCCCGCCAAGAATCCACCAGTCCGCAATGGGCGATCGGCGATACGCGCTACGATCGGCTGGGCCGCGTCGTGGCGCCGGTGATGGTCAACGGCCAGGGTCCGTTTCGTTTTATCGTCGACACCGGCGCCAACCGCTCCGTCTTATCTGGCGCTCTGTCCACGCGCCTCGGGCTCGTGCAGGACGGCATGGGCAACGTGCATTCGATCGACGGCGTGACGCCGGCGCCGCTGGTGCAGGTCGATGAGATCGCCTACGGACGCCTGCCTTTGTCGAGCGGGCAGATGCCGGTGCTGCAAGCTTCGCACGTGCTTGCCGGCGAAGCCGGCATTCTCGGCGTCGACGGCATGTCGGGCCGACGCCTGCGTCTCGATTTCGCCCATCACTGCATCGAGATCATACCTTCGCAAGGCGCGCGGCGCCTGCGCAGCGGCTGGGTGACGGTGCAGGGCGAACTCAAATTCGGCCATCTCGTCGCGCTGCGCGCGCACATTCGCGGCGTCTCCGTCAACGTGCTGATCGATACGGGCTCGGATGCTTCATTGGGCAATATCGCGCTGCGCACGGCGTTGGCGCCGGTGCAGGCGAGCCATGACAGCATCGTCTCCGGCCGCGCCTTCACCGCGGGCCGTCCGGTTGTGCTCGATCAGATCGTCGTGCTGCCGCAAATGCTGCTCGGCAACGATCTCGCCATCAATCACATCACGGCGTTCGTGGGCGATTTCCATGTCTTCTCGCTCTGGGGCTTCGAGCATGAGCCGACGCTGCTGATCGGCATGGATGTGCTGACCCAGGCGCGCGAGGTCGCCATCGATTACGAGCGCGCCACCGTGCATTTCAAAGTGGTCAGAGGCACGCCCGTCGGGATGTTCTGAAAGGGTCGGCGATGAAATTGGCGGGGCTCTTGGCGTTCGGCGCGTTGGCGGCGGCGCTGATCGCCGTCCCCGCGCGCGCCGATTGTCTCACCGAGACCCAGGACGGGCATCATGACGCCGCGGGGCGCGCCGTCGCCTCCGTGTTCGTCAACGACCAGGGGCCGTTCCGTTTCGTCGTCGACACCGGCGCGAACCGCTCCGTCCTCTCCACCGAACTGGCGCGCCGCCTCGGCATCACGCCGTTCGGCGTCGGGCAGGTGCATTCGGTCACCGATATCCGCGTCGCGCCTCTGGCGCGGGTGCGTTCGCTGCGTTTCGGCGTCGTGAACCTCGCCAACGCGGAATTGCCGCTGATCGACGGGCCGATGCTCGCCGGCGAGCAGGGCATGCTCGGCTTCGACAGCATGAGCGGCAGGCGCTTGCTCATGGATTTCAAAACCCATTGCGTCGAGGTGCTCGACGCGGCGACGGCGCCCGCCTTGCCCAATTGGCATCGGGTCGAGGGCGAGCTGCGCTTCAGTTCGATGATGGTCGCGCGCGGGCGCATCCAAGGCGTCGGCGTCAACGTGCTGATCGACACCGGCTCCGACGTTTCGCTGTGCAACCCCGCGTTCCGCGAGGCCATGGGCCGCGTGCGCGCGCGCGTCATTAATTATCGCGGCGACCGCGCGTTCACGGCGGGACGGCCCATTGTGCTCGACGACGCCGTCTGGACGCCGCGCATCTATCTCGGCGCCAGCGCCTCCGTGTCCAACGTGATGGCCTATGTCGGCCAATTCCACATCTTCGATCTCTGGGGCCTGTCCGATCAGCCCACCGTGCTCGTCGGCATGGATGTGATCGCGTCTTCCGACGCCATGGCAATCGACTATTCGAAAAGCACGATCTATTTCCGCCGCGCGCCGCGCCGCCCCTGGAGCGCCGCGCACTGACGCGCGCTACGCGTTGAAGCGGAAATGCATCACGTCGCCGTCGCGGACGACATAGTCCTTGCCTTCCAGGCGCATCTTGCCGGCTTCCTTGGCGCCTTGCTCGCCGCCATACCCGATGTAGTCGGAGTAGGCGATGACCTCGGCGCGGATGAAGCCTTTCTCGAAATCGGTGTGGATGACGCCCGCCGCTTGCGGCGCGGTATCGCCTTTGTGGATGGTCCAGGCGCGCGCTTCCTTGGGACCGGCGGTGAAATAGGTCTGCAAGCCGAGCAGATCGTAGCCGGCATGAATGAGCTTGGTGAGGCCTGGCTCCTGCAAGCCGGCGGTTTCCAGAAACTCGGCTTGCTCTTCGTCCGTCAGCGCTGCGATCTCGGCTTCGAGCTGCGCGCAGATGATGACGACGGCTGCATTCTCCGTCCCAGCGCGCTCCGCCACGCGCGCGGTGTGCGCGTTGCCGGCGACGGCGTCGGCCTCCTCGACATTGCAGACATAGAGCACGGGCAGCGCCGTCAAGAGCTGCAGCATGTGGAAGGTCTTCTCTTCTTCCGCCGTGCGTTTCACGAACCGCGCGGGCTTGCCGTCTTCCAAGAGCGCCTTGGCGCGCAGCACCATGTCGAGCGTCGCCTTCGATTCTTTGTCGCCGCCCTTGGCTTTCTTTTCGAGATTGCTGACCCGCTTCTCCAGGCTTTCGAGATCAGCGAGCATCAGCTCGGTCTCCACGGTTTCCAGATCCGCGATCGGGTCGATGCGGCCTTCGACATGGGTGATGTCGTCATTCTCGAAGCAGCGCAGCACGTAGGCAATGGCGTCGCATTCGCGGATGTTGGCGAGGAACTGATTGCCCAGCCCTTCGCCCTTGGAGGCGCCCCGAACGAGCCCGGCGATGTCGACGAAATTCATCCGCGTCGGAATGATCTCTTTCGACTTGGCGATCTCCGCCAGCTTGGCGAGGCGCGGCTCCGGCATCGCCACCTCGCCGACATTGGGCTCGATGGTGCAGAACGGATAATTCGCCGCCTGCGCGGCCGCCGTCTTCGTCAACGCATTGAACAGCGTCGACTTGCCGACATTCGGCAGCCCCACAATGCCGCACTTGAAACCCATGATTCTATCTTTCGGTTAGGCGCGTTCCAGCACGTCTTCCGGCGCAACTACGAACGGATCAATGATCTGCACGCCTTCTATGACAGGCGCCGACTGTTTGTCCTCACTTAGAAAATGCGTGCAACGGGCGGCGACAGCCGATGCCAGCAGCACCGCATCCCACCACGACGTTCGCCAGCGTGTTTCAATGGCGACCGCCGCCCGGACCTCCTCAGGCCCGAGCGGCGCTGTGCACCAGGGCAGTAACGCAAGAGCCGCGGCCTGCGCCTTCTCCTTCGGCAGCTTAAGTTTTCTTTCGGCCGCGCTTCGTGTTTCGTTGCAGACCTGCGGGCTGACCGTCATCGAATTCGCCTGAGTCAGAGCGCTCAGCCAAGCCGCGCAACGCGTCCTTTTTTCGGTCGCCACTCTGTCCAGGCTGTAGAGAATGACGTTGCTGTCCACCAGGATAAGGACGGTCGTAGATTTCATCGCGGTCGAAGGTCCAGTCGGGGCGGTCAAGGGGCACGTACTCCGAAAGAGCCAGGAAGGCGTCCATCGCGGCCACCCGCTCGGCCTTAAGCCGCGCGTCTTCGGCGGCGATCAGGTCTGCGAGGTAGCGCGACAAGCTCTTGCCCGCCCGGTCCGCCTCGCGGCGGGCGCGCTCAAGCAGCGTGTCCTCCAGGGTTACCGTCACATTGGCCATTTACACGGATATCGTGTATCCGTGTATCCGTGTCAAGACGACGCCACCGCCCGCGCCGCCAGGTCACGCCATACCCGCGCTTCCGGGCGCAGCGGCGGGGCGATCTTGGAGAGGCGGCGGTCGAGCTCTTCCAGGCCGAGTTGCGCGTCAGCCTTGCGGCCAACCTTGGCCAGGAACGCCACATAGCGCCCGCCAGCCTCAAGCCCAGGCACGCGGTCCACCGAACCGCGATAGCTCGCGTCCGCTTCCGCGTTGCGTCCGAGACCCTCATAGGCGCGCGCGAATGCGAGCGTGACCTGCGGCGTCTGCCCCTCGCGGCCCAGCGCTTTCAATTGCTCCAATCGTTTCAGCGCGTCCTCGTAGCGGCCCAGCTCAAGCAAGCTCTCCGCATGCCCCATCAGCACGGCGGGGTCCTCCGCCCAGTGTCCGCCGGCGCAGATGGCCCATTGCGCTTCCGCTTCCTTCCAACGGCCCAGCGCGGCGGCGGCCTGCGCCACCCGCATGCGGTTGCCGACGGTCTCGGTGTCTTCGAGCGCCTTCAGCGCCATGCGGTAGTCGCGCTCGGGATCGAGCGCCTGCACGGTGGCCTTGCCCAGATTGCGAGCGGCCCGCCCACCCATAAGCTCCGGCAGCCATACCGCGAAGAAATAGACGAGGGGCCCCAGCCCCGGCGCGATGATGAGCAGCCACAGCCAATATTGCGGCTGGTTGGTGCGCACGACGTGGATGGCGCAGACGATCGACGGCAGATACGCCACGATCAGCGATTGCAGCGGTAAGCCGAACATTACGCGTCCCCCGGCGCCGTCTTGCCGCGCGGATCGGCTTTCTCGGCCGGGGCAAGACGCATGACCTCGGCCTGATACTTGTCGTCCTCGCCTTTGACCAGCAGCGGCGCCGCGCGCACGGCGGCGTCCAGCAGCTTCTCGAGCCAGTCCGCGTCCGCCTTGTGAAAGTCGGAGAGCACATAGCCGTGCACCAGATCGGCGTGGCCGGGGTGCCCGACGCCCAGCCGCGCGCGGCGGAAGTCGGCGCCGATGGCGGAGGCGGCGATGGAGCGGATGCCGTTATGGCCCGCCGCGCCGCCGCCGCGCTTCATGCGGAACCGCCCGGGCGCAAGGTCGATCTCATCGTAGAAAACAACGACGTCCGTGGGCGCGAGCTTGTGAAAGAGGGCCGCCTCGGCGACCGCACGCCCGCTTTCGTTCATGAAGGTTTGCGGCTTCAGGAGAAGCGCTTTGACGCTGTCGATCTGGCCTTCGGCGATCTCGCCCTGGAACTTCTTGCGCCATGGTCCGAAGCCATAAGCGCGCGCCAGCGCATCCACGGCCATAAAGCCGATATTGTGCCGGTTCTTCGCGTATTTCGCGCCGGGATTGCCGAGGCCGACGATGAGAAGCATGCGCCAATATGGACCGCCGGCGTCCTCGCCGGCAACGGAAGCGCAGGAAAGAGCCGGCGAGGACGCCGGCGCTCCAGATTAGCCTTCCTTCTTGCCGGCGTCGGCGGCAGGCGTCGGGGCCGCGCCCTCGGCGGGCGCCGCTGCGGCGGCCGGGGCTTCTTCTTCGGCGATGCGGCCGGCGATCGAGGCGATGGTGAAATCGCGGTCGCGGATGAGCGGGGTCGCGCCGTCCGGCAGCTGGATGTTCGACAAGTGCACGACGCCGCCGATTTCCAGGCCGGTGAGATCGACCACGATCTCCTCCGGGATCTTGCCGGCGGGCACCCGCAGACGCAGCGTATGCGCGACAACGTTGAGCGCGCCGCCGCGCTTCAGTCCGGGCGAAAGCTCGTGATTCTTGAAGTGAACGACGACGTCGACATCGATCTCGGCGCCTTCCTCCACGCGGTAGAAATCCACATGCACCGGCTGGTCCGTCACCGGATGGTATTGAATGGCGCGCGGGATGACGGGCTGCTTTTCGCCCTTATGGTCGATCTCGATCAGGTGCGAGATGAACTTCCCCGAACGGAGCGCCATCTCGACTTCCTTGGACTTGAGCTCGATCGGCACCGAACCGCGCGGGCCGCCATAGAGCACGCCCGGAATGAGGCCGGCGTTGCGCGTCGCACGGGCCCCGCCCGTGCCGGTCTTCTCGCGCTTTTCAACGGTCAGTACGATGCCCGCCATGGGGGCGCCCTTTCGAATGCAACCGGAATGGTTGGAAATGGAAGGCGGGGCTAATAGCCGAACGGGGCCCGAAGGGCAAGGCCGTGCAGGGCCTTCCGGGGGCGGCGGACCTGCCCGCAGGGGGCATGGGTCAAGTCGCTTTGGGCCCGTGGATCTTGCGCCATCCTTCGGGATCGTCCCCCTCGCCGTCCACGAACTTCGCCATGTTCCCGACCAGCAGCCTGGTGCCATGCTCCCGTCCGTGATTGTCGTCATAGCCGTCGAGGAAGGCGCCGTGTTCGGTCAGCGTCATCAGCGTGCCGCCGCCTGAGGCCCTGAACTCGATGGTGGCGAGCGAGACCGAAATCTTCCGCTCGTCCAGGTGCATCTCGTACGCGTAGACGATTCGTTCGTTGGGGATGATGTCCCAGTAATAGCTGTGGAAGTGCGAGGTGACGCCGCTTTCCTTCCACTTGCCGCTCAGCCGGTCCTGGCCGCCGACGCGGAAATTCATTTCACGCACCAGTTCGGTGCAAGCCTCCGCCGGCGCGGCGAACCACTGCGCCTTGGCTTCGGGATCGGCCCATGCCGCGAACACGCGCGCCGGCGGCGCGCCGAGCCGGCGTTCAATGGTGAAGCTGCCGTGTGCGACGGAACGCTCGGTCAAGGCGGTCTCCTTCATTTCGGTTTGACGGGAAGCATGTGAAAATAGGGCTCGGCTTCCTTGAACACGCGCGCGATGCTGGGACGCGCCTTCAACCGCTCGACATAAGCGAGCAGACGCGTGTTTTCCGCGCCAATCGGCTCGGCGATGTTGGCGTAGTGGAGCGCGGGGAAGGCGGCGCAGTCGGCCATCGTGAAGCTCTCGCCGACCGCCCACGCCGCGACTTGGGTGTTGAGCAGCGCGTAGGACGTGCGCAGCGTTTCCCGCGCGTGCTCCACGCCCATCGGGTCTTTGGCGCCTGCCGGGCGCAGCACGTCGACGGTGAATTTCTGCATCGGCAGATGCACGTGCAGATCGAGCACGCGGTCCATCAGCCGCACGTTGAGCGCGGCGTCCGGATCGTCGGGAATGAGCTTTGACGGCCCCGGATAACGCTGCGCCAGATATTCGATGATGATGCTGCTTTCCGGCACGAATCTTTCGCCATCCTGCAGCACCGGAAACTTGCGGACGGGCCAGATCGCCTTGAACGCCGCGGCGTCCTGCGGGTCGCCGAGATTGATCAGGCGCGGCGTGAACTCCGCCCGGCATTCGTAAAGCGCGATCAGCGCTTTCCAACAGAACGATGAGAGCGGGTGGTAATAGAGCGTCAGCGCCATCTCATTTCTCTTCCTGCTTCTTCAGATACGCGTCGAGCCGGTCGAACCGCTCTTCCCACTGGCTGCGCCGCGCGGAGAGCCATTTCTCCACGAGGTGCAGCGCTTTCGGCTCGATCCGACAGGTGCGCACGCGGCCCGCCTTTTCCGATCGAACAAGGCCCGACGCTTCCAGCACGTTCAGGTGCTGCATCACCGCCGGCAGCGACATGTCGAGAGGCTTCGCCAGCGCGCTGACCGACATCGGCCCGCGCGAGAGCCGCTCCACGACGGCGCGCCGCGTCGGATCCGCGAGCGCCTGGAAGACAAGATCGAGCGTCGTCATTAGTTAAGTAATGTCTTAAGTATCATTGCGCGCGGCCACGCGCAAGAGGCCCGTCAGCGCACGAATTTCGAAAGCAGCAGCACGTAATTGGCCTGATAGCCAACGTCGGGTTCGGTCACTTCCCAGGAATCGATCGGCCAGCCCGTATTGAAATCGGCGTAGGATTTCTGGGCCGGCTGGCCGAACGGCGGCGAGGGCGGGGCGCTGCCGCACATCGAGTTGAGGCTCGGGCACCCGCTCGCCCAATTGTATTGCGGATTGGCGCCGCCGACGAGATAGCCGGGCGGCGGACCGTACGTGGATTGCGCGACGCTGTCCCACAACGCGCTGCCGTCGCTGAACCAGGTGTGAAAGAACTGATCGACGGAATTCTCCGCGCCAAATGTGCGCATGTTGGAGAGATAGACCTTTCCCAGCGGATTCACGCCGTGAAGATAATGAACATAGCCGGCCGCGGCGTTCATTACCTGCGCCTGGGCGCGCCCGCCGGGCAGGGCGTAGAGGTCGAAATCGATGAACATCTCGCCTTGCAGAGATTTCACGGAATTGCTGCCCCAGGTGTAGGTCGGGATGAACGCGCGGTACGGATCGCGCTGCGCGGACAATGCGCCCCAGCCGTCGCCGGCGCCGCTGAAGGCGCCGGCGAACGCCGTCCTGATTGCGTTCGCAACCGAGGATGTCGCGCCAGGCAGCGACGCATAGTAGAGCAACATGCGCTGCGCGTATTGCTCGAACGCGGCGGCGTAGTTGGCGCTGATCAGCCGCGTCTCGTTGTAGTGGGCGTCCACGTAGTCGCGATAGGGCGCATCGCCGGTCAGCGCGAAGAGATAGACGGCCGCGCTGATGCGTTTCACGGCGCGCCCGTAATCGTCGGTTTCTTGTTGTCCGGCGCCCAGCCCCGCCGAACCGGAAGCGGCGTCGTTGTTCTTGAATGTCACGTTCGGATGCGCCTGGGCCCACGCCCACGCGCTTTGCGCGCGCGCGGCAAGGTCGGCGGCGTAGGTGGAAAACGCCGGCCCGGCCGCGGCATAGACCTTTGCGCCCAAAGCGAACGCCGCCGCCGCGGACAGTGTCGCGTTCGTGGTCTCGGGGCCATAGAGAGATTGCGCCGTCACCGCGGACGGAGGGCTGGCCGAGCCTTCGCCGACGATCGAGAGCAGCGAGCCGTCGGCGTTTTGCATGCGGATCAGCCAATCCATCTCCCACTTGATCTCGTCGAGGATGTCGGGCGCGCCATTGCCGGACTCGGGGATGTTGTAATCGTCGGTCCAGATCGCGGGCCGTTCGGCGTAGGCGTGCAGCAGCGCGACGACGTCGTCCGCGCCCCAGGCCGTGTATTTGTTGTAGTCGCCCGCATCGAACCATCCGCCGTGCAAGTCGCGCTCCGTGCCGGCGTCTCCCGGCGCACTGTAGAGGCGCGCATGCGTATCCTGCAGCGGGCCCATGAAGGCTGCGCCGTCGGCCCAGGCCGCGCCTGCGTGCGCGGCGTCTTTGGCGAGCCCGGCGCGCTGGTAGTAAAACATGCGCATCGCCTGCGTCATGATGGGCCGATAGACGCTGTCGCCGATCTCGAAGCGCGCGGAACGGACGTTGCGGTCGACGTCGAGAATCTCGTAGGCGCCGGGCGCCGTCACGCTGCTGAAGTCGAACCACCACACGCGATCGCCGGACGAAGCGTCGGTTGCGCCGGCATTCCAGGCCGTTGGCGCGCCGGTGAAGATCACGGCGTGCGTCATGGCGTCGACGACCTGGTAGGCGGCGCCCGGGGCGAACGCATCGGCGGCGTCGAATCCCATGACGGGGTCGCGAATGACGGCGACCTTTTCGCCGTCGGGCAGATATCCGAACTGATCTACGAGGATGAACGGGCCAGCCCCGACAACGGCGGGCGGCGGAGGCGGCGGAGGAGGTGACGAGACGCCCCCTGAACCGCCTCCGCCTCCGCCGCCGCCGCCACATCCGACGAGGAGGGCGGCGCCGGCGAGCGCGGCAAGCTGGACGAGATTGATCCCGAGCACGCTCCCCTCCCCGCGAAACGGCGTCTCTCTGATGAACCGGACGCTCGCCGCGACGCTAGGGGGGCGCCCGCGTCCCGGCAAGTCTTTGAAAAACCGCACGGCTTGACAGGGGCGCGGCGGCCATGTATTTCACCGTATAGTTATTTAACCGACAGGTACAATATGGATCCGCTTAGCGCCAAGTTCGCCGCGCTCGCCGACCCCACCCGCCGCGCCATTCTGGCCCGGCTCGCGCTCGGCGAGACGACGGTGCTGGAACTGGCCGAGCCATTCGCGATGACGCTGCCGGCGGTGTCGAAGCATCTGAAGGTGCTGGAACACGCCGGCCTCATCACCCGCGGGCGCGATGCGCAGCGCCGGCCGTGCCGGCTGGCGCCTGAAGCGCTCAAAGGCGTTGACGACTGGTTGGAGACGTATCGGCGGCTCTGGGAGGAGCGGCTCGATCGGTTGGAAGATTACCTCACACGCATTCAGGCGGCGGAGGCCACGCCAAAGCGCCGCGGCGCGAAGGCTCGCAAACCCAAGGGAGACCAACAATGACGACAATTCAGATGCAGCGCCGCGAGGTCGTGTTGACGCGAACGCTCAACGCCCCCCGCGAACTTGTGTGGCAAGCGTGGACAGAGCCGAAGCGCATGGCCGTCTGGTGGGGGCCGCACGGCTTCACGACGCCGGTGTGCGAGGCCGATGTGCGCAAAGGCGGGGCGCTTCGCATCGTCATGCGTCCGGATGAAGAAATGCGCGTCGCCATGGGTTTGCCGCCGGGCGCGGAATTCCGCATGGGCGGCGTGTTTGAGGAGGTTATACGGCCCGAGCGGCTCGCTTTCACCAACAACGCCTTCGATATGGAGGGCAATCAGCAGCTCGCCGGCTACACGACCGTGACGCTGGACGACCTCGGCGGCAAGACCCGCATCACCGTTACGACCAGCGCGGAAGGCGAAGGGCCGGTGGCGGCGGGCATGCTGGCCGGCATGGAGGAAGGCTGGTCGCAGATGCTGGAGCGTCTCAGCGCGTACGCGGCGGGAGCGCAGGCATGAGGGCCGCAGGCGCCGCGCTCGCCGTCCTTGCGCTGGCCGCGTGTTCGCAGCCGGCGCAACAGAAAGCGGCGGAAGCGCCTGCGCTGCCGCCGCCCATGGCGACGGACGCGCCCGCGGGTCAATATGAACTCGATCCCGAGCATGCGAGCCTCATCTTTCGCGTCGATCATCTGGGCTTCTCCAACTTCACGGGCCGTTTCGCGCGCTGGAACGTGACGCTGGACCTCGATCCCGCGCATCCCGAGAACGCCAGCGTCAGCGCGACGATCGATCCGGCTTCGTTCGAGGTCGATCGCCCGGCTCCCGGGTTCCTCGATGAGATCAAGGGGCCGTCGTTTCTCAACGCGGCCGGATTTCCTCAGATGACGTTTCGCTCCACGCGCGTGGAACGCACGGGCGCCGACACCGCGCGCGTCACCGGCGATTTCAGCTTTCGGGGGCAGACGCACCCGGTGACGCTCGAGGTGAAGTTCAACGGCGGATATCCGGGCATGTCGCTCGATCCGCATGCGCGCGTCGGCTTTGCCGTGCGCGGCGCGCTCAAGCGCTCCGATTTCGGCTTCAGCAGCGGGTTGCCGCCGCCGGGTACAAAGTTCGGCGTCGGCGACGAAGTGACGTTCGAAATCAATTGCGAGCTGACGGGCCCGGACTGGACGCCTCCGCAACCCTCAAACGGGTGATCATGCTTAACGGTTCGCGCGCCGCGCTAGTCGCTGCGCGGCGTGCGAACGCAGCGGGAGAAGGGCGCCCGCGCGCGGCGTGAAGCGTGCGAAACTCGCGGCCGAGGCTTCGCAACTCATGGTCGCCATCGAACATGCGCCGGATCTGGCCGCAACGAGCGCACGCGCGTCCGCGCGCGCGGACGGCTACATGCCGCAGATCGACACGCTGCGCGCCATTGCCGTCGCCTCGGTGATGTTCGAGCATTACCTGCCGTATCAATTCCACAAGCTTGGCTTGATCGACGGCGTGCTGCTGTTCTTCGCCATTAGCGGCTTTCTGATCACCGGCATTTTGCTCAACTACCGTGCAGAAGCCGCGCGCGGCGGCGCTGGGCTTCGCCACGCGCTGGGCGTGTTCTATGCGCGACGGACGCTGCGCATTTTCCCGGCTTATTATCTGCTGCTCTTCATTCTGCTGGTGCTTGGATTTGCTGGCGTTGAAGGCAATTTCCTATGGCACTTCACCTACACCACCAACATCTGGACCGCGCTCAGCGGGCGCTGGGACACCATCGCTGGGCATTTCTGGTCGCTTTCGGTGGAAGAGCAATTCTATCTGTGCTGGCCGCTGGCGGCGCTCACCGCGCCGCGCCGGGCGCTGCCGTGGATCATGGGGATCGGCGTGCTGGCGGGCGTCGCGTTCCGCGCGGCGGCGCTGCAATTCCATTGGGGCCTCGCCATCATCACCTTGCCGATGGCCAATTTCGACGCGCTGCTGGGCGGCGGGCTGCTGGCGTGGCTGCAATGGGGCGACAAGCAGGGCGCGCTTGCAGTGCTGCGGCGCTGGGGTTGGCTTTCGATGCCGCTGATCCCGGTGTTCTTCTACACGCCGAGCGCACTCAAGGACGTGCTGATGCCGAGCGCGATGGCGCTCGCTTCGGTTTATGTCATCGATCAGTGCAGCACCGGCTATCGCGGCGTGCTGGGCTGGCTCTTCTCGCGACCGCTGATCCTTTATCTCGGCAAGATCAGCTACGGGCTCTATCTCTACCACTATGTGGTGCGCCTGTTCGTGCCCGACGAATGGTTCAACGTCATGGGTCCGTTCAAAGATTACGGACGCGCCGTCGTGTTCGGCCTCATGTCGATCACCTGCGCGATGCTTTCGTGGCATCTGTTTGAGCAGCCCATCAATCGCCTGAAAAGCCGATTCAAGATCAGGTCTGCGTCTCAATCCGCCGCGCATTCGCCTGCGCCTTGAGCGCCAGCTCCGTCGCCAGGAAGCAATGCGCCTGCGTCATCGCCGTTTCGGTGCGGTTCAGCACATCGTCCACGAGCTGCGGCCCGTAGGGCAGAACAGTGTCGCTGCAATCGATGTATTGCACGCCGCTATTGTCGACGAGGAACAGGTGGTTGGCGCCGGGGCGCCCGGCGATGTCGATGTACTTGCGGAGTTCGATGTAGCCCGCCGACCCGACGATCGTGTTGCGCCCGTCGCCCCAAACCGGCAGTCCCTGCGGCGTGAACCAATTGAGCTGCACATAGCCGACGCCCTTGTTTCCGCGCAGCATGGCGTCGCCGAAATCCTGAAATTCCGCGTGATCCTGGTTGTGAAAATTGCCGACCTGGCTGGCGACGACGTCAGCCTCCGTCGAGCCCGTGTAGAACAGAAACTGATCCATCTGGTGCGAGCCGATGTCGCAGATGATCCCGCCGTATTGCGTCGGATCCCAGAACCAGGCCGGGCGCGAGGACGGATTGATGCGATGCGGCCCCGTGCCCATCGTCTGCACCACGTCGCCTATCGCGCCCGCTTGAATCAGCTGCCCCGCTCGCACGCTGGCGCGCGTATCGAAGCGCTCGGAATAGGCGATGGAATAGATGCGCCGCGTCTCCGCCGCCGTGCGCTTCACCTCCGCCAGTTGGTCGAGCGAAATGATCCCCGGCTTGTCGGCCATGAAATCCTTGCCCGCCTGCATGACGCGTATGCCGAGCGGAGCGCGCTGCACGGGGATGATGGAGGAGGCGACGAGCTTGATGTGCCGGTCTTCGATGATGCGCCGCTCGTCGGCGACGCGGCGTGCGTTCGGGTAGCGCCGCTGAAATTCAGCGACGAGGTTTTCCTCCGTCGTGTGAAACATCGTGAGCTCGCCGCCGCCGCGAATGACGGCGTCGCACATGAGATAGATGTGCGGATGGCTGATGCCGACCACGCCGAACCTGATCCGCGGCGCCGGCGTCGCGCCGGCGGGACGGAAGGCGGAGGCCGCGGTGAGGGCCGTGGCTGCGGCGACCGTTTTCACGATTGTTCGTCTGTCGGACTCGTTCATGGCGCTCCTCGCTAAACACTTCCGTCATTTCAGGCGGCGGGCTGTGCCGGCGCCTAGCCCGCCCGGATCGTGCGCGTCGCCGCGTCGTACACTTGCCGCGAGCCGCTTTTCCAAGATTCAAAGCACATGATGCTCGCAACGGTGTGCGAGTAGCCCACATCCACCGTCGCGCTCGGCTGATGGCGCGAACGCAGCGCTTGCAGGAAATTGATCATGTGATCGTCGTTCTGCACGCGCGGATCGGCTTGGCCGCCTGCGACGGTCGAATTCTCCACGCGCTGCGACGCGCGCGGATCGGAAATGAAATAGGGCTCAGTCAGATGCTCGGGTTCGACGATGCCGAAATCGCTGCCGCCGCTGTCGCCGCGCGCCGTCCAGCTCTGGGTGTCGAACGTGCCCTTCGTGCCGTAGAAGATGGCTTCCGGCGTCGGACGGTTGTTGCCGAGGCGTGTCGTGTAATTGATGTAGAATTCCTTCGGATATTCGATGATGCAATTGATCGTATCCGCGTGCTCGCGCCCGTCCTTCCACACATAAACGCCGCCATGCGCGACGGCCGATTTCGGGATCGGGTCGTCCATGAACCAGCAGCCGACATCGATGAGATGGGCGCCGAGCAAGGCCGGCGTGCCGACCGTCATATCCTTCCAGAAATGCCAGCGGCGGAAGCGCTCGGGGCGGAACTCCTCGCGCGGGAGGTACATCAGGAATTGCTCCCAATCGATGTCCTCGGCGCGCACATTGTCGAACGGGCGGCGCCAGCGCGGCCCGTTGTCGTTCCACGCCGCGTCGATGACGCTGACCTTGCCGAGCGGGTGGGTCTTGAACCATTCGGCCGCCGTCTGGTGGCGCGCGTCGCTGCGGCGCTGATTGCCGATGCCGACCACTTGCCGGCTCGCATGCACGACATCGACGGCTTCGTTGGCGTGGGCGAGCACGGTCGCCATCGGCTTTTCGCAGAACACGTCTTTGCCCGCGCGCACTGCGTCGATCAGGATCGGCGTATGCGCGAAATCCGGCGTCGCGATGATCACCGCGTCGATGTCGCGCCGGTTGAGCAGATCGTGGTAGCGGCGCAGCAGCACGGGATGACGGCGCTGCTTCTGGCGCACGGACGTGTCGGTTTCGTTGAGATTGAGCGTCCACACGTCGCATAAGGCGGCGATCTCAACATTGAACTCCTGCTGGTGGCGCAGCACTTGGCCGATCAGAAAGTTGCCGCGCCCGCCGCAGCCGATCACGCCGATTCGGATCTTATCGTTGGCGCCCGCCGCGTTGGCGCGCGTCGCCGCCGAAAGCGCGAGTCCGGCCGCGCCGGCGCCAGCCGCGAAACTGCGGCGGTTGAATTCGGTCATGAAAGTCCCTCCCGGAGCGGGCTCTTCGGCGGCCCGTTGAAGTGGTCAGGCCACTATGCGCCGGGAGCGCGGCGCGATCAACGTGGACGGACGTTGATCACTTCGTAGGTGGCCGGAACCGCGCCGACATTGCGCACGCCGTGCCAATCGTTCGAGAGAAACACCAGGATAGAGCCGGGGCCGACGACCTTGGTCGCGCCGTTGACGTAGACCTCAAGCTGCCCGGTGTGCAGCACGACGATCTCTTCGTTCGCGTGCTGGTGCGGCGCGTGCGAGCGCTGGCCGGGGTTCAGCGTCGTCACGTGGATTTCGAGATTGGCGAGCGTGCGGCTGGGCTCATCCATCAGCCCCGCGCGCGCGCCGACATCGGTCGGCGTGAAATGCATCTCGCTCGCAGCGAACACGGTGGGCGGATTGCCGGGCGCGGCGGGCGGCGCGGCGGCGGGCGGCGCGGCGGCCACGGCGTCCGCCAGCGGCGTGCGCGCCGTTTCCGCGGCCGCCGCCAACGCCGCGCTCGCAGCCAGCACGCAGATCACAACAATTCGGCGCATGTCGTTCCCCTTGTCTGCGCCAGCGGGCTACTCGAACAGGACGCTCACGCTTTGTTCGTTGGCGATGCGCCAAATGGCGTCGCCCATGAGTTCGGCCACCGAGATCGCGCGCACCTTGGCGGCTTTGCCCTTGCGCGTCGCGGGATCGATCGAATCGGTGACCACGAGTTCGGTCAGCACCGAATCCTGCACCCGCTTCGCGGCGCCGTTGGAGAGGACGCCGTGCGTCACGTAGGCCGCGACCGATTCCGCTTTCGCTTCCAGCAGCGCCTCCGCCGCGTTGCAGAGCGTGCCCGCGCTGTCGACGATGTCGTCGATCAGGATGCATCGCCGCCCCGCGACGTCGCCGATAATGTTCATCACTTCGGAGACGCCCGCCTTCTCGCGGCGCTTGTCGACGATGGCGAGGTCAGCGCCGAGCCGGTTGGCCAAAGCGCGCGCGCGCACGACGCCGCCGACATCCGGCGAGATGATCATCAGATCGGAGACGTCGCCGTAGCGCTCGCGCAAATCGCGTTCGAGCACGGGCGTGGAGAAGAGATTGTCCGTCGGGATATCGAAAAAGCCCTGGATCTGCCCGGCGTGCAATTCGAGCGTGAGCACGCGATTGGCGCCGGCGGTGACGATCAGGTTGGCCACCAGCTTCGCCGAGATGGGCGTGCGCCCGCCCACCTTCCGGTCCTGCCGGGCATAGCCGAAATAGGGCAGCACGGCCGTGATCCGCCGCGCCGACGCGCGCCGCAGCGCGTCGATGCCGATCAAAAGCTCCATCAGATTGTCGTTGGCGGGGAAGGAGGTCGATTGGATGATGAAGACGTCTTCGCCACGCACGTTTTCCTGAATGGCGACGAAGATCTCATTATCCTTGAACCGCTTCACCTCGCACTCGGCCAGGGGCGAATCCAGGTGGTCGGCGATCGCCTGCGCGAGCGTCCGGTTGCCGTTGCCGCTGAGCAGCTTCATGGACCCTCAATGCCCCCGCGATCCATCCGCGTTCGGAGCGCTCAATAGCGCCAGAGCCGTCCCGCGCCTAGAGCGGGGCAGGCGCCGGATGTGCATTTTCCCGTGTCGGTTCAGCCACAGGTCGGGCGGATCATTTTGCCGCGTCCTGTCGTTCATCTGGCGAAGGAGCCCGCGATGAACGGCGAATTCGGAGGATTGGTCTGGCTCGTGGCGGTCGCCGGCGGCGCGGCGGCGCTGGCCGCGGCCCTGATTGTGGCGAGCGCCATGTGGCTCGCGCGCGATCGCGACGAGGACGCGATCGCCGAGCAGAGCACGCGTGAGGAATACGATGCCGAGGTCGAAGCGCCGGCGCCGCAGGACCGCGACGAGCCCGTGGACTAGCTTGCGCCGGACAGCATGATGGCCGCGCAATTGCGTCCGTAGTCGCTTTCGCCCGCATGCACGCTGCGGCGATGGCTGAACCAGCGCGCCGCATCGGCATAGGTGTCGGCATCCGATACCCAAACCGCGGGAATTCCCAGCGCCGCGAGGCGGGCCGCGCAATAGGCGGGCAGGTCGAAGCTGAGCCGGTCGCCGTGCGCCGGCGCGAAAAACCGGGCGTTGGCGGCGTCCGCTTCGATGAACCGCGCCTGGAACTCCGGTCCCACCTCGTAGCTCTGGCGCTGGATGCAGGGGCCGATCGCGGCGACCATGCGCTTGGCCTCCGCGCCGTGCGTCTGCATCAGCGCGACGGTGCTTTCGAGCACGCCCGCGAGCGCGCCCTTCCAGCCCGCGTGCGCCGCGCCGATCACGCCCGCCTGCGGGTCCGCCAACAGCACGGGGGCGCAATCGGCGGTGAGGATGGACAACGCAAGACCGCGCTCCGTCGTCACCAGCGCGTCGGCCTGTGGAGGCGCCGCGGACCAGGGGGCGGTCGCGAGCACGGCCCGCGGCGAATGCACCTGATGCACGCCGAGCAGCACGCGCGCGCCGAGCGCGGCCTGGATGCGGCGGCGGTTCTCCGCCACGCAGAGCGGCTCGTCGCGCGAACCGGGCCCGGCGTTGAGGCTCGCATAGACGCCGCCGGAGACGCCGCCCTGGCGTCCGAAGAAGGCGTGCCGGACCCCCGCGCGGACAAGCGGCGGCGCGCAGCCGGCGGGTGGCGCGTCGGGCCTCAGAAGGCCGCCGGCGCGGGAAGGTCGGGGCTGGAGAGACATATCGCTTTGAACAGCACGCCCATCTCGCTGTCGTCGGTCAAGCGCAGAAGTTCGCGTGCGATGCGTTCGGTGCGCTCGGGATGCGCGTCGGCCAGCGCTTGCGCACGCTGGGCGATTCCGAGCGCGGCGAGAAATATCCCCTGATCCACCGGCCCATGCACGTCGAGCCCCGACGCGCGCGCAAGAATCTTTAGCGCTCTGAAATCGACGCGGGCGGTAAGATCGGCTTCGCCGGGCGCCTCCAGCGGGCTTTCCTTTGCGTGCCCGCGCACGGCCTGCAGCGTGTCGCCGGAACCGTCGCCGGCATAGTCGATAATGAGGACGCGCCCGGGCGCCGCCTTGAGACGGCGTGCGAGGAGATCGATCCAGGCCTCCAGCCCCGGCGCGATTTCAGCGATCGTCCCCAAAGGCGCATCGTGCAGGGCCGGCGGGATGATGGGATCGTGCGCCGCGCGCGCAAAGAGGCCGAAGCTCAGATCGTCTTCGATCAGGCCGACGAGCCGCTCGCGCCAGCCGTCCTCGCTGCGCACGAATTGGCGGATCGGCAGACAGTCGAAGAATTCGTTGGCGACGACGAATCCCGCCGCTTCCGGCACGGTCTCGAATCGCTCGTGCCAGCGCGGTTTGGCGTCGAAGCGCGCCAGCGCCTGGGCTTGGCGGCCTCGCAGCGCATCGCTCGCCTCGATGAGATGGATTTGCGCCGCGTCGCGGAAGGCCGGCTGAATGCGCGCCGCGCGCCAGGCGTCGGAGATCAGCGCGCCGTTGCCGGGCCCAAGCTCTATGAGCTGAAACGGCTGCGGCCGGCCGAGCGCGTCCCACTCGTGCACGCACCAGAGGCCGATCAGTTCGCCGAACATCTGCGAGCTTTCCGGCGCGGTGATGAAATCGCCGTCGGCCGCGATGGCGGGCTCGCGCGCGTAATAGCCGCGGCGCGGATCGTAGAGACACGCCGCCATGAATTGCGCGACGGACAGCGGGCCCGTCTGCCGGATTTGTTGAACCAGAGCTTGTTTGAGCGCGCTCATGTCTTGCGCCGCCATGGGAGTTTTCGGTTGGCGCGGGCGCGGCGTTGCAGATGAGGCGGAAACGCTTCCGACTCCCCCTCTTCTTGAGGGGAGGGGGTGAGGGGGTGGGGTGAAGCGCCGTCGTCGGATGTTTTCGCGTTACCCGAGTCCTGAGCGTGCGGAAGTTCACCCCGCCCCCTGCCCCCTCCCCTCTGAGGGGAGGGGGGGAGGATCGCCTTGAGCCGTCTCACGAGTTCAAGCGCGTTGTGTGTCTCTTCGCTTCGTAAGCGCAGGAACTGCCAGCCAATTGACGCAAGATGCGTTTGCCGTTGTGCGTCGTAGTCGGGACGTCCTGGCAAATCGTGCACGCCGCCATCGCTCTCAATCGCGATACGCGCTTTGCGAATAGCGAAATCGACGGTGTAGCGCCCGATTTTGTGTTGACGCACGACGTGAATGCCTTCGGTGCGCAATTGGCGTAAAGCCATCCAGGCTCGATCCTCGCCCGCACTCACGCAGCCGCCGGTTTGAGTTGATAAGCGCGGCGGATGAGCCAGAGGCCGAGCAGGATCATGGGCGTCGAAAGCAGCATGCCCATGGTGACATAGCCGCGCAGGAAATCCGGCATTTGACGATCCGGTTCGCGCACGAATTCCAGCGAGGCGCGGAAGAGACCGTAGCAGACGAGGAAAACGCCGGTGTTGAGCCCGGGTTTGCGCAGGCTTTCGAAGCGCAGCGTCAGCGTGTTGATGATGGCGAACAATAAGAGCCCTTCAAGCGTCGCTTCATAGAGCTGGCTTGGATGGCGTGGCTCCATGCCCGCGGGACAGCCGCCATTCGTCTCGGCGATGCGCTCATTGCAGAAGACGACGCCCCAAGGCGCATGTGTCGGCCGGCCCCACAATTCGCCGTTCACGAAATTGGCGATGCGGCCAAAGAAGAGGCCGATCGGCGTCGCCGCGGCTGCGAGATCGCCGAGGCCAAGCAGCGCGATCTTCTGTTGCCGGCAGAAATAATAAGCGGCCAGGCAGACGCCGATCAGGCCGCCGTGAAAGCTCATGCCGCCGTCCCAGATTCTGACGATCGTAAAGACGTCGTGCGCGATGCGCGCCCGCGACTCCGGATCGGGCAGCATATAGAACAGGACATAGCCGAGCCGTCCGCCGACGATCACGCCGAGCGTCGCCCAGAACAGAAAATCGTCCGCCTGCGGAACCGTGAGCGGCGCCTTGCCGGGCTTCCACAGCCGCTCCTTGCGGATGAGGTAAACCATCCAGCGCCAGCCCAGCAGCAGTCCAGCGATATAGGCCAGCGCGTACCAGCGCAGCGGGAACGGCCCCAGGTGCATGCCGCCGATGGAGAAGCCCGGCAGCGTCAGCGCCGCGGGATTGAGGTTGGGGAATTGAATGGCGTCGAGGATCACAGTCTGCCCACCCTGGCTGGTCCGCCGCATTGCGCGCCTGCGCGGCGCTTTCTAAACAGGACCAGAGGTCCACATGCAAACGCAAAGCTCCGTGTTCGACGATCTGGCCCGTTTGATGACGGGGGCCATGGGAATGGCGCAGGGAGTCTCCGAGGAGGCGAAAAGCTTCATGCGCGCCCAGGCGGATCGTTTTGTCGCCGAGATGGATCTGGTGGCCCGCGACGAATTCGAGGCGGTGAAGCAAATGGCCGCGGACGCCCGCGCCGAGGCCGATGCGCTCGCGCGCCGTGTCGAGGACCTGGAAGCGGCGCTGAAGAAGAAATAGGGCGCTGGACTAAATCCTCAGTCCTGTGAGCGTTAACGCAGCCGCCTGTGCGCAACAGCGCCGGTAAGTTTGCCGTAACCAACGAAGCTCCATAGCTTGATGGTCGGGGTGTGATTCGACCGCGCGAACCAATGCGCGGCCCGGGGAAGAGATCGCATGGCGGCGGGCCATTTGGGCGCTCGCGGGCCATGAGCCGAAGGGGGCGCACGATGGATCTCTCGCTCGACGACGAACTTGGAGAACCGGTCGATCCGATGGACACGGTGGAGGCCGTGCTCGGCGCGGACGATCGCTTCGCCTGCGAACGCGCCGAAGACGGCGACGTGCATTTCAGCTTCAACTCGTCGCGTGGCGAGACGGCGGGCTATTTCAGCTATCGCGAGGAATTGCCGGCGCTGTTGTTCACGCTGGGCTTCGATCTGCAGGCGCCGAAATCGCGCCGCGGCGAAGCGATCAAGCTCGCCGCGCGCATCAACGAAAATCTCTGGCTCGGGCATTTCGACGTCTGGTCGGACGACGGCACAATTATTTTCCGTCACGCCATGCCTATGATTGGACGAGAAGAAATCTCGATCGGCGAGGTGCAGGCGATGCTCGCGGCCGCGCTCGACGCCGCCGATCGCTTCCAACCGGCGTTCCATTTCCTTATTCTGACGGGAATGAAAGCCGAAGACGCCGCCCAGGCGGCGTTGTTTGAAACAGCCGGAGAAGCGTGAGCGGACTAGATTCTCCATCCATCGCCTTGGTCGGCGCCGGCGCCATGGGCGGGGCCATGGTGCGCGGCTGGAT